>JASBUG010000034.1 GCA_030148025.1 Flavobacteriaceae bacterium | reverse complement strand
TTGGCCAGAGGTAAGCTGGAATAATTATGGCAATTGCTACGATAATTATTGCAACCACAACCTTAGTAAAGTATATCAGCTTTTTTTTCAATAGACTAGTTTATATGCCCTAAAATCCAATTTGATATTTCTTTCAATGCTTTTGGTGAAAATGTCTGTTCTATTGTACTGTACTCTTCCATTTTACCGGTTTCACTTTCTTGAAAAAAGTGATTGAGACCTTCCAGTTTTAGTACTCTGAAGTCCTTATTTTCACCTTTGACCAATGCATCCTCAATACCTTTTTGATTTATCTCTGCTACTACTTGAGTATCATTGGTTCCATTAAGGGACAAGACAGGAATATCAAGTTTTTCGATCTCATCGGCTGGATTATAATTGTAAAAATACCGAACCCACGGAGTGGTTCTCGTTTCAATTAATCCATTAATGATTTGAGATACCTTCTCATCATCACCAACCAAAGGCTTTAGGATAGGCGTAATTGTGGCATTATAATGCTCCAAAAGTTCACTTTTGATCACCGATAACTCTTTATCGGAAGCTGCAATTGCTATTGCTTTTCGGATAGCCTCTTCATAGGCTGCTTCATTGGGCACAGGGAATGGTCTCATGCTAATTGACTGCATCAAGGATATTTCGCTGCCCGGAATTCCTGTAGATGCAAGTAATACGATAAAAGACACGTCTTTTGTTTGGTTTGCGGCCAACGGGGCAATTATACCTCCTTCACTATGTCCTATCAGACCCATATTATTTGAATCGATATCATCTCTTGATTTTAAATACTTCACTGCGCTAAGTACATCCGTTGAAAAATCCGCAGTTGTTGCTTCGCTAAAATTACCGGTTGATTTTCCAACACCGCGATCGTCAAATCGTAAAACTGCAATTCCTTGTCGAGTTAAATAATCAGCAAGAATCCAAAAAGGCTTGTGATTGGCAACGGTTTCATCCCTGTCTTGCGGACCACTACCGCTAATTAAAATTACTACTGGAGATTTTTTATTATTTCGAGGTAAAGTCAATGTACCAGAAAGTGACACATTAGCTTCACTATTCTCAAAAACTACTTCCTCTTCATTGTATGGATATGGTTTTACAGGTTCTTGAGGTCGATTATTTTTAACTTCTGATTTTAGCTCTCCCTGTTTTAAATTTAAAGGAAGTGTATTGGCGCCTTCCGTGAAATTTCCTTTAAACTGTTGGGCATTTTCATAAAAGGTTCCTTCATATTTAATCCCCAAATTAGCACCATCAATAAACAAGACCCCATCTTTAAAAGATGTGTTTTGGGGTTTTAGGCCTGCCACTCTTTGTGAAGGAATATCAATAATTGTTTTATGGCCATTCTCATCGGTGGATATGTTAAATACAAATTCAATGGATTTGTCTTCGCTTATTTGTACAGTTCCATTCCATCGGCCAGAAATATCCTGTGCATGAATACCTATGGAAAGAAAAAGAAGTGTAAGTACTGATAATATATTTTTCATTGTATGTGTTTTATATGTGTTAAAATTGGAATGTAATTTCCCTGTCCGAATCAAATTCGAATCTTAAATCATTTGGGAAAGGTTTTTGATTAATTGATAATGAGAGGATTATTCCTCTAATTCCTTTAATAGGTCATTTGCCGAATCCATGGAACCTTTATATTTTTTCAGTACCCATTGCGAGAATATAAATAAGACACCTATGCCCGAAGGCACCAGCCAGTTCAGTTTCTCAGTCATTGTAAATACATCTATTCCTTTCATTATTTTACCAAAAGAAATAACGCATAGTATCAACACGATAAAACTGGTATAAAAACTCACTTTTTGCAGTCGAATGAACTTCACCCGTGCTTTGGCATAAATAGCCAACGCCTCTTTATATGTACCTTTAGAAATCGGAACATTCTTCATCCTTTGAATTGACTTTAAGGAAAGGATGGGCAGCAGCAAACAAGCTACAATGGTTGAGATTCCTGAAAGTTGCAAATACCAGACATCCAATAGATTAAAATTACTGATAAGGAAGATTATCACGCCAAAACAGATTAAAGCACTAATGGTCTCTGGGACCGAAATACTGCGTATTCTATTTTCATATCGTTCCTTGGTCATATCGAAAATTAGTTGATCTGTCAGAATTTCTTGTCGTTCAACCTTCTTGCTCATATCTTCCCAAAGGGATTTCATCTTATCAATTTCCATTTTTAATTTGAGATTTTAATTTTTGTTTGATTCTTCCTAGACGCGTACCAACATTGGTGGTCGTAAAACCGGTGATAGTCGCGATTTCATCATAATTTTTTCCTTCTAAATGCAGTAATATGATACCTCTTTCCACGATACTGAGTTCTTTTATATGCGCATATAAAAGTGTAATACGTTCCTCTGTCAGGGTATCTACTTCATAAGGTCTGTTTAAAAGAAAATTGTCCATGGTTACTCGAGCACCCCTTCTTTTTTCCTTCTTCAAACTACTGATTGCCGTGTTCAACGCAACTCGGTACATCCAAGTACTTACTTTAGCGTTTTCTTTAAAAGAACCATAAGATTTCCAGAGTTGGTACACTATTTCTTGAAATAGATCTTTCTGGTCTTCAACGGTATTGCTATAAAGTCTCGAAACTTTATAGATAATTCCTTCGTTGGCTCTTATGTCCTTGACAAACTTTGTTTTTGAATGCATCAAAAGATAAATTACACTCTATTAGTATTTGAAGCACTTAAAAAATCACAAAAAAGTGATTTTATTTTGAGTAAAAAATTATAAGATATTGTATTTCAATAAT
>JASBUG010000021.1 GCA_030148025.1 Flavobacteriaceae bacterium | reverse complement strand
ACCAAATTATTTTTGGGTAGCAGAACATAAATGGAAGCAGAAAAATGCGCCTACTAATAGTGAGATGATGTCATTATTAGCAACAAGTAATGTGCAACGTTATTTTAAACCTGGATATAGATTTGATTATTCTAATACTGGATATTTTGTGTTGGCGTCTATTGTTGAAAAGATATCTGGTACTAGTTTTGGTGATTTTTTGCAAAAGAACATTTTTGATCCTTTAGAGATGTGTAACTCATATGTTTACAGTTTTGAAAATGATGAGGTAAGAGAAAATCAATTAACTGGTTACAGATTATATAGAGGATGGAGGCACCTTAAAATTAGAGGCTCAGTGAATGATGCCATAGTTGGTGATAAAAACGTTTATGCTACAGGTGAAGATCTATTAAAATGGACCCTTGCCTTAAATAATGAAAAGTTACTTTCTAAAGAATCATTAGAGCTAATGTACACTAATGGTGAAACTGTTAGAGGAAGAAAGGTACCATATGGATTTGGGTTTAGAATAGACCCCAAAAATGAAAACACGATCTATCATCATGGAAGATGGAACGGTTTTAGTACAGGTCTTACATATTATTTAGATGACGATTTGGTGGTTATTGTTTTAGAACACACTAGTTATAATTCAATGAAACATTTAAACAAAAAAGTAAGGCAGATTGTTACTGAAAATTTTGGTGTTTAATGTTCGTTATTTTTTTCTTTAAGCTTTTGTAGGCGTTGTTTTTGCGCTACTTTGAAGGTTTCTAAATCCCAAATCACATCCACTTTTTTCATATAATCTGCAATTAAGCCTAGACCTACATTTTTTCTTCTTTTGTCTACATTGTCAGGGTCTATAAGTAGATCTACATAAAGTTTTTTGGTTGATTCGTCATAGCGTCTTTGAGTACCGTAAATTTGCATTTTCCCCTGTTTTATTAATAATGCATCTTGAAGAAGGGCATAATATTTTTTAGGAGTATCTCCAGCTAAAACAGAGCAAATGAGCAAGGGTAAATAATTGGCATATACTTTTGGGTCTCTTGAATGTTGTATTACCAAAAATAAAGTGGTGTTTCCTAGTTTTCCAATTTCCGATATTCCTAACCAACCATATTGATCAATAATTTGTGTCACCCTTTTAAGATTTGATGCGTTAATGTCATCTAAATGGTCGAGCGCTTTTATAAGAGATGCTTGATCTAAACGATTAAGTGAATCTGCAGCTTCATGAGAACGATACATCTGATCTAATTTATAGATAGAATCCAATTCTTTTTTTATTGAATCGTAATGTGTTTTTACTTGAGATCGTGCTGTGAAACATGAAATAAAAAAAATAAGATATAGGAATTTTACTAGTTGATGACTCATATTACAGTTTAAATTTTTAGGTGTTGAAATGAGTTTTAAAGTATTAAATTTTGGTGTCGTTTTTTTAATAAATGATCTATGATGATTAATTTTTGTTGTGAAGAAAGCATAAAAGTGTAGGTTTTTTTAGGCATTAAATTTTCAATTGTTTTTGCATTTCAACATTTTTTTAGTAAGTTTAACGGACTTTTATTACCTTTCGTCGATATTTAAGGTAGTAAAATCCCTAAATTACTAGAAATGAAAAAAGCCCAAATCCCTAGCACACTGGCTTTTAAGTTGATAGCAATACTATTGCTATTTAATTTTATTGGCAACGCGCAAACCATGAAATTAGAAATCATTGGTGGTGCCGAAGTTACCCAAGGTTCAACAGTTACTATAAACGCAGGAACAAGCGTAGATTTCCGAATTACAAATGTCGACTTTTCCAATTGCGGAAAACTAAAGATTCAAGATGTAGATATTTCTAATACTGCAGATTTCGATATTACTCCTAATAACCCTAAACGAAATATAAAACCATACGGTTGTAGAGGTGGAAAGAAGTATCTGGATTTTGAAGTGCAAAATATGAGCTTTAGCTGTTCAACAGCAAGTACACTTATTACAGTAGAGATAAAAAATCAAGCAGATTTTACATTTACACTAGAAGTAAACTCATCGCCAGAAATATATGTGTTAGGAGGAACGCCTTTTAGAGATATAAACCATGGCGATGTTACTACGTCTGCTGAGAATGGGACCTATTTCGGGATAGTAGATGAAGGCGCATCTGTTACACGAACTTATGCCATTGCAAATATTGGTAACTGTCCATTAGACATTAACGCTATTACAAGCTCTAACCCAGATTTTGTAGTGTCATCACCTTTTATAATTCCTTGGTTAGGACTAGATCCATATTATTATATTGTTTTTGATGTCACCTTTACAGCCAATGCGCCTCTTACAGCAGGGACAAATACATCTGTAATAAGTATAGATAATACAGATAATACAACGTTTACTTTTACTGTAAGTTCAGAGATATTTAATTTCACAATCCCAGGACCTGGTGGTGTTGTTTCAGATTTTAGATTATGGTTAAAAACAACAAGAGGAATTACCGAAACAAGCTCTAAAGTATCACTTTGGGAAGATTATGGAACTAACGGAAAAAATGCAGAACAACCAACAGGAGCTAATCAACCAACATTTTTAGACACAGCAGCAGATAATATAAACTATAACCCAGTAATAAAATTTGAAAATGATGGTGCTGGTGTAGAACAATATATGTATAACACAACTAATGGTTTTTATAGTCATGATATTTTTATAGTCATGATACCCGATGCAACTATGACCAGTGCATCAACCAGAAATACCATATTCGCCGGAGTGTCTTCTGGAAATGCTGGTGATATTACAGGTATTGGTTTTGGGGATTATTCAACAAGATTTACCAACGAAACATTATCGTATAATCAAGACGTTCCTACACCAACAGGTACATATAATGGTGAGGCCGAAATAAATTCTACATATTCGAATGCAGGTATTATTAACGTTAGAAATAACGCGTTTGCTTCGCCAACTGGACAAGATATTTTATATAATTCTGCGGTTTTGGCAACATCTTCAACAAATGATGTAGCTTATGCTAATGTTGGTACAGCAGGGCCACCAGTTTTAGGAACCGAATATTGGATAGGTAAAAACTTTGATATTCAAGGAAGTTTAAATGGGCGAGTTGCTGAGATATTTACTTTTGCTGAACGTGTAACTGATGCCGAACGTCATAAAATTGAATCGTATTTAGCCATTAAATATGGTATTACTCTAGGGGCTTCAAATGAAGCGCAAAAAGATTATAAAAACTCTTTCGATACTAATATCTGGGATATTAGTGCAAATACTGGTTTTAATTATGATATAGCTGGTATTGGACGAGATTCTATTTCAGACTTAAATCAAAAACAATCTAAGTCATTAAATCTTGTAAACGATGTTACAATAGGATTAGGAAGTATTTATGAGACTAATTCTGCAAACCCAAGCGAGTTTAAGAAAAATGGAGACTTTTTAGTTTGGGGTAGTAATAATGCAACATATACTTCAGGATTAAGCAATACACTTACTTTAAGTCCTTATTTAATAACTACAGTTACACGAATTAATAGAGAGTGGAAAATTGTTGAAACTTCAGAAGATGTTAATGGCGATGTTGAAAATGTGTTTGTTAGTATACCTTCAGCTGCATTTAGTGGATTTGCTCTAGGTGCCGATGAAGAATATGTATTAATAGTTTCTGATACCGAAAACTTTTTAAATGCCGATATCATTGATGTTATTCCTTTAAAGTCAGATGGAGGGTCAAATCTTCAGACCTGGTACGATTTTGATGGGACAAAATACTTCACATTTGGTAAAGCGTCCAATGTGATCAATGATAGTTCTGTAAGTATTGGAGCAGGCGATTACCTAGTAGGGGAATATAGTTTAAACTTAAATGTAGATTATTTTACAATATCTGCTTGGGTTAAAACAGCCTCAACAGCGGGTACTAGAACTATTATGTCCAAAGGTGAAAAATTACAATTAAGACTTAATGATAGTGAACAGGTGGAAGTTATGATCGATGATAGTGTGACCCCTAAGTTTACCTCCACAATAGCATTAAATGATGGCAAATGGCATCAGGTTACTTTTGTGTACGATAGTGGTACTATTTATTTATATATCGATGGTATTCTGGATAAATCACAACAAAATGTTACACACCCTTCACCAAATTACAATCGTTTTTCGGTAGGTGCCGTGTATATAGACAAAAACAACATAATAAATCCTTTTATGGGAGAGATAGATGAGGTTTATGTTTGGGATGTTGGTTTGTCACATGATCAAGTAAAGTATTTAATGAATCAGGAAGTAGAACGTTTCGATAATGCTGGAACCGATTATGTTTCTGGTAAAACTATGCCTTATTCCAGCTCGAGTAATGAAATAGATGCTATTACGTGGAGTCATTTGCGAGCATATTACGATTTTAATTCTTTTTATGGATCAACTATAGAAGGACTGACAGATGAGCGTAATTTTCTGCGTCTTAAATATTTAGATAAAGACAAGAGTTTGGTAGACGAGCAAACTATTCCAGCACCTTATGTATCTATAGCAGATGGTGTATGGGGAGATATTAGTACCTGGAGCGGGAACTCATTTTATAACCCACCGAATTCTGTTGGAATAGATGGAACTACTGTTATAGATTGGAATGTCGTAGAAACAAATCATAATATTACCTCTGGTGATAGAGATATAACTGTTCTTGGTCTAAAAAATAATAGTGGCACTTTAACGATTGCAGATCCGGTTGATGCACAAGACGAAACTAATTCAGGACAAGCATTAACAGTTACGCATTATTTAGAATTAGACGGAGTAATAGATCTGGTTGGAGAATCGCAATTAATACAAGAAGATGGAAGTATCTTAGACGAAGATAGTGGTGGATATTTAGAGCGAGACCAGCAAGGAACCTCAAATGGATTCAATTATAATTATTGGTCATCATCGGTCGGTCCAATTAGTGGGAATAGTGCAACACGTGGAACAGGAGTGGCTAGTACAAATGCTAATAGCTCAGCTAATGGAGTATTGTTTGATGGGACTAATTCTGCCGCATATCAAAATATAACCTTTAATAGTTCGCATACTGCAGCAGATTCTAATACACCAACTACACCAAGAACTATTAGTACGTATTGGATGTATAAATTTTATGGACCAGCAGATAATTATGCTTCTTGGGCTTCAATAAATGAAACATCTGCATTGCTTCCAGGTGAAGGATTTACAATGAAAGGGACATCAGGAGCTACAGATTTAGCTACCGGATTTCAAAATTATGTATTTAAAGGAAAGCCAAATAATGGTGATATAACATTACCGCTGAATAAGAATGTTACTGCACAAAATCCTTCGGGTAATGTAGAACGTCTGGTAGGGAACCCTTACCCTTCAGCCATTGATGCGACTGAGTTTATCTTAGATAATTTGAGTGTTGCAGACGGAGGCACAAATACAAATGGAACCATTATTAATGGAGCAGTATATTTTTGGGATCATTTTGGTGAAGAAAATACACATTTATTAAGAGAATATGTTGGAGGATATGCCACAAGAAATCTAACTGGAGGTGTTGCTGCTATTTCAAATGATTCAAGAATAAATAGTACTTCAAATGCTGGAGGGCCAGCCACAGGTACAAAAATTCCAGGACAATATATCCCTGTGAATCAAGGGTTCTTCGTGTCTACAGCTATAGAAGGGTTTAATAATGATGATGGTGTGCCAATTAGTTCTGTTGATGGAGGTAATGTGGTATTTAAAAATAGTCAGAGAGTGTTTGTTACTGAAGAAGTTGCAGCGTCATCAGTTTTTATGAGAACTTCTGGAAATACTAAAATTAAACCAGATGCTAATCAAGAGCCGATTAACGAGTTACCAAAAGTTAGATTATTATATCAATCTCCTGGAGGCTATTACCGACAAATAATGTTAGGGTCTAACATTGATGCGTCTATGGATTTTGATTTTGGGTATGATGCTTTTATTTCAGATTTAAATGAGGAAGATATGTATTGGATTATAGAAGACGGAAAGTTTGTAATTCAAGGTGTAAACAAGTTTCTTTTGTCTCAAGAATTTCCATTAGGTCTAGCGGTTGAAAATGCAGGGTTTATTAAAATTACAGCCGAGGAACTCGTCAATTTAGATCCTGGTTTAGTGCCATATATAAGAGACAATGTAACTGGAAGGGCTCATAATATTAAAACATCTCCTTTTGAAATTAGTCTTGAGCCAGGAGTATATAACGATAGGTTTAGTATGGTGTTCCAAACAAGTAAGACACTTGGTGATGACACTGCTGAATTAGACAACAGCCTTATTTTGTATTACGATAAAGATACGTTTGAAATTAATATTAAAAAGCTAACAAGTTTTGATGTGTTTGATGTTACTGTTTATAACCTAATCGGACAAGAAATAAAGACAGTAAACCTTTTACCTAATAAAAATACAATTCCACTTAGAGTTAATTCGGGAGTTTATGTTTTAAAGTTTAACACATCTAAAGGGGTAATTAGTAAGAAAATCATAATTGACTAGCGAAATTATAATAAAAATAAAACAAAAGAGCCGCCAATAGAAATTGGCAGCCCTATGTTTAATTATCCCTGCTGAGAGCTAAATTACAGCTAAGCAAAGATACAAAATATTAATGAAAAGGATTTTATATACGCTCATGTAATCCAAAAGGGCTACCATTCGTTTTCAGCACTACATTTTTTAAAAACATTAAACTTCAAATGCTGGTTTAAATAGTTACCTAATTTTTATATTTATAAAAAATATGAGGTAAGTTTTGAAAATAGAAGATCTTTTACGTTTTAAAACAAAGGAACAGTTTTCAGGTGAAATTTATACAGATGCCTTGCATAAAACCATTTACGCAACAGATGCCTCTGCTTTTAGAATGATGCCTCTTGCGGTAGTACTTCCAAAAACTGTTAAGGATATACAGTTATTAATAAATTTTGCAAATAAGCAAAGTGTATCATTGATTCCACGAACTGCAGGTACTTCTTTAGCTGGACAATGTGTGGGAGAAGGTATTGTAGTAGATGTGTCTAAGTATTTTAATAAGCTTATTGATTTTAATAAGGAAAATCAATCCGTAACCGTTCAACCAGGTGTTATTAGAGATGAGCTAAATGAGTTTTTAAAGCCATATGGCTTGTTTTTCGGGCCTAATACTTCCACTAGTAATCGTTGCATGATTGGAGGCATGGTTGGAAACAATTCTTCTGGAACAACCTCAATACAATATGGTGTGACCAGAGATAAAGTATTATCATTAAAAACTGTTTTGAGTGATGGTTCTCTAGTAACCTTTGAAGCACTTGATGAAGATGTTATTAATAAAAAGAGAAAACAAGAAACGTTAGAAGGAGAGATATATAATGGCTTGTTTGAACTTTTATCACCACAAGAAACACAGCGAGAAATTGTAGAGCAATTTCCGAAACCATCTATACATAGAAGAAACACTGGATATGCTTTAGACGCTTTGATTGACACCAGCCTTTTTCAAAGTTCTAATAAACAGTTGAACATAGCTGAGTTACTTTGCGGTAGTGAAGGAACACTTGCATTTACCACAGAGGTTACTTTGAAACTAGATAAACTTCCACCTAAAGAAAATATTCTGGTTGCAGTTCATTTCAATAGCGTAGAAGAAAGCTTAAGAGCCGTTGTAGTGGCTATGGAACACGATCTCTATATGTGTGAACTTATGGATAAAACTATATTAGATTGCACAAAGAATAATCGTGAGCAGCTAAAGAATCGGTTTTTTGTTAATGGTGATCCCGAAGCAGTTTTAATGTTAGAAGTTCGTGCTAATACTAAAGAACAAGCCCAAGAAAAGGCAAAAGCACTTATTGATGATTTGAAGTCAAATAACCTTGGATATGCTTACCCTATGCTTTATGCTGAAGATATTGAAAAAGCAATTGCCCTTCGAAAAGCAGGATTGGGATTGTTGGGGAATATTGTGGGAGATAAAAAAGCAGTGCCTTGTATTGAAGATACTGCTGTGTCTGTTCATGATTTGCCAGAATATATTGGAGAGTTCACAAAAATGATGGACGATTTTGGTCAGAAGGCTGTTTACTACGCACATGCTGGAGCCGGAGAGTTACATTTACGACCAATTTTAAACTTAAAGAAAGGGGAAGATGTAAAACTGTTTAGAAAAATTACTCACCAAACAGCTTTGTTAGTTAAAAAATATGGTGGTTCGTTTAGTGGAGAGCATGGTGATGGAATCGTGAGAGCAGAGTTTATTCCGCTTATGATTGGGGAGAAAAACTATCAACTCTTAAAGCAGGTGAAAAGCTTATTCGACCCAAATGGTATTTTTAACAGAGGAAAGATCGTTGATCCATATCCTATGGATGAAAATTTGAGGTATGAAATTGATAGAGTAGAACCAGAAATCGATACGCTTCTAGATTTTTCAGATAGTATGGGAATTCTTAGAGCTGCCGAAAAATGTAATGGATCGGGAGATTGTAGAAAGCTGTCGTTTGCCGGAGGAACTATGTGTCCGAGTTATAGAGCTACCAGAAATGAAAAGGACACAACCAGAGCTAGGGCTAATACTTTGAGAGAGTTTTTAACAACTTCTGAAAAAGATAACCGATTCGATCACAAAGAGCTCAAAGAGGTTTTTGATCTGTGCTTGAGTTGTAAGGCTTGTTCAACTGAATGTCCTAGTAATGTTGATATATCTGCTTTAAAGGCAGAGTTTCAATATCAATACCATAAGGAAAATGGTATCCCCTTTAGAACAAAGATGTTTGGTGGAAGTGCAAAGTGGAATAAGCTGGGGAGTAAATTTCCAACCATTATTAACACAGTTTTAAATACGGGAATAGCAAAACAAATTTTTGGAATATCAAAGAAGCGATCTATACCCAGATTGCAACAAAACACTTTGTATAAATGGTATTCAAAGCATCAAAAGCAGTTGAAATTTAGAGGCTCTATAAAAGGAGAGCTCTATTTATTTGTCGATGAATTTACTAATTATTATGATGTTGAAATAGGAAAAGATGCGATTGAACTACTGCATGGTTTAGGATATGACGTTCATATTGTTGATCATGAAGAAAGCGGGCGAAGTTTTATTTCTAAAGGTATGTTGGACGAAGC
The DNA here is from genome assembly GCA_030148025.1 of Flavobacteriaceae bacterium. Classification (GTDB taxonomy): domain Bacteria; phylum Bacteroidota; class Bacteroidia; order Flavobacteriales; family Flavobacteriaceae; genus JASBUG01. The sequence goes on along the minus strand of JASBUG010000021.1, from coordinate 73,614 downwards.
AAAGGTTGTGATAGATAAAAATATTAGTACTTTTAAAGATATAGTTACAAAGAAAACCCCTTTAGTAGGAATAGAACCGTCTGCAATTCTAGGATTTAGAGATGAGTATTTAAGGTTGGCTAAGGATAAGGAAGCAGCTCAAACCATTTCAAAACATGTCTTTACTTTAGACGAATTTATTTCCAAAGAGATTGATAAAGGAAATATTACCTACGAACAATTTGTCAAGCATCACAAACAAATTAAAATTCACGGACATTGTCACCAAAAAGCACTGAGCAGTACATCACATACGTTTAAGATGCTATCCCTTCCTCAAAATTACCAGGTAACCATAATTAATTCTGGTTGCTGCGGAATGGCTGGTTCTTTTGGCTATGAAAAAGAACATTATGATATAAGTATGAAGATTGGTGAAGAATCACTTTTTGGGAAAATTAGAAATACAGAAGAATCTGTTGTTATTGCTGCCTCAGGAACAAGTTGTCGTCACCAAATTAAAGATGGAGTGGGTCGTGATTCAAAACATCCAGTGTCTATTTTACGAAATGCATTGCTCTATTAATTTAAACTTTAAAAATAACTCATTGGGAATTAGAAGTGTAGCTTAATGAGCTAAATTTGACAAATTTTTATTATTTTAGTCCTGCACAAAAAGACAGATAAAATCATTTTATCTGTAGGAAAAATTACTCAAATTTGCATTTCATCGATTATTTTGTGTATTTCATCGTATTTTTTAATACTTCATCGGAACCAGTTCTACTTTTACCATACTTATTGAGCCCCAAACAATCCCCTCATGCTTTTTAAGTAAATTTTAATTAATCCATTTAGTACAATTTTTTATTACATAAATTGTATTCCCTCATTTTAAGCACTTTAGTGTTTAGTATTAATTAGTCCATTTTATTATATCCCTCAACTGTAACTCGGTTACAGAAGTGATAATGTATTTAATTTAAAATATTAATAAAATAAACTAGTATAACCCTAAACACAATAACTATGAAATCCCTAAAAATTACCTTAATGTTGGCAGTATTCTGCTTAACTATCTCAGGAACAAGTAAAAACACAGAAACAGAACTGAACTTTTCTGAATCACAAGTTGAAGCTTATAAAGAATTAAACAAGAAATCAATATTGATTGCAGATGTTACTAAGAACCACAAAAAGCCTGGTCAAAACTTGTAATCTCTAATAAATTTTAAATAGAAGCCCTTGTTGAAAATTATTTCCAAGGGCTTTTTTAATATGCTAAGATTTTTGTTTAATCATTCTATTATTATAAATTCACAAATAATTGAACTTATATACTGAAAGAAAATTTTGAAAAAGCATTACTTGATTATCCCTCTCCTATTAGTCGCTTTTAGCTTGTTTGCACAATCTGGAAAAAATAATACCCAGTTAGATAGTATTCTTCAATTAAGGAAGTTGTCAAATGATATTAAATTATCTGCTAATAAAAGAATAGAATTAGCATCATTAGCATGTGATCTTTCAAATAAATTAAAGGCTGATACCACAAAGTTGTATAGTAATTGGAATCTTTCTAAACTATATCTTAACTATGATAGAAATACTTCTTTTGGGAAAATTAATGTTACTAATCTTAAGTTGGCTCATAAACTTAAAGATACATTATATATAGGTTATACTTATCAAAATTTAGGCTACTATTATTCAACACAAAAACAAAATGATAGTGCTTATTACTATTACTATAATGCTGTTAAAATATATGACAAGACAGATGATGTTCGAAATAAAGGAGAGACCTTATTTACAATGGCAAACATTCAGGAAACAGAAAGAGATTATATTGGAAGTGAACAAAATGCAATTGAGTCCCTTAAATTAATTAGATCTTTACCTGAGACTCAAAATAATTTAGATACAATATATAATATATATGATTTATTGTCAATTATTTCAGAGAGGTTAGGGAATTATGATGAAGCCATAGAGTATCAAAATAAAGCTTTAGAAATTGGTAAAAGAATAAAAAACAATTTGCATTATTTGGTTAGCAGCAAGAATGATATAGCTTTTTATTTTTTGAAAAAGGGAGAGTATTATAAAGCTCTTGAAATTTACAACCAAATTTTAGAAAATAAATTACTTCTTGAGTTAGACCCAAAGTTATACGTCACAATTAAGGGAAATATTGCTTTGACAAAAGACAGGTTAGGCGAAGACTCTAAAGAAGTTGAAAATATATTTAAGGAGGCGTATAAAATCACGGATAGTCTAAATGATTCCTACGGACTTTTAGCTATAGGAAATGATATGGCGGATTTTTATGTGTCTCAAAAGGAAAACGAGTTAGCTAAATTTTATACTTCAAAAACTTTAAAAGCAGCACGTGAAATAAATTCGACAAAAGAAATTTTAAGGTCATTAAAACTTCTTTCCAAAGTTGAAGAAGGAAAAAAAGGAAAGGAATACTTGTACGAACATATTAACTTGAGTGATAGTTTACTTAAGAATGAACGAGCCATTAGAGATAAATTTGCCAGGATTGAATTTGAAACAGATCAATTAGAAGCAGAAAAAGATCAACTAGCTAAAGAACGCTTGTTGTTTATCTTTATTTCTATTGGTTTATTAATGAGTTTAACATTACTATATGTAGTCATCAGCCAACGTTCAAAAAACAGAAAATTAAAGTTCATACAACAACAGCAAGAAACAAACGAAGAGATATATAACCTCATGTTAGCGCAGCAAGACAAAATTGAAGAAGGGCGTACACAAGAAAAAAAGCGCATCTCTGAAGAGCTTCATGACGGTGTTTTAGGAAAACTATTTGGTACGCGATTAAGCCTAGATAGTTTAAATATGGTACAAACAGATGACGCTGTAAAAACAAGGAGTCAATATATTGATGAACTAAAAAATATTGAAACCGAAATTAGAAAGATATCACACGATTTAAATACCGATTTTGTATCAGGATCTAGTTTTATTGATATTGTTGAAAGCCTCATAGAAACCCAAACTAAAGCTTACCAACTTGAGCATACGTTTAAAAATGACGATAGTATAGATTGGGAGGATATTCCTAATAAAACTAAAATACATATCTACAGAATGTTGCAGGAAACCATGCAAAATATTTATAAACATGCAAATGCAAATAGTGTAAAAATTAGTTTTCAATTAAAAAATAATGTAATTTTATGTACAATTGAAGACGATGGTTCTGGCTTTAATGTTAATAAAGCAAGAAAAGGAATTGGCTTAAAGAATATAGATTCGAGGGTGAGAGATGTTGGTGGAAAAGCAGAAGTGTTTTCTAAAATTGATATTGGGACAATTATTAAAATATCGATACCAATTGAATAAATTTCTATGGATCAGCATTTAAAAATACTTATGGTTGATGACCATCCAATGATTATTGAGGGTTATCAAAACACACTAATTGCTACAAAAAAAGAACACCAACATTTGCAAATAGACATTGCTCATGATTGCGATATGGCAAATGAGTTAATTAGAAAAGCTGCTGATGAAGAACCTTACAATGTTGTTTTTTTTGATATAAGTTTACCGGCTTCAAAAGATGGTTTAATTACATCAGGAGAAGATTTGGCTAAAATAGCTAGAGTATACTTGCCCGAAGCTAAGGTTGTAATCTTAACCATGTTTAATGAGTCGTTTAGAATACTTAATATTATTAAGGAGATAAACCCTGAAGGATTACTAATTAAAAGTGATCTAACATCTAGTGAACTAGCTGAAGCATTTCAACATATCTTAAATAGTCCTCCTTATTATAGTAGTACGGTTAATAATTTTTTAAATACTACAATTACTAGCGATATTTATTTGGATGAAACCAACAGGAAAATACTACACTTATTATCGCAAGGAGTTAAAACAAAAAGCCTTAGGGAGCATATAGATTTATCTATGAGTGCCATCGAAAAACGTAAAAAGCACCTCAAATTGTTGTTTAGTATAGACGATGGTAAAGATGAAACACTACTAAAAGAGGCCAGAAAGAAAGGGTTTTTGTAATCTTTTTCCTTGTTACACATTAATTTAATGTTAAAATTCAACATTTTTACAATGTTGCCAGATAGTGCAGTTGTGTGCAGTTGTTGAATATTACGGTTTTTCCGTAACAAGTCTACGGTTTTCCCGCAATAAAAACTTTAACATTATACATATATTTGGTATAACAACGAAGAATTAATTATCCCTCTAATTTATTTGTTGAATTAATAGCAATTGACACTGCCTTATGATTAGTTTACTAGTCATAAGGTTTTTTGTTAGAACAAAACGTCACTATAATCCCAAACTTTCGCTATAAAAAGTCCTAGGTAAATAATAGCTACTACAAACTTTATAAAGGTTGATGTTAAAAAACCTAAAAAAGAACCGAAGGCGGCTTTAACAGCAGTTTTAGAATCACTTTTATTAATTAGTTCACCAATTAAGGCACCAACAAATGGGCCAATAATAATTCCTCCCGGAATAGGAGAGAATAAACCAACCAACAATCCAATAGAGGTTCCTATCATTCCATATTTGCTGCCACCAAACCTTTTAGTGCCTAAGGCTGGAATTACATAATCAAGAAGCCATATTATAATAGCGAATACAAGGGTGATGATTAAAAATGTCCAGTTCATTGGAACGGCATCGGTGAGATGAAAAATAAGTAAACCTATCCAGCTAGTTAAAGGTCCAGGAAGAATAGGTAAAAAACTCCCAATGATACCTAGTAACATAAACAGTGCAGCAACTAGAAGTAAAACAATATCCATAACATATAATAAAAGGTTGTCTATATGACGTATTGATATGTAATTTGTTACATTTTAACTAAAAAATTAGTTTAAACTAAATATTTAGTTATATTTGTATTTATGTAGAACTAAAAACTTAGTTGAATGATCAAGCAACTTACCAAAGCAGAAGAAGATATTATGCAAATTTTATGGCGTCTTGAAAAGGCAAATGTAAAAGCAATAATTGATGAATTACCAGCACCAAAACCGGCTTACAATACAGTGTCTACTATTGTTAGAATTTTAGAAAATAAAGGTTTTGTTGATTACGAAAAACAAGGAAAGGGCCATGTATACTACCCTATTGTTAAACAACAGGACTATAGTAACCAATCTATAAATAAGCTAGTTGATAATTATTTTCAAGGGTCATTTAAAAGTATGGTCTCCTTCTTTATGAAAAAGAATGATATAGGTTTAAATGAACTAGAATCTGTGTTGAAAGAAATTAATAAAGAAAAATAATGATAATGCAATATGTAATTCAAATAATAGCATTTCAGCTGTTCTTTTTAATAGTGTATGATGTATTCTTAAAAAGAGAAACGTTCTTTAATTGGAATAGAGGTTATTTGCTGGCTACTTCAGTAATGTCAATGGTGTTACCCTTTATTCGAGTTAATGCTTTTAAAGAAGTTGTACCTAAAGAGTATATTATAGGATTGCCAGAAGTAGTAATTGGTAACGTTAGCACTACTAATCATATAGAATTGGATGCAGTAGTAATGTCTCAACCATCATTTAGTTGGAGTTGGGAGACGGTATTTTATATAGGTGCGTTTTTAGCCTTTTTATTTTTTGTGTTTAAAGTAATTAGAATAACAGCATTAGTGTATAAAAACCCAAAGCGATGGAAGGGAAATGTGTTGTTGGTAAAGCTATTAAATAGCTCATCTGCATTTTCATTTTTGCATTATGTATTTCTGGGAGAAAGGCTTGAAAAAGAAGAAAAGGAAACCATTTTAAAGCACGAACTGGTGCATGTAAACCAAAAACACACTTTAGATTTGCTGTTTTTTGAGCTTCAACGTATTGTGTTTTGGTTTAATCCTTTGGTATATATGTATCAAAACAGATTACGAACATTACATGAGTATATAGCTGACCAAGAAGCCTTAAAGACACAGAATAGATCAGACTATTATCAAAACCTTTTAGGTCAGGTTTTCGAAACAAAAAATGTGTCATTCATCAATACTTTTTTTAAACAATCATTAATCAAAAAACGAATTATTATGTTACAAAAAGACAGATCAAGTCGTATAAATCTAGTTAAATATGTTTTTCTAATTCCTATTGTTTTAGGGATGTTAATCTACTCAGCATCATATGCTCAAGAAAAAGAAGTGTCTGTACTTGAGATGCAAGAGTTAACAGATGCTGAATTAAAAGAACAACTTTATGAAGAATTCCTAGAAGAAGAGAAAAGCGGAAGACTATTTGAAAAAGGAATGAAAGACAAATATTTTGGAATGAATAAATACATTCAAACTAAAACAGAATATTTAAGATCCCAGATTTCTACGGAGAGAGCATATAGCTCAGCTAACGATGCTTCTGAAGCTAAAATTCAGCCTTCAAAGAAAATGAAGAGGCAGTTGAAAAGGACCTACCAAGAATATTTAGAATGGAAACAAACAGATGAAGCCAAAGAGATCTGGGAAAACAACTCTCATGATGGAATACTAAGACTTGTGGTTAATAAAATTGGTGAGTTAACTGATCAAGAAAAAAAGAAAAAGGAAGAAAAAATAGAATTATTAAACAGAGATCCTTTCTTTACCAAGTTAGTTATTTCAGATACTGAGTATGATAATGCATATTTTTCAATTACCATAACACCAGAAGAAAATAAAAAGAAAACTAATAAAAAAAGAAATGTTTTAGTTCAGGAAGAGGAAGAAGTTCCTTTTGCTGTAATAGACCAATTTCCATTATATGAAGAGTGTCAAGATCTATCTAAAAAAGAACAGAGAAAGTGTATTACCGAAAAAATATCTAAGCATGTACAAACAAACTTTAATATAGATCTTGCAGGTGATTTAGAGTTGACAGGTAGACAACGTATAAGTGTAGTGTTCAAGATAAATAAAGAAGGCGATATTGAAGGAATAAGAGCCAGAGCTACTCATCCAAAATTAGAAGAAGAAGCTAAGAGAGTAGTGAAATTACTTCCAAAGATGATTCCAGGTAAGCATAAAGGCAAAGCTGTAATAGTACCATATTCGTTACCAATAATATTTGAGGTAGCAGAAAAGAAAGTGGAGCCAATTAAACCAGTAAAGGGTGGCATTGTAAATGATGAAGTGCCATATGCTAAGGTAGATGAGCCACCTATGTTCGAGGCTTGTAAAGATAAGCCCGTTGAAGCAAGAAGAAAGTGCACTTCTGACAACATAAGTAAATATGTTCAAAAAAACTTTAATATAGATCTTGCCGGTAACTTAGGGTTAAAAGGAAGACAGCGTATAAGTGTTATATTTAAAATTAGCAAAGAAGGTAATGTTATTGATGTTAAGTCAAGAGCACCGCATCCTAAATTAGAAGAAGAAGCGATTAGGGTGGTGTCATCATTACCTAAAATGTTTCCAGGCAAGCATCAAGGTAAAACCGTAGTGGTACCATATGCGTTACCTATTATTTTTCAAGTTGCTGAAGATGATACTAACAACGACATCCCATTTGCAGTTGTAGATGAAGTGCCAGTATATCCTGGTTGCGAATCTAAAAAGACCAATGATGAGCGAAAAAAGTGTATTAGCAATAAAATTTCGGAATTTGTTGCAAAAAATTTCAACACTAAAGTAGGAGAAGAAACACCATCGCAAAAGAATAGTAGAATAATGGTAATGTTTCGTATAAGTGAAAACGGGACTATTGATAATATTAAGGCAAGATCATCAAACCCTAAGATGGAGAATGAGGCTATTAGAGTGATTAAATTATTGCCAAAAATGAAACCAGCAAAACATAAAGGCAAAGAGGTTTCGGTTAGATACTCATTGCCAATAAGCTATGTGCTGGGTAAAAAAAGAAATTAATTAAGTAGAACTTATTAAAGTAATGTTTGGCGCAGTTATTGTGTCAAGTTGCAAAGCCGAAGCGACAGCTTCGGTTTTGTAATAACTAATTTAAATATTAAAAACACTACTTAAATGAAAAAACCATTACTACTTTTAATTGTACTAAAACTCTCATTCTTCTCGAGTGCTATTTTGGAAGCCCAAGTAAGCAATGTAATTACTGATAGTATTAAATCACAAGTTTTAAAAGAGCAACAGCATTTTTGGGTAAAACTTCCCGAAAATTATAATCCTGAAAATAATGTAAAATACCCAGTAGTATATTTATTAGATGGCTTTTCATTAAAAAATAATTTAGAAACAGTGTATGACAATTATTGGGGGCATTATTTACCACACATGATATTGGTAGGTATTTCAAATCAAAAAAACCGTACGCGCAACCTTACAACATCATCAGTAAAAACAAGAAGAGGAGCTGCTATGAATGATGAAACTGGTGGTGCTGAAAATTTCACTAAATTCATAGAAAATGAATTAATGCCACATATTGATAAAACATACGCAACAACACCATATAGAACATTAATCGGACACTCTTATGCTGGTTTATTTACCATAAATATGTTGTTAAATCATTCTCATTTGTTCAGTAATTACATAGCGATCGATCCTAGTTTAGATTGGGACAATCAAAGTGTTTTAAAACAAGCTAAAGAAAAGTTGAAAACAAATGATTTTACAGGTAAGTCGTTGTTTGTGTCCTTAGCTGCTGAACAACTTCATATGCAAGATGAAACTGTAACTATAGATAACTTAATGGAAGATAGGTCTGAGTTTAGCTTGTTTGCACGCTCAATTGTTGAGTTTTCACAGTTTGCTAAGTCACAAAAGCAAAGTGGATTAAATTTTGATTGGAAAGTATATCCAGAAGATCTACACGGTACAGTGCCTTTACCAACAATGCGAGATGGATTAATATTTTTGTTTAAATGGTATCAATTTAAAACACCTCAAAAGTATAACAATTTAGAAACTACAGTTGAAGAATTAGAAGCAATGCTGAAAGAGCAAGAAGTGATCTATAAAAATGAATTAGGGTATAATATACCGCCTATGGTAGAGGAGCTATTTATAGCATATGGGTACATGAATATGCAAATGGGATTATCTAAAAGAGCCGAACTTTTTTTTAGAATGAATGTAAAATATTATCCACAAAGTGCTAATGGCTACGATTCTTTAGCAGAATATTACGAATCACAAAAAGAGTATAAAAGGGCTTTGATAGAAATTACCAAGGCATATGAAATTAGTAAAAGTGATTTTCATAAACAACGAATGGAAGCAATTAAAGCCAAAATAAATTAAAATGAAACCATTACTAACCATTATCCTTTTATTAAGTACTATTTTTAAAACACAAGGCCAATCAGCAATGTTAAATAAGGCCGATAGTTTATATGTTAACGGAAACTATTCTAAAGCTATCGAAACGTATAAAAAGCATAGCGATTCTGCTGTAGTTTTAGATAGAATTGCTAAAGCTTATATAGCATTAGGAAATTATGATGCCGCTTTAATAAATTATGATAAAAGTATTATTGCAAATCCAGAAGATGCATTAGTGAAATATGAATATGCGAAGCTCTTGGCAAAAACGAAAAAGTATCAGGATGCATCAGATATGTTCTATAAGCTAATAGATATAGATTATAAAAACCCTAACTATCATTATGAGTTAGGGTTGGTTTTAGAACATTTAAAAGATTCTACAGCTCAAAATAGGTTTTATAGTGCTTTCCAATTAGACAAGACTCATCAAAAAGCAATTTATAGACTAGCAAAGTTTCACCTTAAAAAAGGACATAATAAACGTGTTGATTATTATACAGATATTGGTTTAAAGTCCTATGAAGATAATAGAGAGCTCATAAGTTTAAAAGCGCAGAATTATTATGTAAAAAAAGATTATAATAATGCTGCTGTTTGGTTTGAAAAATTAATTGCGTTAAATGAATCATCGCAATTTATACACGAAAAACTTCGCAATTGTTATGCTCAGCAATATGAATTTGAAAAAGCGATAGAGCAAGGTGAATTTGCGCTTCAATTTGATGAGAAAAATACAAATAATCTGTTTGTTCAAGGCGAACTATATGAACGTATAGAAGATTTTAAAAAGGCCGAAGAATATATGTTGCAATCCTTACTTATACAAGATCAACCCATGGACGAGGAGTATGTTAAACTAGGTTTTGTTTATAGTAAACAGAAAAAATATAAAGAAACCATTGAAGTGTATAAAAAGGCTATTAAAGAAAACCCTGCAAACGACAGAGCTCATTTTTTGTTAGTGTATGTAAAAGATCATTATTATAAAGATATTGATACTAAAATAAAGCTTTACGAGACCTTTAAAACCAAATTTCCAGAGAGCAAATATACGGCTATAGTAAATCAAAGAATTAGTGAATTGAAACAAGAGAAATTTTTAAAAACAGATTAAATAAAAAAAATCGTACTTTTCCACTTCAGTTGTGCGCCAATGAAGTACGTAAGCATTTTTTTTCTTTTATTTTGTTTGTCCTCTTGCGAATACTTTGACAAGAAAAAGATTTCTACTGAAGAAATATTACAAGAAGATTTAAAAACTTTTAATTGGAACGAGGTAGATGAGTACCCCTCATTTAATAATTGCAGTTCTTCCGCAACAAAAGCGCTTAGAAAACAATGTTTTGAATCTACGCTAAGTAATCATATAGTTGCATTTTTGGTAGATAAGAGAATAATAGTTACCCAAAATGTTAATGATACAATACGTATTAAGTTTAATGTGTCAGAAAAGGGAGAGTTGGCTGTTCAAGATATTGAAAGTGGCGATGTACTAAAAACACAAATACCAGACTTAAACAAATTTCTTATTGAGAGCCTAGATAATTTACCTGAGATTTCTCCTGCAATTAAACGTGGCCAGCAGGTAAAAACACAATTTACTTTACCTGTTATAATTAAAGCAGCTAATTAAAATCTAATTGATAAGGTTCGCATTAACCTTAAAATTTCTGTGTATAACCAAACTAAAGATACGAGTAAGCCCCAAGTGGCTATCCATTCTTTATGCTTTGAAGCTTTGTTTTTATAACGTTCTATAAAATCAAAATCTAGTAACAATGTGAACGAGGCAATAACAGCTGCAATAATATTAAAAACAATTGCTAACCAGGAGGTTCCCCAAACAAATGTCTTTATGCCAAAGAAGCTTAATATCCAAGCAATAATATAAACTACAAAAATGCTGGTAGCCGAGGTTATAATAATGCTTCTAAGTTTTTTGGTAACTATAATAAGTCGTGTTTGATATAATATTAGAATCGTGAAGAACGTAATTATGGTTACACCAATTGCTTGAAACGGAAGCTCTGGGAATTTAGCTCTGATGAGTGCACTAAATCCGCCAAGAAATGCACCCTTGGCAATACTGTAAAGAGGTACTAAAATAGGAGCCCAGTGTTGTCTAATAGAAACTAAAATACTTATAACAACTGCAGCTAACATTCCGCCTAAAGTAAACCATTTTACATCTACTCCTTGATTATAAAGTTTCCAGATATAACCAGTAATGACAGCGATAATTAGTAGGCAAATAAACGATTTTAGCAAAATTCCACTAACCGACATTTTGTTTGAATCATTCTTATTAGTCTCCCAAAAATAATTGGTAAATGCTGGGTTGGAGGTTTTGTAATTAGTTAGTTTATTCATAACAACAATCTAAAATAGCACTATTTTTTAAATTGACGTCCTTTCCATTTATAACCATTAAACATTGCGTATATGGCTACGTAAGTTGAAAACAAGGGATAAAAAATAGCACTAAAAAGATAAAAACGTAATACACTATTTTGATTAAAGAATTTGGCAGATCTGTATAAAAGTAAATAGTCTACCCATAGTTTTACTACCAAAAATAATAGGCTGTACCACAAACTAAAAACACCAATAAAACTTAAAAAGAATAAAGCAATTATAGCAGCATTCATTAGCAAAATTATAAACCCAGTTAATTTTCCAAATCCGTTTTTGTAGTTAGCGCTTTTTGCTGCCCAACGCACACGTTGTTGAATGAGTTTTGAAAATGATTCTTGAGGCTTTGTTGTTACAATAGCATCTTTGTTCTTTAAGTATGTCACACTACTTGAAGATTGCTTTAGTGCCTTTTCAAGTAAGAAAATATCATCGCCACTTGCAATTGTAGTGTTACCTTCAAATCCATTTAAGGCAGAGAAGAACTCTTTTTCATACATAAAGTTTGCGCCATTACATAAAAAAGGAAGTTTTAAACCAAAACCACCTATAGTTGCTCCTTGTAAACTCAAAATATCAAGTAATTGAAATTGTTCAAGCACTGAACTCTTAACTGTATATGTAACAGGAGCAACAATCATTTTGGCACCTGAAGAGACGATAAGTGTATTGTAGCATTGAAGCCACATTTTTGGAACTATACAATCGGCATCTGTAGTAATTATATATGGGTATTTCGCTTTTAATATTGCAGATGTTATGGCGTCTTTTTTTGGAGACGAAGAGGTTCTGATGTTGTCAATAATTTTATAGTCAATTTGTGTGGTTGTTAGTAAACGAGAGCTCAGCTCTACCGAATTGTCGTTGGAGTCATCATTAACTAAAATGACTTCAAATAAATTCTTAGGGTATTCAAGAGCTTCTAACGAATAAATAAGATCAGGTAATAGCTCTTCTTCATTCCTGAAAGGCACAATTATAGAAAAACGAGATGCAGGAGAAACAAATGAACTCGTTTCATTTTTAACCAAAGAAAACCCTATAACAAAACAAAGTATAAGAATAGTATATATAAGAACAATGATCGAAAAGAGAATAACCATGTTTAAAAACCAACGTTATTAGGTTTGTCAAAATTTGTAGGAAACTTAAAGTTTAAAACAAAATAACTGCCAATTAAACTTGGTAACACAAAGTTTAGAAGCCACATAGACATAATAATAGATAACACAACTAGACTATTAACGTTTGCAAACGTAAAAAGGTATACAGCAATACTACCTTTTATAACAACATCAAAAATAAAAATACTTGGTACTATTGAGGCTAGAAAGTACATGCTAGTTATAATCACCATTGCATCAGGATAGGTGATGTGCGATCCAAATATGGTTAACAAAAAATAGAATTGAAAAGAGAATATCAAGTAGCGTATAACTGAAAAAAGTAAAGTGTTTATATGAGTAGTTAACGGTATGCTTTTGATGAATTGAGTTATTTTTTTTAGAGAAAATCCACGAATGTTTATTTGCTTATTGGCTATAATAAACCATCCAAACGCTATTAGAGAAATAACGATAAACAATAGTTTACCTATTTTGTAATATGATATTTCTGGATTATAAATAGTAACAAAAAACATAACACCTATAATTCCAACAAATGAAGTTGTTGCCATTTGTGCCATATTCGATAACAAATTTAAGAGTAAGACTTTTTTGTGAAACCTCTTAGAAAAGTATACTGTTTTGGCTGCATAATCTCCGATACGATTTGGAGTGAACAATGATGCTGTTAAAGCCGCAAGACTTTGCTTGGTAGCTTCAATAAAGGTAATTGGTTTGATGAAACTCACTAAATTTCGCCATTTCAAAATTTCAAAACCCCAATTTAAAACACTTAATAAGCAAAGAAACAATATGTTTTTTGCTGTAAAACCATCAGTTTTATTCAATAATTCAATAAAAACAGTAAAATCCAATTCATCGTTATTGGTGAGTTTGTTGTAAATAAAATAAAGGGAGCCAAACACAATACTCAACTTAATAAGTACAAAAAAGAATTGTTTAGTTTTGTATGGTATACTAGATAGACTGTTCATGAGTTTTGGCAGTATACAAAATAACATTTATTATTGAACATGCCCTTTAATTTTAAAAGATATAAAACAATTGTTGCGATTGTACTGTTTTTTGCAATAAGTCTAAACGCTTTTAGTCAAAGAGATGAAGACACTTGGCGACTCATTGCATCCCTTGGAATTAATAACCCTATAGATGCCGTAGAAAACGATGGCTATTATACGAAATATATCAACTTCCCATCGGTTAATTTGGGAGTTCAATATATGTTTACTGAAAAAGTTGGAGCGAGGTTAGATTATGGTTTTAATAGAGCTGTTAATGATAATGGCTCTAGGCCTTTTAAATTGAATTATTCTAGAGTTAATTTGCAAGGGGTTTATAAAATATCAGATCATTTGTATTTTCTACCACCAGCAATAGAGCTTGTAGGTCACATAGGACCAGGAGTGAGTTTTACTAAGCCACTTGGCTATGATACCGAAAACACCTATACATATTTAAATGTGATGGGTGGTTTAGAATTTGGGTATGTAATATCTAGAGCATTTTCTGTGTTTGCTGATGCCTCATATGTTTTTGGATTGTCTGGGAAAGATAAATACGATGCAGCTATTGACGGATTTTCATTTAATGGTGATTTGCTTTTTGTAACTGTTGGCGTATCGGTGTCTTTAAAGAATTGTAATTACTGTGATTAATGAGTAAGGAGAGAATTATTTTAGGAATCGACCCAGGAACAACCATTATGGGTTTTGGATTGATAAAAGTGGTAAACAAGAAGATGACTTTTTTACAACTCAATGAGCTCAATTTAAAAAAATACGACGACCATTATTTAAAACTAAAACTCATATTCGAACGTACAGTAGAACTTATAGATACACACCATCCAGACGAAATTGCTATTGAAGCACCTTTCTTTGGAAAGAATGTGCAGAGTATGCTAAAACTTGGAAGAGCTCAGGGTGTAGCTATGGCAGCTGGGTTGAGCAGACAAGTACCAATTACAGAGTATTTACCTAAGAAAATAAAAATGGCAATTACCGGAAACGGAAATGCTAGTAAAGAGCAAGTGGCTAAAATGTTGCAAAGTATGCTTAATCTAAAAACCTTACCCAAAAACCTTGATGCTACTGATGGCTTAGCAGCAGCCGTATGTCATTTTTATAATTCTGGAAAAGTAAATGTAGGCAAAAGCTATTCTGGTTGGGAGAGTTTTGTAAAGCAGAATGGAGACAGAGTAAAATAAGGTTGAATTCTACTTTTAATTAAATATACTTTTGGCAGGAATCTATATTCACATACCATTTTGTAAACAAGCATGTTATTATTGCGACTTTCATTTTTCTACATCTTTAAAGAAGAAAGACGAGCTGGTGAATGCTTTGATAAAGGAATTACAACTTCGTAAGAGGGAACTGAAAAATCAACAAATTGAAACTATATATTTTGGAGGTGGGACTCCTAGTTTATTGTCTACCGATGAGTTGAATGCGATTATTGAAACGGTTCATAATAATTACAATGTTATAGATAAGCCAGAGGTAACTCTGGAAGCTAATCCAGATGATTTGTCTAAACAACGCATTGTTGAGTTATCAAAAACTAAAATAAACAGACTAAGTATAGGCATTCAGTCGTTTTTTGAAGATGATCTAAAAAGTATGAATCGCGCCCACAATGCAGTTGAAGCTGAAGAATGCTTAAAGCTAGCTACCAAGTATTTTAATAATATTACTATTGACCTCATATATGGCATCCCAAATATGAGCTTAAAAAAATGGAATGACAATCTACAAAAAGCTTTTAATTTTGGAGTTGGCCATATTTCCAGTTATGCATTAACGGTAGAGCCAAAAACCGCCTTAGATAGTTTTATAAAAAAAGGAAATTATCCTCCAATCGATGAAGCTTTGGCATTACAGCATTTTAATCATCTGGTCTCTGAAACCGAAAAACAAGGATTTGTACATTATGAAATATCAAATTTTGGAAAGCCAGATTACTTTTCGAAGCACAATACAAGTTATTGGCAAGGAAAATCGTATTTAGGCATTGGGCCATCGGCACATTCGTTTAATGGTAAGCAACGCAGTTGGAATGTGGCTAACAATACCAAATACATTAAAGCGCTGAAAGAGAATGTTCTTCCAAGTGAAATAGAAATTCTTTCGAAGCAAGATCAATTCAATGAATACCTCATGACAGGTTTACGAACCATTTGGGGAGTGTCTTTAAAGAAAATTGAAACAGATTTTGGGATTAGTTATAAAGAACATCTTTTAGCTTCAGCCAAAAAATATATCGCAGATCAGTTACTTGTCATTTCGAACGAAGGTGAGAAATCTCATAATTTCACCAATTCTAAAAGAGTCTTAAAGACCACTCAAAAAGGAAAGTTTTTAATTGATGGCATAGTGTCTGATTTATTTCTTATTTAATCCTTAAATTTACAATTCATCAGTTTTAAATACATGAAAGCAGTAATAAACGTCAATAGCAGAACATACGCTATCCATATAGATCAACCAATCGATATTTCAATTCCACTTCGAGCAGCCAATGATAATGTGAATGCATGGTATATTGAAGCGCCAAAAATAGAACCAGCAAATGTCGATGGTATGACCATTAGTGTTGAAGAAGGGGCTTCAGTTAATTTTAATAATATAAGTTTTAATCCTCACGGACACGGAACACATACAGAATGTGTAGGTCACATTACCGAAAAGCCATATAGTATTAACAAGTGCTTAAAGCAGTTTTTCTTTGTAGCCGAAGTCATTACAGTTGCTCCTGAAAAACTAGGTGATGATTTTGTTATTTCGGCTAAACAATTACGTTTTGCTATAGGGAACAAAAAAAGAGAAGCTATTATTATTAGAACCATGCCTAATACTAAAGAAAAATTAACGCAACAATATTCAAATACAAACCCTCCTTATTTATTAGAGGAAGCGGCAATATATTTAAAAAATAAAGGCGTTAAGCATCTTTTAATTGATTTGCCAAGTGTGGATAAAGAAAAAGATGACGGTGAATTATTGGCACATCATGCTTTTTGGAATACCTCAGGAAAAATAAGAACCGACGCAACCATAACCGAATTTATTTTTGTTCCCAACAAGGTCGAAGACGGTAAGTATATTTTAAACTTACAAATCGCGCCTTTCGAAAATGACGCCTCACCAAGCAAACCTATCTTATATAAGCTTTACGATTAGTATGGATGTAATTTTAGGAACCCTTTTTGGAATACTACTAGCAGCAGCTGTTTTTGTCTATTTTAAAATGGTTGAAACCAAAAAGTTGGCTAGCAGGCAATCGGTAATTCTATTGGATAAAATTAAGAACGTATGTAAATTAATATCAGTAGAAGGAGACTTTGCAGAGATTTACCATTATGAAGATGTAAAACAAAAGTTCTTAAAACTAATTTCCAGTAAAAAGAAAGCACTTGTAGTGGTTAATGCAAAGGCATATGTAGGTTTCGATTTAGGAAAGATAAAAATGAAGGCCAATAATAATTCTAAAACAATTGTACTTGACCATTTTCCGCAGGCCGAAATACTATCCATTGAAACAACTTTAGATTACTACGATAAACAAGATGGGTATTTCAATAAATTCGATGCTAGTGATCTTACCGAACTCAATACCGAAGCGAAGAAGCACATAAAAGATAAAATTCCGGAAAGCGGATTGTATCAAGCAGCTCAAAAAGAAGCTTTGGAAGCTATTCTACTAATTGAAAATCTGGTGCAAACCATTGGTTGGACCTTAGACTATTCTGCTTTAGAAGTTGAGGATAAAAAAATGCTGGAATGAATATAGAATATCTAAGAGAGTATTGTTTGTCTAAAAAAGGAGTGACAGAAGATTTACCTTTCGATGATAATGTTTTGGTGTTTAAAGTTATGGGAAAAGTATTCCTGCTCACAGGCCTTGATACTTGGGAGAACACTTCATCTTCCATCAATTTAAAGTGTGACCCAGAATATGCATTAGAATTACGAGAACAATACGAAAGTATTTATGGTGGTTATCACATGAATAAAAAACACTGGAATACACTCGATATTTATAAAAACGAATTGCCACCTAAGCTTATTTTAGAGCTTATAGATCATTCTTACGATATGGTGGTAAAAGGGATGACCAAAAAAATGAAAGAAGCCCTTACTAATTTGTAGAACCTTATGATTAGCTGTAATATTGCAGCCATAAATTTAATAGTAATGAGTCTGGAAAGAGAACTAAAAAAGCGTAGTGATTCAAAGTGTGAGTTATGTGGAAGTGATGAAGCATTACAAGTATATATATTACCGCCAACTAAATCTGAAAGCTTAGATAAGGCTATAATGGCATGTACTACATGTACAACACAAATTAACGATCCAGAAAGTACCGATGCTAATCATTGGAGGTGTTTAAACGACAGTATGTGGAGTGAACATCAACCTGTTCAAATTGTAGCATGGAGAATGTTAAGTAGATTACGAAACGAAGGGTGGCCACAAGATCTATTAGACATGATGTATCTGGACGATGAAGCCTTAGCGTTTGCAAAAGCCACAGGTGAAGGAGAGGAAGATACTGATAAGGTTATACACAGAGATGTGAATGGTATTGTTTTGCAAACAGGAGACTCGGTAGTTTTAATAAAAGATCTTAAAGTGAAAGGATCTAGTATGATAGCAAAACAAGGAACTGCAGTTAGAAATATTCGTTTAGATCGAGATAACGAAAAATACATTGAAGGAAAGGTAGGGCCAACACAAATTGTAATCATTACAGATTATGTGAAGAAGTTATAGCGAACCAACAAAACTATAAATAATAGAAAAGGACAATAATTAACAGTAATTATTGTCCTTTTTGCATTTTTAAAATGTTAAAAAAAATTTGTATCTTTAAAAGGCTTTCAAGTTTTACACTATCAACTATGTGGCGGGATTGAGTTTTGGTTAGCCTCAAATTTAAATAGTATTTATCAACCATCTATATACTAATTTAAATTTTGAAATTATGAGTGCAATCCATCAATATTTTAAAAAAATAACAGTTCTGTTATTTTTATTTTCAGTATCAATTTTTTCTCAAGAAACTTCTCAGTATTATGTGAGTGTTACAACCATGCATTGGAATATGGAGTTAGAAGACTTTTCAATGGATGAATGGAAAAGTGTTGAGATGGAATATCATGAAAAAATAACAATGAAAAATGAACACATATTATCTTCAACGGTATTGCAACATCATTTTACAGGAGATAGTTCTGAAATTTTATTTGTTACAGTATATCCATCTTGGCTGGCCATAGAAAAAGCTACTGAAAAAGAACAGGAACTTATAAAAGCAGCATGGCCTGACGAAAAAGAAAGAAAAGCTTTTCTAAAAAAACAAAGTAAGTTTTATGCTAAGGAGCATTCTGATGAGATTTACCGAACCATTCAAGGTGCAAAACCTTTAGAAGAGCTAGAATTACCATTAATATATTATGTTAGAACTAGTTATTTTACATTTCCAGATGATGGCAACGGAAAAGAGTTTATGGATGCTTTAAATGAATTTAATAAAGTGGTTACACATAAGAACGATCATTATAAGGCGTACTACCCTCAAGTACATTTTTATGGAGCCGATAGAACTGAGTTTGTTGAGGTGTTTGTGGCAGAAACGCTAGCAGAGCTAGAAAAAGGAATTGCAAAACAAGGCAATTTGTTTAGAGCGCATTGGAATGGAGAAGAAAGAGAAAAAGAGTATAACGATATTATGGATAAATACCTTTCTGGAGTACATGGCGATAGAATTTATAGTTCTGTACCAGAATTGCATAAACCAATAAACGCTCCTGATGAGGAGTAATTTCTATTTGTTTTAGTTAGTAAAGCTGTTTAAAGAAGGTATGGTCAGAGCCTTTTTTAAATAGCTTTTATTTTTCGATATTCTGAAGGAACAATTTGCTTTACAGATTTAAATTGTCTGTTAAAATTTGAAATGTTATTGAATCCTGATTTGTCAGCAATTTCAGCGATAGAAAGATCAGTGTTAGACAATAAAAGCTTGCTTGCATTTTCTACTCGAAGCTCATTTAAAAATCGAAAATAAGTTTTATTGGTTCGCTTTTTAAAATATTTACAAAAGGCATTTTTAGTCATTGCTGCAACTGTAGCAATAGTATCAAGCGAAATGTTCTTGTGATAGTTGTTCATGGTGTACTCCATAACAGCACTCATACGTTTCCCTTCAATATCGGTATATTGTTTTTCATAAATAAATGAAGAGAGAGGCTTGCTTTTAGATTTTGAGAGTAGTTTTAAAAGCTCCAATAAAATAATAAAACGTTGTAATCTGGAACTGCCTTTTAATTTTAAAAACAGATCTTTTAAATTGTTATTAGCAGCAATTTTAAAGCCATTTTCAGTTTTTTTAAAAAATGAACGTAACTCTTTTAATTCTTCCAGTTCAAAAAAATTATCGCCAAACCCATCTTTGGTAAAAAAGAGCGTTAGCATGTGAGAGGTGACTTTTTTTGTAGGATCGCTTTTAAAGACATGAGGTAAGTTACCTCCAATAGCTAAAATATCTCCTGTTTCATAATCGTTAATAGTATCACCAACAATTAGAGTGCCTTCACCTTCTGCAATGTAACTTACTTGTATTTCTTCGTGTTGATGAAATTTGTCATAAAACACCAATTCATGATCTTCTTGATATACTAAGGCATGATGCTCAGGTTTTGGTATTTTAAATGGTAGTACTTTCATATCTTCCAAAAGAGGTTAAAAGCTTTTGAATGACAAAAATACGCAAATAATCTTCAAAAAATGTTAAAATTTATATTTGAGAGATAATATAATATCACTAACGGATAAAAGTACATTAACTGGAAAGGGCTTGCGGTTGTAAATTTGCCTAAAATTAATTGTTTATTTATGAGTTTAAAATGGGAAGGCGTTATGCCGGCCGTATTTACATGGCTAAAGGAGTCTCCATCAGGTACTGTTGAAATTGACTTTGAAAAAACGAAAGAATACGCTGCTGGTATTTTAAAAGTTCAAGGATTGGGAGGAACTAGAATGTGTGGACTTGTTGGTTCGGGAACACTTGGTGAGAATAGCTACCTAAGCTCTGAGCAACGCGTTTCTTTACTTAAAGCCCTTTCTGAGGTTGCTAAAGAATATAATGTGCCATTAATTAGTGGAGCTGCGGCAGAGACGAAAGAAGAACTAGCTACAATCGTTGAAGAATTAGCGGCGGCTGGTGTTGATACAGTAATGGTAATGCCGCCAAAAACTAAAGCTGCTCCTTCTGAAGAAGAAATGTATGCGTACTATGCGGTTGCTGAAGAGACTGCAAGAGCTGCAGGTGTAACTATTATGCCTTACAATAATCCTGATGCAGCTGGTTACCACGCACTTTCAACTGAGCTTCTTCTAAAGCTTGCTACGCTTCCTAATGTAACAGCGTTAAAAATATCGACTATAGATGTTTCAATTATTGAAACGATGATGTTGGCGAACAAAGATTTAAAAGTTTTAGCAGGTGTAGACACTGTTACTGTACATGCAGGACTTGCTGGAGCATGCGGTGGAATTACAGGTGTAGGTTGTATTTTTCCAAAAGCTAGTGTTACGATGCAAGAGTACGTTACAAAAGGAGAATGGGCTGAGGCAAACAAAATTTCTCAGGCGATGAATTCTATATCGTACCTAGATGCTCAGCCGTTGCTTCTAGAATACCTAAAGTTTGCTTTCGGAATTCATCATAATGATGCCGATGGAGGACTTCGTACCTATGGTAAGAAATTAACTCAAGAGCAAATTGATGATGTTCGTGCAAGGTATATTCTGGCAAAAGAAAGACTTGAAGTTCTGGACTTAATAGGTTAAGCTTTTCAAATATTTAAAAAGAAATAACTTTGTTTTTACCATTGTTAGAGTTAGATATAAACACTAAATTAGTTATGTAAATATGTTAGATATACGTCCTACATGCGAACATTGTAATAAATCATTGCCACACGATTCTAGAGAGGCAATGATTTGTACGTTTGAGTGTACATATTGTTTAGATTGTGTAGAAAATGTGTTGCAACAAGTCTGTCCTAACTGTGGAGGTGGTTTTGAAAAAAGACCAATAAGACCACAAAATCTATTAAATAAATATCCTGTTTCAACTAAAATAGTTCATAAACCTGTAGATGTTGAAGCACACTTTAAAAAAATAAATAAAAAATGATTACTGGGAAAAATTATATAGGAAATCAATTATCTGCAAACGGAAGTAAGACGTTCAAAACCTTTAACCCATTATTGAATTTAGAAAATGAATGGGTTATAACTGAAGCATCTTCAGATGAAACAGATCAGGCAGCAAAATTAGCAGCACAAGCATACAAGACCTATTCAAAAGTTTCTGGAGCTAAAAAAGCAGAGTTTTTAAGAGCCATAGCCGATGAAATAGAAGCATTAGGAGACGATTTAGTAAGTGTATATACTTCAGAAAGCGGATTGCCAGCTGGTAGAGCGCAAGGAGAAAGAGGAAGAACAGTTGGACAATTACGTGCCTTTGCAAATCATGTAGAAGAAGGCTCATGGGTAGAAGCGTCTATAGATACAGCCCAACCAGATCGTCAACCTCTGCCTAAGGTAGATTTAAGAAAGATGAATATTGCTCTAGGGCCTGTTGTGGTTTTTGGAGCATCAAATTTTCCTCTAGCGTTCTCCACAGCCGGAGGTGATACAGCAGCAGCTTTAGCAGCAGGATGCCCTGTAATTGTAAAGTCGCACCCAATGCATGCAGCAACTGGTGAAATGGTAGCTGGTGCAATTGTAAAAGCAGCTGAAAAAACAGGCATGCCAAATGGCGTGTTTTCTAATTTAAACAGTAGTGGTATTGAAGTAGGGCAACAGTTAGTGCAGCATCCAAATGTAAAAGCTGTTGGATTTACAGGTAGTATCCGTGGAGGTAGAGCACTTTATGATTTAGCAGCAAAACGTGAGGAACCAATTCCTGTGTTTGCTGAAATGGGAAGTGTTAATCCGGTAGTTATATTACCAGAAGCATTAAATAATCGTGCTGGAGATTTAGCAAAAACCTATGCTGGTTCTATTACTTTAGGAACAGGTCAGTTTTGTACAAATCCAGGGTTAATTCTAGGGTTAAAATCGGAAGGATTGTCAGAGTTTGTAAATACTTTGGCTGAAGAAATTGTAAAAATAGAACCATCTTGTATGTTGCATCCTAATATTGCAGGTGCTTATGAAACGAATAAAGCAAATGCTTTAGCGCAGAGTGGGGTTACTGTACTTGCTGATTATGAAACAGAGGTAAAACCTAATCACGCAAGACAAGTAGTTACTACGGTTGAAGGTAATACGTTCTTGAGCAACCCAACATTACACCACGAAGTGTTTGGTCCTTTTTCGTTAGTCGTTCAATGTGAAGATGAAGCACAGCTAGAAACAATTATTTCTAACTTAGAAGGCCAGCTTACAGGAACTGTGATCTCTGATAATGATGAGCTTGCAAATCATGCAAATGTGATCAACGCACTTCAAGATAGAGTAGGGCGAATTATTTTTAATGGTGTTCCAACTGGTGTTGAGGTATGTCCGTCAATGTTACATGGAGGTCCTTACCCTGCATCTACCGATAGTCGCTTTACGGCTGTTGGAGTAGATTCCATCAAACGTTTTGTAAGACCATTTAGTTTTCAGTCTTGGCCAGATCAATTATTGCCAGACGAACTTAAAAATGCTAACCCTCTAGAAATTTTAAGAAACATAAACGGAGAGCAGACAAAAAATAAAATCTAAAACCTAAACATATGAATTATTTAAAACCGTTATTCGTAGTACTCCTGTTAAGTATCTGTGGATGTTCGCAGAACGAAAAAAATAATTCATCAGTAGTTTTAGAAAATAGCATTAATAACTATCAGGATCACGAAGGGTACGACCATAAGGCGTACCCTTTGGGTCTTTTTACAAGTGATTATTATAAAGCCGAAGCCGAATTTGCACAGTCTCTTCTAGAAAAGTTGAAAGAAGTTAATGTGGACGATCTTTCTGAAACAGAATCAATCTCTTTAGAGTTGCTAAAGTTTTCGCTTCAAGATCAAATCGATTTTTTTGAGTTTGAAAGGTATTTAAACCCCTTATTATCTGATTCAGGATTTCATAGTAATTTAACTTATCGTGTTAGACCTTTAAGTAATTATGCACAGGTAATCGATTATCTGAATAAGTTCAATGCATTGCCAGATTTTGTTGATCAGCATTTTGTGAATCTTAGAGAAGGTTTAGAGAAGGGAGTTTCGCAACCTCGCGTGATCTTTAATGGGTATGAATCTAGCTATAATGATCATATTGTGGAGAACTATGAAGACAGCTTTTATTACTCACCATTTAAAAACCTTCCAGAAGATTTAACGCCAACACAAAGAGATTCGGTGTTAGTAGCTGCAAAAGAGTTAATAGAAAATGTAGTTACTCCACAATTTAAACGCATTAAAGAATTTTTTGAGACGGAATACCTTCCAAAAACAAGAACAACTTTAGGAGCTTCAGATACTCCAAATGGTGATGCATATTACCAGAACAGAATAAACTATTATACTACTAGCACACAATATACGGCCGATGATATTCATCAAATTGGTTTAAATGAGGTGGCGCGTATTAAAGCTGAAATGCAAAAAATTATCAAGGAACTAAACTTTGAAGGAAGTTTTTCGGATTTCCTAGAGTTTTTAAGAACCGATGAGCAATTTTATGCTAAAAGCCCTAAAGAACTTTTAATGACTGCTAGAGATATGGCAAAACGTGCTGATGAGCAATTACCAAGGTTCTTTAAAACATTACCGCGTAAACCATATGGTGTAGCTCCTGTACCAGATGCTATTGCACCTAAATACACTGGAGGACGTTATGTTGGTACTTCTAAAAATAGTTCAGATCCTGGGTATTATTGGGTAAACACTTACGATTTACCTAGTAGACCTTTATATACTTTACCTTCATTAACAGTTCACGAGGCAGTTCCTGGGCACCATTTACAAGCAGCTTTAAATAATGAATTAGGAGACAGTATTCCACAATTCAGAAGAAATCTATATTTATCTGCTTATGGTGAAGGTTGGGGATTATATTGCGAATTCTTAGCCGAGGAAATGGGAATGTATACCACACCTTACGAGCAATTCGGAAAACTTACTTACGAGATGTGGCGCGCCTGTCGTCTAGTAGTAGATACTGGAATTCATGCCAAAGGTTGGACACGCGATCAGGTTGTAAATTATATGGCTTCTAATACAGCTTTGTCATTACATGAGGTGAATACAGAAACCGACCGTTATATTTCATGGCCAGGACAAGCATTATCATATAAAATTGGAGAAATAAAAATTAGAGAGCTTAGACAACAAGCTAAAGAGAAATTAGAAACGAAATTCGATATAAGAGAATTCCATGAGATCATTCTCGAACAGGGAACGGTAACATTGGCAATTCTTGAAAAGCGAATGAATGCATATATAGATAAAAAATTAAATGAGTAGAAAAACATTTTTTTGTGTGGATGCCCACACCTGTGGAAACCCTGTTAGAGTGGTTGCAGGTGGAGGGCCAAATTTAGAAGGCGCTAATATGAGTGAAAAGCGTCAGCACTTTTTGAAAGAATACGACTGGATACGAAAAGGGCTTATGTTTGAGCCACGTGGACATGATATGATGAGCGGGTCAATATTATTTCCCCCTCATGATCCGGAAAACGATTTTGGCATATTATTTATTGAAACATCGGGTTGTTTGCCAATGTGTGGACACGGAACCATAGGAACCATTACTATAGCAGTAGAAGAAGGTTTGGTAACACCTAAAATCCCGGGTAAGATTAGAATGGAAGCACCTGCTGGTTTAGTGCAAATTGAATATCAGCAAACAGGAAAGAAAGTTGACTGGGTAAAACTAACCAATGTAAAGAGTTATTTAGCTGCCGAAGGACTAACAGTAGAGTTAAATGATCTTGGTGAAATTACGTTTGATGTATCTTATGGTGGAAATTATTATGCGATTGTAGATCCTCAACAAAATTTTGAAGGCGTTCATAAATACACGGCTTCAGAGATTATTCGTCTCTCTCAGGAAGCTCGTAAAAAAATTAACGAGAAGTATCCAGATATGTTTATCCATCCAGAAAACGATACCATTAGAGATGTATCACACATGTTATGGACGGGAGAGCCTTTAGATCCTACTTCATCAGGAAGAAATGCGGTATTCTATGGTGATAAGGCGATTGATCGTTCCCCTTGCGGAACTGGGACATCGGCGAGAATAGCGCAATTACATGCAAAAGGAAAACTTAAAAAGGGAGAAGAGTTTATCCATGAGAGCTTTATTGGTTCTAAGTTTATTGGTCGTATCGAAGAAGAGACGACTTTAGATGGTAAAATAGCTATTGTTCCTAGTATTCAGGGTTGGGCAAAAGTGTATGGATATAACAACATTGTTATTGACGATGAAGACGATCCATATGCACATGGATTTCAGGTGATTTAAATCACGTCTAATATTTATTGGGCTTAAAAAAAGCTATGATAGGTTCTTAAGAACTACTTTTTAACAATCAAAAAAAACGAAAACATGAAACAGTTTTGTAATGCACTAATCTTTTTTTGTTTTGGAGTAATGTTTCTCCAGGCACAACAACTCACGCAAGATAATTACAAACGTGCGGTGAGTTTTATGTACGATAACTACAACAATAAAACGGCTTTTAATTTACATACTTCTATAAATTGGTTTGAGGATGGTTCTGGTTTGTGGTTTGTTGATTATAGTAATGAGGGAAAAGCTTATAAAACTATTGACTTCAAGAAGAAAAAAGTAACTGCATTATTCGATCATGAAAAATTAGCAGCTGCATTAAGTGATATTACATCTAAAGAAGTCAAGGCGAACGCCATTAGTATTTCAAGTGCTGAACCTACGGAAAATGAAAATATGACTATTGTGGCTAACCGACAAAAATATGCCTTAAATCTTAAGACTTATGAGCTTTTAGAAGTTGCTGAAGAAAAAAAGGAAGAGACTAATCCGCATGAAAGCAAGTCGCCTGACGGAAAATGGATTGCCTATTCTAAAGAATATAATCTGTTTATTAAATCTACCGAAACTAATGAAGAACATCAATTGAGTTTTGATGGGCAACTCGGATTTGAATATGCTTCTTGGTATGGTTGGTACGATAAAATGGAAGGTGAAAATGGCGAGCGTCCAAAACGTTTTTATGTGAATTGGTCTGAAGATTCTAAATGGATTTCAACTAGCATTGTAGATACTAGAAATGCAGAAAAAATGTATTTACTGGATTGGAGTATAGATTCGTTGTACAAGCCAAAATTACTGTCTTATTATCGAGGTTCGCCAGGAGATACAACAATGGTTCATATAACGCCTGTGTTTTATAATGTTACTACTAAAAAAGAAGTAAAAACAAGCTTGCCAACAGGGACACATATTAATTCTGTGTCTGCTGGTTTTGCCGAAGCATCAGGAAAGCTTTTTGCAAGTTATTCTGATAGAGGATATTTGAAGGAAACGGTGAAGTTGGTTGATCTAAATACAAATACAGAACGCACTTTAATAGAAGAAACTAGTAATACAGGAATAGACAATTTTGAGTATCGTGCCTTAGAAGATAAACAAAAAATTATCTTTTTATCAGAGCGATCAGGCTGGAGACAACTTCATATGTTAGACCTTAAAACAAATGCAGTAAAGCAACTTACAAGTGGAAATTACTACGTAAATGACATTGAATATATCGATGAAGATAATGAAACAATCTACTTTTTAGGCTCTGGGAAAGAAGTAGGTAATAACCCTTATCACCAACAATTGTATAAAGTGACCTTTAAAGGGAAAGAAACATTACTTACACCAGAAAAAGTACATCATCGTGTTAGTTTTTCTGAAAATGGAAAATACTTTGTAGATAACTATTCAAACATTAGTACACCAACTAAAACTGTTTTAAGAGAGTCAAGATCAGGTAAAATTGTAGCGCAATTAACTACTGCTAATGTGTCTCTGGCAACCCCAGAAGGATGGTCGGCACCAGAAGCATTTTCATTAACTGCTAAAGATGGTAAAACAACTATTTATGGAGCTTTTTGGAAGCCTACAGATTTTGATTCGAGCAAATCTTATCCAATTGTAGATGCTACTTACACAGGACCGCATACACAACGTTTTCCAAAATCTTTCGATGGTGTTTTTAGTAATCAGTCTTTAGCAGAATTAGGTTTTATTGTTGTTAGAATTGATGGATTAGGTACTTCGGGACGTTCTAAAGAGTTTCATGATCATTCGTATAAGAATATGGGTAATAACCTAGAAGATCATGTACTTGCTATAAAACATTTGGCAAAAACGTATTCTTGGATAGATATTGACAAAGTTGGAATTTATGGACATTCTGCTGGTGGTTTCGATACTGGTAGAGCACTGTTAGCATTTCCTGATTTTTATAAAGTGGGTGTAGCAAGTTCTGCAGATCATGATTTTAGAATGGAAAAGGCTTGGTGGCCAGAAATGTACCAAGGTTGGCCTGTAGATGAAACGTATCACGAAGTTTCTAATGTTACCAATGCTGCAAACTTAAAAGGGAAACTATTATTAACACATGGTGGTATTGATGATAATGTAAATCCATCAGCAACGTTTAAATTGGCCGAAGCTTTAATAAAGGCAGATAAAGATTTTGATTTAGTGATATTTCCAAGTCAGCGCCATGGTTATACTGGAGATCATAGAAAGTACTTTATGAAAAAACGTTGGAATTATTTTGTTGAACATCTTTTAGGAGCAAAACCTATATGGGATTTTAAATGGAAATAAACTAATATTGTATAACAAACCAACTAATTGTTTATTCATTGAAAAATGTAGTCGTAATTGGAGGCGGAATCATAGGATTATGTTCGGCTTACTATCTTCAAAAAGAAGGAAATAAAGTTACCATAGTAGATCAGTCAAATTTAGACAGAGGCGCATCGTATGTGAATGCAGGTTATTTGTCACCTAGTCACATTATTCCATTGTCGGCTCCAGGAGTGATGAAAAAAGGGTTAAAATGGATGTTTAATCCAACAAGTCCTTTGTATATCAAGCCTAGGTTAGATCTGGATTTTCTTAAATGGACATGGGCTTTTAACAAATCATGTACTCAAAAACATGTTAATAAATCAGCTCCCATAATTAGAGATATAGCTGTGTTAAGTCAGGAATTGTTTGATGATATTATAACTTCTGAAAATTTCAATTCGCATTACGAGAAGAAAGGTCTTTTTATGTTATGTCAAACTGAAAAAGTTCTGGAAGAAGAAGTACATACAGCAAAAATGGCAAATGAATTAGGTTTATCGGCTTGGGAGGTTAATGCTGAAGAGATAAAAAAAATGGAGCCTAATGTAGAGATTGATGCTATTGGAGCAGCTTATTTTGAATGCGATCAGCATACAACTCCTGGTGAATTCATGAGTAACATGAAAACGTATTTAAAAAATGCTGGAGTAACTTTTTTTACCAATGAAAAAGTTGTAGATGTTGAAGTTTCAAATAATACCATAACTGCTATAAAAACAGATAAGCAAACTATTCAAGCAGATGAGTTTGTTTTGGCAGCAGGAGCTTGGTCAGATTTCTTAAGCAAAAAATTAGGGATAAAACTATTACTACAAGCAGGAAAAGGATATAGAATTAACACCGAAAAAGAAACTGGAATAACGATACCTTCTATATTATGTGAAGCAAAGGCAGCGATAACACCAATGAATGGATTTACACGTTTTGCAGGAACAATGGAAATTGCGGGTATTAATCATAATATCAACAAAGTTCGTGTAAATGCTATTGCTGATGCTGTAAAGCGCTATTATCCAACTGTTGAAATAACCGAAGAAGAAAAGAACAAAGCAGAATGTGGATTGCGTCCTGTATCTCCTGATGGAATGCCATTTATTGGTAAATCCAGAAAATGCAACAATCTTACAATAGCCGCAGGTCATGCCATGATGGGTTGGAGTATGGCTCCAGCAACAGGAAAATTAGTGTCTGAAATTATTTCAGAACAAAAACCTTCGTTAAGTTTAGAAGCTTATAGTCCAGACAGAAAATTTTAATTATGCGTTACAATCTAATATCAAATTCACTTTTTATAAAGAATAGAAAGAACTTTGAGGCTCAAATGAAGCCTAATACCATAGCCATTTTAACGTCAAATGATGTAAAGCATAATAATGCAGATGATGTTATGGGTTTTACCCAAAACAACGATTTATTTTATTTAAGCGGAATTGATCAGGAGGATACCATTTTAGTATTATATCCTGATGCTTACAAAGAGGAAAATCGCGCTATATTATTCGTAAGAGAAACCAATGAGCATATAAAAATTTGGGACGGAGAAAAGCTTACTAAAGAACAAGCTACTGAAGTTTCAGGAATTGAAAGAGTAGAATGGAATAGTGAATTTGAGACCTTACTCCAATATATGGCCTTTGAAGCTGATGGATTTTATCTTGGGCATAACGAGCATCTTAAGAGAGTTACTAAAGATCAGGAAACTCAGCAAGATAGAATGATCAAATGGTGCAAGCAAAAATATCCATTACATGAATATTATAGAGCTGCTAAAATTACCAGAGATTTACGTCCAATAAAATCTGATGAAGAAGTAGCGCAAATACAAAAAGCAGCCAATATAAGTGTTGAAGGCTTTAAACGTGTATTAAGTGCTTGCAAGCCTAATATGAAAGAATACGAGTTAGAGGCTGAACTCACGTATGAACTTACTAAGTCTGGAGGTACACGTCACGCATTTAAGCCTATAGTAGCTTCTGGTAAAAATGCTTGTGTTTTACACTATAATACTAATGATGATGTGTGCAAAGATGGTGACATGATCTTGTTGGATTTTGGAGTATGTTATGCAAATTACAATAGTGATACAACCAGATGCATTCCTGTGAATGGAAAGTTTACAGAAAGACAAAAAGAAGTTTATAAAGCTGTATTACATTGCCTAAAAGAAGGTAGTAAGCTTCTAAAACCAGGAACTCCACATGCTGATTACGAAAAGCAAATGGCAAGTTTAGTTGAAACTCAATTAATAAAATTAGGATTACTAAATGCAGATGAGGTTGCTAAACAGGATCCTAAGAAGCCATTATATAAAAAATATTTTATGCATGGAACAGCGCATCATTTAGGCTTAGATGTGCACGACGTTGGTTTATATTCAAGAACCATAGAAGAAGGCATGGTGTTTACTTGCGAACCTGGAATTTATATTCCTGAAGAAGGCATAGGTTGCAGATTAGAGAACGATTACCTAATAACTAAAGATGGTAATGTCAATCTTACTGAAGCGATGCCAATTGAAATTGAAGAGATAGAATCATTAATGAATAATTAATATAATTCATGAAAACATACGGAATAGGAGGTTCAACTATAGAAGCTGAATTAGCAGCTATAAAACCAACAGCGCATTTAGTAAAACCAATTCAAAAGGAAGAATTTCAAGCACGAATAAACAAAGCATCAAAAATGATGCAAGAACAAGGTGTTTCAGTAATGTATTTACATGCAGGGACTAATTTGTATTATTTTACAGGAATGCGTTGGAATTCTAGTGAGCGTATGGTTGGAGCTATTCTTTTTCAAGATGGAACCTTAGAATACATTGCTCCTAAATTTGAAGAAGGAACTATTCTAGACTTTATGTTAGTTGAAGGAACTGTTAGATGTTGGGAAGAACATGAAAGTCCATATGAGTTATTTAGCAACATACTTTCTGAAAAACATATTGCTGAAGGAAATGTTTACATAGATGAAGCTACGCCTTTTTTTGTTACAAACGGTATAAAACAAGCAAACAGTAACCTGAATTTAGTAGATGCTAAACCAATTACAGCAGGATGCAGAATGATAAAATCTGATGCAGAAATTGCAATCATGCAACACGCTATGAACATTACCTTAGAAGTTCAAAAGGCTGCTGCTAGAATTTTATATCCAGGAATAAGTGCTAAAGAGGTAACAGGTTTTATTCACGAAGCTCATAAGCGCCATGGAGCAACGGCAGGATCATATTTTTGTATTGTATTATTTGGAGTAGATTCGTCTTTCCCTCATGGTGTAAAATCACCTAAAAATTTAGAAGAAGGTGAAGTAGTGCTTATTGATACAGGATGTGTGATTCATGATTACATTTCAGATATTACTAGAACTTATGTATATGGAGATGCTAGTGAAGAGCAAAGACGTATTTGGGATATTGAAAAAGAAACACAACTAGCTGCTTTTAAAGCTTCACAATTGGGTGCTACTTGTGGTTCTGTAGATGATGCATCAAGGGTGGTGTTATCATCTCAAGGGTTAAGTGGCGATTATGAACTTCCAGGGTTACCACATCGTACAGGTCATGGTATTGGTTTAGATATTCACGAATGGCCTTATATAGTTAAAAATAACGATACTGTTTTAAAAGAGGGAATGACCTTTAGTAATGAACCTATGATTTGTGTGCCAAACAAATTTGGAATTCGCCATGAAGATCATATTTATATGACTAATGAAGGACCAAAGTGGTTTACTGACCCAATGCATACTATTGAAGATCCTTTTGGAATAACTTTAGGAAGTTAGATTTCCATATCTTCAATATTCATTCGCATATTTATCATATGTTTTTTTAATCCTGCTTTTTCATAAGCTCGAATTGCTGAGGTATTAACATCATATACATCTAACCTTATTTCATAGATGTGTCTTGCTTTACACCATTTTAATAAAGCATCCATTATAAGCTTATTGTATCCATTTCCACGATGTTCTTCTGGAACAAACATAAAACCTAAATACCCAATTTTATCGTGTTTAAGGTAGTGTCTGTCTGGTTTTATTCTAGCATAACCTGAAGCAACTAGTGAATTATCAATTTCAACAACATAAACATCAGAATCGTCATTTTTAATAAAATCTGATATACTGTAATAACTAATGTTTCCATCCTTTATAGTTGGATCCATTGGTCGTTCAGCTTTAATAAGTCCTTGTTCAAATTCTAATAAAATAGGGATATCCTCTAATGTTGCAAGTCTAACAATTGGAAGCATAATGAAAAGGTAAATAGTTTGTATTGAACTTATTACAAAACTAATGTTTAGTTCTTTTATCAAAAAATGCTTTTTAGTTAAAAAAAAAATCGCGATATTTGGTAAATATTTGATTTTCAGCGCTTTTTATAATTATTAACATCTAACCATGGTACTGGAAATTTCAAATTGTGACAATTGCTACAAGATTGTTGGGCATCTTACCAAAAAAAACCTTAATACATTTCAGCATACATTTAAGAATGTGTTCGAAAAACTTGAACACTTAACTATAAATATAGAAGGTTTAAGAGGTATTGATCGTGATGGTGTTCGTGCTATAGCAAGTTTACATAATGAAGCTCTTTCCCAAAAAAAGAAGATGACTATTATTGGTTTGGGTTGTAAAGAATTATATCAACACTTTGAATCGAATGATGCAGCTTAATTAGCAAGATGTATCTGCTACAACCTTCCATTTACCATCAATTTTTTTCAAGATGATCATAAAGACACCATTGGCATTTCCGATTGGTCGAGTTAAATGATATTCGCCCATTACATAATAGGCGTCATCACTAATTCTAGTAATATCATTTACTTTAAAATTTAGTGTGCCTGTATGATCCTTTGTAGGATAGCGTTTCTTGTAATTGTCTAATGTTTTTTGCCACCCATAAGTTAATCCACTAGCGCCATAGAATTTCAAGGAATCACTTTTCCAATAACCTTCCATATAGCCTTCAATGTCATGATTAGACCATTTTTGTTCTTGCATGCGAAGTACTTCTATAATAGCCTTTTTATCTTCCTGTTCGTTAGGTTTTGAGCATGATGTAATACTTATTAAAAGACTTAAAAAGATTATTTTTTTCATGAATTACTAGTTTAAGTTAGACACTAATTTACGTAAAAGTTCGGCAGCTTTTTCAGCAGTAATATCACGTTGAGGTGTTCCAAACATTTCATAGCCAACCATGAATTTTTTTACAGTGGCACTACGTAATAAAGGCGGGTAAAAACTCATATGCCAATGCCAATGCGTGTTAATTTTTCCATTTGTTGGCGCTTGATGGATTCCACTTGAATATGGAAACGAACAGTTAAAAACCCGATCGTAAACTCTAGTGATTACTGAAATGGCATCAGCAAATAAAGCACTTTCCTCTGCTGACATTTGTGAAATACTTTGTTGATGCTTTTTAGGAACTATCATAGTTTCGAATGGCCACACCGCCCAAAAAGGGACAAGCACTACAAAGGCATCGTTTTCATAAATAAGACGTTCCTTTTGCTCTAATTCTTGATTGATGTATGAACCTAGTAAACTACTATTTTGGTTTTCGAAATAATACCTTTGTTGTTTATCTTTTTTGATTACTTCGTTTGGTAGTGTAGATTGGCTCCAGATTTGCCCATGAGGATGTGGATTACTACAGCCCATCACTGCACCTTTATTTTCAAATATCTGAACGTAGTTGATGTTTTTATAAGCTCCTAAAAGCTCATATTCTTTTTGCCATACATTTACAACTTTAGTAATAGCATCAACATTCATTTCAGCTAAACTTTTAGAATGATCCGGACTAAAGCAAACAACTTTACAAATACCTTGTTCGCTTTGTGCTTGTAATAAACCGTCATTTATAGAAAATGTATTAGAGTCTTTTTGAAGTGCTGCAAAGTCATTATTAAAAACAAATACATCGTTGTAAATAGGATTTTTTTCTCCGTTTGCTCTCGTGTTCCCAGCGCATAAGTAGCAGTTGTCGTCATGACTAGGACGCTTTTCTATGTTTAGGGTTTCTTCTTGTCCTTGCCATGGTCGTTTAGCGCGATGCGGCGATACTAAAACCCATTCTCCAGTAAGAACATTAAAACGTTTATGAGAGTAATCCTGTAGGTTTTGATTCATTATCACTAAGCTATTAAATGAGTTCCTTTTGATAAATTAACTTGATAAAAAGAACATGCTTTATTAAAAGTAGTTTGATACGCTTTTGAAATACGGTCAGTAAAATGAGATATAGCATCTTTTTTGATTAAATTGATAGTACAACCACCAAAACCACCACCCATCATTCTAGCTCCAAGAATTTGAGCATTTTTTTGAGCTTCTTCTACTAGAAAATCTAACTCGTCACAGCTTACTTCGTATTGTTTGCTCAATCCTTCATGAGATTTAAATAACAACTGCCCTAAAAATTCTAGGTCATTATTTTTAATAGCATTTGAAGCATCATGGACTCTTTTATTCTCTTCTAGAACATAAAGCGCTTTTAAATAGTCGTTGTTGGTAAACAGCGTTTTTTTAGCTTCAAGTTCAGTAATAGAAACATCTCTCAGACTTTGCTTTTTTAAGGCTCTAGATACGCGTTCACAAACTGTTCTTCTTTCATTGTAAGCACTATCTGCAAGGTTATGAGATACATTTGAATTTATTAGTAGAATCGTATAATCTTTAAAATCGATAGTATGTTCTATAGCTTCCAATGATTTACAATCTAGCATTAGAGCAGTATTTTCTTGCCCAAACATGCTAGCATATTGATCCATGATACCACATTTTACACCAACATAATTATGCTCTGCTTTTTGTGATATAAAAATCATTTCTTCTTTTGAAAAACCTAAATCGAATAATTCGTTTAAGGCAAAAACAACACTGTTTTCTAAAGCAGCAGAAGAGGATAAGCCAGCACCATTAGGAATATCTCCACTAAAAACAAGATTAAAGTTTTCAATGGTTTTGCCTTTCTTTTGAATTTCAGCAACTACACCAACAACATAATTTTTCCAATCACCATTTACAATTGGTTGAAGATTATTTAGTTGAAAACTAAAACTGTCTTCAATATCTAAAGCAACAGCAATACATTCATCGTCATTGGTTTTAGATACTGCTGCAACAATTCCTTTATCAATGGCAGCTGGAAATACGAAACCTTGATTATAGTCGGTATGCTCACCAATAAGGTTAATGCGCCCAGGCGCAAAAACCAATATAGGGTTTTGATCGAACTTTTTTCTAAAAGCTGTTTTGGTGCGCTCTATTAGAGTTTGATTCATGCCGTTATGCGAAATAAATATAAATTCCTAGAACAAGTACGCAAATCGCGATCCCAATATTATTAACATGCTTCCAAGGTGTTATTTCAACTTGGTTAGTATATTCTTGTACATAAGCTTCTTTGCGCGGTTTGTATTTTCCAATAAGGAGCATAATCAAAACATTTAGCACAAAAAGAATAGCCATTACATGTAAAAAATGCGGATAATCATCTTTTCCAACAATATAAGGTTTGATAATAAACTGACTAATTATGTATAAAGCAGAACCTGAAATAATACCAATTTTGGCAGCAATTGCCGGAACATACTTTGTTAAATATCCAACGATAATGATGGTAAGAATAGGAATACTATATATACCATTTACTTCTTGTAAATAGGCAAACAATCCATCTGGTGCATAAATTAACAATGGTGCAATACACATAGATATTATGGCTAAAATGACACCAAATAATTTTCCTGCTTTTACAGTAGTTCTTTCATCGGCATCCTTATTAATATGTGATTTGTATATATCAACTCCAAAAAGTGTAACCGAACTATTTAATGCCGAATTAAATGAACTTAAAATAGCCCCAAATAATACTGCTGCGAAAAAACCAACAAGTGCTGTTGGTAGTACTTTTGAGACCAGCATAGGATAAGCTTCATCAGGATTATCTAATTGACCATTAAACATATGATAGGCAATAATACCAGGAAGCACAACAATAAGAGGTCCAAGTACTTTTATAAATGAAGCAAGTAACAATCCTTTTTGTCCTTCTTTTAAGTTTTTAGCACCTAAGGCGCGTTGTATAATTGCTTGATTAGTTCCCCAATAGAATAATTGAACCAGCATCATTCCAGTAAATAAAGTAGCAAATGGAATTGAAGAATCTTCACCTCCCATAGATTTAAATTTTTCTGGATGAGATTCAGTTAGAACAGAAATCCCATTAAAAATACTCCCATCACCAATAGCTAGTAGACCAAAAATTGGAATTAGCATTCCTCCAATTAATAAGCCCACAGCATTAATTGTATCTGATACGGCAACAGCTTTTAAACCTCCAAAAATGGCATAGATAGAACCAATAATTCCGATAGACCATACAGTGATCCACAAGGCTGCATTTTTTGAAACTCCTAATAATTCTGGTATTTCAAACATATTGCTTATTGCTAAAGCACCAGAATAAAGTACTATTGGTAACAACACAATAGCATAACCACTTAAAAATAGAGCAGAGGTTATTGTTTTTGTGGTTTTGTCATAACGTCTTTCTAAAAACTGAGGTACGGTTGTTAAGCCTCCTTTCAAATATCTTGGCAATAGAAAAATTGCCGTAATCACCATTGCAATGGCTGCTAAAGTTTCCCAAGCCATTACTAAAATACCATCTTTAAAAGCAGAACCATTCAATCCAACAATTTGCTCAGTAGATAGGTTGGTTAATAATAATGATCCGGCAATAACAACTCCTGTCAAGCTTCGACCACCTAAGAAATAGCCGTCGGAAGTTGACTCGTTTGTTTTTTTGCTTTTTACATAAGAAATAATAGCTACTAAAGCTGTAAAAGCTAAAAATGTGATTATTTGCATAATTTTAGTGTTTTGGTTCTATACTAAATGAATAACTGTATGTTTTATTTGCAGGAATAGTGTATTCTGGATGTACCAATCGCCCCCAAGAAGTATCACCACCAAC
Organism: Flavobacteriaceae bacterium; assembly: GCA_030148025.1. Classification (GTDB taxonomy): domain Bacteria; phylum Bacteroidota; class Bacteroidia; order Flavobacteriales; family Flavobacteriaceae; genus JASBUG01. Next base: position 35,949 of record JASBUG010000021.1, on the reverse strand, counting down.
TCCCATTTGTAAGTAATCAATATTCCATTGTACGGTGTCTCCTATTTTAATATCAGCCCCATGTTTTTTGGTTACAGGTACTAGTCCCGAAGCAGATGCAGACGCATCTAATTCTGCATTAAAATCAAGTTCTTTCATGTGGAACGGCCATACACTACTGTTTAGAAGTGTATTGTTTCCTGACGCTCTTAAGGAGACATTACTTGAAGCAACTTCGATCCAACGAACATCTGTTTTGTTTCCAGTTTCTTGTGGTCTTGAATAGTATTCAAATTCTTTATCAGATTTACTAGAATAAACACCCGTTTTAGCTCCTGTTTTTCTATCCCAATAGGTTTCTTTAGGTCCTTTACCATACCATGACACATCCGAAAACCCTTTTGGAAGTGTGATAAACATTCCTAAACGTGGTATGTTTGGGAGTTTATCTTCTTTGGGTGTGAATTTAAAATCTACATTCATAATGCCGCCTGCGGTAATTTCATAATTAACAGTAACATCAGCTTCAATTTTTGGTAACATATAGGTTACTGTATACGAAACTCCTGAATTCGTCTTTATTGGCTGCGACACCAATGCTGCAGAATAATTATAGGTTGCTTCCTGCCATGGTTTTGCCCATTTGTGCATGTTGTTTCCAAGATCGTTGTCTGTTGGTGGTCTCCAGAAATTCGGTTGTATTGGTTTGTTGGTAATTAGATTTCCATTATAAGACCAAGATGTAATTTCACCTGTATTTGCATCAAGGTTTAAATTTACTTTGTCATTTTTGATAGCAATGGTTTCATCGGTTGTGCTAACAACTAACTCATTCCCTTCATTATTACTAGGAGATTGAACGCCTCTGTTTAGTACAAATTGATCCCAAGCAATTTCATGACCTTTAGGAACTAGATCAGTAGCTTCATTTTGAATTAAACTGACTTCCAACATAAATTCATCTTCAGGAACAAACATTGTAGGTAAGTTATCTAGTTGAAATCTCTTCTTTTGTTGTGGATCAACGTTAAAAGTAAGGTCATTTGCGCTAGATATTTGCTCGCCATTTTTTAATAATTTCCAGCTAAATGTTTTGTTTGAAAGATCAACAAAGAAGTTTTTGTTTTCTATTTCGATAGTACCATTGCCTACGTAATTAATCTGTATAGGTTCATACACTTTCTTAACTTCCGATAAATGCGGGTGTGGATTACGATAAGGATCGACCAATCCGTTATTTAAAAAGTTACCATCGGTAGGTAAATCAGGGTGGTAGTCATGACCATATGCTAAATAAGGCTTTCCATTTTTATCTTTATATTCTAAAGATTGATCTACCCAATCCCAAATGTAACCACCTTGTAGATTATCATATGTTTCAATAATATCCCAGTAATCCTGAAGGTTTCCAACCGAGTTCCCCATAGCATGAGCGTACTCGATCATAATAGATGGTTTATCTGAATCAGATTTCCCATGATTTATCAAGTATTCAGGTTTTGGATACATTGGGCAATAGATGTCGGTATAATCTTCTTTACCTGCAGGTTCATATTGTACAATACGATTATCGTCTTGTTCTTTAAGCCAATTATATGTGGAAATAAAAACCTCTCCTTCACCAGCCTCATTACCAAGTGACCAAGAATAAATGGATGGATGATTTCTGTCACGGTAATACATGTGTTTTGTACGCTCGAGATGCGCCGGAAGCCAGCTCATTTCGTTGCCAATTTGAGTGTCTGCTGAAATGGCTAAAGGGTGACTTTCAATATTCGCTTCGTCTACAACATAAAGGCCATATTTATCGCAAAGGTCTAGCCAGTAATCGTTATTTGGATAATGTGAAGAACGCACAGCGTTAATATTGTGTTGTTTCATTAACCTAATGTCCTTTAACATAGTTTCCTTTGACACTACATGACCTGTATAAGGATCAGTTTCATGTCTGTCTACTCCTCTAATATAAATGGCTTTGCCATTTATTAAAACCTGACTGCTCTTTATTTCAACACTCTTAAATCCTATATATTTCTTAATGTATTGGTTGTTGCTTTCGCTGTTTTCGTCTTTGAGAGTAATTTTAACGGTGTATAGATTTGGTGTTTCTGCTGACCATGACTTAACGTTTTTTAAGATGTGATCAGCATTAAAAACTACTTGAGAGTTAGCAGGAATTTCGAGTGTTTTAGAGTCGATGAAAATAGAATTACCACCATCTAACAATTCTAATAGTACATGACGTTTTTCTTTGGTGTCAGAATTGTTTGTAACGTTAATATTACCTTTAAAAACGCCATCGTTATAATTGTTCTCTAAATTGGTATAGGTGTAGTAATCGGAAACATGAACCTTAGGTCTTGTATATAAATACACATCTCTTTCAATACCACTCATTCGTAACATGTCTTGACTTTCAAGATAACTAGCATCTGTCCAGCGATACATTTGTAAAGCAATTAGGTTTTTGCCTTCGTTTAAATGCTGAGTTATATTGAATTCTGACGATGTTTTGCTTCCTTGAGAATAGCCAACATAAGTTCCATTTATGTATATGTAAACTGCTTTGATAGCTTCAAAATGGAGGACAATGTCCTCTGATAGAAAATCTTTTGATAGGTTAATAACCTTTCGATATGTGCCAACTGGATTGTAGTCTTGAGGTACGTTTGGCCATTTGGTTGTAAAAGGATAGCGTTCGTCAAGGTATATTGGTTTTCCATACCCTTGTGTTTCCCAGTTGCCTGGAACTTGAATAGTTCCCCAATCGCTATCGTCATAATTTAAATGATGAAAATCTTTTGGTCTATCTTTAGGATTTTTTACCCAGTTAAAGTTCCATTCGCCATTCAAATCCAAAAAACGTTTTGATTGTTCCTTGTTAGAAACGTTAGAAGTTTCAAAAGGAAAAAATGAAGCTCTAGGCTCTAAACGGTTATCTTCAAAAATTTCATGGTTGTAATGGAATGTTTGTTCTGCAACCTCAGTAAGAGGTTCTTGTTTGCAGCTTGATAGAAGAATTAAACTTATAAATAGATGTTTTAATTTCATTTTCCTAGAGAGTTTTTAATTATAAGATTGCATAAAATCTTCAGCAAGAATCTTTTTGAGATAAAGGATAAGTTCCTCTGCATTTTCCTTAGTAAATACAATAGGAGGTTTTATTTTTAATACATTATAGTCTGGACCATCTGTACTCATTAATATACCATGGTCTTTCATCCTGTTTGCTAAATAATCGGTTTGTGCAGCTAGAGGATTCATGTTATTGTCGACTAATTCAATTCCTAAGAACAGTCCTTGTCCGCGAACATTTCCAATAATTGGGAATTCCCTAGACAGTTTTGTCAATTCAGCTTTTAAAAATTCTCCTACCTCTAAAGCATTTTGTTGTAAGCCTTCACGTTTTACAGTTTTTAACACTTCGGTACCAATAGCACAAGAAACAGGGTTGCCTCCAAAGGTGTTAAAATACTCCATGCCATTTGCGAATTTATCTGCTACTTCTTGGGTACAGGCAACAGCAGCTAATGGGTGACCATTACCTAAAGGTTTTCCAATAGTAACAATATCAGGAGTAACACCATGTAATTGGAAGCCCCAAAAAGTTTTACCAACGCGACCACAGCCAACTTGAACTTCGTCTGAAATACATAAACCTCCAGCTTTACGAGTGTATTCATAAGCTTTTGCTAAAAAGCCTTCTGGTAATTCTATTTGTCCGCCACAACTAATTATTGGTTCTATGATGAATGCACCAACACCGCGACCTTTTTCATGAACTTGATCGATACATTTCTTAACTTCTTCGGCATATTGTTCACCAGAATCTTCTCCTCTATACTTTCCTCTAAAACTATCAGGTAGCGGAAAGATATGTGTATGTTCTGGAGCTCCAGAACCACCTTTTCCATCAAACTTATATGATGAGATGTCGATACACATGTTAGCATTGCCATGGTAACCTACTTCACTGGCAATAATATCGCGTTCACCTGTATTGGCTTTTACCATACGTATGGCTAGCTCGTTAGCTTCACTTCCTGAGTTCACAAAGTGTAGAACATTAAGTTCTGGAGGAAGTGTGTCTATTAGTTCTTTTGCAAGAGCATTAATATTTTCATGTAAGTAGCGCGAATTAGTGTTAATTAAAGCCATTTGTTGTTGACCAGCTTCGACTACTTTTGGATGCTCATGACCAACATGGGCTACATTATTTACGGTGTCTAGATAACTTCTTCCGTATTGATCTACCAAATATTGTCCAGCACCACGAACCATTTTAATAGGAACTTTATATTGTAAGCTTAAACTTTTACCTAAATGCTGTTTTCTATATGTTATGATATCCTCATTGGTGAGAGTGTTAGATGCATTTAAAGTATCTAATTTGAATAACAAATTTGGATCTGGACAAAGGCTTTTCCATACATTTAGTTGGCTGTAGTAAGCAACTCCAGGGAAATCGACTGAATAATTTAACATCGATAGCATGATCTGAAAATGTAGATGAGGTGCCCAATTACCGTTTTCAGGATAGTTGGCTAATTCTGCTACTTTTTCTCCTTTTTTTATAATATCACCTACTTTGTGTTTTAACGCACTAGCAACAGTATTGTGGCCATAAAGCGTATAGAACTCAAAATCTTCAACAGTATGTTTTAAAATAACAAGTCCGCCATATTCTTTATCACCAGCATCGTTCACTGCAGTGACAACCTCACCATCAAACATTGCATGAACAGGTGTGTTTTCGGGCAGCCAAAAGTCTACACCTAAATGAATGGTTCTGCTTTCACGACCATAATTTCCTATTTTATCGTAGGCGTTAGAAGTATAAATAGAACGAGGTTCTAAATAACCTCCCGAAATGATTTTGTCTGGATGTTCTTTTTGGAGTTTATCAATCTTAAATTGAAACAGGTCTAAATCACTAAAATCTTTTTGATGCCCAATCCACTTACTAGACACGCTTAAATCTATATGATGCGCTTCCGTTCTATTTACTGTTGGAAATAATTTATTTAATGAAAACTGTTGTGTTGAAGCCCATGATTTGAATTTGTCTTCATTAGGATGAGCTGTAAATCCACAAGCTTCTCTAAAGAAATAAGTTGCGAAGTCTTCGTTAATTTCGCACCATTTTTCCAGTACTTCCCAAGCAGGCTTTTCACTAATTAGAAGATATTCGTTATCGGGTTCCTTTATTTTATTGATGGCTGATTTAGTAACCGAAATTACCAATCGCATCGCAATAACATTGTATAAATGTTCTAGTTCTTTTTCTTCTAATGGAAAAGTAGAATGATATCCTTTTACAATGGATAAAGCTGCATCTAACGGATCGTTATGTCCCATAATGGCATAAGCACATGCAATAGCTACATCGTTTATGATTTGTGTATGAATAGCATCACCATAATCAATAGCAGCTTTTACTTTTGGGTGAATCAATTCTGAAGATACAATAACATTATTGTCATTAGCATCATTATGAACCACAGCTTTTCTAAGCTGATCGTAGGATTGTTTTTTGTCTTCAAACTTTTTTTGAAAGGTGGTAAGGATATCTTTTTGTTGTCCTTCAAATAGTGAGATATGGTCTTTAGTCCAAAGCGATTGCGCTACATCCCATTCAAATTCACGATGTGCTTCAGGATGGTCGAAACCTTGTAATGCATTGGTAAGCAAACCACATTGTTCACCTAAACTAAATCGCAGATCGTTTAGTTGCGGATTAACACTACTCCAAACACGACCAGAAACCCAAGTTAATAAACGAACTTTTCGGGTGTTTCCGTGTTCGTCTGTTATTTCAGAAATGGAGTTATCATTAGTGTCTTTAATTACTTTTGGAGCAATGAGATTTGTTCCGTTTATTTCAACATATTGTAGCAACTTCTGCTGAAAATCCAGATAGTTCACATCTTCATTAGGACGTGATATTTTTAAAATATAACCTTCTTCATTTTCAATTTTAATTCTAAAATTAAAATCTACTTCACCTGGTAATGCAGATGCTTTACCCTTTACGTTATATAGCTTGAAGAGAATCTCTTCGGCTTGTTGTATTGATATTTTTATTTGATCGTAGTTCACAATTAATTATTATATCTGTAAATCTTACTTAAGTTTATGAAATCTTTGGTTGTTTTTCCTTCAAAAGGAATTAAATAAAAGCTGTAATTATAGTTTTTATTGCTTTTAAATTGATATTGCTCTTGTGGTTTAGAATACCAGCTATCGTCACCACCAACACCACGTTGCCCTAAATCTATATTTAATTGAATAAGATCTTTTTCTTTAATATCAATGGTGTGTTTACTTCTATTTGAATTTGTATAATCTACTCCCGAAGTAGCATCGAAATCTTCATTTTCCATGTGTAAAGCACTAAAGCTAACTCCTTGTTGAACTTCGGTTGTAATTAATAAACCGTTATTTGCTTGATCGGAAAGGGCTAACCAACGAGTATCTGTTTTATAGCCATTATCTTGAGGGCGAATATAAGGCACATACTGATCACTTACTGAGGATGTATAAACGTCTATAAAAGCAGAAGCTTTTCGATCTTGATAATTTTCCCATGGACCACGACCATAATAGGTAAGAGAATTGTAGATCTTAGGTAATTGCATACGCATACCTATTCTTGGAATGTCACCTTTATAACCAGAGGCATTAAGTGTGTTCTCAACTTTTATGGTTCCGTTTGTTTTAACAGTATAAATGGAAAGAAAACTAGTTTCTACAGCTGGAAGTTTGTATGTAATATTTAAAACTACATCTCCATTTTCGAGAGTCTTTGTTTCTGTTTTGGTTGTTTTTGGGTTAATGGTTGCTTCTTTCCATTCTATATTTTGTTCATGCATTCTGTTTCCAAAATCATTATCGGTAACGGCTCTCCAGAAGTTAGGTTTTGGTCCTTTGCCATTTTTGAATAGCTCTTTGCCTTTAAATTTATAAGAGACAATTCTATTTCTTTTAGAGCTAAAAATAACTTCTACTAAATTGTTAGAAATAATAATAGCGTCTTTAGGTTTTTTAATAGATAACTCTGAACCAGAACCAGTTTCTGTAGATTTTTTTGTGAATTTTCTTGATAAGAATAACTGTTCGCGAGCAACTTTATGTCCTTTAGGAAGAATGCCCCAAGCACTTTTTGTAGTAGCAGAAAGTTCAACAAAATATTCTGTATTCTCTTTAAAAGTGACATTCTTAAGAGGTAATCTAATTAATTTTCCTGTTTGTGTTTCAACAGAAATATCTTCAATATCTATTGTTTTTAAAATTTCACCATCTGCTTTTATGTAAGCTTTAAACTCAAACTGATCAAGGTTTGTAAAGTCGTATAAATTTTCAACTAAAACTCTTAGTTCGTTATGTTTGTTTATACCTTTATGTTTAAAATTAATGTATTCGTGAGCCTTTTTAACCTCATATAAAGCTGGTTGAGGCGTTCTGTCTGGGAAGACGATACCATTATTTAAAAACGTATTATCAGTAGGCATATTATTACCGTAATCACCTCCATAGGCATAATAGCGCTGTCCTTTTTTGTTGGTTTTCCAAATAGATTGGTCTACCCAATCCCAAATAAATCCTCCTTGTAGATTATCGTATTGTTCAATAATGTCCCAGTAATCTTGAAAATTTCCAGTGCTATTTCCCATGGCGTGAGCATATTCACTAGGAATAAAAGGTCTGTCGGTTTTTGACCTTCCAATCTCTTCAAAACGTTTTGGAGAAGGATATTGAGGTACTATGATATCTGTATTAGCATCCATATCATATAAACTACCGTCATAATCTTTGTATGGACGCTCGTATTGAACTGGACGCTTGGTATTGTCATTGGCTTTTATAGCATCGTAACCCGAGAAGAAGTTGACTCCATTTCCGCCTTCATTTCCCATAGACCATATAATAACCGAAGGATGGTTTCTGTCACGCTTTACCATACGTAACATACGATCTACATGTGCCTTCTCCCAATTTGGCTTTTTTGCTAACGAATACTTGCCATAATACATGCCATGAGATTCAATATTGGCTTCGTCAACTACATATATTCCATAAATATCACAAAGTTCATAAAATCGTCTTCCTCTAGGATAATGACTTAAGCGTACAGCGTTGATGTTGTTTTCTTTCCAAAGTTTAATGTCTTTTAAAATAAGTTCTTCAGACATAATATGACCAGTCTCAGGATCGGTTTCTTGCGCATTTACTCCTTTTAAAGTTATACGTCGACCATTTATTAAGAGCAAACCGTTTTTAATTTCTATAGAACGAAAACCAATTTTTGTAGTGGTAGCTTCTATCAACTTTCCTTTAGAATCTCGTGTTTCAATAAGTAAATTATACAGGTTTGGATGTTCTGCACTCCATTGTTTTATATTAGGTAGTGTTGCTTGAAAACTTGTTTTTCCTGACGCTGATCTTTCTAAATCAATAGTGTTTTTGCTAGAGTTAATTTGTGTTCCTTTACTATCTGAAATTGCATAGTAAATTGTAATTCCTTTTTGCTTGTTTAAATGATTTTCTAAAGAGACTTCTAGATTAAGCACACCATTTTTATAAGATTCATCTAATACTGATGTTACTTCAAAATCTTGAATACGAATTTTTGGTTGTGCATAAATAAATACATCACGCTCAATGCCACTTATACGCCAAAAATCTTGACATTCAAGATAAGAGCCATCTGTCCATCGGAAAATTTGTAATGCAATTGTATTTTTACCAGTTTTAAGTGCTTTTGAAATATTAAATTCAGCTGGAAGTTTACTGCCTTGGGAATAGCCAATGTAATTCCCATTTACCCAAACGAATCCACCTGATTTCATTGCACCAATGTGTAGTATGATCTCTTTATCTTTCCAGTCTTTGTTTAGAGTAAACTCTTTAATATAAGAACCAACGGGATTATAATCATTAGGAACATCACCAGGATTTTTGGGATAGATTCTATCGATGAATTCCATATCGTTAGCTACAGGAGCTTTGTAATCTGCAAATTCATATTGATGATTCACATAAATAGGAATGCCGTAGCCTTCAACTTCCCAGTTTGAAGGAACTTTAATATTATCCCAATTGGAAGCATCAAATTTTGACTCCATGAATGTTGTAGGCCGCTCTTTTGGGTTTTTAACCCAATTGAATTTCCAGAAACCATTAAGTGATTTGACATATTTTGGCTTACCAGAGACTCGTGTTTCTTCTGAAAAATACGATGTAAATGAAGCATGAGCAGGTAGCTTGTTTTCGCTAATAACGTGCTCGTTTTCTATATAATACTGATAATCTAAGGTAGGATCCTTTTGCTGAGCGTGTGTTAACGTCAGACAAGGGAGTAGAGAATATAGTATTATCAATTGTTTCATTAATCGTTCATTAACAGCATGATAACATGTGCTGCACTCCAGCTAAAATTACGAGCATTTAATCCTTTTCCTGAAATTGGGTGGTAATTTTCTCTGATGGCTTTCCCTTTTTCTAATAATCCTTCGGCGCCTTTAAAAATTTGAACTGTAGCTTTATCAGCTTCTTCATTAAACCCATAATTACGTAATCCTTTTACACCAAAATAGGCTTGATCTAACCAATTTGGTCCTCGCCAATAACCTCTTAATGGATCAAATTTTTCATGATCCGCACTCATAGTTTGAAAAGGTACTTTAGTTAAAAATTTATCAGGATTCATCATTCTTACTTTTACAGCTTCAGCTTGTTCTTGTGTAGCAGCTTTTGCCCAAAGTGCTGTCCAGCCTTCACTACCTTCACCTTTAATAAAAGTATCTCCATCTAAATTTGTGTCATAGAACCAACCATCTTCAGCATCATAGAATTGAGTTTGAATAGTGCTTTTTAATGCTTCAGCTTCTTTTTTGTAAGTATCGGCATCTCCATTATTTAAGGCTTCAGATAATTGCGCTAAGTATAATTTTTCAGCATATAAATAGGCGTTTAAGTCTACGCTCTCTTGATCTAATGAAAAAGCACCTTCCCCATTTTTAACAATTTTAGAATCGTCAAAACGAATGGCGTTATCCATACCACTTTCCCATTTAGCAGCAATTAAACTTCCATCTGTTGAACCGTATTCACAAATACCATCTTGATCGTGATCTCTTTTTGCATACCACCAATTATGATACTTTTTAAGTTTTGGATACATGTATTTTACAAACTCTAGATCGTTATCTTTTTCATAAATTTTGGCAACTGCCCAAGCAGATAAAGGTGGCTTAGTATCTCTTAAATTATGACCTCCTGTTCTGTAAACCACATCGGCAACAAAACCATCGTCATATTGAAACTCAAACATTTGTTTCATTTGCTGTTTTGCTAATCGCGTATCGTAAAACGATACACCTACAGCTTGCTTCCATGTATCCCAAGACCAAAACCCATTGAATCCACTGTAATGATAACTAGGAAACATCCCTTCAAAAGCAATTTCGCCAGCAGGAATACGCCAGTTATTTTGCATAGTAAGAGCTGCTTTTGCTAATACTTCAGCATACATTGTATCTTGAAATTGTGTCTTTCGGTTTTCAACCAATGATTTTATTTGATTGTTTTTCTCTGTTTTTCGAGCGTTTAAAACAGAATCGAAATCAATTTCAGATAAAAGTTTCTGTTCGTCTGCCCATGAATATTCTGAAAAAATAAATGTTTGAGATGTTGCGAATGAAATAGATTCGTTAGGCTCAATAGAAACAGTTTTCAATGATGTAGAATAACCTGCTTCATTTGTAGCAGCTTCTTCATTTGGAAAAGATAAGTACCCAATAGCATCTGTTTTTGGTGATGAAATCTTTACAAGTTTATTTTCCATAGAAAATGAAAGAGAATCTGCCAGAACAGGCAAATTGCTCCATGAATAAGATACTTTTTGAGGAGCATCGCTTTTATTTTTTATACTAGTATTTATAAGAGCAGTATGTCCAGATACAAAAACAAGTTGCTGAGTTAATTCCAGATCATTATTTGTAAATGTCTGCTCAAGATGACTATTATGATTAGAGACTTCAGGTGTACTCCAATTTTGGTTTTCAATAGTTAAATTTGCTAATGCCTTACTAGACCAAACTCCCCATTGTTGCGTAAGTAAAAATGGACCTGAAAAGCTTGTAAGCTTTGTGCTATCTGAGGTGCTATAAGCAAACCAAGCACCTTGATCTGAGAACATCAAACCAGATTTGTCTCTTCTTTTATCAGGAACAACACTGTAGTTTAAAATGTTTTTACTAAACGTTAAATACTCATAGTTAGGCGTGTCTTTTATATCATTGTTTTTTTTACAACTAACAATAAAGAGTAAGATAAGGGCGCTTAAAAAACTAATTGATCTATTCATTTGTAATAAGTTTTATTTTCCATGAAACACTATGCGTTTCATTAGGGTTTAAGATTTGTAAACCAAGTTTATTATTAAAACTATTTCCTGGTGCTGTAATAGGCTCCAGAGCAATAGTGTTTGCTTTTTTAGGGGTAAATACCTGAAGGTAATTTTCTTTAGATGAAGACGTTATGTCTATCTCATAATTTGGTGTTTTGAATGAGATATTATCACTGCTTAAAATAAAACAATCGTCAAATTTTTGATCGCCTATTTGAAAACCAGTAACAGGTTCAATATCATCTATTTTAATAGGGATCATTTCTTTGTTAAATTTTAACTTTTTGTCACTTCTCAGAGAAAGCCTGCTATTATATAAATCACTACTATTAAAATAAGGATGCCAACCTACATTAAAAGGAAATGCATCATCGTCATTATTCTCTATTGTAATTGTTAAGTTAAGATCGTTTTTGGTAAGCGTATACGTTAAAAAAATGGTATAAATGTATGGGAATCCGTTTGCCCTTTGATTTTCTACATAACTTAAGGTCACCTTGGCAAATTTTGAATTGACTTCTTGAGATTCGAGCTTAAACTCTTTATTATAAACAAGGCCATGTATGGCATTGTTTTCCTCTTTTAAATTAACATCTAAGGAGTAATGCTTTTGTTTAAAAGTATAGGTGCCGTTTTTAATCCTGTTTGAAAATGGAAACAAAATAGCCGATGCAAATGTAGTTTCGTATGTTAGCGGGCTTAAATCTCTAATGATCTCTTTGTTATTTAATGAGAGTTCTTGTAAACTCCCTCCAAAATTCAAAAGGATTTTTGCGAACGATCTAGAACTGGCATCTTCCAACGTAATAAAGTTGGTCTTACTGTCTTTATGTAGTGTGTGTATTATATTAAACAAGGGGTTGGTTTTGGTTAATGTTATAGTGAGTTTCGTAAAATTAAGGTATTTCTATTTTCAATTTGTATGGATTCTTTGTTCATGACCATTTGAGCTAAACGTTCACCCATTTCATTAAAATCGGTAGAAATAGTTGTTATACCATCTTCTACAATTTCTTTCAATAAGGTGTCATTGTACGAAATAATACCAATGTCTTTTGAAACTTTTAAATTTTGTTCTTTTAGTTTTTTAATGATGACTATAAGGTTGCGATCATCCGGAATTAAATATACTTCTCCTTTTTCAGGGGTTCGATAATCTAAAGTGTCAATGACCTCACAATTCAAAGCATTCATTTTACAAAATAATTGAAACCCTCTTAGCATACCTATAGGTTGTTTATGCTCTGGAAACAAAAGAACTAATTTGTTGTATTTCTTTATAAGGTGTATGCCTTTGGTTAAACTATTGAAAATATCTTTTTCAAAATTTTGATAAATAGCAGGGTATTTTAATAATTCATCATACGTTTGGTCAAGAATATAAACTTTATCCTGAGGTAATTGGTCAATTGCAATGTGGGCATCTCTAATGTTTGCAGGCATAATGATATATGAATTATAATTACCAATGTTATCATAGATTAGCTTGCTAAAAACATCTTGGTTAAAATGATGAAAGAAAATATCGACTTCAATATTATTGTTCAAATTTTTAAGGAATGAACTATAAAGATCTTCCTTAAAAGCATTTAATTCGTCAAATAAAAGAAATATTTTTTGTGTGATATTGATGTTCTCACTTTTTACATAATATCCTTTCCCCGGAATTGATTGAATTATTCCACGAACTTTTAGATCGTTATAAGCAATTAAAACCGTATCTCGCGATAATGAGAATCGGTTTCGTATACTGTTAATAGAAGGTAGTCGATCTCCTCTTTTTAGTTCTCCATTTACAACTGAATCTTCAATTGAAGCAATAATTTGTTTGTATTTAGGAACTCCTAAATTTTCATGAATTGTTACGATGCCCATGAGACAAATATATAAAAGTTTTAACAAAAACAAACTGGTAGGTACTAGTTGGTAATTTTATTGATTTTCATTTACATTAGCGACGAAGTTAAGATTTTTCAGCACTGAATATGGGCTGATTATTATGTATAATGCTCTGTTGATCAGGGTGTAACTAATGTTAAATTTAATATGAAAACAAAGCAATCAAAAAATCAACATTACTCGATTAATGTACTGTTTTTAATGCTACTTGTGTTTTTGTCGTTTGGATTTGTAAATAATTCATATGCGCAAAACACAACAGTGAACGGAACAGTTTCTGATGGTTCAGGGCAACCGCTACCAGGAGCTACTGTGACAGTAAAGGGTAATGAGACAACAGGAACACAAACCGATTTTGACGGTAATTATTCAATTACTGTTTCGGGGTCTGATGCCGTTTTGGTATTTAGATACCTAGGTTATGCTACACAAGAAGTAGCTGTTGAAGGACGAACTACAATTGATGTAACCATGCAAGAAGATGCTGCAGGGTTAGATGAAATTATTGTAGTTGGTTATGGTACTCAGAAAAAATCTGATTTAACAGGGGCAATTTCTTCTGTAAAAGGAGAAGATTTACAGAAATTTGCAACCAATACAGCTGTAGATGGTCTGCAAGGTCAGGTACCAGGATTAGTAGTAAGAAGAAGTTCTGGAAACCCTCGTGCCGGAGCTGCTATTAATATTAGAGGTTTTAGATCTATAGGAGGAAACGCACCATTAGTTATTATTGATGGTATTCAAGGTAACTTCGATCTGTTGAATCCAGATGATATTGAAAGTATAGAGGTTTTAAAAGATGGTGCAGCTGCAGCTATTTATGGATCGCTATCGGCTAACGGGGTAATCTTAGTAACTACAAAATCTGGAGGTAAAGATGGTAAGATGAATATTCAATATAGTTCATATTACGGTATAGATAAAATAAACAACACTTTAGATTTTGCTAATACATCTCAGTATTTGGAAATGGCAAGAAAAATAGAAGCATCTTCGCCAGGTTCTGCGCCTACATACATTAATGACTCATTCACAACTGATACTAATTGGATGGACGAGTTGTTTAGTAATGGTTCAATTCAAAATCATAACCTTACTGTAACAGGAGGAACAACAAATTTAAATTATATGGTCTCTGCTGGGTTAAATAAAAGAGATGGTATTTTAAAAGATGAAAGTAGAAAAAAACAACAATTAAGAGCTAAGGTTAATGGAACTAAAGGAAGAGTGTCATTAGGAGCCAATGTTTATTATGTGCAAACAGATGATAAGCTTTTTGGAAGTAATCTAAATAGAGCGTATCAATTAATGCCTATAGTGCCAGTTAGAGACCCGTCTAGGGCTTCAGGATTTGGTTATATATCTGATGATGACTTTAATGGAGTTCCAGACCACACAAATCCAATAGGAGAAGATTCATTTAATGATAATAGAGGTAAAGAGCAAAATCTTGTTACCAACTTTACTGGAACTTTAGATATTATAGAAGGTCTGAAATTAACAGGTAGAGCAGGTATTGAGAATTCGAATGTGAGCACCTATGAAAGAGTTAGGCCGCATCGAGTATCAAATAAAAGAGAAGTTGAATACCATTATGTAGAAGAATATAGAAGTGAATATTTGCAAACAAATTTTGAAGGCTTCCTTAATTATGATAAGACCTTTGGGAAACATACAATTGGTTTATTAGCTGGTTTATCGAAACAAGATATTTCTTTAGATTGGATAGGAGCCTCTGTAGAAGGGAAAAAAGTATTAGATGACGGGACTGAAGTTTCTACTGGGTTTTTAGATTCTGCTTTTAATACACTTGATTCTGGAGCAGATGGTATAAGAAACAGCTATGGATCTGGTTGGGAAACTGCAAGACATTCTATCTATGGACGTTTAAATTACAGTTTTGACGACCGCTATTTATTCCAGGCTACTGTACGTCGTGATGGATCTTCAAGATTTGGTTCTGGTAACCGTTATGGAGTATTCCCGTCTTTTGCGGCTGGATGGAAGATCAGTAATGAAGACTTTTTTGATGTTGAGGTAATTAATTTCTTAAAATTAAGAGCGTCTTGGGGTAGTCTTGGTAGTGAATCAAGATTAGGTGCCTATGATTATGCAGTAAGTTCAGTTTTTGGCTATAGATATCCTTTTGGAACCAATGAATTACAGTCTTTAGGTTACACGTTTAGAGATTTTGCTAATCCATCACTACAATGGGAAACAACTATTAACATGAACTTTGGTGTTGATTTTGGATTATTTAGTAACAGATTATCTGGATCTATAAACTATTACAAGAGAAACACTGAAGACATGATTATTAGAACCACACTTCCTGGTTCTTCAGGATTTAACAGTCCTTGGACTAATGGTGGTGATATTGAGAATCAAGGTATAGAATTTGAAATAAAGTATAGAAAAAATACAGGAGAGTTTCAGTATGATCTAGGTTTAACTTTGGCTCATAATACAAATGAAGTAGTTAAGTTAGATAAGGATACAGATATTTATCCAGGTGGAGCCACTACTTTAGATGGTAGTCCTGCCAATATTACTAAATTAGGATATCCGGTAGGTGGTTTTTGGCTATATGAAACAGATGGGATATTCCAAACACAAGCTGAAGTAGATGCTCATAGTGTTGGAGGAGACCTTATTCAACCACTTGCAGCACCAGGAGATATTAGATTTAAGGATATTAATGGTGATGGTGTGCTAAATGATGATGATCTAGTATATTCAGGATCTGGTATTCCTAAAGTAACTATGGGATTAAATTTATCTGGAAGTTATAAAGGCTTTGATGCGTTTGTTCAGTTTTATGGTGCTTTTGGTCAAAAGGCCTATAATACTATTAGACAAAACTATGAAGCAAACGATAACTATAGAAATTACTTAGTATCTGGTTTAGATTCATGGACACCTTCAAATACTGATACTAATATTCCTAGAGCAGTATTAGGAGACCCTAACCAAAACAGTTCAAGAAATTCAACTAGATTTTTAGAAAATGCCTCTTTCTTAAGACTAAAGAACGTTCAATTAGGATATACCTTACCAAAGGAAATTACTGATAAACTAGAATTAGGAAAGGTTAGAGTATATATGAACCTACAGAATATTTTAACATTTACTGATTATTCTGGTATTGATCCTGAAATAGGAGGAACTTTAAATTCAGGAACTGATTTTGAAAGCTATCCTAATATTAAAACTTCATTATTCGGAGTGCAAGTTAATTTTTAAAAAATAAAGAGATGAAAAATATAATATTTCGAGTTCTGGCAATCTTCGCACTGGTATTCTTTACAGGATGTCAAGAAGATGATCTAGTTAAAGCATCACCAGACGATTTAGATTCTTCCAATTATTGGGAAAGTGAAACCAATGCAAATTTAGCATTAACTACAGCTTATCAAAGACTTAATGGAGGTACTTGGAGCCATACAGAAGTAAATTATGTTGTAGAGAATTTTAGATCTGATATGACAAAATCTGGAGCTGATGTTGTTGCAAACTATCCAGACCAAAATGCGTTTTCTAATTATAATGTTGTAGATAATAACACAAGAATGGAAACTTATTGGAATAGAAGTTATAATGGTATTTCTGCTGCCAATACAGTAATTCATAATGTAGAGAATATGACTGAAGAACAAATTTCAGCCGATGCAAAAAGACAAATTATTGCTGAAGCAAAGTTTTTAAGAGGCTATTTCCACTTTAGATTATTGATGAATTGGGAACAAATTATTGTTTTTGATTTTTTACCACAATCAGCTGAAGACCTATTACAACCATTATCTACTAGAGAAGATGCCTGGGCCGCTATAGAAAGAGATTTCTCAGAAGCAGCAGCAGATCTACCTGTGTCGTATGGAGATGAAGATCGTGGAAGAGCTACCAAAGGTGCAGCATTAGCATTCTTAGGAAAATCTCACTTAAATCAATTAGATTGGACTAGTGCAGCCACTAGTTTAAAAGATGTTATAGATTTAAATGCATACGATCTTGTAGCCGATTTTAGCTCATTATTTGATGGTAGTAACGAAGGAACCAATGTACTTAACACTGAAACAATTTTTGAAGTTGCTTATACATTTAATGAAGTTAATGGAGGTAATGTAATTTATGCTGGAATACCAAATTTTGCTGCAAGCGAAATGGGTGGTTGGGAAGCAATGTTACCAACTCAAAAGTTACTTTCTGAAATGAAATCTGAAGGACGAATCTCTTCAGAAGTAGGAACAGTATCAGGATTAAATAAATTTGACGATCGTAGTTATGGAACAATGTTCTTTAACGATGATGATGTTAATATATATGGATGGACTTATGAAGACTGGTTTGGAGTAGGAAATGACAAGCCAGGTTGGAAAAAATATTTACACCGAGATGAATTATATCCTAATAGTTGGAGGTCTGATATCAATACACCACTTATGCGTTATGCAGATGTGCTTTTAATGTATGCTGAAGCTTTAAACGAATCAGGATCTGGTGACCCTATTCCTTACATTAATGAAGTTAGAGCAAGAGCATTTTTACCTGCAACTACAGCCACAGGACAAGCAGGAATACGTCAGCAGATTATGCATGAAAGAGCTGTTGAATTTGCTTTAGAAGGACAAAGATTCTACGATCTAAGAAGATGGGGTAGCGCTGTTATGACAGATGCGATTATAAATTCTGGAAAGCCTGGAGCTAGCAATTTCTCTTTTGAGGATGATGCGTTCTTACCAATTCCGGCGAATGAAAGATTAAATAATCCGCATATTAACTAAGCTTAAATAACATATATATGATTAAATTAAAGCACCCAATAATTATCTAAGTTATTGTGGTGCTTTTTTAACTTATTTTAAAATGAAGATTAAAAAATTCTTGTTTTTTATACTAGCTGTTGGGATTATGGGGTGTGAATCTAATGATTCTAGTAAACCTTCAGATCTTTTTACTCTTCTATCTCCAGAAAAAACAAATGTTACTTTTCAGAATACCATTACCGAAGGTGTTGAAATGAACAGTATAGAATATGAATATTTCTATAATGGTGGTGGTGTGTCTGTTGGAGATATAAACAATGATGGGCTTCCAGACCTCTATTTTACAGCAAATATTTATAAAAATAAACTTTACCTTAATAAAGGGAATTTAGAGTTTGAAGATATTACTGAAACAGCAGGTGTTTTAGGTAAAGCCGGTTGGACGACAGGTGTAACTATGGTAGATATCAACAATGATGGTTTTTTAGATATCTATCTTTCTAAATCTGGTAAGTTCGGTGCCGATAAAAGAGCCAATGAGCTTTATATAAATAATGGCGATCTAACATTTACAGAAAGTGCTGCTAAATATGGGTTGAATACTAGCTCTTATACTACACAATCAGCGTTTTTTGACTATGACAACGACGGTGACTTAGATATGTATCAGTTAAACCATAGTATTAGATTAGAAGAAGCAGACGGCGATCCGGTTCTAAAATTAAAATACGATGCTTTAATTGGAGATAAACTCTTTGAAAACGATAATGGATTTTTTAAAGAGACCAAAAATATGGGTATAGCTTCAAACCCGATTAGTTGTGGTTTAGGTGTAGTAACAAGCGATTTAAATGGCGATGGTTGGCAGGATATTTATGTTTCTAATGACTTCTTAGAACATGATTATATGTATATAAACCAAGGAATGAAAGATGGAGTACATCTGGGCTTTAAAGATAAAATTAAAACCAGTACACAACATATCTCCTATTTTTCAATGGGATTGGATATAGCCGACTTTAACAACGATAGAAAGACTGATATCTTAACTGTAGACATGGTTTCAGAAGACAACTATGGTATCAAAACCAGTATGAGCGGAATGAATGTTGAAAAGTTTGAGAATGCCGTTAAAAATGGTTTTCATAGGCAATATATGTTCAATGCTCTTCAGCTAAATAATGGAACGGTTTCTAATGAGCCTTTTTTTAGCGAGATATCACACTTAGCCAATGTTTCTAACACAGATTGGAGTTGGGCACCTTTGTTTGTAGATTTCGATAATGACGGATTGCTAGATATTTTCATTGCAAACGGTCTGAAAAGGGATTTTATGAATAATGATTACAATCGCTTTAAAAAAGAAAGGGTAAAACAAGCCTATGATAAAAAAGAAGACTATTCGGCTTTAGTACTCGAGTTAATTGATAAAACACCTAACAGAGCATCAACAAACTATTTTTATAAAAACAATGGTGACCTAACCTTTTCCAATATTGGGAAAGAATGGGAGTTTAGTAAACCGTCATACTCTAATGGTGCAGCATATGCTGATCTTGATAATGATGGCGATATGGATCTTGTAGTTAATAATATTGATGAACCGGCCTATATCTATAAAAATAATTCAGACCAATTGTTTGAAAACAACTATTTAAAAATTAGTCTTAAAGGCTTAGAAAATAATCACACTGCGATTGGTGCAAATATTACTATTTGGGTTGATGGTAATGAGTTAACTCGAGAGCAACAACTTACCAGAGGATATCAATCATCAGTGTCTGAAGTAATTCATTTTGGCCTTGGTAAAAATGAAAGCATAGACAGCCTATTAATTGTTTGGCCAGATGGTAAAAAGCAAATTAAACAAGGCATAAAAGTAAACCAGGAAATTACATTGGCATATTCTAATGCTAATACTGAATCTAGAAATGGAATTGAGGCTAAACCTTTATTTGAAGACAAAACTTTAGTAGCCCAACTAGATCATAAGCATAGTGAAAACGTGTTTGATGATTATAAACGTGAAAGTTTGTTGCCTCATAAAATGTCTGAGTTTGGTCCTGCATTAGCTGTAGCAGATGTTAATAATGATGGTTTAGACGATTTTTATGTAGGAGGCGCTAAAGGGTTTTCTGGACATTTATACTTACAGTCTAGCAAAGGAACTTTTTATGAAAATAAAACCCAATCAATTTGGGAAAATGACAAAGCATACGAGGATACAGATGCAATATTCTTTGATATTGATAAAGATGGTGATTTAGATCTGTATGTTGTGAGTGGTGGCAATGAATACTTAAACGGTGATCCACTTTTACAGGATAGAGTATACCTTAACAATGGTAAAGGTAATTTTAAATTTGCAAGAAACGTTCTTCCAGAAATGTTAGTTTCAGGAGGTGTAGTTAAAACTTCAGATTTTAATAAAGATGGTTATATAGATGTTTTTGTAGGAGCTAGACAAACTCCGGGTAAATATCCAAGTCCTTCACAAAGTTATTTATTGGAGAATAAAGGAGGGAAATTAGTAAAAGTAGAGAGTAATAATATTCCTGAGCTTGAACATATTGGAATGGTTACAGATGCAGTTTGGAGTGATTACGATCAAGATGATAATATCGATCTTGTCATTACAGGTGAGTGGATGGCCATAGAAATTTTTAAAAATCAAGGAGATGGAACTTTTGAAAGATTAAAGAATTCTAGTTTACAAGATCAAGTAGGTTGGTGGTCTAGTCTTACAGCTGCAGATATCGATAATGATGGTGATGAAGATTTTATTGCAGGTAATTTGGGCTTAAACTATAAATACAAGGCTAGTAAAGAAGCACCTTTTAATGTTTATGCAAAAGATTTTGATGACAACGGAAGTATAGATATTGTTTTAGGATATCATAATGAAGGAGAGCTTTATCCATTAAGAGGTAGAGAATGTTCATCAAACCAAATGCCTTTTATAAAGGAGAAATTTCCAGATTACGACAGTTTTGGTAAGGCTAATTTAGTAGAGGTTTATGGTAATCAGGCATTGTCTGAGTCTGTAAACTATAGTGCAACAAATTTTGCAAGTGCATATATTGAAAACAATGGCGATGGAAGCTTTACATTACATCATCTTCCATTTGAAGCACAATTTTCTAGTATTAATAGTATCATAGTAAACGATTTTGATAATGATGAGCACCTCGATATTTTAATCGCAGGTAATTTATATCAGTCAGAAGTAGAAACTCCTAGAAATGATGCCGGATATGGATTAGTATTAAAAGGAAATGGTAGAGGCGATTTTAAAGCAATGAGCCATGATGAAAGTGGTGTGTACTTAAAAGGAGATGTAAAACAAATGAAGCCTATTTCAATTATGAAGAAACCATCTATTATTGTGGGGAAAAATAATGATTATTTAAAGGTGATTACTTACAGTGAATAATATATAAAGTATAGTCAGTAGACTTAAAGAAAATTGGGTTACCAGCAACATAACCTAATTTGTTTCATACTTAAATTTTGATTTAGTATTAAAAAGCTGCCTGGAGAGGCAGCTTTTTTTAAACCTAGTAAAAAATGTCTAATAATACCAGATTACATGTAGTAGATGCCTTGAGAGGGTTTGCCATTGTTTCAATTATGTTATTGCATAATATTGAACATTTTGATTACTACTATTTTCCTGAAAATTTACCTTCTTGGATCTTGATGTCAGATAAGGTGGTTTGGGAAACCTTATTCTTTTTATTTTCAGGGAAATCGTATGCTATTTTTGCTTTGCTTTTTGGGTTGACCTATTATATTCAAACACATAATCAAGAAAAAAGAGGAAACGATTTTAGAGCAAGATTTGCTTGGAGATTAGTATTGTTGTTTGCATTTGGAATTATTAATACAGCTTTTTTCCAAGGTGATATTTTAACGCTTTATGCGTTGGTTGGGTTTCTGTTAATTCCACTTACTAAAATTAACACAAAGGTTCTATTTTTTATAGCTGTCTTTTTATTGTTGCAGCCGTTTGAGTTGTATAGTTTATTTCATCTTTTGCAAAACCCAGATTTGAAGGTAGTCGATCCTGAATCCTGGACATATTTCGGAAAGATGCATGAGTATATAGAAAGTAATTCGTTTACAGATACAGTAATTGGAAACTTAACCAATGGTAAAAAAGCTGTTGTGCTATGGAGTTGGGAGAATGGGCGATTCTTTCACATGCTAGCATTATTCATTTTGGGAATGCTTGCCGGACGATTAAAACTGTTTAGGGCTAGCAATAAGAACAATCATTTATGGAAAAGGGTATTGGTTATTTCTTCAGTAATATTTATTCCTTTGTTCATCATTCAGAAAAGTATGGAATCCTTGATCGAAAATGAAGTCATACGCAATTCTTTAAGTACTATAGAAACTTCTTGGGCTAATATGGCATTTACACTTGTTTTAGTATCAGGTTTTGTGCTTCTTTTTCAAACGGCAAAAGGATTTAAAGCACTTAATTTATTATCGCCAATAGGGAAAATGAGCTTATCAAACTATGTGTTTCAATCTGTTTTAGGATCTGCTATTTATTACGGATTTGGCTTTGGGTTGTACAAATATACAGGTGCTACATATAGTTTTATTATTGGAGCTGTTTTAGCAATAGTAATGTGGTATTGTTGTACACTTTGGGCAAAGCGATATAAACGAGGTCCTTTAGAAACCATTTGGCATAAAGCTACTTGGATATTTTCAAAGTAAGCTTACCTTAAAATAAACCCATCTTTCATAGGGTCGTTAGGATCGATCACAAAAGTTTGCATTCCTGTAATGTATGCTGTCCCTTCAACTTGAGGAATAACTGCCGTAAATGGACCATAATCGTCTTCAGAAACTACAGAGCCAATAAAAACCGAACCAGTAATACTTTCAATAGACATGGTATCTCCAAAATCTATCTCCTTTCTCGCTTTATGTATGGCCATGCGTCCTGAAACTCCAGAACCTGTAGGGCAACGATCTACTTCTCCTTCAGCAAAAATGCATACATTTCTACTATCTACTCCTGATGGTTGTTTGTTGTTATCGATAAATATCGTCCCGTAAAGGAAACTTAAATCGCCTTCAAAAGGGTGGAGAATTTCTTTGTCTGCTTCCATTACCGCATGTTTAATATCCATTCCTGTTTGTATTAATTGACGATAAGAATCTGGACTTAGATCAAAGTCAAAGTTGTTTTTAGCCATATCTACATAGGCGTAAAATGCACCACCGTAAGCTAAATCGTAATTTACTTTTCCTAGATTGTCAATCTCGACAGTTCTGTCTAGACCAACCACAAAACTAGGTACACAATGAAAACGTACTCCAGTTACTTTTCCATTTTTTACATTGGTGTAAGAGGTAATTCGTCCACAAGGGGCATCAATTTTTAAAATATTATCACCTTCTTTTACATCTACCCAATTCATTTTTACGGCTAGTGTAGAAATAGCAATAATTGCATGACCACACATGGTAGAATAACCTTCGTTATGTAAAAAGATAATGCCAAAATCTCCATCGTCATCATTAGGTGGTAATAAAATACAACCATACATATCGGCATGACCTCGAGGTTCAAACATAAGGGCTGTTCGCAAATGATCAAAATGCTCTTTACAGTAACGCCTGTAGTCTAGTACTGAATTTCCTTTTAACTCAGGAAAGCCATCAACGATCACGCGAAGCGGCTCGCCACCTGTATGCATATCGATGGTTTTTATTTGCAACCAATCTGATGGTGCTTGAAACTCGGTATGTTTTAATATGTTTTGGTATGTGTTACTCATGAGTAAATTTGTTGTAATAATATTTTGCTGCCACTAAGTCTTCTAAAGCATGTCCAACCGATTTAAAAACGGTAATTTCAGAATCGTTAACTCTACCATTTTTTATTTTAGAACATAGCTCAAATAAATCAGCTTTAATATCAGTTTCTTTAATAATTCCTTCTTGTAAAGGAATTACAATATCGCCGCTTTCTTTTAATCCGCCTTGATAGGTGTCTACAAAAACAGACGCTTTAGCGATGGCATCGTTATCGGCTTCACGCATGTCTTTTTTATAAGCACCCACAAGATCAATATGTTGCCCTTCTTTTAGATGTTTTCCTAAAACTAACGGTGTTTTAGAAAGGGTTGCACAGGAAATAATATCAACGTCCGAGATTTTTTCGTCTATACTTTCTACAGTTTCAATGTTAAAGCTTTCATGCTTTAACACCTCACAAATTGCTTGCGCTTTTTCTGGACTTCTTCCCCAGATATATACCTGAGAAATTGGACGAATACTTGCGTGAGCCAAAATCAAATTAACAGAAAGTGCTCCAGTTCCAATCATTAAAAGCGACGACGCATTTTTTTTAGATAAGAATGAAGAAGCTAAAGCAGATGCAGCAGCAGTACGTTTAGCAGTTAAGCTTTTAGCTTCTAAAATGGCTTTTAACGTTCCCTTTTCGGCATCCATATAAATATAAGTACCTTGAATAGACGGTAGGTCGAATTGTCCATTTTCTGGACTTACGGTTACCATTTTTACGCCAGCTTCTTGACTTGGATTCCATGCAGGCATTAATAGCAAAGTAGAATCAGCTCCTACAGCAGGGTTTGGGAAGTCATGATGATGACGCATTGGAACAATAATATCGCTTGAAGAAAATCCCGCTTTTAAGGCATCGATTAGCTCGGTGAAATTGGTGTTATCTTCAATAAAATTATTGTCTATTTGTGTGATATTATCCATAAGCTAAAAATAGATAAAACTGAAATGCTATGCACATATTAATTAGGATAAGGCTAAAATTTTATTAATCTTGGATAACTTTATATAGATTTTCCTTTTTTTGTAAGACTATCTTTAAAAACAAAATTTAAGAGATGAAATTGACTAGCCGTTTTATATGGGTTCTTTTTATAGGAGTTCTGTTAAGCTCTTGTAAATCTTCTAAAATTAACCTTGAAGGATTAGCATTTAAAGAACAATTACAGGTTTTGTTTCCAAAAGCACAGATAAGTAATATAAGAATTGCTAATCATTTTACAGAAGCTTATCAACTCGTGTTGAAACAGCCTTTGGATCATAACAACCCTAAAGCAGGAACTTTCGATCACTATATTTATGTGTCTCATGCAGGTTACGATAGTCCTACGGTTTTAATTACCGAAGGCTATAATGCGAGACCACAAACGTATGAGTTGAGTAAAATAATGGAGTCTAATCAGGTAATGATTGAGTATCGGTTTTATGGAAAATCACGACCAAACCCAATTCCCTGGAACTACTTAACTAACGATCAGGCAGTCGCCGATTATCATGATATTGTATCAAAACTGAAGCAACTTTATAAAGGGAAATGGATATCTACAGGAATTAGTAAAGGTGGCGAAACTGTATTGATATATAAGTCTAAGCACCCTAAAGATATTGATGTAGCTGTACCATATGTAGCCCCTTTAATAAATACACAAGAAGACCCAAGAACAAATGATTTAATAAACTCTGTTGGAAGTGCAGATTGTAGAGAAAAAATCAAGAAGTTTCAACGAGCTGTTTTAAAGAATAGAGGAGAAGTTTTAAAGGAGTTGAGAGCATATGCAACAAGAAAGAAAATGGGTTTTACTAAAGTACCAATTGAAGAAGCCCTTGAATATTCAGTATTAGAGTTTCCATTTTCATTTTGGCAATGGGGAGGACAATGTGATGAGATACCAAGTGAAACGGCTGATGCAAAAACGCTTTGGAGCTATTTGTTAAAAGTCTCTGGAGTTGGTTTGTATAATGATAAGGGATTTGATCATTATTTACCATCGTTCTACCAACATATGGTAGAATTGGGTTATTATGGTTTTGATCTAGAGCCAGTGAAAGATCTACTAATTAAAGTGAAGAGTTCTACAAATGCGCGTTTTGCACCCTCAAATGTAGAAATGATTTATAATCCTAACTACATAAAAAAGGTGAGGAATTACGTTGAAACGAAAGGCGACAAGATTCTTTACATTTATGGCGCTTACGATCCTTGGGGAGCATGCGCACCTAATCCGAAGGAAAATGTAGATTTTCTAAAAATGACCTTGGAAGGCGGTGATCATGGTACTAGAATCAAGCATTTTTCTCCTGACGATAAACGCAAGATTTATGCTAAACTTAGAGAATGGCTTGGTGAGGATTTCAAGCTAAATCCAATCTAGGCTAACAAGAATAAGAATATTAACGGGAATAACATTCCTGCAATAGCTAGTTTCCAACCACGTTGTTTAAATCCATGTTTACCCATTGGTATTAATATGCCTGTAATGGCAATTAGTAACATCGCTGCTCCAAAAATATCGGAATACCATATCCAGAATTTATTTGTGGTTTTATGTAAATACATTGAATGACCAACAAATGGTACTTTTCGCTTGTATTCCAAAACGCCTTTTCCAGTTTTTACATCAATATCGGCAATAGCATTGTCTTTAAAATAAATTCTTAACTGATCTCCACGAAGCCTGTTTCCATCAAATGTATTTTCTGTCCATGTTTTGGAAACAGAAGCTAGATATTCTTTGTCATTTAATTTAGAGGCATCTTCAGGTATGGTCATGGTTATTTCTTCAGACTCATAAGTGTAATCCATTGGATACCAATCTTGACGATGGTTGAGGATAATTCCTGAAAACGAAAAGATAATAATAAGGCCAAAATAAAAGTAGGCAAAGTCCCTGTGTAAACTTCGGTTGGTGAATTTTTTCTTCATAGTTGGTTATAAAAATCCACCAAAAATAATAATTTATTTTATTTAGACTTAATAAAAATAAAATAAATTATCCAAGTATTTTTGTTTGCTTTTCGTAGAAGGCGTCTTGTTGTTTTTTCATGAGCTCTCTGGCGACTTTCTTTTTATAAGCATATAATTCTTCTTCTTCAGCGATATCGCCATAAACGCGGTCATTGATCACATGATCCGTAGTTAATGCAGTTTTGCGTTGATACTCTTGTTGATCTGCCCAGGTTTTTAATTTTGATTCGTCTTCTAAAAACTTGATATCATATTCTCCTTTAGGAGATAATAACTTAGCCAGAATAGGCGAGGTTTCTATAGCAAGAAATAGCAAAAAGATAAAGAATGAAGGAAGCCAAGGTAATTCCCCTAAAGCATTAACACGTGTGATAAGACCTTCTATTTTGTCATTTTTTGGTTGGGATGTGGTAACCTGAGATTCGTAGTCTGTATTGAGCTTTGCAATTTGAGCTTCAGCTGCTTCAATCTTTGCTTTGTTAGTAGTTTTAAGAGCCTGTAACTCTGCCAAACCCGCATCATGTTTTTCACGTTTTTCTTTATAAACAGGTCCTTTGCCAAGTAGCATGGTGCCTTCACGACCTTCGGCTTCTGCAATATAAGTATCGTAAAGCGCATTTACTTCTGCTTCTTTCGCGTCAATTTGATCTTGAAGTGATTTGATGTCATTGTTTAAACCCTCTATAGCTGGTGTATATTGTTGTGCAATTTGATCTTTATTTGCTAAGGTGAAATCATTTTTTTGTTCTAATAGTACTTGATTGATTTCTTTTTCAAAGATTTTTAATTCTAATGGTTTTGATATGACTATAGCTATAATTACAGCTAGCATAATTCTTGGAGAAGCTTGAATAAGTTCGTCAATTACATTACCAGTTTTTTTGATAGTAGAAACAATATACCTATCAAGATTAAAGATCAATAATCCCCATACAAAGCCAAAGCATATAGCTGCTAGTAGATTGTCAAATACTCTATAAAGTGCATAACTAGCTGCAATAAATGCCATTAATGCTGTAAAAAAAACAGTAGCGCCTATGCCTGCATATTTATTTTGTTCGCCTTTGGAACAGCTTTCTAAAATATCAGTATCTGCCCCAGAGCAGATGATAAAAAATTGCTTTAACATAATCTTGAAGGTTTTGATTGATTGTCTATTAGAACGCAATTTTTAGGTAATTGTTACAAAAAAGCCTCGAAAAACGAGGCTCTTAAGAAATATTTAGTGTTTGTTAGTCTTCTATTACTATAGGTTTGGATGAGATTTTAACTATATAATCTGAACCGCTTGAATGATTTGTCATAATATTTAGACTACCATTAGATTTTAAGAGTTCAATCGCTTTGTCTGAAGAGATCTTTTTATTTTCAAAATAAAATGTTGCATCTTTTTTTGCCATATCTATAACATGATCAAGAGGTGATTTTGGCGGCGGAGGGACTTCTGTAATTTCTTCTATTTCTATTTCTTCAGTACTTTTAGGAAGTTCTTCAATTTCTCCAGAAACTTCACGAATTTCAACTTCTTCATAGGCCTCTTCAACTTCCTCAATCTCTAATTCTTCTACTTCTTCAAGTTCATAGTCTTTTTCTTTTTCTTGCTTCTTTTTAGCTTTTTCAAGTTTTTTCTTTTCGGCTTTAATTTTTTTCTTAGCAGTTTCAATAGCTGATTTTCTTGCTTCAATTTCTCTTTTTCTTTCTCTTTCTTGACTTTTAGAAATTTCTTCTTTGGAATATTTTTTTTGGTTTTTATTTTTTGCAGCTCTATTTTCTCGGTAAGCTTTTTTATCAGCATATAGTCTTTTTTGTTCCACTTCTTTTAGTTCTTGAACTCTAACTAATTCACGTTCCTTGTTTTTTAGCTTCGCAGCTTTTTCTTTTAAGACCTTTCTTTCTGCTTTTAATTTTGCTTTTTCTTTGGCATTAATTACTCTAATACTCATAGGTTTTGCTTTAAGAGCTCTTGCAGCTGCTCTAGCTTTCTTTTCTTCATATTGCCTAAGTACTTGATTGTATTTTTTCTTTTGTGCCTCAGTAGCATTAGCAGGAATAGGCGGTGGTGGTGGCGGTAATCGTTCAACCTTTAGCTTAACTTTCTTTTCTTCATAATTTTTAATAGCCGCTTTATATTTTTTCTTTTGAGCAGGGGTAGCATCTGCAGGTATTGGTGGTGGCGGTGGTGGTATAACTTGAATTGCTACTGGAGCTGGAGGCGGTGGAATATTTGGAAATGGCTCAGCACTCTCCTTTTGCGCATTGGTCATTAAGCTATATAAATATTCTATACGATCTACATCTTTTTTTCTTATAGTTATATTTTTAGAACCTTCAATAGCACTAAACTTTTTTGCTAGTTTGTTGTATTCGGCTATTTGCTTTTTTGTAGCACCTTCTTGTAAATTTAGAGTTTCAGTGTAGATGTCGCGTTCTACAATAATAGTATCGCTAAAGCTGTATAGACTAATTGCGAGTAAGGGTAATAAAACCAAACTTTTTAGCCAGGTTTTTTGTTTTGATGTTTTAGTTTTCATAACTGTAAATCGTTTTTTGATTAATGAATAATTTATGGCACTAGCCAATTGTGATTGTGGTGCATTTGATGAGAATGCTAATATGGTTTCTTGATAATTTGTTGTATTAATACCTTTATTTAAAACGCCTTGGTCTGCTAAGAATTCATGGTTCAATTTTATAACATGTTTAGTGGCATAGATTAATGGATTGAACCAAAATATTACTTGAAATATTTCTATTAGAAGGACATCAATACTATGTTTTTGTTTAGCGTGCGTTTGCTCGTGCCAAAACACTTCTTGTGGTATTTCTTGAGCATCATACTTTGCTTTATTAAAGAAGATAAAACTAAAGAAAGAATGAGGTGCTACCGTGTCTTTTAAAAGGACATTAGTAAAACTATTTACACGCTGCTTTGGGTTATTTTTAATACGTTTATTTAGTTGAGATAAGTTACTTATGAAACGTATAGTGAATACCAATACTCCTGTAATATATACGGACCATAAAATAGTCGGCAGGTAAGTCATAAATCCTTCACTTATTTCAGGTGATGTGTTAGCTATGACATTTTGAATTACAACATTTGAAGTACTTTCAACTTCTACATATTGCGTAAATGTTATTAATGGAAAAAGTGCAGATACCATTAAGGCCACTAATAAATAGAACCGCTTAAACACATGCATGTTCTCTTTCTCAAGCAGTATTTTGTAAACCGCCAAGAAAAGAACTAAACACATACTAAATTTTATAATATATACTAACATGTTATTTCTTTTTAAGTTCGTTATCTATTAAAGTTTTTAGAGCTTCTAGCTCTTCTTTGCTTAAATTGGTTTCCTTTGTAAAGAAAGAAGCAAATTGAGATGCGCTATCATTAAAGAAATTCTTAATTAACCCATTTACATGTTTAGAGAAATAATCTTTCTTTTTTACTAAGGGATAATACTCACGAGATTTACCATAGAGTTTGTAAGCTACATAACCTTTTCCAGCCATACGCTTTAACAACGTTGCTATAGTTGTTGTTGCTGGTTTTGGCTCTGGATACGCTTCCAAAATATCTTTCATAAAAGCTTTCTCTAGTTTCCAGAGATGTTGCATTAATTGCTCTTCGGTTTTTGATAACTGCATTACTCTACAATATTAGAATTAACTCTACAAATGTAGAGTAAAAAATTGATAAAACAAATTTCCGTTCAAATTTTTAGTAAATTTTAACCTAATAGGATTAATTTTTTGAACCTGTATGTAACTCAAGTTACAAGCATTATAAGTTGTTATGAGTAATTTTACATAAGATTAAACAAATGGTTAGAAAAAATATCTATTTATATAATAACGTATAAAACAATGTTTTCAATGACTTAATTTGTTGATTTTAATGTTTGATTTAAGAAAGGTTCGTTTTACCCTAAACGAACCTTTTCTGTTAAATATGTATCTTTGATAACAAATCAATGCATTATTAATAATGAATAAGCCTACTTCAGTTTTAGTGTTTTGTTTATGTTTTCCTTTTTTAACCTTTGGTCAATCTATAACCGACTTGGTTAATTTGGTAAGTCAAGATACTTTGGTAAAAGTAATTCGAGAGTTTTCGGGTGAAGATCAAACCATAGTCAATGGTAATCCTGTAACCATTTTAAATAGAGAGAGTCATGCCAATGATATTGCGGCAGATTATTTGGTGCAAAAGTTTTCGGCTTTAGATAATATTACTATAAACGATCAAAACTATAGTGCTAATGGTAGAAATATTATTGCTACACAATTAGGGAAAACAAATCCCAATAATATTTATATTATTTGTGCCCATTACGATAGTGTTGACGATTATTGTGCAGATGATAATGCAAGTGGAACCACAGCTGTTTTGGAGGTAGCCAGAATTTTATCGACTCAATGTTTTGATAATACTATTATTTATGCCTTATGGGATGAAGAGGAAGATAATTTATTAGGATCAAAATTTTACGCTGATGCTGCAAAGGCTAATGGCGATAATATTTTAGGTGTATTGAATTTAGATATGATGGCCTATGATGGTGATGGCGATAACGATTTTGATATTGATGTTATTAATTTAACTAGTTCGATAGCGTTAAAAGATCAGTTTTTAAGTGTGTTATCTTCTTCTGGATTAAACTTAAATGCTAATGTTGTTATTCCTGGATCGCCAGCTTCCGATCATTTTTGGTTTTGGAGCAATGGGTTTCCTGCTATTTTTGTAGGTGAGTCATGGTCTAATAATGATCAAACTCCAAATTACCATACTGCAAACGATAGGGTTGCAGATCTGGATATGGATTATTTTGCTGATATTACAAGACTTACCTTGGCCTTTATGGCAACAAATGGAGGATTGCTTGCGGTTGACAATTCGGTGAATATGACAGCTACTACATTAACGGCTAGTCAAGCAGGAGCGAGTTATCAATGGTTAGATTGTAATAATGATAACACGCCTATTCCTTCAGAAACCAATCAATCTTTTATCCCTTCCTCAAATGGAAACTATGCGGTTCAAATAACATCTGGTTCTTGTGTTGAAATAAGTGAGTGTGTAAATTTTAATACCTTATCAAATAAAGTTTTAAACAAAAAAACAGTAAAAGTTTATCCTAATCCGGTGAATTCTGTTTTGCGTGTTGAATTGCCTGTTGGACTTACAGCTCGTATGACACTTGTGAATATTGAAGGAAAAACACTTTTAAGAACCAACTTGGATAAAACACTAAATGAGGTGCCTTTTTCAAATTTTTCAAACGGGATTTATTTTGTGAATTTAAAAGCTGAAGAGGAAACGATTTCATTTAAAATTGTGAAAGAATAATTATTTAAGCTTTTTTCTTGTTCTAATACTTTCAATAATTACAGTTAGCATAATTAAGCTCCCACCAATTATTGTATTTAACTTAGGGACTTCACCTAAAAAAAAGAAAGCAATAATAATTCCGTAAATAGGAAGCAAACTACTAATAATACTTGCTGAACTTGCTGAGAAATATTTTAAGCTATGTACAAATAACGAATGTCCAATAGCTGTTGTAAGTAGTGCTAATAATATCACATAAGGATATTGAGTCGTAATATTAGAGGTATCCATTAAGAACATAGCAGGAATTAGAACAATACTCAATACAATGAGTTGATAGATCATTAATGTAGTTCCGTGATATTCTTTAGCGTGATCTTTTAAAATCAATATTCTTAAAGCATAACAAAGAGCAGATAATATTCCTAACAATACTCCTTTTACATCTGAGTTTTCAATGTTAAAATCTGGCGATAATAAATAGATCCCTATTATAATTAGAATGCTTAAAAAAATATGCGTTATTTCTAGTTTTGTTTTAGTGAAAAAAGGCTCTAACAATGCTGTTATTACCGGAAACGTATAGAGTGATAACATACCTATAGCAACATTAGATAACTTCAAAGAATAAAAATAAGTGATCCAATGAGCACCAAGAAAAAGAGCGCTTAAAATAATGGTAGGTAAATCTTTTTTTGACCTTGGAGCTAAGTTTATTCGGGCTAGTTTAGAGAAAACAAATAAAAATACTAGTGCCAATGCACAACGCCACCAGATTACTACAGGAGTTGGCATATCAATATACTTTCCTAAAGCACCAGAGGTACTAATAAATAGCGTAGCAAGACTAAGCTCTATTAATCTAACGAGGTGTTGATTTTTCATAGGTGTTAGTGCTAATAGAGCTTAGGTTGTTATTTGTAATGTTCTAATGACACCTCTTTAGGAGGTTCCATGTTTAGTAAATGCTTCACCCAATAATCCCAACGTTTTCTAGTCATATAGTTGGTCATGTCGCCGTAACCATGTCTCTTATTAGGGAACAAAATAAAATCGAAATCCTTATTGGCTTTTATTAAGGCTTCCACAACTAACATAGTACTTGACGGATGTACATTATTATCCATTGATCCATGAGTAATAAGTAGTTTCCCTTTTAAGTTTCCAGCTAAAAGCTGATTTGCTTGATTATCGTAATTAGTAGCCTCTTCTTGTTTACCGTCAACAGTTTCTTTTACTAATAAACCTTGCCATTTTTCACCCCAATCAGCTTCATAATTTCTATTATCATGGTTTCCTGCTCCAGAAACAGCCACTTTATAAAAATCAGGATACGCAAAAAGAGCTCTCGTAGAAGCAAAACCACCTCCAGAATGACCCCAAATTCCAACACGATCAATATCCATTCCTTTATATTGTTGTGCTAATTGCTTTATGGTTGTAATATTGTCTGGTAAACCATTATCGCCCATGTTTCCGTAATACGCATCATGAAACGATTTTGAACGACCTGGAGTTCCCATAGCATCTACTGCTACTACCACAAAACCTAATTCGGCAACCGCTTGAAAATCGCTTCGTGTTACTCTAAATGAATAATTGCCAACACTTCCAGATTGTGGTCCAGGATAAATATAATTTAGAACAGGATATTTTTTGGTTTCATCATAATGACTAGGTAAATACATGATGCCATAAAGATCTGTTTTTTCATCTCGGGCCTTCACGTTAAATTCAATTGGTTGTTGCCAGTTTTTAGCTTGTAATTCTGAAATATCAGCTATTTCAAGATCTAAAATGTTATCTCCATTTCTATTTCTTAAAACCGAAATATGAGGTTTGTCCGTTGAAGAATATGTGTCTATAAAGTAATTGTAATCGTCAGAAAAACTAAAGGAGTGAGCACCTTTATCCGGAGAAATATTAGTAAGCTCATTTCCATCAAAATCTATTTTATAAAGGTATTTGTGGTACGGATTTCCTTCTTCTTTTCCACCAGCAGTAAATAGTAATTCTCTATTAGTTTCATCAATATGTAATAATTGCTGAACAGCCCAATCACCTTTTGTAATTTGATGTTTTAATTTTCCAGTAGATAAATCATATAAATAGATGTGTCCCCAATTCGTTTTTTCTGAAAACCAAATAAATTCATTAGAGTCGAATAACACTTTCCAATTTTCATGGTCCACACCAGATTCGTAATAAGTTGCAACTTCT
Source organism: Flavobacteriaceae bacterium (assembly GCA_030148025.1). Taxonomy (GTDB): domain Bacteria; phylum Bacteroidota; class Bacteroidia; order Flavobacteriales; family Flavobacteriaceae; genus JASBUG01. Next base: position 1,549 of record JASBUG010000021.1, on the reverse strand, counting down.
TCTTTATGAATGGATCTAACAGCTCCAGAGTTAGCATTGGCAATTTGAAGATGAGCAATTTTATGATCTCTAGAAGACGACACAAAAGCAAACTCAGACCCATCTTTTTTCCATTGCGCATCTAAAAGTGTTCCGCCCCAATCTGCAACGTGATCTGTGGTAGTTCCTCTTTGAAAATCTGATTCCATTTTTAAGCGTACTACACGAGGCGAATTTCCTAAATGAATAATTACACGTTCTAATTTAAACACATTTAAATCACCAGGTAATGGGTGCTTCCATGCTTCAAGCCTTGGATGACCAACATTGGTCGACGTTAAATACATTTCGCCAACGCCTCTTGAATCTTGTTGAAACGTAGCAATTTTATCAGAATTTGGTGACCATTTTAAAACGGCACGATCACTTTTAATCCAGCCAGCATTATCAGTAGCGTAGCCATAATCTTTTTCACCATCAAAAGTTAATTGTGTTTTTCTATCAGTTTCTAAGTTTCTTACCCATAGATTATAATTGTCGATATATGCAGCTAGTTTTCCATTAGGAGACACATGTTCATTACGTTTTGCAGGAAAGGCAGCATCATTTGTTTTAGTGATTGAATAATCATCACCAAAGTTACATGTGTAATTGCTTCTTCTTGCTGAAAAAGATAAGGTGTTTTCTTTAGCTGAAAATGATACATTATAAATAGGAAGATCGTATCCAGATAATGAATCATCGAGAACTTCAGATAAACGTTCAGCAAATTTATCGTGATTAAAAGCTGAGGTTTTCTGTTTTGTTTCAGCATCAACTAAAAAGAACTCTTTTCCTTTTTTCGTTTTAATCGAATAAACAACTGTATGGCTATCCCATTTTGGTCTCGATATTTTGTTGTAAACCAAATTGTTTAGGTCGCGCTTCATAAATGCTGTAGCATTTATATAATCCTGTTCGGTAAGCTGTTTTTTTGATTCGGTTTCTGAGCAACTTGAGACAATAGATATAGTTAGGGCAATAAGCAAAAACTTAATGGAAATTCTCATTATAAGTGTTTTAGTGTTTATTTTCTTATGATAATTCTGTAAAGTATTTATAGAAAAGCGGAATGGTTTCAATGCCTTTGTAATAATTGAATAAGCCATAATGTTCATTAGGCGAATGAATTGCATCACTATCTAAACCAAAGCCCATTAAAATGGTTTTACTTTTTAATTCTTCTTCAAACAAGGCTACAATAGGAATACTTCCTCCGCTTCGTTGTGGAATAGGTGTTTTTCCAAAGCTGTCTTCGTAAGCTTTGGCAGCTGCTTGATAACCAATATTATCAATTGGCGTAACATAACCTTGTCCACCATGATGAGGTGTTACTTTTACTGTGACACCTTTTGGCGCAATATTTTCAAAATGAGTTTTAAAAAGGTCTGTAATTTCAATCCAATCTTGATTTGGCACTAAACGCATTGATATTTTAGCATAGGCTTTACTGGCAATTACTGTTTTTGCACCTTCACCAGTATAACCTCCCCAAAGACCATTGACATCTAAGGTAGGTCTAATAGAGTTG
>JASBUG010000041.1 GCA_030148025.1 Flavobacteriaceae bacterium | reverse complement strand
GCGTTTTATGGGTAACAAATATTCTGAATCAAAAAATGAAGCAGAACGCGTACCTTATAAAGTAGTAAAAGGTGATAACGATACACCAAGAGTTGATATTGATGGTCGTTTATATACACCTCAAGAATTATCGGCAATGATTCTTCAAAAAATGAAGAAAACTGCTGAAGATTACTTAGGGCAAGATGTAAGTGAAGCTGTAATTACAGTGCCAGCATATTTTAATGATGCACAACGTCAAGCTACTAAGGAAGCTGGAGAAATTGCAGGATTAAAAGTAAGAAGAATTATAAACGAGCCTACTGCAGCAGCATTGGCTTACGGTTTAGATAAAAAAGGTGAAGATCAAAAAATTGTAGTATTCGATTTTGGTGGTGGTACGCATGATGTATCTATCCTAGAATTAGGAGATGGTGTATTTGAAGTATTATCTACCGATGGTGATACACACTTAGGAGGTGATGATGTTGATGAAAAGATCATTAACTGGCTAGCAGATGAGTTCAATGCCGAAGAAGGTATGGATTTACGTAAAGACCCAATGTCTTTACAACGTTTAAAAGAAGCTGCTGAGAAAGCTAAGATCGAGTTGTCGTCTTCTGCACAAACAGAAATCAATTTACCATATATTACTGCTACTGCTAGCGGACCAAAGCACTTGGTACGCACATTAACACGTTCAAAGTTTGAGCAGTTAATTGATGATTTAGTACGTAGAACAATAGAGCCATGTAGTGCTGCATTAAAAGCTGCTGGTTTATCTACAGGTGATATTGATGAGATCATTTTAGTAGGTGGTTCTACACGTATTCCTGCTGTACAGGAAGCTGTAGAAAAGTTCTTTGGTAAAAAACCAAGTAAAGGTGTTAACCCAGATGAGGTTGTTGCTGTAGGAGCTGGAATTCAAGGTGGTGTATTAACTGGTGATGTTAAAGATGTATTATTACTTGATGTAACACCATTATCATTAGGTATTGAAACTATGGGTAATGTAATGACCAAGTTGATCGATGCTAACACGACAATTCCAACTAAGAAATCGCAAGTATTTTCAACAGCTGCAGACAATCAGCCTTCAGTAGAGATTCATGTATTGCAAGGGGAGCGTCCAATGGCAGCCGATAACAAGACAATTGGTAGATTCCATTTAGCCGATATTCCACCAGCACCAAGAGGTGTACCTCAAATTGAAGTAACCTTCGATATTGATGCTAACGGAATTATTCATGTAACAGCTGCAGATAAAGCAACTGGAAAATCTCAAAATATTCGTATTGAAGCGTCTTCAGGATTAACAGAAGATGAAATTCAAAAGATGAAGCAAGAAGCCGAAGCAAATGCAGAAGCAGATGCTAAAGCAAAAGAAACTGCTGATAAGTTGAACAGTGCAGATGCCATGATCTTCCAAACAGAAAAGCAACTTAAAGAATTTGGTGATAAATTATCTGATGATAAGAAACAACCAATTGAAGCTGCTTTAGAAGAATTGAAAAAAGCATACGAAACTAAAGATATCGCTGTGATCGATCCTGCTTTAGAGAAGATTAATGAAGCTTGGAAAGTAGCAAGCGAAGAAATGTACAAAGCACAACAAGAAGCACAAGCTGGAGGTGCTGCTGGTCCAGACGCTAACGCTGGAGAAGCACAACCAGAAGGTGATAATGTTGAAGACGTAGACTTCGAAGAAGTCAAGTAGCCTGTACTGAGCGAAGTCGAAGTATAGATTTTGAAGAAGTAAAATAAGTTATTTTAACATTTATAAATAAAAGGCGCAATCAGAAATGGTTGCGTTTTTTTATTATCGTCTGTTCGAGTGGTTTTCGAAGAAAATTAAGAAATGGTCTAAGTCAAAGAACATTGCTTTGATAAATAATGAAGTAGAAAAGCTTCCTAATTTATCTAAAAAATATTTCGGATAACTTCTCGATACAAATTTATCGTTGCACTCAAAATTCACTTGAAGTGACATTAAGTATGATTTTTAGAGGCAAATTGTTGTAATTTGTTAAATAACATAGTTCTAACATAAGTTAACGTTGGTTAACATAAAAGTGGTTTCATAATACTTAGCTTTGATGCTTTGCAATGCAATAGATGTTAATATTTATTGCAGTGGTTGGTTTGCAATTTTGAAACGAAGCGTAGTCAAATTTTGGTTGCGCTTTTTTGTATTGTCATTCTGAATGAATGAAGTGAAATGAAGAATCTATTGAATATCTTAAGATTCTTCGCTCAACTCAGAATGACAGAAAAGCTATTTTAGTTACTTTTGGCATATGATATTCTCTCAAAAAATTAAACCCACTTATCAACCAAAACGACTAGCAGTAAAGCTTAATGCTAAAGGTGAACAATTTGTTGTTAAAGGACACCCTTGGGTGTTTTCTAATAGTATTGTAAAAATTGATGAGCAAGCACAAACAGGCGATCTAACAATAATATTTAGTAAGAATAAAAATAAACTAATAGGCTTAGGCTTATACGATGCCAATTCACCTATTAGAATAAAAATGTTGTCTAATGGCGCAGCTCAAATTAATGCTGAATTTTTCAAAAAGAGAATTGAAGAGGCATATCAAAAGCGTATACCATTATTAAAAACAAATACAAACAGTTATAGACTGATCTTTGGAGAAAACGATGGCTTCCCTGGATTGATAGCAGATGTTTACGATACCGTTTTGGTAGTTAAATTATACTATGAAATATGGTTGCCTTATTTAGAAGATATATTACCGAGTTTACAGAAAGCTTCAAATGCTCAAACAATTGTATTACGTTTAAGTAGAGGATTGCAAAATTCTAAACAACATAAGTTTGAAGATGGAGAAGTTGTTTATGGTAAATTAGATAATGAAGTTATTGAATTTATAGAACACGATGTGAAGTTTTCTGCTAATGTAATTAAAGGGCATAAAACAGGTTATTTTTTAGACCATCGTGCCAACAGAAAACAAGTAGGAGAGTGGAGTAAGGGCAAAACCGTATTAGATGTATTTTCATACGCAGGTGGTTTTTCAGTGCATGCATTGTATAACGGAGCCACAGAAGTGACAAGTTTAGATATAAGTCAGCAAGCTCTAGAAATCGCTATACAAAATGGAAAACTAAATGATTATGATGGCATTCATAAAACCATTGCTGGTGATGCTTTTAAAGAAATGCAAAAATTAATTAGTAAAAGCAAAACGTATGATGTTGTAGTTATCGACCCTCCAAGTTTTGCAAAACAAGCTTCCGAAATTCCTTTAGCTAAGAAAAAGTATGCGCAATTGGCAGAATTAGGAGTAAAACTTACAGCTAAAAAAGGGTTGTTAGTATTAGCATCTTGTTCATCTCGAGTTACAAGTCAGGAATTTTTTGATATCAATAAACAAATTCTAAATAACTTAAAGAGACCATACACAGTCATTTTACAAACACAGCACGATATAGATCATCCTGTTGCCTTTCCTGAAGGTGCTTATTTGAAGTGTTCTTATTATAGGTTTTTAGTATAAGTAGTTTGGTATTTTATAATTATTTATAAATTATAGGTAAGAGAGTTATTAAAGCATAAATATCATTCATTCTTCCATCCATTTAAAGGTATACCATATTTTTCTAACCCTATTTCCATGCATGTTTTAATATCATTTTGTAGATAGTCTTTAATACAATTATCATTTTCAAAAACATATAAATAAACACCTACATCAGGATTATTTTCCTCAATTCTAAAAGTTAAATTATTGTGTTCTGCCTTATAAACTTTAAACTTCATTTAATCAATTACTTTTGATAAGTAAATTTATCACTCTATTATTTTATACAATTAAAAATACAAAGTATATTCCTATTATAGTAATTTCATTTGTTATGCATGCATAATATTTTTATATTTGAGAAAATCAAATAACATGTCAAATCAACTCACAGATCTTTTACATATCAAGCATCCCGTTATCATGGCACCTATGTTCTTAGTGTCTAATACTAAAATGGTTATAGAAGCGATGAATGCTGGTATTGCAGGATGTATTCCAGCGTTAAATTACAGAACCTTAGAAGAGTTGAGAGCTGCTGCAAGAGAGTTAAAAGCTGCAAAACCAGAAGGAGGTTCGTTTGGATTTAATTTAATTGTAAATAAGTCTAATGTAAAGTATAAAGGACAATTAGAAGTGCTATGTGAAGAAGGTTGCGATTTTATTATTACTTCGTTGGGAAGCCCTGAAGAAACAATTAAACAGGCCCATAAAGTAGGTATTAAAGTATTTTGTGATGTAGTAGATCTAAAGTTTGCAAAAAAGGTTGAAGGACTAAATGCAGATGCTGTAATAGCTGTAAACAATCAGGCTGGTGGTCATAGAGGAGGCGCTTCTCCAGAAGATTTAATAAAAGAATTGTCTTCAAAATGTAATATCCCAGTTATTTCAGCCGGAGGTGTTGGTCGTAAAGAAGATATCGATAAAATGTTGAGTTACGGAGCAGTTGGTGTATCTGTTGGTAGTCCGTTTATAGCATCTACTGAAGCTAGTGTTACTGAAGAATACAAGCAAGCTTGTGTTGACTATGGAGCAGATGATATAGTTGTTACAGAGCGCATATCAGGAACGCCATGTACAGTAATTAATACACCTTATGTTCAAAAAATAGGAACCAAAGCCACTTGGATTGAAAATCTATTAAATAAGAATAGAAAACTAAAAAAATGGGTGAAGATGATCCGTTTTTCTATAGGTATGAAAGCTACAGAGAAAGCAGCTAAAAAGGCAACTTATAAAACCGTTTGGGTTGCTGGTCCTAGTATAGAGCATACTACTGAAATTTTACCAACAAAAGCTATTATAGCACGATTAGTGAGTTAGTTTCTGTATTTTTGAAGTACTTTAAAAAGTCCCAATTTATGGATATACAAACAATAGACCAACTTCGTGAATTATATGGCTATCCTAGTGGAAGAGCTAAAATAAAATGTTTGTTAGCATTAGAGAAACATTCAAAAAATTTTATTGGTCATTCACCATTTTTAGTAATATCAACTACGAATAAAGACTATAAACTTGACGCTTCACCAAGAGGAGGTAATCCAGGATTTGTAAAAGTAATTGACGATACAACAATAATTATCCCGGACGCCAAAGGAAATAATCGTGTTGATAGTTTATCGAATATTTCCGAGACTGGACAAATAGGGTTGTTATTTATGATTCCTGGAGTAGATGAAACCTTGCGTATTAATGGGAAGGCATCTATAGCAACAGACACACAATACTTAAAGTTGTTTGATAGTGAAAAGAACCCTCCTAAAGCATGTATAGTTGTAGTTATTGAGGAGCTGTTTTTACATTGTGCTAAGGCATTCATGCGTTCCAAACTTTGGGATGCGTCTGCACAAATCGATAGAAAAGAATTACCAACTTTAGGAAAAATGCTGAATGATCAATTGAACATTGATGAACCTACAGAATCGCAAGAAGAAATGGTAAAGCGCTACCAAAAGGATCTCTAATCAAGTAAATTTTGCCACAAACTTTTTAGCTTTAGTAGCTGTACCTTTCCACGGATTATTGACTTGTTTTTTTATAAAATCTAAAATTTCATGTTCTTTTGCTGATCTGATATGGCTAGAGCTAAGTGTGTTGATTACATGTCCTATTAATATGTTCTTACACTCTTCTGTTTTATAAGTAATACTAGTTGTCTTTAATAATGTATTGATGATACTTTCTTTAAGCTGAGGTTTTGCTTTAGCTATGGTTTTTGCTCCTTTTACCAAATTTGCTGCAGGTGTCATTTCGGGATCTTCAATAAAAGCAAAAAGTGTATCATAAATTGCTTCGATCTTATTATCTGTATCAACTACCGAAAGATTTGATAGTATTTTAATACCACTAAGTTTTACAATAGTCTTATCAGATGTTAAATATTCAGCAAATACATCAAAATATGGATAGATGGATTTAGGATAGGTTTCGCTCATAAGAACCAGCGTATTTAAGCACCCATACTTAACTCTTGTGTTTTTATGATCTACACCTTCTACTAAAAAAGAGAGCAGCTCATTATTATTGCTTGCTTCTTTAGCGATCTTACCTAGATCTCTGTCTTTTGGAATTAATCTTTCGTATAAAGTTGTTCTGTTCATAACAAATAATAAAAACCTCTTATAAAGATATGTAAAATAACTTACTGAATAAGAGGTGTTTAGTTTGAAATTTGAATTAATTGATTGGAAGGTAGATCTCAGTTTTTAACTTATTCTCATCTGTTTTTTGCGGATTGTTCTTATACTTTTCTCTTGCAGGAGCATCTCGTAAAGTATAGGTGCTATCCATTAACCAATCGTTAAAAATATAATCGTAAACTTGAGGGAAATTAGTATAAGGTCCTTGATATAAGAACACTGCAAATTTACCTCCTTTTAAAGTTTTAACACCTATATCTCCGGTAGGAGTTGCTTTCTTTTTAATAGTGATACAGGCATCGTAGCGAATTTTATCATCATCAGTAATATGTGGGTTGTCATGTGGTAAGCCAATACTTTCCAATCCAAAAGAAAATAAGCGCTGCTTTTTAATTTCATTCCATAAAGTTGCCCATGCTTTTCGGTAATCTAAAGAATGGTATGGTCCGCGCATGCTATAGTATATACATTCCTTGTCTTTTACTTCTACAATTTTTGGTTTCTTAATGTTTAAGGTTGTTTCCATAATGTTTGTTGTTTTGATCGTATAAAATTTATCTTTTCTATACTCACTAGGGGAAATACCATAATGGTTTTTAAAAGCTTTAGATAAAGATGACGGTGCTTCAAAACCAACACTATAAGTGATGTCTTCAATACTTAATCCTGAATATCGAATTAACTTAGCAGCTGTTTCTATACGCGTTCTAGAAATATAAGTTCCAATAGGTTCGCCTAACATTGCTCTGCTTATTCTATGAAAATGATAAGGTGAAAAATTGGAAATCTCTGCTAAGGTTTTTAGATCGATCTTTGAATCTAAATGGTTATGAATATACTCTATAACCTTATTTAAATTTTCTTGATAAATTAAGCGATTTGATTCCTTACGTGTCATTCCTTTGTGAGTTATACAACAAATGTATGGGGTACTTAAGATACAAACTTTTCCAATCTTGCGGAGTTCATAATTATTATCTTTGATGCAAATCTATTTATTATGAAAACTACAGAAGCACCAGTAATTGTTACCCAAGTTTTTAATAATACAATTGAAGATGTTTGGAAAGCTATTACAGATCGTGAAGAAATGGTACAATGGTTCTTCGATAATATTCCTGATTTTAAAGCAGAAGTTGGTTTTAAAACACAATTTAATGTACAGGCACCTAGTAGAGATTTCATGCATTTATGGGAAATAACAGAGGTTATTCCTAATAAAAAGTTAGTCACTAACTGGAAGTACGAAGGCTTAGCTGGAAACTCTTTTGTTACTATGGAACTGGAAGCTGTTAATAGTAAGACACAGTTTACCTTAACGACTAAAGTTGTTGAAGATTTTGACGATTCCATACCAGAGTTTAAGCGTGAAAGCTGTGTTGGTGGTTGGAACTATTTTATAAAAGAACGTTTAGCAGATTATTTAAAATAATATGATAGAACTATTATATTTCTCAGGAGAACACTGTAGTGTCTGTAAGGTGTTAAAACCTAAATTATTATCAAGTGTTACAGAGCAGTTCCCTGATATTCCTTTTAAAATTATAGATGTAGAACAGCAACAAGAACTTGCAGCACAACATTTAGTGTTTACTTTACCTGTAGTATTGATCATGGTTGATGGTAAAGAGCAGTATCGGTTTATTAGAAGTTTTTCGGTAGGAGAAGTTCTTGAAAAACTGAACAGGTTAGAGAATATATTTAAAAATTAAAACTTAGATTCGCATATCAGTATTTAAAAGGATGTCTAAGTTAAAAACGATACGAGAGCAGAGAAATTTAACTCAAGAAGAGTTAGCTTCAAAATCAGGAATCTCAGCAAGAACCATTCAGCGTATTGAATCTGGAACAACTCCAAAAGGTTATACTTTAAAAACCTTGGCTGCTGCTTTAGAGATTACTCCTGAAGTTTTACTGGAGGATCATCCGTCTGAAAAAGGCGTAATCGATATACGATTGGCAAAGCTTATAAACTTATCGTCTTTATTATTAGTTTTTTTACCCTTAGGAAGTGTTTTAGTACCACTAGCAATTATGTTTTTCACAAAGCAATTCAATGCCTTAACCAAGCAAATTGTGTCGCTTCAAATATTTTGGACAATTATATCAGCTATTTTAATTGTACTTAGCGGTATTGTAAAGAAGTGGGTGAACTGGGATAACAATGTCACTATGGTAGTTATAGTTTTGGTGTTGCTAGCGAACGTATATTTTATTCTTCGAAATACAGCCGAAATAGACAAGAATGGAAAACTACACATTTGTTTAAAATTCAGCATTATATAAGCGTTGGCGGGTTGTTGTCGTGGTATTGTCAGGTAGTTTTTTAGGAGATTTTCTTCAAAGTGAGAAACTTTGCCAAAAAATCATCAATCATGACAAAACAATATGTAATCACCCTATTTTTTTTATGTGCATTTGTAATTGGTAATGCACAAATTTCATCTAATAACAATCTGTATAAAGGCATCATGCAAAAGGATAGCCTTCTCTTTAAAGAGGCTTTTAATAAATGCAATATTGATGTGCTTTACGATGTAATAGATGAGGATTTCGAATTTTACCATGACCAATCTGGAACTACTCATGGCAAAGCGCCATTTATTGAAAGTATAAGAAAGAATATTTGTGCCTTAAGCTATAAGCCGTCCAGAAGATTAGTTAAAGGGAGTACAGAAATGTTTCCGCTATATAATAACGGAGAAGTTTACGGACTCATCCAACATGGTGTACATGAGTTCTATGCTAGTGAAGCTAATAAAGAGCCTTACCTTACCAGTATTGCAAAATTCACTCATTTATGGATAAAGAAAGACAATAATTGGACTTTAAAACGCTCATTGAGCTATGATCATAAAAGTCCGAAACAGACTCCAGAAGCAACATCATCTAATGTTTTTGAAAATACGGAATCTATAGAAGCTTGGATGCAAAAACGCAAAGTGCCAATTCTTGGAGTTGCGACAATTAAGAATAATAAATTAAATTCTGTTAATGTATATGGCAAGTTGGCACATGGTGAAGTAGCACCAGAAAACACTATTTTTAATGTGGCTTCTTTAACCAAACCTGTAGTGTCAATGCTAACACTTAATTTAGTTAATAAAGGACTTTGGGATTTGGATGAACCATTACACAAATATTGGACAGATCCAGATGTCGCAGATCATGCATATAGTAAACTTTTAACTACCAGACATGTACTGTCACATCAAACGGGCTTTCCTAATTGGAGACGAGAGAACCCTTTACAGTTTCAGTTCAAACCTGGAACAAAGTATGGTTATTCTGGAGAAGGTTTCGAATACCTAAGAATGGCTTTAGAAAAGAAATTTAATAAACCGCTGGAAGACTTGGTAAACACCATGCTTTTTAAACCTTTAAAAATAAACGATACTAAGTTTTTTTGGGATGCCTCTGTTAATGAATCTCGTTTTGCAAGATGGTATAAAGACGATGGCGTTAGTACACATGAAACTTATAAAAGCACAAAAGCAAGTGCAGCAGATGATCTGCTAACAACAGTTAGTGATTATGGCAAGTTTGCCGAATTTGTACTTAATGGAGCAGGATTATCGAATGACCTTTTTAAAGAAATGATTTGTCAGCAAAATAATAAAAGTGATAAGATAAAAATGGGCTTAGGTTGGGAGATCATTCCACTAAAGAATAACGAATATGCTTTATTACATACAGGAGCCGATCAAGGTATTCATGCATTGTGTATTATAATACCAGCAACAGGTGAAGGACTTGTGGCGTTTACCAATAGCGATAATGGTAATCAGCTTTACTTTAGTTTGGTTGAAAATTATCTGTCCCGAGGAAAACAAATCGTGGAGAGTGCTAAATAGCATATATAGAGAGCTTAGGGGAATTTTTGACACTTTTTTGACACTTGATTTACAATTTTAAAAAGTACAATACTGTATTTTTATTAAAAATTGTAACGATGAGTGTATCTTCAAAATTTCTTGCATTTATTTTATTATCTGTTTTTCTATCCTGTAAAGGTCAGGATAATACTAAGGTTGTAGTTAGTAATAATACAAATCTAGCTGAAGTGAAAACTAAAAAAGTATTGGCAAATAGTATCGCTATTCCTGCCGATAGTTTACCAGAGTTTAAAATAGATATTCACGCAAAAGGATCACAAGGAAATCAAATTAGTGGTACAGTAATTACCATGCTTCAGGATAGTAAAGAAACCTTGTGGTTTGGTACAGCCAATGGTTTGTGTCGTTATCAAGATGACGAGTTAGTGTATTTCAATATTATTGCTAATGATGGAAGTAAAATTGCTGTAAAAACAATTAAGGAAGATACACAAGGAAATCTATGGATTGGTCACACAGGAGGCATCACAAAATATGATGGTACTTATTTTACCAATTTCAGTATGAAAGATGGTTTGGTACATGATGATGTTTGGAGTATGGAAATAGATAGTAAAGGCACCATTTGGATAGGCACCGTTTTAGGAATGAGTACCTTTGATGGTGACACCTTTTCTGATTTTGATTTCCCTGAAGTTAAGCCAGATGAATTACGAGGTGTGAGAAGCTCTAAAATGGTGAACTGTATTACAGAAGACAGTAAAGGTCGCATTTGGTTTGGAACTAGTGGTGGTGCATTTGTTTACGATCCTTCGACTGCGCTCATGACTGGTGGAGATTCACTTACCAATATTTCAGATAAGGACGGACTTTGTAATAATACAGTTAATGGTATAAAAGAAGATAAAAATGGCAACATATGGTTTGCGACGCACCATAATGGTATTTGTAAATGGAATGGGAAGACCTTTTCACATTATGGAGAAGATCATGGTATAAACGGAACTGAAGCAGGAGGCTTTTATGAAGATACTTCTGGTAATTTCTGGTTTGTTATAGAGCATGCTGGTGTGTATCGTTTTAATCCTTTAGAGGCTACTCCCAACTTTAAGAACTTTGATAAAAAAGATGGACTTAATCTAGGCGTTTATGGCTTTATGGAAGATACCAAAGGCAGGTTTTGGTTTGGTGGTTATGGCGGACTTTATCGTTATGACCCTTCTGCATTACTCGCTCCAGATGGTACTTCGTTTGTAAATATTACCAGAGATGGTCCTTGGTAAAATATCTTAAATAATATAACCAATCATCAATTACGGAGCAATCCATATAGGTGATATACTAAAGCGAAACATTAAGGAAGCTTAAGAGTTAAGAGAACTTCTAGATGAATATATTAATAAGTCTAAAGAATAACTTTCAATTAGTTATTAACAATAGTGTTGATAAAATATTAAATTATTTTACCGTAACTATTTGATTATGTTTTGTTTAAAATATACATTAGCAGCCAAATAGGTAAAAATATACAACCTGTTTTAGGTTTACATAACAATAATTCAAGGGATTAATAATTATTGTAATAAGGAGCTTGATGACCATCGAGCTCCTTTTTTTATTCTTAAAAAGTCACCCTGAGCGGAGTCGAAGGGTAGTTTTATGTACGACGTAATAATCTCCTTATTATATAACTAATTGATGTATGTGTTACTCACTGTAAAACAGTTTGTTAATAATTTTTTGTTTTTTCATGATTAATTCCTTGAATAGGTTTGTGCCAAGAAGTAATTTAGTTTATAGGACGATTTACATCTTGAAAAATAGATTCTAAGCGTTTCAAAAAATAAGAAAGAATTAACCTGTGAATAAATGAAACATATAATTTGGTCGATTGGCCATAATCTTGAATTGGATAATATTATAAAAGCTGAAAATTGTTATCTCTATGATTCAAAAGGTAATAAATATATAGATTTAGAAGCCGGGGTTTGGTGTACAAGTGTGGGGCATTGTAATCCAAGAGTAAATAATGCAATTCAATCACAGATTGACAAAATAAGTCATTCTGGATTTTGCTATGCTAGCCCTATTATTGAAGAAACTTCCATAAAGATATTAGAAATAGCTAACTTGAAAGAAGGTAGATGTGAATTTATATGCTCTGGTAGTGAAGCTGTTGAATACGGAATGCGTGTTGCAAGAACAATTACTAACAAACCTTTATCACTGACTTTCGCTGATTCATATTTTGGCGCATATGGAGAAGCAAGCAAAAGAGATGATGACAATTGGTATATCTATAACTGGCTTGAATGTTCCTGCAATGTAGAAGATATGGGTTGTACTGGCGATTGTTCAGAATTTCAAGAAATTCCTTTTGAAAAAATTGGAATTTTTTTATTCGAACCAGGTAGCTCTTCTGGATTAGTTAGGTTTCCTTCTCACAAATTAATTGATAAAATTATTGAAAGAGTAAAACGCGATAATGGAATCGTAATGATTAATGAGATTACAACTGGTATTGGTCGAACAGGGAGATGGTTTGGTTTTCAGCATTATAATATTGAAGCAGATATTATAGCTATTGGAAAGGGAGTAGGTAATGGTTACCCTGTGAGTGTTGCTGCAATTTCAAAAAATGTAGCTAAGTTATTGAAGGATAAACAGTTTCTTTATTCTCAGTCTCACCAAAATGATCCTTTAGGAGCATTAATAGCTAAAGAAGTAATTGATACAATATCAGATGAAAAGTTGCTAGAAAAAAGTGAAAAGCTAGGGAAATTTATTGTTCATCGATTGAATAAAATAAAAGATGAAAATTCCATAATAAAAGAAGTAAGAGGTAGAGGTTTAATGATTGCAATCGAGTTCACAACACGAGCTGAATACATTCGTAAAGAATTATTGCATCAAGGATTTATTTTAGTTAAGCGATCAGGGGTTGAAGTATTACGCATGGACCCAGCCTTAACTATAAAAGAACAAGACATTGAATTGTTTTTAGACTCATTAGAGCGAATCATCCAAAATATGGGTAAATAAAAATATAGACAACTTATAAAACAGTAAATTATAGTTGACGTTACTAGTAATGAACTAATAATATTTGTTTATAATCCAGTAACAATTTGAATTAAGAGTATTCCAGCCGATAAGTATAACTCTTAAAAATTACTTTGCTGATTATTATAGATTTGTAACAAATTCACCAAACCTAATACCAATAAATAAAGTTCAATTAAAAAAAAAGCATTATGATACATTATAAAGGAGCCATTGTATTAGGCGTACTAGTAGGTGCAGGTATTGGTGTGTTATTAGCACCAGACAAAGGCAGCGAAACAAGAAGCAAACTAAAAAAAGAAGCTAAAGACATAAAAGATAAATTATCCAGCGACTTCGCAGAGGTTAAAGACGATCTATCAAAAGCAGCTGCTTCAGGAAAAGAAAAATTTAAAGAAGAAGCTAAGGACTTTAAAGTAAAAGCAAGCAAACAAACCGAAAAAGCTATTACCTTTTTAGAAAAACAATTGGCTATTTTAAAAGAAAAAAATAGAACGTATCAAACTAGCTAAAACCCTTTAAAAATGGTTTGTTTTATTTCAGGCCATTCTTCTTTTAAAATGCCATAGCAACAGGTTGAACGTTTAAACCCATCAAGCATCAAGGTGTCTTTTCGTAAGATACCTTCTAGCGTACCACCAATTTTTTCAACTGCTTTTCTGGAAGCTATATTACGTTCGTCTACACGAAATTCTACTTTGTCAAAATTCAGTTCCTCAAAAGCATATTGCAACATTAAAAACTTCATGTGTTTGTTTAATCCTGTACCTTGAAATTCTTTTCCAATCCATGTCCAGCCAATATGTAACACCTTATTTTTCCAGTTTATAAGTCCAAAACGAGAACTTCCTGCATAAGCTTCTGCTTGTTTGTCGTAGATAATAAATGGCATCGTGGTTTTATGATAATAACCATCTACAGCAGTTTGTACATAGTCACGTAGATCTTCCAGCGTATCAATTTTACTAGGCGAATATTGTATTAATCTCTCTTGTTTGGCTACATCTAATAAATATTCGCAATTACTCAGGTCTAGTAATGCTAGTTTTACACGTTCGTTTTCTAAAGTTGGTGCTATCATATCCTATTATTTAAATAACCAGTTGTCATTGTGAGGAGCAATTTTGCGACGCGACAATCTCTTAAATAAAAGATTCTTCACATCGTTTCACTCGTTCAGAATGACTTTTGCTGTGTTGTCATTCAGAGCGTAGCGAAGAATCTATTTTATACTAAACTATTAATTATATCTGTATTTACAATATGTTTTCCTTCAAACGGAATGATCTCTACGTTGTTACCAAATAGTTCCTCGGCACGCGCTTGTTCGTATTGCATACGTTCATCATTTAAGTATTCATCCTCTATACCATAAATAAGTTTTACGTCTGAATTTAAAAAGTCAAAATCGGCTTTTACTAATTCCTTAGGAATACCACCAGACATCATTAACAGTTTACTGCAATTCAATTTACGTTTGGCAATATAACGCATCGACACACTAACACCTTGTGAGTAACCAGCAACAATAAGGTTTGCATTATCCGGAATTTGTTCTGCTTCAAGTACAGCATCAAAATAGCGCATTACGTTCTCGGTTTCCTTAAGTGTATTTTCTTTGGTCAACCAACTCGCGCCAACATGTTTAAAACTTGGTTGAATATAGAACTTACTTTGCGCTTGTGGAGCAATAACGTAGTTCTCTTCAGGATTCAATCCTTTAAAATACTTTAAAAAATACCTGCTTAAATAACTCATGCCATGACACACAAACCACACATTTTTAGTGGCTTTGGTAAGCGTATTTAAGGTAGAGTAGGAGTTAGTTGTGGTATACGATATTTCTTTTTCAACCGAATTCATATTTAGTATGGGTTTTGTACATTTACAAATCTAAATCAAATGTATGCAATTTAATAAAGAAGAAGTGCTCGCTCGAGCAAATGCAGCAAACAAAAATACCTTAATGGAAACCCTTAATATTGAAATTTGTGATGCTGGAACAGATTATTTAGTTGCTAAAATGCCTGTAAATTCTCGTGTACATCAACCAGATGGCGTTTTGCATGGTGGAGCAACTGTAGCTTTGGCTGAGAGCGTTGGTAGTTTTGCGGCACATATTTTTTTAGATTCAGACAAGTATTTTGTTCGTGGTATTGAGGTAAGTGCAAACCATATTAAAAGTATTAGTGAGGGTACGGTTTATGCAAAGGCTACATTTGTTCATAAAGGTAGAACGACACAACTTTTTAATATTAGAGTTACTGATGATAATGATCGTTTAATTTCGTCATGTCGCTTAACAACTATAACTTTACCTAAAGCGAAGTAATTTGTTAGCATCTGCAGATTTTTTTAATTACCTAAGTGAGCATCTCGAAAAAGATTTGCCTTTTGTAGCTTATAGTATGCCTAATACTTTTGAAGTAAGAGCACTTTTGCAAAAGGATGATGCATTATATAAAATTGAAAACTTTGAAGAAAGTGGTTTTGTATTTGCACCTTTCGATATAAGGAAGGATGCTATTTTAATTCCGTATAGCAGATCCAGAAATTTATTAACCTTAGACGAGATTGTTTCAGAACGTATAGAACCTATTGTTTTTGAAATTGAAAATGACGAGGAACATCATATCAACCTGGTCAATAAAGGTGTTGAAGCAACCAAAAAAGGCGATTTAGCCAAAGTTGTATTATCTAGAAAAGAAGCCTTGCAATTTGAAGATAATATAGATGTATTACCATTGTTTAAATCGCTGTTGAATAGCTACAATTCGGCGTTTGTATATTGTTGGTATCATCCTAAAGTAGGAATGTGGCTAGGTGCAACACCTGAAACTTTATTGGATGTTGAACGTAATCGATTTTCTACGATGGCATTGGCTGGAACACAAAATTACCTAGGAACACTCGACGTGAATTGGTCTGAAAAAGAAATTGTAGAGCAGCAATTAGTAACCGATCATATTGTTGAAGAACTTCAGGAACATTTACAACAAATGGAAGTGTCTGAAGCAAAAACAGTAAAAGCTGGACGCTTACTGCATTTACGTACAGATATTACAGGACAGTTAACTCAAGATTCTAAAAGTTTACAGAAACTTATTTTAAGAATGCACCCTACACCTGCAGTTTGCGGTACACCTAAATTGGATGCTATGCAGTTTATATTGGATAACGAACATTATAATCGTGAATTTTATACAGGCTATTTAGGTGAACTAAATAGAGAAACTAAAATTCTGCCTAGAGCAGGGAGACGTAACATAGAGAATAGAGCTTATGGTTTTAATAAACGGTCTACGCATTTGTTTGTGAATTTACGTTGTATGCAACTACAAGAAAAAAGCGCCATTGTTTATGTTGGTGGCGGCATTACAAAAGACTCAAATGCTGAAAGTGAGTGGGATGAAACAGTAAATAAAACGCGTACAATGAAAAGTGTTTTCGGATTTTAAAACCACACTATTTTCAATACCTTTGCATCTTAATGAGATTACCTAAAATTCCACTGGCCCAAACCGTAATTCAGCTTTGCAAAGCGAAGGGCATTAAACATATTGTCATTTCTCCAGGTAGTAGAAATGCACCTTTAACCATAGGATTTACTAATCACGATTTCTTTAAATGTTATAGCATTGTAGACGAGCGTTGTGCAGCTTTTTTTGCTTTGGGTATTGCTCAAAAACTGAAAGAACCTGTTGCTGTGGTTTGTACTTCGGGTAGTGCGTTACTTAACTATTATCCTGCAGTAGCCGAAGCTTTTTATAGCGATATACCTTTGGTAGTTATTTCTGCCGATAGACCTAAACATTTAATAAATGTTGGAGACGGACAAACCATTAATCAAGAAGGCGTTTTTAGTAATCATATTTTGCATGCAGCCAATCTTACTGAGGAAGGTTCAGAAAATGGTAAACTTATAAATGAAGCCATTAATTATGCAATACAGAATAGTGGTCCAGTACATATAAATGTGCCTTTTAATGAACCATTATACGAATTGATAGAAGATTTTACTGAGTTTCCAGAAGTTGTTGAAGTTAAGCAAGAAGATACACTTACAGATGATATTGAAGTGTATAAAAATATCTGGAAAGAATCTACAAAAAAAATGGTGTTGGTTGGTGTGAATCAGCCAAATGAAGTTGAGCAAAAGTATTTGGATGCTTTAGCAAATGATGATAGTGTTATAGTATTTACTGAAACCACTTCTAATCTGCATCATGATAATTTCTTTCCAAGTATAGATAAGATCATTGCACCATTAACTGATGAGGAGTTTGAAGACCTACAACCAGACGTACTTTTAACTTTTGGAGGTATGATAGTATCTAAAAAGGTGAAGGCTTTTTTAAGAAGGCTACAACCTAAGCATCATTGGCATATAGATTCTCATAAAGCTTTCAATACCTTCTTTTGTTTAGAAAAACATTTTAAATGTTCTGTAAATCCATTTTTCAATGCGTTTTGTAATGACTATCAAAACACGGAAAGTAACTATAAATCAACTTGGAACAAGGTAAAAGAACACAGAGCCGTAAAACATAAAGATTATCTAAATAGCATTCCGTATTCAGACCTTAAAGTATTTGAAACTGTTTTAGAGCACATTCCTGATTATGTGAACTTGCAATTAGGGAATAGTTCAACCGTTCGTTATGTACAACTATTCGACCTAAATAACACGCTTAAGGTATTTTGTAATCGTGGTACTAGTGGTATTGATGGTAGTACGTCTACTGCTTTAGGAATGGCTTCAGTAGCCAATGAACCAACGGTTTTTATAACAGGTGACCTTAGCTTCTTCTATGATAGTAATGCCTTATGGAATAATTATACTCCAAATAATTTCAGAATTATTTTAATTAATAACGAAGGTGGAGGTATTTTTAGAATTTTACCAGGACATAAGAATACCGAGAATTTCGATACCTATTTTGAAACCAAACACCATCTTAATGCAAAGCATTTATGCGACATGTATGGTTTTGAATATGAGTCGGCTAATACAATTGAATACCTAGAAGAAATACTGCCGAAATTTTACTCCGAAAGTCAATCGCCAAAGCTTATTGAAATCTTTACACCAAGAACATTAAATGATGATGTTTTATTAAACTATTTCAAAGCAATTTCTTAAAATAAAATGTGACTTTTTCGTAACTTTAGTGTCATAAAATTAGTTAGCAAAACTTATTTAATTTTTAACACAAAAAAACAACAGTATTATGAGTAAAAGAGATGAATTAATAGCAAAATATGCAGCAGATTTAAAAGATAAATGCGGTATAGATGCAGATATGGATCTTTTAACAAGAGTAACCATAGGATGTGGGCCATCTATCTACAATGCAGATTCTGCAACGGTTTCTAGCAGCGATGAAAATGAGTTAGAAACAGTAAAGAATAATTTTTTAATTAAAAAATTAGGCTTATCAGAAGGTGATGATCTTGATGGAGCTATTAATAAAGTGATGGATACTTACGGACGTTCAAACAGAAATAAATATCGCGCCGTAGTGTATTACCTATTAACAAAACACTTTGCCAAAGAATCTGCCTACTAGTATATTAAAAAAGAAATCTTTTAAAGCGTCACAATAAGTTGTGACGCTTTTTTTATTCGTGTAGCTAATATGATTACATTTGCACCATGATTGAAATAGGAAAGAATAATACCCTCACCATACTAAGAGATACAGATCCAGGACTGTTTTTGGGCGATAATGAAGAAAACGAAGTATTGCTTCCAAATCGATATGTTCCTCAAGAGTTTGAAATAGGCGATAACCTAGAGGTGTTTGTATATCTCGATAACGAAGAGCGTTTGGTAGCTGTGACAGATCAACCGTATATTAAGCGTGATGATTTTGCAGTACTGCGTTGTAATGATGTTACAAAACACGGAGCGTTCTTAGATTGGGGAATGGTTAAGGAATTGTTTTGTCCTTTTAAAGAGCAAGCCTTTAAAATGAAAAAAGGCGGTTGGTATTTAGTGTATTGTTACCTCGATGAGGAAAGTAATAGACTTGTAGCATCGAGTAAAACCAATAGATTTTTAGATAATAGCGAACTCACGGTTAAAAAGTTTGATGAGGTTGATTTGATCGTTTCTCATCCTTCAGAAATTGGGATGAATGTAATTGTAAACAAGAAGCACTTAGGACTTATTTTTAAAGATGATATTTTTCAAGATCTAAGTGTTGGAGATAGACTTAAGGGTATCGTCAAGAAAATACGACATAATAATAAATTAGATATTGCACTAGGGCAAATAGGTTATAGGAATATTGAACCTAACGCAGCTTTAATTATGAAAGAGCTGGAAGACAATAGCGGGTTTTTAGACCTAACCGATAAATCGGATCCTGAACTGATAAAGGACGTATTACAAATGAGTAAAAAAAGCTTTAAAAAAGCTATTGGGTCACTTTATAAGCAACGTTTGATAACAATTAAGGAAGACGGAATTTATTTAAATAAATAGAAGTCTAAAAACTTAGTAAATGTGCTTCATTTATTTTCTTTCTGGTCCAGGAAATAGCATCTTCCATATTAGAAAAGGCTTCACCAACTAGTTTTAGAATTTGCTTTTCCAGTTCAAAACTTTTCAAAGGCATATTAGAATAGGCAACAACAGCATTGGCTACAAGAGGTCCAAACTCGCTTGTAATTGGTAATAGATCATATAGATCGACAGAATACGAATGTACACGATGACTAATAATACCGTAAGGTTTATCAATTCCAAAATGTTTGTGAACCAAGGTTAAAATTTCTTGAAAATTGGATTGACCAATCAATTCACCTTCATAAATTTCGGAAATTAAAAAATTGTCAAAAAAGTACAGATCTGCAAACTTTGTTGCATACACATGCTTTGCCTGTAAGGCAAGATTAGAGTCCTTTATAGTCATTAGTTTGTTGAATTAATTGTCATAAATTTATACAAAAAAAATCTTAGAAATACATGAAACCATAACAGATTTTGTATTTTTACTTTTAATGCTTTATTGAAAAAAAATGAATAAAATTAACTGGAAATCAGTAAATAACTATCAGGATATAACCTATAAAAAGTGTAATGGCGTTGCTAGAATTGCCTTTAATAGACCTAATGTGCGTAATGCTTTTCGTCCTAAAACCACAAGTGAATTATATGATGCGTTCTATGATGCTAGTGAAGATACTTCAATAGGAGTAGTGCTTTTAAGCGCTGAAGGACCTTCGACTAAAGATGGTGTATACTCGTTTTGTAGTGGAGGAGACCAAAAGGCTCGTGGTCATCAAGGATATGTTGGAGATGATGGCTATCATCGTTTAAATATTCTAGAGGTTCAACGTCTAATTAGGTTTATGCCTAAGGCTGTAATTGCTGTAGTTCCAGGTTGGGCTGTAGGTGGTGGTCATAGTTTACATGTGGTTTGCGATCTTACCTTAGCGAGTAAAGAGCATGCCATTTTTAAACAAACAGATGCAGATGTTACCAGTTTTGATGGTGGTTATGGATCTGCATATTTAGCGAAAATGGTAGGACAGAAGAAAGCCAGAGAGATATTCTTTTTAGGTAGAAACTATTCTGCTCAAGAAGCTTATGAAATGGGAATGGTTAATGCTGTTATTCCACATGACGAACTTGAAGATACCGCCTATGAATGGGCACAAGAGATTCTTGCTAAATCACCAACCTCTATCAAAATGCTGAAATTTGCAATGAATCTTACCGATGACGGGATGGTAGGACAACAGGTATTTGCAGGAGAAGCTACACGATTAGCATATATGACAGATGAAGCTAAAGAAGGGCGTAATGCCTTTTTAGAAAAGCGTAAGCCGAATTTTGAAAAGAAATGGATTCCATAATGGATAAAATAAAACCTTGGATATCTGCTTTTAGATTACGAACGTTACCGCTTTCGCTTTCCGGAATTATTCTTGCCAGTTGCTTGGCATATTATAACGGCTCTTTTGATGGCTTAATATTTATTTTTGCCATTTTGGTTACTATTAGCTTACAGATATTATCTAACCTTGCAAACGATTATGGCGATGGTGTTAAAGGTACAGATAATGAAAATAGAATTGGACCTGAAAGAGCAATTCAAAGTGGTAAAATTACACCAGACCAGATGTATGCTGCCATCAAGGTTAATATTCTTATAGTGATCTTGTTTGTGTTCTTGTTAATATTAAGTGCATTTGGTACAAGCAATTTTCTATACTCAATGTTATTTTTTGTACTTGGTGGTTTATCGGTTTATGCTGCCATAAAATATACGGTAGGAGAATCGGCTTATGGATATAGAGCATTGGGAGATGTTATGGTGTTTTTATTCTTTGGATTGTTAAGTGTTATGGGCACTTATTTTCTATATACAAGACAGATAGATCATGTATTATTACTTCCTGCAAGTACTATTGGACTCTTAAGTACAGGAGTACTCAATCTTAATAACATGAGAGACATAGAGTCTGATACTGAATCAAATAAAATAACAATAGCAGTAAAATTGGGGTTAAAAAGAGCAAAAGTGTATCATACAGTATTAATCGTTGGAGCTTTGCTTATTTCTTTAATATTTGGGATTCTTTATTACAGATCGCCCTATAACTTTGTGTTTATACTCATATTCATACCTTTAATTAAACATTTAAGAGCTGTTTTAAAATCAGAAAATCCAAAAGATCTAGATCCGCAATTAAAAATATTAGCACTATCTACATTCGGACTTTCAATACTGCTAGGAATAGGACAAATATTTCATATTTTGTAATTAGTTTTTTTGTAATTTCAGTCAAATAATTAATTCATATAAAAGATGAAGATCACATTTCTTGGACATGCAAGTTTGCATATTGAAATTGGAACAACCAATATTCTTGTAGACCCTTTTATTTCTGGTAATCCGAAGGCTTCTCATATTAATGTAGATACGTTAAAAGCAGATTATATACTTGTTACTCATGCACATCAGGATCATATTCTGGATGTAGAGACCATTGCGAAACGTACAGGAGCTACTATAGTTTCTAACTATGAAATTGTGATGCATTATCAAGCAAAAGATATTAAGGGACATCCAATGAATCATGGTGGCCATTGGGAGTTTGATTTTGGACGTATAAAATATGTAAACGCCATACACACATCTTCTTTTCCAGATGGAAGTTATGGTGGGCAACCAGGAGGATTTGTAATTGAAGGAGAGCATAAAAATATCTATATAGCTGGAGATACTGCTTTAACATACGATATGAAACTTATTCCTATGCAAACAAAATTAGATCTTGCTATTTTACCAATTGGCGATAACTTTACAATGGGAATAGATGATGCTATTATTGCAGCTGAGTTTGTGGAGTGCGATAAAATATTAGGATATCACTTCGATACATTTGGTTATATTGAAATTGACCATGAAGCAGCAAAGCGTCAATTCTTTGAAAATGAAAAGGATTTAATGCTACTTGAAATAGGAGAGAGTCTGGAGCTTTAAAATTTAGAAACGGAATATAGGTTACTTTACTCATTCAAAATAGACTTACACTCATTAGTAATTTACTTTCTCTATAGTTGTAAATATATTTGAGTAAATAAAAAATGAATATTATGAAAACACGATCTACATTAGCAATTAAAAAAAGCATTGGCCTAATAACGTTAGTTACTGGTTTGATGATTTGTATGCTTTTATCGAGTCCTGTTTACGGACAATCTAATAAGAATACAGTTGTCCAAGAACAGCAAAAAGAAAGAATAATTAAAGGTGTAATTAGTGACGAGAAGGGACCTTTAGAAAGTGCAAATGTAATTTTAAAAGGCACTACACAAGGAACTGTAACCAATGACAAAGGAGAATTTACATTTCCAAAACCCTTAAAGACAAACGATATTTTATTAGTGAGCTTTATAGGTTATGAAACTGTAGAGGTTAAAATAGAAGAAACAACAACATTTATTACACTAAAGCTTACTGAAGATCTGGTTGAGTTTATAGGAGAGCTTAATACCAATAAACTTTATAAATCGAAAAGATCTAAAAAGAAAAACTAGTTTAAAACAATCAAAAAATGAGATTGTTTGCATACATATTTCTGTTTGTATTTGTGGGACAGTTGTACGCGCAAAGATCAGATTTTAAAGAAATAGACTTTAATAAAGCTGATAGTATAGCTTTGTCTCACAAGTATGAAACTCTTACCAATATTCCGCAACTATCCCATAAATTAACGTCTCAGCTGCATACAGATGTTGAAAAGTTTAGAGCTGTTTACAAATGGGTTTGCGATAATATTGAAAATGATTATACACAATATGCTAAGAATACACGTAAAAGATATCGTTTTAAAGATGATAGCTTAAACCTCACTAATTGGAATACCCAGTTTAGAACATCTGCATTTAATAAACTTTTACAGGAAAATAAAGCAACGTGTACAGGTTATGCCTATCTGGTGAAAGAATTGGCGCGTTATGCTAACTTAAACTGTAAAATAGTTAATGGGTATGCTAAAACCGGCAATACCAATATTGATAAACTTGTAGCTCCTAATCATTCATGGAATGCTATTGAACTTAATGGAAAATGGTATTTGTGCGATCCTACTTGGGCAAGTGGGATTCAAAACCCAGAAAGTTTACAATTTGTGTTTCAGTATAACGATGGATTATTCTTGACAAATCCAGAGATATTTGCGATCAATCATTTTCCAGAAAACAAAAAATGGTTACTACTTGAAAGTAAAGCGCATACGCTTAATTCATTTTTAGAAGCACCAATATTGTATGGTGATGCCTATATAAATTTTAATGCGCATAGCTTACCAAATAAAATGCATAATACCGTTAAAAAAAATGATGCAGTAGTGTTTAAGTTTCAACTACAGCGACCAATAGAGCATGAAGACATTAAGTTTCTTATGGATAATGGAAATAAAATGAAAACTGTTATTCCAAAAGATATTACAGTAACAAATGAAGAGTTAACAATAATACATAGGTTTAACAAAACCGGGTTTTATGATGTTCATTTTTTTATTGGAGACGATGTTATTTCCACATATACATTTAAGGTCACCAAAAAAACAAAGTCCTATAAAACCTATTAGCAATTTATGTAACCTTGCTTCTTAAAACCAGTTTATGAAGTAATCTAGGAGAAAGACGTTTTACAAAAACTCCAAATTTCTCAAACTTCCCAATATAAGCTTCAAACTTTTGACGTTCTATAGCATTGATCATTTTTCTTGCAAATACAGAAACATCCAATCCATTTTCGGTCATATTGTCTTGATATCCTTGTTTACTACCATCTGCTGTTAAAGCGTTTCTGGCTACATTAGTGTTTACAAACCCTGGGCAGATCATGGTAACTTTTACATTGTCTTTATCATGTTCTAAACGTAAGGCATCAAAAAAACCATGTAATGCGTGTTTAGCTCCACAGTATGCAGAGCGTAATGGAGAACTAAACTTTCCCATAAGGCTAGAAACTACCACATAATGTCCAGAATTTTTTGAAATAAAATGGGGTAACAACGCTTTGGTTAAAGCAACTGTACCTAAATAATCAATTTCCATAAGTTTTCTGTCTACATCTATGGTGGTATCTATAATAGGAGAGCGCTGACTTATTCCACCATTATTAATTAAGATGTCTATATGACCGTAGGCAGAAATGGCACTTTCTACCAATTTAGGCATGCTTTCGGTGTTTGCAAGATCAAAAGGTAAAACACAAATAGTATTAGAATTAATGCAGCTTGCTTTAACACGTTCGAGTTCGGGTTTGCGTCTGGCAGAAATAATAAGTTTACAATTTTTAGCAGATAGTTGTTTAGCGAGTTCTTCTCCAATACCAGAAGATGCTCCAGTAATCCAAACTACTTTTTCATTTATTTTACCCATAAGTTGCTATATTTCCATTTAAAAATAAGGTATTTTTGTGACTCAAAATTATGACAGCAACTTTTCAATCCTATAGTTTAATTTTTAAGCAAGCCAGTGGTACATCACGAGGTATATTGCAACAAAAAGACACCTGGTTTATTATTTTAGAACATGAAGGAAAACGTGGTTATGGCGAGTGTGGAATGTTTAGAGGTTTGAGTGCAGATGATAGACCAGATTTTGAAGAAAAACTCCAATGGACCTGCAACAATATTCACTTAGGATTAAAGGTGTTATTAGAAGAATTACAAGAATTTCCAAGTATTCAATTCGGGTTGGAAATGGCTTTTAGATCTATAGAAAGTGATGATGCTTTTAACTTGTTTCCATCAAAGTTTACAAGAGGTGAAGACGGTATTCCTATTAACGGTTTGGTGTGGATGGGAGATAAGCAGTTTATGAAACAACAGATCTCTGATAAAATTGCTCAGGGCTTTCGTTGCATCAAAATGAAAATAGGTGCTATTGATTTTGATACCGAATTAGGGTTGTTACAATCGATTAGGGGTGAATTTTCAGAAGGAGATATTCAATTACGAGTTGACGCTAATGGTGCATTTAATCCCAATGAAGCATTGGAAAAGCTAAAAAGATTATCAGATTTAGACTTACACTCAATAGAACAACCAATAAAACAAGGGCAATTTCAGGAAATGGCACGATTATGTAATGAAACGCCACTTCCAATTGCACTCGATGAAGAATTAATAGGTGTATTTTCCGTAACAAAAAAGCAAGAATTACTACAAACAATTCAACCGCAATACATAATTTTAAAACCAACTTTAGTTGGTGGATTTAAAGGTAGTAATGAGTGGATAGATATCGCAACTAAAAATGCTATTGGCTATTGGATTACTAGTGCTTTAGAGAGTAATATAGGTTTAAATGCTATAGCACAATGGACCTATAGTTTGGAAAGTGATATGTATCAGGGACTTGGTACAGGTAGCTTATTTACTAATAATTTTGATTCGCCATTACAAGTAAAAAATGGTACTTTGCGGTACGAACAAAACAAAAACTGGAACTTAAACCTATAAGAATGTATATATCTCAAGTTTTTAAAACCCAGCATGAATGGTATTATTATATCATAGGTGTTATCGTCGCTATTGCTGGTGTTGGTATATTTTCAATACCTCATTTGTTGGCAATTTTTATGAAGGTAGCCGATGGCTCTGCTGATGAATCGCAAATGGGAGATGTTAACTATTTATTGTCTTTATTTGAATCTAATTTGAACTTAGTTTTTATGCTCTTACCGTTTGTTGGTGGTTTATTGGCATTGCTTCTTATTACTAAAGTATTACATAAGCAGTCATTTACTATGCTTACAACTGCAAGAGCAAAGATAGACTGGAAGCGTTTTTGGTTTGCCTTTATTTTTTGGGGAGTGGCTTCGTCAAGTTTGATATTGATAGATTATATAATGGCTCCTGAAGGATTTGAATGGAATTTTAAACCAGGCAAATTTGCCATTTTAGCCATTTTAGCAATTATACTAATACCATTACAAACAAGCTTTGAAGAATATTTATTTCGTGGGTATTTAATGCAAGGATTAGGTGTATTAACAAGAAATAAATGGTTTCCTTTAATTGTTACGTCTACGGTATTTGGATTACTCCATATTGCCAATCCAGAAATTGAGAAACTTGGTTATGTACTATTGGTGTATTATATAGGTACTGGACTATTTTTAGGCATTATTACATTAATGGATGAAGGTTTAGAATTGGCTCTGGGTTTTCATGCTGCCAATAATTTATTTACTGCATTATTGGTCACTGCCGATTGGACGGCTTTTCAAACGCATTCTGTTTTTAAAGACGTTTCAGATCCTACAGAAGCAGGGTTTATAGATATTTTTGTTCCTGTATGTGTTATGTTTCCTATTCTGATACTCATTTTTGCAAAAGTGTATAAATGGACACATTGGAAAGAGAAATTATTTGGCCGAGTCACAGTGCCTCCAAAAGAAGATTATAAAATTTTAGAATAAAAAAAAGCATCTCGTTAGAGATGCTTTTTTTTATGACTATAGATATTCTATTTCTTAGTATTAATATAGTTTAATAGCTTATGTCGTCTTTCTTCTTTACTATTCGCTTTTATAATAATATCTGGAACTGTTTTTGTTTCGTCATTTGCACTTCCATCAGGGTTTAAGCCCATTTCCCCAGTAAACCTAATTACTATACCACTGTTAGGTAAGGTTACTAATAAGGGATCAGTTCCTACACCATCGCCGTTTGTTTTTTCACCAACAACACGAGCAAAATTAGTAGCTTTACAGAAATAGGCTAGTGCTTCCGAGCTTGAAAACACCTCATTATCTACCAACAAATAGATATTCCCTGAATATTCTTTTGAAGTTGGAGTAGGAGCAATAGAAACATATTCTTTTCTAAATAGATAACTTCCATCTCTTAATTCGCTAGGCATATTTGGCAATGCAATATCTTCATAAGCTATGGTATTTTTAAAATAGCTGGGTTTGAATTTTTTTAATCTTTCAGAGTTTTTAAAACCGTAAACTAAAGGATAATTAATAGTGTCATTAATTATATGAGGTATCATATTATCTAACCAATATTCTGTGCTGCCTCCGTCGTTACCTTGTATATCAATAATCAGATTGTTGTATTTGTGAGCCTTATCGAAAAATTGCTTTAGCTTGCCAGCATCTTGCTCTACCAGGTCATAGCTAAAAGATTTTACATGCACCATTGCAGTAGATATTGAATCTATAAAATTAACCTCGATATTCTCTGGGGTTTCAGTTATGGTTTCTTCAACGGTTGTGTTATTGTCATTGTTATTTAATAACTCAGGAAAGTAAAGCTCCCGATTAATACGTTTCCAGTAGCTAGAACGAATAGAATCTGTTTTTTCTAATTCGTCTACATAAGGTTTGTACTTAGGGTATTGGGCTACGGCTTGTTTAAAACCATTGTAAAAGTAACTGTAAATTATGGTTGGATAGGCATCGGTATGTCCGTTGTTTAGGTCGTTTAACGCTTCGATTATAATTTTAAAGAAAGCTTTATTGCTTTCGGCTTTTTTTATGGCGTTAATGTACTCGTCCTTTTTAGAAAGCCAATCGGTATTATAAACACGTTTATTAATACCAAAGTACGGGTACGATGCTTTTAGAGCATTATATAGATATTCAAAATCTTCTGTGCATTGAGTTTGGGTTAGGGTTGGTATGGTGTTTTGTGCTTTTGCAGTAAGACATAAGGCTACTGCAAAAATAAAATGGATGATTGGTTTGATTGACATTGCGTGTTATAGTTAATGATTGATAATTAATTATAAAGACGCTTAATGTTTTAAAAAGGTTGCCTGAGAATAAAAAGTGCGTATTAAATCACTATAGTTTTAAATGTTTTAGAGAATATTACTTTCTAAACCCAATATTTGTTTTATCAGGTTTAACAGTTTTTTTTAGCTCATCGTACATAGAATCAAATTCTTCTTTTGATATTGCATTTATAGATTTAAGCCATCTAAAATTACTTAATTGATGTTCATAATTTAGATTTTCATCAATTTGAGCATAGTTTTCTCTTAAATATAAATTCCTACTATTAATCAAATCTTCTAAAAATTGATTTGTCTTTATTTCATTAGGAATGTTTTTATGAATATATAAATAACTATTATTGTTTAGTTTGAGTTTCCAAAAATTTTTCCGAGAAAGAATATAAACAATAAGCATTATTGTCCCCAAACCAAACCATACTAAGGAAAAATATGGATCTCTATTATCTCCGTAACTATAACTGTTTATATGTGTCATAATTCCAACTACATAAAGCAGTAAGGTAGCAAACAAAGCAAATCCATTTGAAGATTTAAATGTAACTTTATCTCCATCTATGTTTTCATATGGTATGTCAATTTCATTGGCATCTCCAAACTTTGTTACATTATAATAGAGTTTGGTCTCGGTTATTTTATATTCACTTTTTGTAAAAAGTTTTCTTTGTTCAAATGTTTTCATATATGAAAATATAATTTCAGACAACTTTAAACGAAATTAACAGTTTTATGTGAGACAATCAACACATAGCAATACGTATATTATTCTTCTGCTTTAATTAAAATAGAGGCTTTATTAAAGTCGGACGCAGCATTAATAACTGTTCTAAACTCTTCGTAACGACCAAGATCGTATTCGTTGGTTCTGTAGAACTCCTGAATAGTGATAACAAGTTTGTTGCCGTTTAATGTATAGTTAGACTCGAATTTACACAGTTTTTCTCCTGATGGTCCTGTATAACTTTTATCGATCTTTAAAGCATCCAGACCATCTACCGAATAGCCGTCAGGAATGTTTATGGTTATAGTATAATCGTATTGGTTAGGAAAATCCATTTCTATAGGATTCATACGCTCGTTTTCCTGATATAATTCACTTTGTGTACCAATAACTTTACCGATCTGGAAAATATAACTGTCACCTGCTTCTTCCAATAAGGACTCAGAGCTCATAGTAGCATTTACAATAAATGGCAAGTTATATTCCAGCGGATTCATATCGGTGTTTTTAGTTTCAATAGTTTCTACCACTTTGTCTTCTATACCAGAACCTGTTAGGTAATCTTCAAACTCCTTTTTTGCAGACTCAGGCGATAAGTTCATAACCGCTCTGTTAGTAACGGCCCAATGACCATAATACTCCTGATGTTGCTTTAATATCACGCTTTCAATATCGTCATCAAAAGTGATATCTGTAGTTCTTTTTATGCGACTAAACAAGCTGTCTGCCTGTACAATTTTGCTAAAATAGTATTCGAAGTTCTTATTGATATATAATCCGTGGTTTCCTAAAAGATTTGATGGTGCTTCACCAACACGGTACTCAATACGGTTTGGTGAAATGTATTTATCTTCAGTTGGTAAATAGATAATAAAATCGCGTAACATCGAAGGTGAAAAGAATTCTGGGTCGAATTTATACTCAAATCTATTGGCAGTAATAACAAATTCGAATTCAATATTTAGCGCTTTTAAATAATGGGCATACGCTTTTATAATTCCAAATTCACTGGCAGAACGATTGGTAAGAATATAATCTAGATTTGAAAGTTCGGCGTTATTATTTTTTACAATATTGAAATTAGATTTAATAAAATTATCGACTAAAGAGGCTACCTTAAAAACAGTTAAGTTTTCTTGCCCTTTTACAAAGCCTTTGATGTCTTCATTTACTTTTGCTGAAGTTTCTTGTGGAAAGAACTGGCTTCCAATATTGTTAACCACATTTTCCCAGAACATTTCATGAGTAATATTTTGCCCGCTAGGAAAACATTGATAGGCAACGGCAATTTTATTGGCATCAGGTGTTGCATATTGCTCTTCTATCATGGCTGGAATGTCCTTAAGTACGATCTGCTGAGAGGCTTTACCATTAAGCTCCACACTTTCAAATTTGCTATTGGTTCTATAGGCTTTTGTTTTTGAAGGAAGATCGCCAGTAATAAATATAAATCGAGCTTCTTTTATTGGGTAATCACTTTGTATGGTCTCATTACCATGCATGTCGTATTCTTTCTCTACGGTATATAACACTTCAATTTCAGAGCCTTCTTCTGCACCTTCAATGGCAAAAATTTTAAAATCGCCATATTCTTCTACATTTTTAACCTCTTTAATATTGTCTTTATTAAGTTCGGTAATATTACCATCTGGATGAATGGTACGTGCTTTAATGTCTACTACCTGAGTTACATCGCGCATAGGAATATAAACAGTATTGTGCCTGCTAATACCTTTATCACTATTAACTCTTACAATAGTATGTTGTGTTTCATAACGTTTTAACCCTTGTGTAAAGAGACTTTTGTTATACTCCACTACATTCTTTTTTAAAATACCTACAGAGGCTTCCTTTAGGTCGCTAGATGATAGTGTATGTAATTTAGGATTACTTTTCCAATCGTAGGTTTTATAATACTGTGCAAAACTACTAGTTGATACTAATAGTAGCATTAAGGCTAACTTCTTTATCATTGGTTCTTTTCAATTATAATGCTCTTTTTATAAGCTTTAACTAAGCTTTTAATAAAGCCATTCCAGGTTTCGAAATCTTTATTTTGTACACTTAATGTGTTAATATATATGGTTTTCTTTTGTATAATTTGATCATTGTTTTGAGTATAGGTAATAGTATATCCATACTCTGGATTTTCATACTTTAGGTCTTTTGGAATATGACTTACGGTGTATCCCTCAGGAATATTAAATGTTGTAGTGTATGTTTTTTTAAACTTATGATCTATTTTCTTGCTATACTTTCTGTCTTTAATGTCTATCTTACTTTTTGCCAGTACTCTGTCTATATTTAAATTTATATAGGTTTTATCAGCAACCGTTTTTGCATAATTGTCTATAGATAGATCGTAATTTAACACCAATGCAGTTGCTTTATTATCAAAGTTCTTTTTAGATATATTACTGTATTTGGTTTTGTTATTTCCTAGAGATAGAGTAGTGTTTAAGTACTCTTCCTCGGTTTTGTCATCTTTTTTATAAGTATAGTCTGAAATAAAGTCTACTTTTTCGTATCCTGTTAAATCCCTTTGTTCAGATACTTTAAGTGTACCATTTTCTATTGAAAAATCACTTTTTAT
Organism: Flavobacteriaceae bacterium; assembly: GCA_030148025.1. Lineage (GTDB taxonomy): Bacteria > Bacteroidota > Bacteroidia > Flavobacteriales > Flavobacteriaceae > JASBUG01. The sequence goes on along the minus strand of JASBUG010000041.1, from coordinate 198,903 downwards.
AGTTGTCACATTTTTATTAATGTCTTGAACAGGAACTTTAATAAGCTTAAAACTATTTTCATCTATACCTAAAAGCGCTTCCTTAGTTTGGGTAAAAGCTGAAGGCATACCAAAAGGCACATAACTATCGGTCGCATCAAGAAAAATTGTATCATTTTCAACAATGGCTGTAGTGATCATGTGGTTATCTACCATAGGAGTTGGTACTTCTAAATAAGAGTATGGACGATCTCTGGTACCAATCCAGGTTCTATAGGCTTCTATACCTACATGTTTATACATTTCATAAAGCAGGTTGGCCATATCTTTACAATCGCCATATCGTTTGTCACATACACTTGATGCGCTTCGTGGAATAAATCCTCCTAAACCATCTTCAAAGGCCACATAGGTAATATTATCTTGAACCCAATTAAAAATAGCTTCTGCTTTATCTCTGTTTGATGTTAGCCCTTTGGTCACTTTATCAGAAATAGCGTATACATTTTCCAGCGATTTTTCATCGATCTGTTTCACTAAAGAAGCGTACCATTTATACAGGTCTTTTACATCGTTCAGTACATTATATGTTTTACCCTTTAGTTCATAACTCTTTATATATACAATAATATGTGGTAAGTAATATAACACAGCTTCACTTAATTCCTCACCTTGAAAACCAGTAATATTATCGACACTCCATGTATAAATATTAGACGATTTTGTTTCTTCCTTTTCAAATTTTAAAGGAATGTCTTTGGTATTGAAGTCAATATAACCAATGGTCACATTTTTTGGAAACTCAATTGTAAGCTTAGCATTTTTGGTAGGCACAAAGGTTCCAAACCTGAATAATCCCAAAAATCGTGGATCTTTCAATACTTCAGTATAATTTAAATTGGTGATTGCTCCTTTGGTTACAGCTGGAAATGTGAAGTTCTTACTTTCCTGATCACTATAAAAAATACCATTGTCAAATTCGCGCTTGGTTTCAATATAGTCTACTTTTATATTTTTGTTAGCACTTGGAAGATGTGTGTAGGCATCTATATTTTCAATAGATGTAAAACTATCATAGCCTATAGATTCGTTAGCGAAATAAAGCTTTTTTGCGGTTAAATACTCGGCTTGTTCTGAAATATTCTTGGCAATATTAAAGTTGTTCTTAGCGAGTTTTATTTTTATATACTCATGTCGTTTTAAGTATATATAGTCCTCATTAGAGAAATCTTGTGCTATTACCAATAGAGGTAAGCACAACAAAAACAATACGATAGGTTTTATAAATTTTGGCATCGACATCAAATATATTTTTTTAAAAACAATTTCTTAACTCATGTTCGTTAAAAATAGCATAATTTTAACGTATATATAGCGTATACCAAAAATGGTTCCAAAATTTACAACGATTCATTCTGCTTTTAAATTAAATGGTGAGCATTACGATAGTCAGCGACTAAAAGAATTGGCTTATGGTTATACTAAGGAAGGAGAGTCTTACCAAAAACAAGTAGGCGATTTTTTGTTAGATTGGTTGGATGATAGTGACACTGTAATAGTTCAAACCTCTGGTTCTACAGGAACACCAAAGAAAATTTCTTTACATAAAAACGCGATGGTTGAATCGGCTTTAGCTACTGGAACTTATTTTAATTTAAATGAAGGTACTTCTGCTTTACATTGCTTACCTACCGATTTTATTGCAGGAAAAATGATGCTAGTTAGAGCCCTGATTTTAGGATGGCACATAGATTTAAGACCACCAAATAGTTCACCATTATTGGATATAAAAAAGGAATATGATTTTTCTGCTATGGTACCTTTACAGTTGCAAAACTCTATCGAGGGATTAAAAAATATAAAAACCTTAATAGTTGGAGGTGCTGCAGTATCAATAGAACTGCTTAAGCAAATACAAAATATAAATTGCAAAATTTATGCAACATATGGTATGACCGAAACTATAACTCATATAGCAGTTAAACGCTTAAATGGAAATATGGTTACCAGTAATTTTGAGTTACTTCCCGATATTAAAATTACTAAAGATGATAGAGGATGTTTAGTAATAGCTGCACCAAGGTTATCAAAAACACCAATAGTTACTAACGATCTGGTAGAGTTGACGTCTGATAATACATTTAAACTATTAGGGCGTATAGATAATATAATTAATTCAGGAGGAGTTAAATTATTTCCAGAGCAAATAGAACGAAAATTACAAGAAATAATACCGAATCGTTTTTTTGTCAGCTCTCAAAAAAATGAAGAGTTAGGTGAACAATTAGTCCTTATTGTAGAAGGAGATATAAATATAGATGATGTAGCAAAAAGTATCTCGCAACTAGATTCACTACAAAAATTTGAAGTGCCAAAGCAAATCTATACAATAGCACATTTTGCAGAAACCAATTCTGGAAAGGTGAGACGTCATAAAACACGTTCTTTGTTAAAAATATAAGTTAACTCACTCAAAATACCACTTCACTCATTATTGGTTTTAATGTTTTAAGGTTGATTATAACTTTAAGTAAACTATTAACCAGAAAAGCAATGAAATTATGTATTACACCAATACTTTTTATGTTTATAACAACATTGAGTATATCGCAAGAAAAGAATATAGAAACTAAATCTGTAAAAATTGAAGATTTCATTTCATTTGTAGTTTCAAATTATCATAAAAATAACAATACGTTTAAGAACACTACTTTTTTAATTCAGGTTCAAGAAGAAGGACTTGCAGTCGAGGACAAAGTAGTTCTAAGACAAGGTTTGAAGCTTTTGTCTAAAAGATCTGGAGAAGAAGATAAGATTTCAATAGTTACATACAATGGGTTTAATGGGATAGCTTTGGACAATATATCTGTTATGGATTTAAAAAAAATATTATATACAATCAATAATATTAAATCTAGCGTAAAAGAGTTTCATGATATCGGAATAGAATTAGGATATAACCATGCTAATGATAATTTTGATGAGGGTGCTGTAAACACAATTGTTATAATTAGAAACCCAAATGCTAAAAGTTTAACAAGTAATGATGAAATGGTAGGAACGACTAAATTAAAGAGAAAAGGAGAGGGTAAAGTGCTTATAACAGCTATAAGTTTATTACCTGAGTTAATCGCAGTAATTAAAAATTAACCAAGTCACATGATTGGTTGGTTCATAAAGTAGTTTAGTTAAGACTTGGTTATAGAGGAACATCAAATATTGATGTTCCTCTTTTTTATTGGTTTATTTTCAATATTTTTATAGACCAACCAATTATACATACAAATGAAAAAAATAGCGATTTTCTTCTTTATTATTTCTTTTCAGTTACAATCGCAACAAATATTGCCAGAGCGTGAACGTGCTAAAGTTGTGGATGAAATTTTGGCTGATAGGTTTAACAATCTATTACCTAAACTAATGGACAGAACAGGTATCGATATGTGGATATTAATATCTAGAGAATATAATGAAGACCCTGTGCTTAAAACCATGTTGCCTGCTACTTGGTTAAATGCTCGACGACGTACTATTATTTTATTTTACAGAGATAAAGAAAAACAAAGCATTGAAAAACTAGCTGTAGCGAGATATAATTTTGGAGAGAATATTATTTCGGCGTGGGACAAAGACAAAGAACCTAATCAATGGAAGCGATTGATGCAGCTAATAGATGAGCGGAATCCAAACAAAATTGGGTTGAATTTTTCGAAGTATTTCAATATTGCTGATGGATTAGACAAAACAGATTTTGATGAATTCATGCAGCATCTTCCAAATAAATACCATAACAAGGTAGTCTCTGCACAACCCTTGGCAACAGGGTGGATTGAAACACGTACCGAAAGAGAAATGGTTATTTATAATCAATTAGTAGATATAACACACGACATTATTGCTGAAGCATTTTCAGAAAAAGTGATTACCGCAGGAATAACAACCACAACAGATGTAGAATGGTGGATGAGAGATAAAGTAACCAAATTAGGGTTAGAAACATGGTTTCACCCAAGTGTAGATGTTCAAAGAAGTAATGAAGTGTTGGGAAATCATCTATACTCATTTTCTAATCGTCCAGATAAAATGGTTATTCTTCCGGGAGACTTGTTGCATTGCGATTTTGGTATTACATATTTACGCTTAAACACCGATTGTCAGGAATTGGCATATGTATTGAAGTCAGGAGAAACAAAACCACCAGTATATTTACAAAAGGCATTGGCAGAAGGTAATAAGTTACAAGATATATTTACTTCCAATTTTATTGAAGGACAAACGGGGAATCAAATATTATTAAAATCGTTAGAAGAAGCTAAAGCACAGGGTTTAAAGCCATCAATATATACACATCCATTAGGAAGTTATGGGCATTCATCTGGACCAACTATTGGCATGTGGGATGCACAGCAAGGGGTCAAGGGTACAGGAGATTATCCACTTTTTCATGATACTGTTTATGCAATAGAATTGAATACTACTGTAACCATTCCCGAATGGAAACGCGACATACGTGTGATGCTTGAAGAAGCAGGATTTTATGGCAAGGATGGATTCCGTTATGTAAATGGAAGACAGACCAAACTACTTGTCATACCACGACAAAAAAAAGTCTTAGGAAATTAAATCTATTGTTGCATTTTAAAATAGTAATCTGCCGATCGTTTGCCTGAACCGTATAGCATAAAGAAAATACAAAGTAGAAGTACTGTCGAAGACAGTAAAAGATTATTTGTATCCATATCTCCAGCAAAATTAATAATAACGGCTCCAATGATTATGGGTAATTGAGCAATGACTGCCCAACGCGTTAGCAAACCAAACATAATTAATAAACCGCCAATTAAATGTGCAGGTGCTACATAATGAACAGCTATAACACTACCCGCCAAATTTTGAAAAGGTTTTATAAGATCTATTAGTATTTGGGTGTTACCCATAAAGTGTAATCCTTTAATAAATAAGAAAACACCAAGTGCAATTCGAAGTAGGTCTATGGGGAGATAAGTGTGCCTGTTTGCCCACTTATTTAGTGATTTTACAGTTCCCATGATTCAACAAATTATATTACGTGCTATTAAGTTACTGAAATTTAGTGATATATGAAAATTCTGATTTAAAAAGTATATAAAAACGGAATTCATTTTTTTATTAAATTGCAGCATTAAATGATGTTTATGAAGAAGTTAGTTTTTTTGGTTTTGGTATTTGGATTTATTTTCAATCTACAAGTTGTAGATGCGCAACAGTTTAGAAGCATCCAACCAGGACAAAGAGGATATGTTCCTCCGCCGAAGTTTGATAATAGAGCTGCATTTATAGAGCTTAAAGATCCTCAAAAAGAATTAGATATTGTGCTCCCAAAGTGTGTGGAGCAATTTAAATTGGATGCTTTTGAGCAAGAAATATTTAAAGGTCTTTTTGTTAAAAAGATTGAAGATCAAAATGTGATTCTTGAAGATAAGGGAAATACTAGAGAAGATCGTAAAAAGAAAATATTACTTTTAAATAAGGCATTTCACAAAGATCTTTTAGCTATTCTCACACCTGAAGAGGTAGATTATTTTAAGGTTATGGATTTTTCTGAAAATCAAGAAGATAAAAAGAAAAAGAAGAAACGAAGAAAAAAGAAAAAAAATAAGTCATAATACTATTAAAGGAACCAAAAAGGTTCCTTTTTTTATATAAAACTTGAAGTGCTATTTTTTTTATAACTTTATGTAATTCAAAAAAATAGCTATGAAAAATCTTGCCTTATTCATTTTAGTGACAACTCTGTTTCTGCCATTAAATGCGCAGAAAAAAGTCGCAATTTATTGGGATGTATCTATGTCTATGTCGGATAGGCATTTGGATAGAGAGTTAACATACCTAGATAATTATTTTAAAAAGAACCAATCGGCAGACGTTATTCTCAAGATTTTTAGTAACGACATTATCCAAGAGGGCAAATACACGGTAAAAAATGGCGACTGTAGTTTTTTAAAAAACGAATTGAAAGATGTTATATATGATGGTGCGACTTCTTATGCTTCATTATTTAATAATAATGTAGATGAGTACCTCATATTTACTGATGGCACTGAAAATATGAATAAGTTCAAACCTCCTACGACTAAACCCATACACATTATTACTTCTGTAAAAAGCTCAAATGCTATTAATTTAAAATTAATGGCAGATTTATCGTCAGGAAGTTTTGTGTTCTTATCACACGACATAAATAAACCAAAGAAGAGGAATATAGTTGAAAATAATGATGAAATAGTAGAAGAAGGCATGGTTACTGGAATTGTAACTGATTTGGCAAACGCGCTACCTGGAGTAGATATAATTAACAGAAGAAGTTTGGAAGGAACCACATCTTCAAAAGATGGCTCTTATAAAATTGAAGCCAGTGAAGGAGATGTATTGGTATTTACTTTTTTGGGCAAGGAAACGGTGAGAGTAAGGGTCTCGAAAGTAAAGAATATTGATGTTGCTATGACCAATATTAATGAAGCTTTAGAGGAGGTTGAAGTTGTAGGACAAAGAGAAAAAGAAGAGGTGGTGAATTTAGGAGGAATTGCTGTAGATAAAAAACGTCTGGGATATGCTGTGGAGACGATTTCAAAAGAAAATATGCCTAAAACAGCTACAAACCTTGGAAATAGCGTTAATGGGCAATTTTCAAATTTTAATTTACCTAATGATGTATCAGGAAAAGTAGATATAAGTCAATTCTTGGGTAGAGGAAAAAATATGTCTGTAGCGCTTAGTCAATACGGAATTGTTGTCATTGATGGTGTGCCAATAGAACAGCAGGAACTTGGATATGGTAGAGGAGGTACGATTGTTGGAGTAGGCAATAACAATATTATTGATCCAGAAACCATAGTAAGTGTTAGTTACTTAAAGGGATTAGCGGCTACCAATAAATGGGGAACCAGAGGACGAAATGGTGTTTTACTTATTACAACTGTTAATGGTGTAAAAGGAAAGTCGGCTAAAAAGAAAGATGTTAAATTAGGAACTACAGCAACATATACTGGTAATGCAGAAAATATTGCCGAATTAGCAAATACATCTTATATAGAAGCTTTAAAAGAAAGTACATCTATAGAACAGGCATTTGATGGTTATTTAGAGCAAAGAAAGATTCATGGAAATAATGCCGAATTCTATATAGATGTTCACGACTATTTCAAAGGATGGAATAATACATTACTTTCAAAAAGAGTGTTGTCTAATGTCTATGAAATTGCTTTTAATGATGCAAAAATGTTACGAGCTTTAGCATTTAAGCAACAAGAGAATGGTTATTTTGATGAAGCTCTTATATCGTTTAAACGGGTTTTAAAATTAGAACCTAAACAAGTTAGATCTTATAGAGATGTTGCAATGGCCGAAGTATATGTAGGTAATTTTAAAGAAGCGTTGAAGATGTATAACAATCTAGATAAAAATAGAGGAGTAAGCAATGTAAATACTTCTGGATTAAAGAAAACTATTGCTAATGATGCTAAGCATTTAATAATGAAACATGGCAAGGCCTTGGATCTTTCTGGAATTAATGATAATTATAACAGAAAGTTAAACTATAAATCTAGAATTATATTTGAATGGAACGATTTGGATGCAGAATTTGATCTCACAGTTATTAATCCTCAAAAACGATTTTTTACATGGTCTCATACTAATACAGAAAATTACCAAAGAATTCAACAAGAAAAAGAAACTGGTTACGGATTGGAAGAATTTTATTTAACCGATTCTGATATTGGTGGATGGACATTTAATATGAAATACTATGGTAAAACTTCAAAAGATGAGTCTCCAACGTATATAAAAGCTACCATTTACAATAATTTTGGAACATCTAGAGAAACCAAACAGATTAAAGTAATTCGTTTAGATAAACAAAACATCGAACAAACAGTAGCAAAACTTACAGTAAATTAAACTTGTAACACACCTAAGTTAAACGGTTTTTCAATAGGAGCATGATTAGCTGCTTCAATACCCATGGAGATCCACGTTCTTGTATCTAACGGATCTATTACAGCATCTGTCCATATTCTTGCAGCAGCATAATATGGAGAGACTTGATTGTCATACTTCGATTTTATTTTGGTGTTAAGTGCGTCTTCCTGTTCTTTAGTAATTTTTTCTCCTTGTTTTTCTAAAGAGGCTTTTTCAATTTGTAATAATACTTTAGCTGCAGAATTACCACTCATAACAGCAAGTTCAGCACTTGGCCATGATACAATTAGTCTTGGATCATAAGCTTTTCCACACATGGCATAATTTCCTGCGCCGTAACTGTTTCCAATAATTACAGTAAATTTTGGTACAACCGAATTACTTACTGCATTTACCATTTTGGCTCCATCTTTAATAATACCTCCATGTTCACTTTTACTACCTACCATAAAACCGGTAACATCTTGAAGAAAGACTAAAGGAATTTTCTTTTGATTACAATTGGCAATAAAACGTGTTGCTTTATCTGCAGAGTCAGAATAGATCACACCACCAAATTGCATTTCGCCTCTTTTTGTTTTTACAACTTTACGCTGATTTGCTATGATTCCTACCGCCCAACCATCAATTCTTGCATAAGCTGTAATTAAAGTTTTTCCGTAACCAGCTTTATATTCTTCAAACTCTGAATTGTCTACCAGTCGTTTAATAATGTCATGCATGTTGTATTGATCTGCACGAGATTTTGGTAAAATGCCATAAATATCTTCTTCCTTTTCTTTTGGTGGTTGTGATGAGATTCTATTATAACCCGCTTTATCAAAATCACCAATCTTATCAACAATATTTTTTATAGTATTTAAAGCGTCTTTATCATCTTTAGATTTATAATCGGTAACACCACTAATTTCACAATGAGTAGTAGCGCCACCCAGAGTTTCATTATCTATACTTTCGCCAATTGCCGCTTTTACTAAATAACTTCCAGCCAAAAATATACTACCAGTTTTGTCAACGATTAAGGCTTCATCACTCATAATAGGCAAATAAGCACCACCAGCAACACAACTACCCATAACAGCTGCAATTTGTGTGATTCCCATACTGCTCATTACAGCATTATTTCTAAATATGCGACCAAAATGCTCTTTATCAGGAAATATTTCATCTTGCATTGGTAAATACACTCCAGCACTATCTACTAAATAGATAATTGGAAGACGGTTTTCAATAGCGATCTCTTGTGCACGTAGATTTTTCTTTCCGGTAATTGGAAACCACGCACCAGCTTTAACTGTGGCATCGTTGGCTACGACAATACATTGTTTTCCTTTTACATAGCCTATTTTAACAACTACACCACCAGATGGACAACCGCCATGTTCTTGGTACATGCCATCTCCAGCAAAACCTCCAATTTCTACAGTGTTGGTATTTTTGTCGAATAGAAAATCGATACGTTCTCTTGCTGTCATTTTACCCTTAGCATGATGTTTTTCTATACGAGATTTACCGCCTCCAAGTTTTACTTTTGCTAGACGTTTCCTTAAATCTGATACTAGTAATTTATTGTGATCTTCGTTTTTATTGAAGTTAATGTCCTCCATATATAAGTAGTTTGTGCTAAAATACAAAAGATACTGATTAGAATAAAGAGTAAAGTTTTTCTTTCGAAATTTTGCGTAATAACCGAAAAAAGAGTAGTTTAGCGGTGCCAAATCTATTAAAACACCAAATTATGACATGGTTAAGATATAAATTCTTAGTCCTTTTTGTCTTTGTTTTGTGTATACCACAAAACTATGCTCAAGAAATCCTACCTAAAGGATTTTCAAAAAAAGAAAAGGGACTTGTTTCTCAATTTCAATTTAGTAGCAGACGAAGTGCAAATGCTGCGCCTTCTGGATCAGTAAGAACTTCAGCCGAATGGGAAGAAGTAGAATACCTTGTAGTCTCATGGAAATCGAACTTCGAAAATATTTTAAGGCAAATTGTACAAGTTGGAGTAAACGAATGTAAAGTAATAATTGTTACTCAAAATCAAGCATCAGTATCATCATACTTGACGTCAAATGGTGTAGACCTTACTAATGTAACGTTTCTAAATGAGAATTCTGATAGTATTTGGATTCGAGATTATGCAGGTAATACCATTTATTCAAATGATGTAGGTCAAAGAGCATTGGTAGATTGGATCTATAATAGACCACGCCCTAATGATAATGTTATACCAACGGCGCATGCTACGCATTTAAGCGTTCCTATTTATGTGACAGATACAGGAACAAATGATCTTGTGAATACTGGTGGAAATTTTATGTCTGATGGTATGGGGAATGCCTTTGCCTCAAAATTAATTCTAGAAGAAAATGAACCAGGAAATCCATATGGTGTTAGTGCCAAAACAGAATCTCAAATAGATAATATCATGCAAAATTATATGGGCATTAGTAACTACATAAAAATGGAAACGTTACCATATGATAATATTCACCATATAGATATGCATATGAAATTGCTTGATGAAGAAACATTGCTGGTAAGTAAATATCCTACAGGTGTTGCTGATGGACCACAAATTGAAGCAAACATTCAGTATGTATTAAATAATTTTCAATCACCTTTTGGAACACCGTATAAAGTAAACTGGATTGATGCTCCACCAAGCACATCGGGTAATTACCCAGATAGTGGTGGGTATTATAGAACCTTTAGTAATTCTTTAATATTAAATAAATCTATTCTTTTGCCAACGTATAGACCAAGTGTAGATGCCGCTGCAATAGCCAAATATCAGGAGTTAATGCCAGGGTATAATGTGGTTGGAATAGATGTAGATAACTCTGGAGAAAATCTTATTTCGTTAAGCGGAGCAATACATTGTATTACACACACCATAGGTGTTGCTGATCCTTTATGGATGGTGCATCAACCAATAGAACATGTTAATACAGGAACCGTAATCACTATCGATGCCATGTTAAAACATATTTCTGGAATTAGTACAGCAAAGGTATTTTGGCGAGAAGAAGGCACCACTACCTTTAACGAAGTTGCTATGTCTTTAGTAAGCGGTGATGATTGGTCTGCAGATTTACCTGTATCAGCAAGTATTACAAATATTGAATACTATATACAAGCAGAAGCAACTTCTGGAAAAACACTCACACGTCCATTAGTGGCACCACAAGGGTTTTGGACCACCGAATCTCATGTGTTGTCAAATCAGGAATGGGCAGATAAGCACATCTCAGCGCCATATCCTAACCCAACACAAGGCAATGTGTCTTTTAATTTAAATAGAATTGGTGAGGATGTACAAGTATCTATCTATAATACATTAGGGCAAAAACTGTTCAATAGAAGTTTAAATAGTGGAAACGGTATTATAGAACTTGAATTAAAGAATGAATGGCAAGGAGTCCTATATGTTGTTTTTGAAGGTGCTTTTGGAGATGTAACAAAAAAAATAATTAAGTATTAGTTTTAGGTCGTTTAGACCATAGTTAGTTGAAAAGGCCACTCTTATTTTAGAGTGGTTTTTTGTGTGCTAAAATATAACATGGAAATATATTCCTTGGAATATAAATTTATTTTTTATACATTTGCCTAGAATTTAAAACTTACATTATGAAAAGAGATAAGATTATATTTTATGTAGCCACAGGTTTATTAACACTTTTAATGTGTTTTTCTGTGTATATGTATCTGTTTGATCATGAGGCTGTAAAGGGGATGTTCAAAACCTTCGGATATCCAACCTATATTATTTATCCTTATGCTGTAGCTAAGGTTTTAGGACTGGTTGCTATTTGGAATCCTAATTTTAAAAGTATAAAAGAATGGGCTTATGCTGGCTTCTTTTTTGCCTTTATATTAGCATTCTTTGCACATTATATGATAGGTGATGGTGAGCAAATGGGAGCAATACTAGCATTGGTACTGTTATTAGTGTCATACTATTTTAATAAACGAATTAATAAAAAATAAATACATGAAAAAGATAATAGCATTTGCTGGTAGTAACAGCAAAAACTCAATTAATAAACAACTGGCAACATTTGCAGCACAACAAGTTAATAATTCAGAACTTGAAGTGTTAGATTTAAATGAATATGAGCTTCCAATGTATGGAATTGATTATGAAACAGAATATGGTATCCCGTCAAATGCTCAAAATTTCCTAGAGAAGATTAAATCGTCTAACGGTATTGTTCTATCCTTAGCAGAGCACAACGGAGCTTACGCTTCTGTATTCAAAAATTTGTTTGACTGGATGTCTAGAATTGATGGCAAACTTTGGAGTGATATCCCAATGTTGCTTATGGCTACATCACCAGGTGGAAGAGGAGGCGCTACAGTGTTAGAAGTTGCTAAAGGTAGATTTCCATATATGGGCGGTAATATAGTAGCAGATTTTTCATTACCGTTTTTTGGCGATAATTTCTCAGAAGAAGGTATTAAAGATCAAGAATTAAATACAGCTTTTAAAGAATCTATTGATATATTTGAAAAGGCATTATAGCGAACGTATGGTTATGGGAGATATTTCTAAAGATATTAATTCGAGGTTTGATAATAACAGAGTAAAGGCATTATTAAATATTATTTACACGGCTAACTGGATCAATAGCCAGCAGAATGCGTTTTTTAAGCCTTATGGAATATCTCCACAACAGTTCAATATTCTTAGAATTTTAAGAGGTGCTAAAGCACCTTTAAAGGTACAAACCATTAAAGAGCGCATGATAGAAAGAGCACCTAATGCTACCAGATTAATGGATAAGTTGTGTGCTAAAGACTATATTGAACGTATTGCTTGCCCTAGTGATAGGAGAGTGGTACATATAAATATCACAAATAATGGTTTGAAACTATTACGTGAGATTGATGAAAATTTAAACGTTGACTTTATTGACAATCTTACTGAAGAAGAAGCTGGACAATTAAGTGATCTATTGGATAAAATAAGATAAAAAATTTCAACAAATAGTTTCCATGGAAACTATTTTAAAGACATATAAAATGAAACTAAGCACCATAAAAAATATAGGTAAAAGTGATCTTGTACAGATGGGGCCAGTAGAATTAAGACAACCTATACCAACGGCAGAGATAGCTATGGTAGATCCATTTGTGTTATTGCATCATTATGGGCCTTATGAAATAAGTGAAGAGAATAACCCATTCGATTTGGGACCGCATCCACATCGTGGTTTTGAGCCTATAACATTTTTAATACAAGGAGAACAATTGCATAGAGACTCTTTGGGCAACGAAAGTGTTGTTAAAGCTGGAGATGTGCAATGGACAACAGCAGGTAGAGGTATTATACATGCAGAAGGGCCAACTAAAGATTTTGTAAAAAAAGGAGGGGTGCTTGAAGGAATTCAGTTATGGTTAAACCTTCCTGCCAAAAAGAAAATGATCACACCTAATTATCAACATATAAGGGATGAAGATTTTGATGTCGTCATATCTGACGATAAAAAAGTTACTATTAAGGTAGTAGCAGGTGCTCTTGACGATAAGTCAGGTAAAATAGTGACTCAAACCTCTGTAAATGCATTTTTAATCGATGCTGAACCTAATGGTAAATATTCACTTAACATACCCAAAGAGCATCAATCATTATTGTATTTGTTGAGTGGTAATGTTCATGTTAACACTCATACGCTATTAAATGATGGACAAAATCAATTATTAACATTTGATCAAGATGGTGAAGGTATTACTATTAAGGCTAATTCGAAGAGTAAGCTTTTATTTCTTTCAGGAACTGCATTTCATGAGAAAGTTGCTAGTTGGGGACCTTATGTAATGAATTCTCAAACTGAGATTATGGAAGCACTTAGAGATTATCAAATGGGGAAAATGGGGTTTCTCCCAAGAGATTAATGGTATATAAACAATTAAAAAATGAAAACAATAATTCATAAAGCAAACACAAGAGGATATGCAAATCACGGGTGGTTGCAATCACACCATTCTTTTAGTTTTGCAAATTATTACAATCCTGAACGAATGAATTTTGGAGCATTACGTGTTTTAAATGATGATATAGTGCAGCCCAAAATGGGGTTTGGTACACATCCTCATCAAAATATGGAAATCATTTCTATTCCACTACAAGGCGCTCTGACACACAAAGATAGTATGGCAAATAAACGTGCTATTGAAGTAGATGAAATACAAGTAATGAGTGCAGGAACTGGTATAACACATTCCGAGTTTAACGATAGTAAAAAAGAGGTCGTTAACTTTTTACAGATATGGATTGTACCAGAAGAGTTGAATGTTACACCTAATTACGAGCAAAAAAAGTTCGCATCTAAGAATAAGCATAACAAGCTACAGTTGGTAGTTGCTCCAAAAGACAAGTTAGAAGAAAACGCATTACCTATTAATCAGCAAGCCTACATATATAGAACTTATCTGGAAACTAAGAAGACTATTAATATAAAGGCGAAATCTGAAAATAACGGATTTTACATTTTTGTAGTTGATGGTGCTATTGAAGTTGACAGTAATTTACTTAACAGTAGAGATGCCATTGGTGTTTCTGAAGTTGAAAGTTTTGCTATTAAAGCTAATAAGGATTCTGAACTGGTAATTATTGAAGTTCCTATGCACTAGCAAATAGTTATGTTATTAATAATTAAAAAGCATCCATGAGGATGCTTTTTTTGTATAAAAAAACCGATATTTGCGTTTACACTAACTAACAAACAATAATATGGCAATGAATAAAAACACAGTGTTAGCTTGGGCTACCACGATCATGATTATAGTAGGATTAGCGCTTATAGCATTAGGTGCATTTAGATATGATGATGTTGCGGGATGGGGCTTTGCAGCTGTAGGAATTGGCTTTTTTGCTATTGCTTGGGTTTTTAATGCATTAAAAGGAAGAGTATAATGAGTGACGATAAGAAGATCATCTTTTCAATGTCAGGTGTAACGAAAACGTTTCAAAGTGCCAATACACCTGTTTTAAAAAATATATATTTAAGTTTCTTTTACGGAGCAAAGATTGGAATTTTAGGACTTAATGGTTCTGGAAAATCAACACTGTTAAAGATTATCGCTGGAGTTGATAAAAATTATCAGGGAGATGTGGTGTTTTCACAAGATTACTCTGTTGGGTATTTAGAGCAGGAACCACAGTTGGATGAGAATAAAACAGTTCTGGAAGTAGTAAAAGAAGGTGTAGCAGATACGGTAGCGGTTTTAGATGAGTATAATAAGATTAACGATATGTTTGGTCTTGAAGAAGTATATTCAGATCCTGATAAGATGCAAAAGCTTATGGATAAGCAAGCAGAACTTCAGGATAAGATTGATGCTTCCAATGCTTGGGAATTAGATACAAAACTCGAGATTGCTATGGATGCTCTTAGAACTCCTGAGGGTGATAAAAAAATAGCTGTGCTTTCAGGTGGTGAACGTCGTCGAGTAGCCTTATGTCGTTTACTATTACAAGAGCCAGATGTGTTACTTCTGGATGAGCCTACCAACCACTTAGATGCTGAATCAGTACATTGGCTAGAGCATCATTTAGCACAATACAAAGGAACCGTAATTGCTGTTACTCACGATAGATACTTTTTGGACAACGTAGCTGGATGGATTTTAGAATTGGATAGAGGTGAAGGTATTCCTTGGAAAGGAAATTATTCGTCTTGGTTAGACCAAAAATCAAAACGTTTAGCACAAGAAAGTAAAAGTGCTTCAAAACGTCAAAAAACTCTTGAGCGAGAGCTTGAATGGGTGAGACAAGGAGCAAAAGGGCGTCAAACCAAACAAAAAGCACGTTTAAAGAATTACGATAAGTTAATGAATCAAGATCAAAAACAACTTGATGAAAAACTTGAAATATACATTCCTAACGGACCACGTTTAGGAACCAATGTTATTGAAGCTATAGGCGTAAGCAAAGCATATGGTGATAAATTACTTTATGAAGATCTAAACTTCAAGCTACCACAAGCGGGAATAGTTGGAATTATCGGTCCTAATGGTGCTGGTAAAACCACAATTTTTAGAATGATAATGGGTGAAGAGACTCAAGATAAAGGAGAATTTAAAGTAGGTGAAACTGCTAAGATCGCTTATGTAGATCAAAGCCACTCTAATATAGACCCTAATAAAACCATTTGGCAAAACTTTAGTGATGAGCAAGAACTTATCATGATGGGTGGCCGCCAGGTGAATTCTAGAGCGTATTTAAGTCGTTTTAATTTTTCTGGAAGCGAACAAAATAAAAAAGTAAATCTTTTATCAGGAGGAGAACGTAACCGATTACATTTGGCGATGACCTTAAAAGAAGAAGGAAATGTATTATTATTGGATGAGCCTACAAACGATCTTGATGTAAATACTCTAAGAGCTTTAGAGGAAGGATTAGAGAATTTTGCAGGATGTGCGGTTGTGATTTCTCACGATAGATGGTTTTTAGATAGAATTTGTACACATATCTTAGCCTTTGAAGGTGATTCGCAAGTATATTTCTTTGAAGGAGGCTTCAGTGATTATGAAGAGAATAAGAAAAAACGTCTTGGAGGCGATTTAATGCCGAAACGTATCAAGTATAAAAAATTAATTAGATAGATAAATAAAAAAGCCTGCATTTGTGCAGGCTTTTTTATTTAATCGTATAAATGTCCTTCAGAATAGTCCTCTTCCTCATTATCATCTTTTGGAATATTCATTTGCTTTTCACTTAAGCGTTCATTCTCTGCTTTTAATTTATAGGATTTTCTAACACCTAAAATCAATAATATCAAAAAGAAAGTTACCGTAACTATAAGTACAGTTACAATGCCAATTTGTGCAATAGCAGCAGCGGGATGAAGATTTGTTGAATATGAGTATATATGTAGCATTAAAGCTATGATTTGGGGGTTAATAGCGAGCCAAATATAATACAATTATTTTACTAATCAACTAAAAATGAATAATTTATCGTTTCATAATGAATTATTCTTTGTTTTCAAAATTTGAATGCGATTAATGACCTTTTTAATTGTTTTGATTTAAAAATCAATGCGTTACTACTTTCTTGTGTAACCTAAGTTACATTAAGGTATTTACTTCTTTGTAACTTAAGTTGCATAAAATGAATAAGTGATTTTTATCATGATTTAAGATGCTATTTCATGGTAATTTTAAATCGAATTAATTTTCATACATGATAAAAAAAGAAAGATAATATTTAATCATTTCTCTCTTATTTATTGTTACTAACTAAAATCTAAACATTATGAAAAGCAATCTTTTAAAATTAGTTGCATTATTATTTTCATCAGTAATTTATGCTCAAGCGGGGCACGTGATGCAAGGTGTAGGAGCAGTTAACATGTCTATGGGTGGAGCTTCAACAGCACAGCCTTTAGATATTTCTGGAGCTATGCAATGGAACCCAGCAGCAATTTCAACATTCGATAATAAGATCTTGAAATTTGATTTGGGTCTATTCTTTTCATCACCTGAACTAAGCTCTAGTTTACCAGCTGGTATGATGGGACCTGGTTCTCCTGCAGTAAGCGGTGTTACAAAAGATGATAGAGGTGTATCTCCAATGCCTGCATTGGCAATGCTTTGGGGTAAAGAAAATAGTAAGCATACTTTTGGTGTGTCTGCATTTGGTATTAGTGGGTTCGGTGTAACATTTCCAGAGGAAGCAAACAATCCAACAAATCCAAACTTTAATCCAGGAAATAACTCAAATCCAATTAACTACCCACAGGCTGCTATGGGATTTGGACATATTGAGTCAGATTATATGTTATTACAGGTTGGTTTCTCTTATGCCTATGAATTATCAGATAAATTCTCTATTGGTATTCAACCAAATATAGATTATGCTGCATTAGAATTAATGCCTAATCCAACAGCAAATCCTAATGCTGCTGGGTATCCATCAACAGACAAAGCTTCGGCTATCGGCTTTGGAGCACAATTTGGTGTATTTTATGATTCAGGTAATGGACTTAAATTAGGAGCATCTTATAAAACGACACAAAGTTTTGGTGATTTCGAATTTGATAACAAATATCTAGACAATACTAAATCAAAAAGTAAATTTAACATGGATTATCCGGCAATATTATCATTAGGTGTAGGATATTCAAAAGGAGACTTTGATCTGGCGTTAGATTTTAGACGTGTTGATTATGAAAACACTGATGGTTTCTCAGAAACAGGATGGACGCCAACAGCTTCTGTAGCAGGATTTGGTTGGGATAATATTTCAATTGTTTCTGCAGGTTTACAATATAAAGGAATTGATAAGCTACCATTACGTTTTGGATATACCTATAGTTCAAATCCAATTAACGAAGACGTGGCATTCTTTAATGTACCAGCTACAGCTATTATTAAAAATGCATTCCAGTTTGGCTTAAGCTATAAAGTTAATGACAACTTAAATCTTGATGGAGTGTTCCATTATGGAGATAGTGGAGATGCTACAAAAGGACAAATGTTAAACCCAGCTATGGTGTCACCTACAAACCCATTAGGAGCAATACCTGGATCAACGGTATCTTACGATATGAACACATCTATGGTAATGGTTGGTTTAAGCTATACATTTAATAAAAAACAAGAAGATTAACGCAGTAGACAATCTTTTGAAAAAAGGCGGTTTTCTAATTTAGAAAACCGCTTTTTCATTTTATTAAAATTGTACTGTAACATTTATAAAAAAAATAATACAAATATTTTAGGCAGTTCTGTTTTTATAATCCTACATTTTTACGAAATTGCTTATCCAAAATTTTTTATAACCATTTAATTCTACAAACATTATGTCTGATGATTTTGATTTATTAGAAACCAATTCTAACGAAAAACAAGAAAAAGTTGATGTAAACTGGGGAAAGGCTATCGATACCATGAAATCGAAACTAGCGCAGGAAGATGATCCTGAAATGCGTCAAAAAATCTTGAATGCAACATTAGATGATGTAGTGCATATGGCTGAAAAAGATCGTACATCTTTACTAGATGCTATTAAAGATCTAACAGACTATCAAGATGAAGTTGGTATCATCTTTGAAAATTTTTCGTCATTAAATGCAGATGAGCAAAAAATTATTGATAATGCTATTAAGCGTTTAGAACGTGCTAAAGTAGAGCTTGAGGATGCAGAAAACAAACCAGATACATGGTGGAATAATCTATGGGGAAGAAAGAGTAAAATACGAAAAGCTCAAGACGAATTAAAGGCTGCTCAAAAACAACGTGATGAGGCAGATAATAAAGCCAAGGCAATGTTCCAGCAACGTATTGAAAGCGCAGATGTACAAACACTTCTCCAAGAGTTGTCGTTTAAAAGTCAAGCAGCTGTTAAGCGCTTAAAAGACAGAGAACTTGAAATTAAGGAAGTAGAAGACAAACTTCAAGATGCTATTGTAGAGGCAACAAAAAACCATACCAAGGCTCTAGAGAAAAAGAAAGAAGTAGAAGCTTTACTTGAAGAAAAGTATGCCTTGTTAAAACAAGCAAGACAAGAGCTTGAAGAAATTGTAGATAAGCAATCTGCTGAATATGCCACTGCTGTTGGTAAAGTAACAGAGTTAGAACAAAAAGTGGAAGAGCTGGAAGGATTAAAGAATGCTTATACCACACTTGCTGCTTCTAAAGATAGTTTTGTTCATAAGCACAACTTAACAATTAAAGTGCTAACCTCTTTAAGAAGTAATTTACAAACACATCGCGCAAAATTAAAGAGTGATACAGAAGAGCGTTTAAAATATTACGATGGCTATGTAGTAGCGCTTAAAGCGAGAACAGACCAAGAGTTTGCGGCTATTTTAGAGCATTTAGGAGTGAAGACCGATGAGCATATTGGTGAAACTCTTGCTGCAATGCATTCGGCTTCTGCTAGAGCACGTCAGGAAATGATGGATAATATTCCAGTTCACGAAAAAGTTATGCAAGGTGTTTATAGTAGTTATGCTGAAGCTTTACAGGAAATACGTAATAAGGATGCAGAAATTCAAAAGAATTTTGCAGATCGTTATGGTATCGATATGAAAGAGATCTTTGAAGAATATTATAAGGCTGAAAATAATCCATCAACGGGAGATGATGATGGAGGAGGTGAATCACCTAAGCCAGAAGGAGACGACGATTTATTATCATAAACCAAGGCATTTCTAAAAGGTGTCATTCCGACCGAAGTGGAGGAATCTCAATAAAATTAGCTAGTTGGTATTTAGCTGAACGAGATTTTTCGACTACGCTCAAAATGACAAGAAAATTACTTTTTAGAAGCACTCCTTTTCTAAATTAATAATAATTAACTCATTTCTTATTAAAAAGTAATGTCTATTAATCACATTGTTACACCATTAGATTCTGCCGAACTCGATTCGAAAGAGCAATATGTGTTTTATCATAAAATGGTAGACTTTACCTTAAAGGAGCTTATTGTTAAGGTACAACAGCAACAAATTTGTGATAAGCAGGAGATCGTGTTTTTTAAGCAATATTGCGACTTGTTATTGTATTCTATAGAAGCGATGCGTATTAAATATATGTATGATGAAGAGGATAATATGAAGATTGATCTAACCGAATCTGGTTTCCCAAATTATTTAGAGTTCCGTTATTTGTTTAACGATCTAGCATTACGTAACGAATATCTAGATAAGCTCACACCTCGTGAAGTGTTGAAAGAAGAATTTCTAGATACATTAATGCGTAAAAAGCAGCCTATAAAAAAGAGCAAATTATTTCAAGCAGCATCTATAGTGTATTACAGTTCTGTAGAGCAACGCTACATTTTTAACCGATTTGTACAAGGAAAAATAATTGGTGCAAACTATATTGGCAATGGCGAATTAATGACAAGCTGGAGTTTTTACGATGTAGCCAATAACCGCCCGTTTATTTGCTTTATGTATTTTGATTATGAAGGAAAGAAGATCGAAGACTATAAGCATAAGATTTACGAAATTTTAAAGGTAACGGCCGATAGAGAACTAGCACTCGATACTATGGCCTATGCTATAGATAGAAAGCTGCCAGAGCTTCGGCCTAAACGTATAAAACGAATTGATCTTGGACCACTTCATAACATTTTCGCGAAAGACGAAAATGAAGTAACACACGCTATTTTAGATGGAATTAGTAAAAAAGAAATTCCACTAGAATCTTACGCTATTTCTTTAAAAGTAGATGAAGTGTATTCAAAAGGGGAATTTAAAGAAGGCGGTTTCTTTAACAAACAAGTGCTTCAAAATTGGGATGATGTAGAAACGCAAAATTATGTATTTGCACCACACAGAATTATACAAATGCTATATAACAAAACGCCTGACATGATGAATAGGTTGGCAAAACCACCAATTCAAATGGCAGATTTAAATAATATATGATAATTGTTGAACATCAATTATTAATTAAACTACATGGAACATAACACAACATTTCCAATAAAACAAAACGAACTCGATGTACTTCGTGACGAAGCGACCTCGTATATTAAAAGTATACAGTGGGAACAAGGTCAGCGCGCGAAGAATAAAGATAAGGACAGTAAAGATGAATCTATCTTATTATACTTATCTAGAGCAACTGGAGGTAATGGTGGAGCAGAAGTCACTTCTGTTTCTAAAACTATTCTGGCTTTAAAAAAACGTTTGCTTCCAGATTCGGTTGCGATTCCAATTCATTTAAACCAAACACTTTTTGCTGTACAAGAAGGAATTACACTTGGTATTTGGATAAAAGATAGCTATTATGATGCGTCTGGTTTATCGAGTTTAAGTGAGCGAAAATCAACTCTTGATAATTCTGGAAAACGTGAGTATGAAAGCAAAATGCATACAGCTACAGCTTAC
Organism: Flavobacteriaceae bacterium; assembly: GCA_030148025.1. Classification (GTDB taxonomy): domain Bacteria; phylum Bacteroidota; class Bacteroidia; order Flavobacteriales; family Flavobacteriaceae; genus JASBUG01. Next base: position 177,112 of record JASBUG010000041.1, on the reverse strand, counting down.
ATGTTATTTGCAACAGCTTATAATATTTTACATAATTTGAAACCTTATGCTTCTGATGATCTAAGCGTGATGAAGAATAAGTTTGCTGGACTTCCTGAAGTGTCATTTATGTCACCTTTAAAAGGAATTTCTTGTTGTCTGTATTATTACGATAAGTATTTAAGTCATCCTGAAATTGTTTTAACAGACAAGGATGTGGTTGACTTTACTGTAGTGTATTTTGAAGCCTTAATTGATGAAATCCAGTTACGAAAAAACTCCTTAGAGTATACCGAAACTATTTTAGATAGAACATATAAGTTAGAGAATTCCGACTTTGCAGTTTCTGGCTGGGAAAATGTATTTGCAGGTGCTGCTAAAAGTGTAGAATTCAATAAAATTCAATTTGAACAAATTGTAGGTAACCGAGATGCAAAACACTTTGCGAGACGTTTAACCGAACGTTTATTAAGCTACGATTTCGATGCTCATAAAAATCCGTTTCAAGAACTTGGAGGCTTTATGCCAGTGTTTATGGGTTATGGAATTCCGGGAACAGGAAAAAGTATGCTTATCGCTGCTATTGCCACACGATTAAAAGAGCATTGTGATAATTTGGATATTCCATTCTTATTCCACCCAATGCCAGATACGTTGATTAGTACCTTTCAAGGAGGTTCTGCAGAGAAAATGGTAGAATGGATGAAACCATTGCAAGACCCTACACGTTTAATATTTGCGCCAATAGATGATGCAGAGAACAATTTACAAGAACGTACAGCCCAAGGTGTATCGGCAGGTGTAAAAGAGGTAATAGGAGTGTTTTTAAGATATACTGAAGGTGCTTATGCGGTAAACTATGGAAATAGCTCTATTGGGTTATTTACCAATTTACCAGAAACATTAGATAAAGCAGTTATTTCACGTGTTCAAGGACGATTCAAAATTGATGGAGCGCGTACAGAACATGACTTTTTAGATCAGGATCATTTATGGTGGCGAAAAATTCAGGATACCATGCCTGATTTTATTAACATGAAAGATCCAAAGGATTATAAATATTTAAGCGATCAAGGATTGGCAAAACATATGGGAGAGATCCTAAAAAATGTCGAGAAACCAACCGAAGAGCGTGTTCACGATATATACGATAAAATAGAGAAGAAGCATAACACTAACCATCAACTTTTTTATGCAAATCTTTATAAAGAGATGCAGAAAGTATTTCCTTTCTTTTCTTCTAGAGACGTTAGGAATATACAATCTGCTATCTCATTACGTTTAACCGATTTTGATCTGGAGAAAGATTGGTTTGATAACCCTGAACTGTATTTTAAAAAGGATTACGATACCAAATTCAATATGTTACAAGAGTTGATGCGAGACAATATGAAAGGCTTGGATTTCTCCGAGATTCGTCGTCAGGAAGTAGTACGTTATCTGGATAATGTAGCCACTATTGCTGATACCGACTTTAAACGAAAAGTAGATAAACGTGTATCGCAAATGCATATTGAATTGGAAGCCAGAGAACAATTTGATAAAGAAATTGATGATTGATGGAAGATCTAAACGAAGAGATTACTAAAAACGAATCTAAATATAATATACAAGATTATTTATCGCTTGGATATGTGTTTTTATTGATTCTGGGTATTTTACATGAGACCATTTACTATAAATTCCTAGGCATTAATATATTAGAATATTCATCCATTTTAGATGTATTAATTAGCCCGATTTCGGTTATTACTTCAGATTTAAAATTATTAATTGGCTTTGTTATATGTGTAATTTTAGCAATTATTTACGCAAAACAATTGCCTAAATATTACAAGTGGCTAAGCAAAAAGAAGAAGTATCAATCTGGTAAGAAAAAGGAAAAATTAGAAAAAACATTACATGCATTTGAATCAGGTTCAAAACAACTTGTATTTGTTATGATAGTTCTATATGTTGTTGGCTCATTTGTTGGTTTTGGAATTGGTCGTGGTGGAAAAGTAAAAGAGAAAATTGAAACTGGAGACATTAAAACAACTCATAAACTAACATTTGAAAGTGGAGAAACCCAAGACATCAAAATGCTTGGTAAAAATAGTCTATATGTATTCTTTGTTACAAAAGGTGATAAAGAAGCGACTATTGCTCCAATTGATGGTAATATTAAGTTGATTCAAAACTTAAAAGTAGAAGAGTAGAATTAGGGTTTATAATATGCAAAAACTAGCAGCAGCAAATCTATATAGAAGTGAACTCATTCCTGTAAGTGGAAAATTGGTAGAGCGCTATAATCTATGTCTAGAAAAACTTGGGTTTAAGAAAACAAAGCTCAAAAGTTTTTCAATAGATGGCTTAGGTTGGAGTCCTGAAATAGCCGAAGAAAAGAAAGACCTTCATTATTTAAATCATGGTGATGCTAATCCTCACGGAATAATCATTTCACCTTTACAAAAAGGAAAACCTGTATATGTGCCAACGCATACCTTTGACAGGCAAATGATGCAACTCATTTTTAAAGAGCATGGAGAGTCTATCAACGATATTACCAGAGATTGTGCTATATGTATTGATTTTGACCAGAATATTGATGCTTTCTTTGGGCCATTAGATGTTTTAAAATATGATAGTTTCACTATTAATTTTCATTTAATCAATAGTCTGTATCACCTTCAAGAAGAACAGTTTGAGTTGATTGAAAAGTTTAATTCTGGTAATAATTTCATTGATGAAGAACTTCATGAGCAATTATTAGAATCTGCAAAAACACATGGTGATCTTCGGCATAGAAAGCTCTATTTAAAACCATTAGAGTTTAGTACATCTTCCTTCTTTACCAAAGCTTTCGGAGGAATTTACGTGTTACGAGATTTTATTTCACCAATAGTAGTGTTTGAAGATGAAAAAGCACATAAGGAAGCTATTAAAGATACAGTTCATGATGTATTGATATACCATATTGAGCAACCAGAACTTATAGATAAGTTATATGATCATTTAATAATAGAAAGAGACCTTGAAAAAGTAGTGAATACTAAGCGCTATGAGCGTATTAAAAAAGTAATGATGTCTAGCGAACTAAGTGATTTAGAGCATCCAATTAAAGACATTCTAAATGATAAAGTTTTGTTCAGAAGGTATTTAAATAAAATTGATGCTCAAGCTTTAAAGCGCGTAACAGGAGTAGAGATATACCTTGAGCGCTTAGAGCGTAGTAATGCTTTTAAGGTAAAGGATCTGGTAGACCAAAGTTTTTATTTTGCATTGCATGAACCACATTCATCATTAGACGTTAAGCATCAGGATTTGATTTGGAAATTATTGGTAAATGTTGCTCCAAAGGATGTACTGTTCTTGTATTGGTATGATAAGGAACAGTTTTACAATTCGTATGAAACTTGGGATGAGTCGTTTCAAGATTGGGTAATAGAAACCATTAGTAACAATATTTAAAAATTATAGACTAATTTTATAAAGCGATGTTCAATTTTTTATTAAGCCCTGAAAAGAGACTAGATAGTATTGAAGGTTTTAATAAGAATATAGTTGATTACTTCTCTAATAGAGATCAAAGTATAAAGAGTGAATTTAAGAATAAGCTATATTGGAATTTAGCTTATAAATTGAGAGAACAATATAGAAACTTTAGGAAGAAGTATCCAAAGACTTTAAAAAGATATTCTACTTTAAAAGTTGAAGATATTGAACATGATTTTACTCTATGGTGGATTATAGATTTTGTTAAGAATGACAATGAGAAAAACTATAAATTCATTTGTCAAACTCTTTTTAAAATGAGCAAAAATGAATTTGATGAGTACGAGAAGAGGAGGGTAGAATTTGAGCAAATGTTTTAATAAAGAAATTATATTATTATGGGACTAGATTTAGTAATATTTATTGCCGCAATACTCCTTGGGATTTTTGTGTATTGGAGAGAATCTAATAGTAACAAGTTGTATAAGTTTATCAATCGTGTTTTTAATAGTAAAGAATTAAGAATGAAGAATGATGATAAAAAAGGTTTTGTATTTAAACAACCTTTTTTACCACGTTTGGTCTATATAGCTACCTTTTTCTTGCTAGCAGGATTGTTTGTGCAATTTTTGTCGCCTTTCGAAATATTTACGAGCTATAATGGTGTATCTGCAATGGCATCGATAACTGTTGGTACTTTATTAGGAACTTATTTAGCAAATTTTGTGTTGAAATCTGGAAAACTCGTTGAAGAAAAAAGCGATTCTTTAGGCGAGATGGTTAGTGATACTATTGAAAAAGGGAAGGAGATAATAGACGATATTACTACAAAAAGTGCTGAAGAAGTTATTGAAGAAACCCCAAGTGTAGAAGAAACTCCAGATGAGGATAAGAAAAGTGCACGCGAACGTTTAAAAGATAAAGGCTTTTTAAAATAATGACATTCCTGCGTGTCACACTGAGCGTAGTCGAAGTGAAGGCAGGAATCCACAGAAAAACTAACTTAATAGATTCCGCATCTAGTGCGGAATGACAAATATTACTATGATTAAAAGATATTGGCAAAGAGGCACAAAACAAAAAGTAGTGACTGTTATAGTTGGCTTTTTACTTTTCTTATTACTATTTATTCTTCGTGATGAGTACCAACCAGCATTATTATTTCTACGAAAATTCTTTTTTGTAATTCTAGTAATAGGCGCAATTCTATATTTTGGGCTGCGCAAATTTCGTCGTACAGCAAGTACAGGTAAACGCTTAGCAATTCTAGGTGTTTTAGCGGTGATATTAGGAGTTTTCTATGTAGTAGGATGGTATTATAAAATGTACGATTATATGAAGACCTACAATGTATTTAATGATCTTAACTTAGTTGAAATACATGAATTACCATTAACTCAAAACGAACGTATTCAGCCATTACGTAATATCTTTTCAATGGCTAATGAAAGTGTTGGAGAAACCAAGGATGTATCATTACCACATTTGGTGAGAGTCGATGGTGAGAATAAATGGACGATGGCTATTCAACCAACAGAAAAATATATCTGGCAACGTATTAGCGATAATACCGAAGAGGTGTTTTCTGTATCGAGTACCACACCATTTCCAAGGTTTTCAAGCGATAATCGTATTCCTGTAACCTTCTCGATAGGAGAGTCTTTAAAATTTAGTCGCTACACGTATAATGCGGTTGTACAACGTTTCGGTATCACAAAACTATTCTCTTATGAACCTGGAGATGTGTTTTACATGAAAAATGATGAAGGTGAATGGGTGCAAGTGGTAAGTTTAATAAACTGGAAAGGATTCTTTTTCCCGTATCCAACTTTTGGTGGTGTTGTTATAATTGAAAATGGAGCTCACGATTTTAGTGACTATGTTGAACGTGTTTTAATTGGAAAGGGTACGTTTATTAGTCCAGAGGATATGAAGAACTATCCGTTTTTAAACAGACAAAATACCTTATCTGAAAAGGTGTCTCGCTTACAAGCTGAGTCTTTGAAGTTTTTAGGTGGATTTAGTGATCCACTACCTTGGAACATGCGAACAGCAGTAAAAATTCCTGAATTACCAGATGATCAAAACCAACAACCATTTGTAACAGATTTCGATTTTTCTGGTATGCAAACAGATGCTTATAACGGATTATATCATTGGTTCGGGCTTGAACCAGTAGGCGAGGAGCGTACTAGTTTAAGCTATAGTGTTATGATTCCTGCCGATGGTACAGATAAGCTGTATTATTTTGATCATGCTACCAAAAAGCAAGGCTTTGCTGGTGTTTCTGCTATGCCTTTAAAAGTGATCGAATCACGAAAGGAGTTTGATTGGTCTGTAAATAAACCTGTAGAGTTTAGACCTTATGTTAAAGAGATAGCTGGAAGAAAGCGTATGTTCTTATTAGGAACGGTGTCTGTTGTTCGTGATGATTCTAAAAACTTTGACGGATCAGCTACACCAGATCTAGCATTGATCGATAGTGAATATCGCGACGTTGTTTGGATTGATGCTAAGCATCCAGGAACTTGGGATAAAGCTGTATATGACCAATTGAATGATGCTTGGAGAGCTAGCGAAAAAATTGGATATTATTTTGAAGATACACCAAAGCCAGATGTAGATATAATTCAGGCGGTAACTGATACGGTTCAAACTATTCAAACCCAAAATAAAAATCAAGCAGAAATAGAAGCGCTGCAAAAGAAGATAGACTCTTTAAAAGCTTCTGGGAATTAGTATAAGTAAATTGAGAATAGTTTATATTCCTTATACTATAATATGTTTGCTACTCATTTTTTCTATTGTTTTAGGAATTTATAGGTATAATGAATTTATTGATTTAACAGGAAATATACCAGATATTAAGTTAGACTTATCCTGGAGTAATTTAAGATGGAGCTATCTTTTTAGACCTACTCTATTTTTATTACTTCCTTTTGTTGGAATTTTTCTTAAAAAAAGTAGATTTAGTTGGATAATATTTACACAGTATTTTTATTTCTTAATTCTAAGTTTTTTGGTTCAAATTAATGTTATTGATAATTTTGATTTGAATACAGCCTTGATAACCATTCTAGTATTTGTTGTTATGGTCTCTCAAGTTTTAATAATGAATATAAAAAAAGTGCATTATGAAATTTATGGTATTAGAAAACGAAAGTTACTATCGTGTAATATATATGCCTTTATACTAGGGATTTTAGAAGTTTTACTCCTTTTAGTTTTTGAATAGATGAAGCATTGTTAAAAGTTGATAATATTCCCCAAAAAGAACCCAGCTCCAAAAATATAGATAGAGCACAACACCAATTCACCTAAGAACAAAGACCCTATAAACACAGGAAGTTTAACGCGTAATGCCCCAGATACATAACAAATAACATCGGTTGGAACAATGGGTAGAAATGACCAAAATAAAATGTAAAAGAACCCATGTTTTCCTGAAAGTTTTTCTTCTACCAGACTTATTTTATTATTGTCTTTCTTGAAAAATTTTCCAAAGCCCAATTTATCAGAACAATAGTAGATTAGCAGTGAAGAACTAACAATTCCCAGTAATGAAACAACTAATACCCAAAAAAGATCGTTTGGAAATAAAATAACTCCAGCAAAGATCAAAGGTGTACTAGGAAGCAGAACAAAACCTCTAAGCAGATGAATTAAAAAATAGGTGCCCCAGGCATATCCACCAAATTTTGCGACAAAATCAGCAATAGCTTCATTAGAGAAAATAGATGGATCGATTATATATATAGCAACACAAGCTGTAATACAGCTTATCCAAAACCATTTTAAAATGTGTTGCAATTTGGTTGACATAACTTTAGTTTCCAATACGACGAGCCTATTGGTAAAACGTTACATCAATTTTTATTAAAAGTTAAGTTCCATTTTAACATCGCTTCTAATATATGGGCTATCAGGTTCAACAGGAATATCTACAAATCCGTATTTTCTATAGATGTAAAGGGCATTTTCTAACTTGGTACTAGAATAAAGCATAAGTCCTTTAAAACTATTAGATTTAGCAAAAGAGATACAATGTTGCATGAGTTTCTGACCTATTTTTAACCCTCTATGTTCTGGAGAAACTGCCATTTTTGTAAGCTCATAAATCCCTTTATTCTCTGTAGGCATTAGTGCTACTGTACCTACGACCTTGTCGTTAAGTTTTGCAAAAAATATATGTCCGCCTTTGTCTATAATGTATGTGTTTGGCTTGCTTAATACTTCTTCATCATAAGGCTCAACCACAAAGAATGCTTTTAACCACTCTATATTTAAGTTGTAAAAATCTTGTGAATACTTGTTGTCAAATTCTAATATTTCTATACTGCTTCTCATTTTTAATTTGGCTTCATTAATTATAGTAGCGCTCAAGGATTCCTGAGCAATGGCATGTTCAAATTTGTTTATATGTTCTATAAGAGAATTTGTTGTAAAATTTGTGTGCCGTTTTACAACATTGTCCATGACATGCCATAAAGGCTTCATTTTATTCACAACATCTAATCCATGAATAGATAACTTTATTATTTTTTTACGCTTGTCTATAGTATCTAGTTTAATTTCAATTAATTGTTTTTTTTGTAGCTTGTTAATCGCTTGTGTGATGGCGGGTTGGGTTAAGTTTAGTTTTTCTTTTATACTAGAGTTTGTTATACCATCGCAATGGCTTATTACCTTTATAATAGGGAAGAGGTATGGATCAAAATCTATATTAAAATAGTCGTATACTAATTGTATTTCACGCATCATATTATCACTGAGCCGTTTCAATCTTGACCCTAAGCCTATTTCTCCCAATCCTGTTAAACTATCCATAATATTATTAATTATATAAGCACTTATGTAAAATTATTGATTATTATTGAATCTCACAAATTTGAAACTTATGCTTTCATAAAATCTGTAATTAAATAGGAGATAAGTTTAGCACTTAATGTAGTTCTCTTTTTAGGAGCTAATACAGGAGCGGCTTCGCAAATATGAAGGTATGTAGCATTTTTATGTGACGCGAAAAAGTGTAAAAACTCTCTTGTTTTATTAGCACTAAACCCAGTTGGTGTCATGGCGCTGCTGGCCATATTTTCAATAGCATCACAATCTATTTCAATACCAAATGATGTATTTGATACAAACGATAGCGCTCGTTTACATTCTGATTTGAATTTAAGTTTTTTTCTAATTATTAAATCTTCAAACGAGTTATAAGCGATATGTTTTTTGAGCTTTTCAATTGTTTCTAAAACATGTTGTAGCATATAGTTTTCATGAACACCAAACACAAAGTATTTTTCAAGAAACCCTTCTGCAAATGCATACGAAAACGCATTACCGCTATGACGGCCTTCTTCGGCTCTAAAATCGGTATGAGCATCAAGGTTTATTGCATTTATAGGAGCTTTTAATGCAAGGGATGCTCCTTTTATGGCACCATAGGCATTATTATGGCCACCACCAATAATAATAGGTTTTTTTCCCGCTTTTACTATATCATGAACCAAATGTGTTACATGCTGATCTATGGTTTCAACTATTTTTCGTGCTTTTTTGATATCTGATGCCTTATTTTGGTCAAGCAGAGCACAAGCTTCTATTTCCTCAGAAAAATCTAAATGCCCCAGAATGGCTAACTTTAGAGGATTAGTAAACTGGTTATTTTGTGTATTTAACAAAACTTTTACTACATGCTTCCAAGCTGTTGAAGCCCCTCGTACTCCGTGATTAGCAAAAACACCTATGTCTTCAGGGATACCAAATAAAACAAAGTCGACATCCAAATTTTTTAACTCGTCGTATATATTGCAAGATTGAGTAATTAGTTGGACATGATTACCAAATTTAGAATCACCAGATTCTTTAGTCACTAACTTTTTTCTATCGCTATCGGTAAATAGAATGAGTTTGTTCATAGAAAACTAAATCATTAATTTTAGGTGGTAAAAGTACAATTATTTAAGCTCAACAATATTATTAAGAGATTATAAAATTTAGATTAAAAAAGACCGTTTAACAAACAAATTAATAATTATGGAAAACCAAGCTGCAAGCAATAACAGAAGTTTAAAAGTAATTTTGAGCATCGCAGTATTATTATTAGTAGGAACAGCATTTTATACCTACTCATTATACAATGAAAGTGCTGAAACAGAAAAACAATTAACAGAAGAAAAAGCACTTGTACTAAAAGATTTGAATAATATGGCTGCTCAATTTGATGTTGCTATTGGCGAGAATGAAGTTGCTAATCAAAAGCTAGTTGAAGCCAGAGAGCGTATTAAAGGATTAATGGATTCTTTAAAAATATCTGAAAATAGCGTTCGAAGCTTATGGAGGTACAAGAAAAAATTCTTGGCACTTCAACAAGAAATGGATGTTATTTTAGCTGAAAACGATTCTCTAAAAGTTGAGAATGTATTATTAGCATCGTCACTTGATAGCACAAAAGTTGAGTTAGCTGCTAGTAATACTTTTAATGACTCTTTATTAGTGCAAAATTCTGAATTGGCTGATATTGTTGAAAATGCAGCAGTTCTTTCTACAACTGGGTTAAAAGGATTTGGAGTAATTGTTCGTACATCTGGAAAATTAATTCCAACAGAAAGAGCACGAAGAGCCGATAAGATTAGAGTATGTTATACAGTTGCAAAAAACAATTTGGTTGAAGCTGGAGATAAAGAATTCTTTGTTCAGGTACTAGATCCACAGAGTAATGTATTAGGCTTAAATGAGCAAATTCAATTTGATAACGTAATGTTGAACTATAGTTTGATAAGCAAGTTTAACTACGAGTCAAGAAACCTTGACATTTGTGAATTTATTGAAGCTAGAGGTGCTAGTAAGTTTGAAAAAGGGCGTTATGTTGTAAATGTATTTGATCAAAAATCTTTGGTGTCTACAACAGAGTTTGAGTTGAAATAAAAATAGATTAATAGATAAAAAAAGCCTTGAGTTTTAACTCAAGGCTTTTTTTATTCAACTTCAATTCCGTTTATTAATACCTTATCTATATGATTATTTCCAAAGGCATAGGGTAAATAGTTATAACTAGGAACTTCTTTTGTAATAATGATATTAGCTTTTTTTCCAATGGTTATGCTTCCGCAGATGTCAGATAACCCCATAGCATAAGCACCATTAATTGTTGCTGCATTAATAGCTTCTTCTGGTGTCATTTTCATTTTAATACAAGCTGTACTAACCACAAAATTCATATTTCCACTCGGTGTAGAACCTGGATTATAGTCGGTTGCTAAGGTCAATGGTAAACCAGCATCAATAATTCGGCGTGCAGGTGTATATGGAATGCTTAAAAAATAAGAGCAAGAAGGCAGCGCTACTGGCATGGTATTACTGTTTTTTAGAGCGTCAATATCTTCTTGGTTCAATTCTTCTAAATGATCTACAGACAAAGCTCCAAACTGTACACCTAAAGCTACACCTCCAAAGGCATTAAATTGATTGACATGTATTTTTGCTGTCAGCCCATATTGTTTGCCAGCTGTTAATATTTTAGAAGTATCCTCTAAAGAAAAATATCCTTTTTCACAAAAAATATCAATATAGTCGGCTAGTTGTTCATCGGCTACTTGAGGTAACATTTCATTGATTATCAAATCTAGATAGCCTTCCTTATTGTTCTTATATTCCAAAGGTAGTGCATGAGCGCCTAAAAATGTTGTTTTTACCTGCACAGGAAATTCTTTTTGAATACGTTTTGCGACACGTAGCATTTTAATTTCTGCGTCTGTTGTAAGCCCGTAACCAGATTTTATTTCCAAGGCTCCTGTACCTAATCTCATAACATCTTGTACACGATCTATTGACTGTTGATACAAATCTTCTTCACTAGTATTTTGTAGTGTCTTTGCAGAATTTAATATACCACCTCCACGATTTGCAATCTCTTCATAGCTCAAACCATTTATTCTATCAACAAATTCTTGTTCACGATTTCCGGCATAAACAATATGTGTATGGGAGTCACACCAACAAGGCAATACCATTTTACCATTTGCATCAATCGTATTATCGGCATTTAGTTTTGGCAAATTGGCCATGTCTCCATAATCTTCTATGAATCCATCTTTTATAAATAAAAAGGCATTTTTAATGGTTGGAAGGACTGACATTTCTTTTCCAGAGACCTTTTTAATGTGTGAATCTCTAACCTGAATCAGTTCTTTTATGTTGATTATCAGTGTCCTCATGATAAACTTTGTAATATGCAATTAAAGCTATAAATTTAGAACAAATTATCAACCCACAGTCACCCACTTTTAAAATAGTTGTTTAAAAGAAAAAATTGACTGTTTTAAATTATAAAAGTTGTAATAAGCAACTAATAAAAATGAAAACTATTGGATTAATTGGAGGGATTACACCGCAATCTACGGTTCTTTATTATCAAATATTGAATGATCTAGCGAATAACCATTTTGGAGGGGTTCATTCTTGCAAAACACTTATTAACTCGCTAGACTTTGGTGTTATTTCAAGGTTACAGGCTGAAGGCAACTGGAATATGCTGGATGATATTATGGCTGATGCAGGTTTAAGTCTGGAAAAAGCAGGTGCAAATATTATTGTTATTTGTGCTAATACTATGCATTTATCTATTGATGCTATTAGACGCGTTGTTGGAATTCCTGTAATTCATATAGCAGAAGCAACGGCAGGTTATATTTTAGGTCATAAGATCAATAAAGTAGCCTTACTAGGAACGCGATATACCATGGAAAAGGATTTCTTTAAAAATATTTTAAGGGAACATGGTATAGAAACAATAATTCCTAATACGGATGATAGAAATGTTATACATAATGTTATATATACAGAACTTGCAAAAGGAGAGATAAAAGAAATTTCTAAACAAGCCTATTTACAGATAATTAATAAATTAATTAATGAAGGAGCCCAAGGTATTATTTTGGGCTGCACAGAAATCCCTTTACTAATTACACAAAAAGATGTAGTTGTTCCTGTATTCGATACTACAACTATTCACGCCACAACTGCATTTAATAGCGCCATAATTTAATTTATCCATGAATCGTAATCTCGAATACCTCAGAACTATAACGCCTATTGATGATGAAACTTTTGTTGAATTGCAGAAAATATCAACTTTTAGGTTATTAGAAAAGAACACAGCTATTGCTAAAGAAGGGGAGGTGCCAACAAAACGTATATGTTTATTGCTTACTGGTTTAATGCGTGCTTATATAGATGCTGAATCAGGAAAACAATACAATAAAAAAATATTTACACCAATGGCATTTGTAGGACCGTTAACAGGTATAATTACAAATAAACCATCAAAACTAACTTACGAAACATTAACAGAGTGTAAGGTATTTGAAATTGACTTTGGAAAGTTTATGGATTTATGCAAGGTAAATACTCAAATAGCAAATTTATATATCAAGGTATTAGAGAATGTATTCATGGAGTATGAAAGAAGAAGTTTAGAACTTATGTCTATGGATGCTACACAACGTTATTTAAAATTAAGAGAGCGTATTCCTAATATTGATGATTTAATTCCGCAATTTCAGATAGCCTCTTTCTTAAATATTACACCTGTTCAGTTAAGTAGAATTAGGAAGAAATTGAATTAACGTTTCTTTATAAACATATGTTAATGAAGATTTAAATAATGAATGATACATTTATACCTTCATATTTACATAATACCTAAGAAGAGGTTAATAGCTAACTAACCAATTAAAAAAAGCAAGTGGAAACACTTGCTTTTTTTGTGATCGATTTTATGATATATAGTTTATTTTAAACTCCCCACCATATCTTCTGGTTTTACCCATGCATCATAATCTTCGGCAGAAACATAACCTAAATTTATTGCTTCTTCACGAAGTGTTGTACCATTTTTGTGAGCTGTATTAGCAATTTCTGCTGCTTTATAGTAACCAATCTTTGTATTTAAGGCTGTAACAAGCATTAAAGAGTTGTTAAGTAACTCTTTAATAACACCATGATTTGGTTCAATTCCTGAAGCACAATTTTCATCAAAACTAATACATGCATCTCCAATTAATTGAGCTGATTGTAACAAATTAGCAGCCATCATAGGTTTAAAAACATTTAACTCATAATGTCCTTGTGTACCACCCACTGTTACCGCAACATCATTACCCATTACTTGAGCACAAACCATAGTTAATGCCTCACATTGAGTTGGGTTTACTTTACCTGGCATAATAGAACTCCCTGGTTCGTTTGCTGGAATAATTATTTCTCCAATACCACTACGTGGTCCGGAAGCCATCATACGAATATCGTTTGCAATTTTATTTAAAGACACAGCTAATTGCTTTAAAGCACCATGAGTTTCAACCATCGCATCATGAGCTGCAAGAGCTTCAAATTTATTTTCTGCTGTTATAAAAGGTAACCCTGAGAATTCAGCTATATATTTAGCAACTAGAACATCGTATCCGGCAGGAGTGTTAAGTCCTGTACCTACAGCTGTACCACCTAGAGCCAATTCACTTAAATGTAATAAAGTATTTTCTAGTGCTTTAAGACCATGATCTAATTGCGATACATATCCAGAAAACTCTTGCCCTAAGGTTAATGGCGTAGCATCCATTAAATGTGTTCTACCAATTTTTACCACATCTTTAAAAGCCTCTGCTTTTGCTTGCAATGTATTACGTAGTTGCTTTACACCAGGAATAGTATTTTCCACTACTTTTTTATAAGACGCTATATGCATTCCTGTTGGAAATGTATCGTTTGATGATTGCGATTTATTTACATCATCGTTTGGTTGAATAGTTTTTTCACCTTCTCCAATAGTTTTTCCTGCAATTTGATGAGCTCTATTAGCGATTACTTCATTTACATTCATATTACTTTGAGTTCCAGATCCCGTTTGCCAAATCACCAAAGGAAATTGCTCATCATGTTTGCCTTCAAGTATTTCATCACAAACATTAGCAATTAGATCGCGCTTTTCACTAGATAAAACTCCAAGATCGCAGTTAGTAAAGGCAGCAGCTTTCTTTAAATAGGCAAAACCATAAACTACTTCTAGAGGCATTGAAGCTGGAGCTCCAATTTTAAAATTGTTTCTTGAGCGTTCTGTTTGTGCGCCCCAAAGCTTGTTGGCAGGCACTTTTACCTCGCCCATGGTATCTTTTTCTATTCTGTAACTCATTATAGTGACAATTAATTTTAAGTTGCAAAGTTACAGTTTTTAGAAAGGTTTTGAATATGATATTTGTTAGTTTTTTCATAGCAAAAATTTGTTCATACATCGAATGTTTGGCTCTTAAATGCTTAAAAGTCTTTTTTTTATATACATTAGCCGCCGAAAAAATGACCTCAAAAACCTAACAATCATGAAAAAACTATTACTATTATTTCTTTTTATAGGAAATTATGCAATGGCACAATCTTCAGAAACTACTATTAATCAAGTGACCTTTAATTCTGGATTTACGTATAAAATGCTTGAGGCAAATCAGGATCTAAGAAAGGTTAATGTACTTTTAGAGGAGAAGCAACAAGAAAATATTAAAACAAATTCTTTGGTTATAGGAACCTCTCTAATTTCTATTTTTGATTATCAGAGTTCTAATACCGATTCGAAGTTTGGATATTTAATGAGACATCCTACTTCGAGTAACCAAATTGGGAAAACTGTAAGTGAAGTAGCCATCCATTCATTTCAAGTATCATTTACAGGTACTGTAAATAATTGGCTAACAGCTTATGCTGAAGTATTATATAACCCACAACAGAGTTTTGGAACGGGAACAATTACAGACCTAAATAGAAATCAATTGCAATTACGAAAAGGGTTTGTACTGTTTGGAGATTTAAATAAGTTTCCTTTATATGGTGCTATTGGTAAAATGGATGCACCATTTGGGCAAACCGGAAGTGTGAGCCCGTTTACTAATTCTACTATGTGGCATGCCTTTGGTGGATTAGGTTACGGAGCACAAATAGGATTTAAGAAAGCTGGCTTTCATGCTAAGTTTATGGCTGTACAAGGAGGTGCTCAATTTAGAGCAATGCATATGCCAGTGAGAGATACAAATGTTCCATCTAGACTTAACAATTTTATTTTTGATGCAAATTATGAATTTGGATTATCTAGTAATATTAACTTCTATTTTGGAGGATCTTATTTACATGGTAGTGCTTATAACCAAGAGTTTCCGGTACAGCATTTTGAGCCAGGGAAAAATAATAACCCTGCTTATACATACTATGGAAAGCTAACTGTTAATAATAATTTTGTTTTACAAGGTAGTTTTGCAAAAACTTTAGAAGTTTGGGAAGGTACACACAATCCAACACCTCCTTTAAATGTTTTTGAAGCTTCAAAAGTATCGTCTTTAGATATTGGAGCAAAATACGATCTAAAGGAAAAAGGAAATATGAAGTATACTATTTCTGGAGAATTTTCAAATTTTAGAGCTGGTGACGATGGATCGCCTTGGGAAAGACAAAACCAAATGGTTTTAGGTTTTGCTGGTTTATACAAAAAGTCATCAAAACTATTTGTAGAACTGTTTAGAACAGAAGGATTTGCACCATTAAACTTTATTAGTGGTAGTAATCCTAATCAGCCATTTCCTCCAGGTGTTACACATAGCGATAGAGATGCTAACAGTTTTGGTGTTGTAGTTGGAGCTCAAATAACATTATAATTTTTTTAATATCCTGTTAATAAATCTTGCAATAGCTGTTGTTTAACAAATTTTGTTGCATTATCTTTGTCCGAGATTTTTAAAAGACCCACAACATTATGTTCGATTTTGATCAATACTTAGGATTTTTAGCTTTTTTAACGATTTTAACCATAGGATTTTGGTTGATGATCTTTTTATTAACCTTTGTAATTCCTTATTGGATTGGAGGAGCTTTAATGGAACGTTTAAAAGAAATTAAAGAAGAGAAGAAAGCAAAACGTGAAGCATTGACACAATAATAATGTTTTAATCATATAAAAAAAGGAAGCCAATTGGCTTCCTTTTTTAGTTTACATCTATGTCTATTAAGGTTTCCCTTGGAATTCCATCTCTTCTCCACCATTTCCATAGTCTCCACGTCCTCTTTCTCTTTTCTTCTTTTGATTGAATCTATAAGTAAATGATATATTGTAACTACGTTGTCTCCATTGAAATTCACTTTCACCGCTAAACGTTGGTGTAAACGATTCACTTTGTCTTTTTCTTGAGTTAAACAAATCACTAACCCTAAAAGCAAGTGATGCTTTATCTTTAAATAGATCTTTACTAAAGGCTAAATCTGTAGAGAACATCCCTTTACTTTTACTTTGTGCGGTTTCGCGAGGTCCTCGATAAAATAATCGTGTTTGCCAATCAATATTCCCCGGAAGTGTGTATTTATTATTAAATCTTATAAACCAGCTTAAGTTCTCTGCATCAAGGCTTTGCCCATTAAAATCACCTTTTGTTACCGAGTTAAATAAGTTAAAGTTACCATTCATGTTCCATTTTCTACTTGGTCTATATGATAAGGTAAACTCAAAACCAAAGCGTTCGTTTGTAGCAAGATTTACTGGCCCTCTTGCAATCACAGGAACTAAATCGTATAAATCATTTAATGAATCAAAATCAGGGTCGTTTATATTAATAGTTTCGTTAGTTTCGAAAATATAGAAGTTATCTGTAGCACGAGAAATAAATGAGAATACATCTTTTGCACGCTGGTAATATATAGATGAATTTAAGGTTAGCTTACCAAATCGATTTAAGTAACCTATGTCAAATGCGTCAGATACACTTGGGTCAAGTGCTGGATTTCCCTGAAATATACTTGTAGCACTACTTCTAGAAGGAAATGGGTTAATAAAGAAAGAACGTGGTCTTCTTATTCTTCTGTTATATCCAAAAGTAATACTTTGATCTTCACTAATAGCATAACCTAGATTTACTGTTGGGAAAAATTGAGAAAAAGTTTTCTTATCAAAATCGCCACTGGTTTGTTGAATGATTTGTCTTCTTGTATTCTCGTATCTAAGACCAAAAAGGAATGAGAATTTCTCACCTAATTTGTTACCATATTGTGTGTAAAAGGCATTGACATATTGTTTAAAATCTAGCACATTACTAAGGTCTAGGTTATTTTGAAAATTTATACCATCATCACTAAACTCAACCAAATAATCAGCATTCAATCTTTGGAAATTACCACGATACCCTAATTCAAACTGCCCATTTTGCCCTATTGGCTGTACATAATCTGTTTGTAATAAGATACGATCT
This sequence comes from Flavobacteriaceae bacterium, assembly GCA_030148025.1. GTDB lineage: Bacteria > Bacteroidota > Bacteroidia > Flavobacteriales > Flavobacteriaceae > JASBUG01. The sequence goes on along the minus strand of JASBUG010000041.1, from coordinate 159,386 downwards.
TGATCTTCAGCGTTTATTACATTTTCTATTGCAACATTATTCTGACTAATTAAAGATGCTTCAGTTTCTTTGCTATTTTCAAATTGAAAATCAAAAGTTAGACGATGTTGACTATTTCCTTTAAATTGTTTGTCATAGTTAAAGGAATATTGTACTGTTTTATCATCTTCTAACTCAGGATCAAAACGTTCAGTTCTATTAAGTAATGTACCATTGGTATCTAACTCATCTAAGATATTTGTGGTATTACTCTCATTATTACTATCTCTATAAACAATAGAGGTTGTAATAGAACTGTTATCGTTCACATACCATTCTACTCCTAAGTTTGTGTTTATTCCTTTGCGAATACGATCAAAATCTCTAGTTTCATCTAGGAATGTATTTGGGTCGTCACCATTAAAAAACTCAGTGCTAGAAAACGAGTTCCCTGGAACTTCTCTATAATTATATCCTGTTGTGTTGAAGAAATTGAAATCTCCAGTTCTAAAATTAATATTCCCTGAAGCTCCTGCCGAAGTAGGATAACCACCATTAACAGTAATAGCACCGTTAAGTCCTTGTAACTTACTTCGTCTTAAAATAATATTTAAAATACCTGCAGTTCCTTCAGCGTCATATCTTGCTGATGGTGAGGTAATAACTTCAACACGTTCAATAGACTCAGCAGGTAACTGTCTTAATGCTTCTGTTGAATTCAAGCCAACCAGACCTGAAGGCTTTCCATTTATAAGAATACGAACATCGTCATTTCCTCTTAATGCAACATTACCCTCAACATCTACTGAAACTGATGGTACGTTGTCTAGCACATCACTTACTGTACCGCCACGAACGGTTAGGTCTTTACCAACATTATATATTTTTTTGTCAAGTTTGATTTCAACTGTGGTACGTTCTGCAATAACCTCAACAGCATCTAAAGCTTGCGAGTCGATCTCTAATGAGAAAACACCTAAGTTTTCGTTTTTAGTTAATCGTTTAGCGGCTATAGTTTGTGTTTTAAATGAAATGTACTCAATATTAATATCGTAAACACCCATTGGTACCGGAATGCTAAAATTACCCTTAATATCGGTAATCCCTCCAGTAACTATTTTATTTTGTCGTTTACTAAAAAATGCAATCGTTGCATATTCAAGAGGTTCATTTGTTTCTTTATCTATAACCTTTCCGGTTATTGTGATTTCTCTTGGCTCAGGACGTTGAGCATTGATGGTTGTAATAAATAATCCTGTAAAAAGGATGGTTAGAAATAGTTTATTCATGTGTGATTTTTGGTGGTTAGACCGCAAATGTATCTTAAGGTTTAATGTGTTTTGGTTAAAGATTTGTTAAATAAAAAAAGCTCTGAGATTATTTGAACTTTCAGAGCTTTAATTTTTTTAGATGATTTCTAATATACTTTCTGGCGGACGACCTATAATAGCTTTGTTTCCGCTAATAACAATAGGTCGTTCTATAAGTTTAGGGTTTTCTACCATTGCAGTGATTATTTCATCATCATTTAGTTCTTTTCCTTTATAATTCTCTTTCCAAATGGCTTCATTTTTCCTAACTAGGTCTAATGGAGCGATATTTAAGAGTGAGATCACTGCTTTCAGTTCATCTTTACTAGGTATATTTTCTAAGTATTTTACAACTTCAAAATCTTTACCAGAATTTTCTAGTATTTGTAACCCTTGTCTTGATTTGCTACATCTGTTATTGTGATATATTTTTATCATAATTAAATTTATAAGGTGTTGTCTTCGGTTTTTTGCCCCATAGCCATTAAATAGGCTTTAAGGAAACTATCTATATTTCCATCCATCACAGCGTCTACATTTCCAGTTTCGTGTGCTGTTCTTACATCTTTGACTAGCTTATATGGATGCATCACATAATTTCTTATTTGACTTCCCCATTCAATTTTCATTTTACCAGCTTCAATGTCTTCTCGTTGTGCCATTTGTTTTTTGAGCTCTATCTCATATAATTGAGATTTCAACATTTGCATAGCTCTGGCTCTGTTGTCATGCTGCGATCTTGTTTCTGAGCATGATATTTGAATTCCAGAAGGTTTATGAGTTAACTGTACTTTGGTTTCAACCTTGTTTACATTTTGTCCTCCAGCACCACTTGAACGTGCAGTTGTAATTTCAATATCTGCAGGATTAACTTCAATTTCAATAGTATCATCTACTAGAGGATATACATATACCGAAGCAAAACTAGTATGACGTTTCGCATTACTGTCAAAAGGAGAAATACGAACCAACCTGTGAACACCATTTTCACCTTTTAACCACCCAAATGCATGATCGCCTTCAATCTCTAAGGTTACCGTTTTAATACCCGCTACATCACCTTCCTGAAAGTTGAGCTCGCGAACTTTAAATCCGTTTTTTTCGGCATACATTAAATACATACGCATTAACATACTTGCCCAGTCACAACTTTCTGTACCGCCAGCACCAGCAGTTATTTGCAACACAGCACTTAAGTTATCACCATCTTCAGATAGCATATTCTTAAACTCTATATCTTCTATAAACAGTGCAGTTTTGTTAAAGTGGGTATCTAATTCTTCTTGTGTAGATTCCCCTTCTTTATAGAACTCGTAAAGCACCTCTAAATCACCTACAAGGTCTTTAGCAGTATTGTAATCTTGTACCCATTTCTTTTTGCCTCTTAGCGATTTCATCACAATTTCGGCTTCTTTTGGGTCGTTCCAGAAATTAGGATCGAAGGTTTGTTCTTCCTCGTTTTGAATTTCTATGAGTTTGGCATCTATGTCAAAGATACCTCCTTAACGCACCAAGGCGTTCAATAAGATCTTTAACTTGATCTGATGTTACCATGTAGTTTCCTTTTTCAGCAAAAATAAAACTTAAAAGTGTTTAAGGAAATTAATGCGTTACTATTTTATAATGTTAAAAAAGCCTAACGACGTTTACAAGTCTTTTTTGTGAAGATTAATTTGTGTAGTTTTATGTGCAATTTTTAAAACAAGCCTGTTCTTTCAGGTGTTAACCAACCAAATAACACTTTAGGTGATAAGTGTTTTTAAATAATAATCTAAATGAAAAAGTATCGTATTTGCTTTGTTTTATTTCTATGTGTTACCATAGGATTTTCTCAGTCTTTTAGTGACAAAAAATTAAAGAATTTTGAGGGCTATTTTAACTTTCATTACGAAGAAGCTCAAGATAAGATCTTTCTGGAAGTTAAGGATCTTGATAAAGAATTTTTATATGTGAGCTCGCTGTCTAGTGGTGTAGGATCTAATGATCTTGGTTTAGATCGAGGTCAATTAGGAAGTGAACGAGTTGTAAAATTCATAAAAGCTGGTAATAAGTTGTTATTAATACAGCCAAATCAAGATTATCGCGCTATTACAGATAATGATCTGGAACGCCAAAGTATTGAACAAGCCTTTGCTAAATCGGTACTTTATGGATTTAAGATCGTAGAGGAAAAAGATGGTAAGTATATTGTAGATATGACTGATTTTCTATTGCAAGACACGCATGGTGTTGCAAATAGATTAAGAGGTGCTGGTGAAGGTTCATATAGTGTAGATAAGAGTAAAAGCGCTATGAACTTAGAGCGCACTAAGGCCTTCCCTAAGAATGTTGAATTTGATGCTATCATCACTTTAAAAGGGAATCCAACAGGACGTCATTTACGCACTGTTACACCTACATCATCATTGGTAACTGTGACTCAGCATCATTCGTTTATAGAATTACCAGACAATAACTACAAACCAAGAGAATTTGATGTACGTTCTGGAGCTATTTCAATGTCATATATGGATTATGCAACGCCTGTACAGGAGCAAATAAGAAAACGATTTGTAATTCGTCACAGATTAGAAAAGAAAAATCCAAATGCTGCAAGAAGTGAAGCAAAAGAACCAATCATTTATTACTTAGACAATGGTACACCAGAGCCAATTCGCTCGGCTTTATTAGATGGTGCACGTTGGTGGAACCAGGCTTATGAGGCAGCAGGATTTATCAATGCATTTCAGGTGAAAATATTACCAGCAGATGCTGACCCTATGGATTGTCGATATAATGTAATTCAATGGGTACACCGTTCTACTCGTGGTTGGAGTTATGGTGGAAGCGTTGTAGACCCACGCACAGGAGAAATTATTAAAGGTCACGTTAGTCTTGGTAGTTTAAGAGTGCGTCAGGATTTCTTAATTGCTCAGGCTCTGATGAACAAACCTTTTGCAGAGCGTGATGATAATTACCAACCAATGCTTGAAATGGCTTTGGCAAGAATCCGTCAGTTAAGTGCCCACGAAGTTGGTCATACTATCGGATTTGCTCATAATTTTGCAGCAAGTACAAATGGACGTGCTTCGGTGATGGATTATCCGCATCCAACAATTACACTTAAAAATGGAAATGTAGATTTAAGTAATGCCTATGCTGTTGGTATAGGTGACTGGGATAAAGTAACTGTAGCTTATAGTTATACTGAGTTTCCTAAAGGTTCAAACGAAAAGCAAGAATTAAATAAGATATTAGATAAAGCGCAAAACGATGGATTGCGTTTTATTACCGATAGTGATGCCAGAGCTAGAGGAGGGGCACATCCTAAAGCACACCTTTGGGATAATGGTACTACAGCTGCTGAAGAATTGAATAATGTGTTAGCGGTTAGAAAAAAGGCAATCTCAACATTTTCAAAAGATAACATTCGTTCTAACGAGCCATATTCTGTTTTAGAAGATGTGTTTGTGCCATTGTATTTTTTCCATAGATTCCAAGTTGAAGCAGCTACGAAGGTAGTTGGAGGTATCGATTATAATTATACGGTTAAGGGTGATGGACAATTTACTGCTAAAGCCTTAGATGTTGCTACACAACAACGTGCATTACAAAGTGTTTTAAAGACAATAGATGCTAATACTTTAGCGATTCCTAAGAATAAATTAGAATTGTTCCCACCAAGAGCTTTTGGTTATTGGAGATCTCGTGAGTCATTTAAAGGAAAAACAGGCGTAGGGTTTGATGCTTTAAGTGTTGCTTCTACAGCAAGCGATATGTCATTGAGTCTGTTATTACATCCAGAGCGTGCTAACAGATTAGTACAGCAAAAAGGACTGGATAGTAAACAATTAGGGCTGGAAGAAGTATTGCAAATAGTTATAGATAATTCATTTAAGAAAACACATAAGGATGGTTATTTAAATGAAATTCAACAAATGGTAAATGTTAATGTGTTAAAATATATCATGAACTTAGCTGTAAGCGACAATGCTTATTTTCAGGTAAATGCTATTGCAAACAAAGCGCTTACGAATATTGCTATGTCTTCATTAAGTAATAATACTTACGGATTACAGTATACCAGATTACTGAAACAGTTTAATGATGATCCAGAGAAATTTAAGATACCAGCTGCTCCTGGAATTCCTGATGGTTCACCTATAGGATCAGATATATGTAGTCATAACCCAAGTAATAATTAATGATAATAGATTTAAGAAGCGATACGGTTACCAAACCAACCAAAGGTATGTTGGATGCCATGATGAATGCATCGGTTGGTGATGATGTTTATAAAGAAGATCCTACGGTTAATGAGCTTGAAGAACGTATTGCAAAAATGTTTGGAAAGCAAAAGGCGCTGTTCTTCCCAACAGGAAGTATGGCAAATCAGGCTGCTATTAAACTACACACAAATCCTGGAGAACAGGTAATATGTGATAAATATGCACACATCTATAATTATGAAGGAGGAGGCGCCTCCTTTAATAGTGGCGTGTCCTGTAAATTAATAGATGGAGATAGAGGTATGTTTACGGTTGATCAAGTAGAAGCTTCAATTAATCCACCCGATTTTTACCATAGTCCATTAACAAGTTTGGTAGCTGTGGAGAATACCACCAATAAAGGTGGTGGCGCATGTTGGGATTTTGAAGAGATTAAAAAGATGCGTGCCGTTTGCGATACGTACAAATTAGGCTATCATTTAGATGGTGCACGTTTATGGAATGCATTAGTCGCTAAAAATGAAACAGCACTGCAATATGGTAAGCAGTTCGATACTATTTCAGTATGTTTGAGTAAAGGTTTAGGTTGCCCTATAGGTTCGGTATTGGTTGGTGATGAAGCCTTGATGGAAGGTGCTATTCGTATTCGAAAGATATTTGGCGGTGGTATGCGTCAAGTTGGCTATTTGGCAGCAGCAGGAATATATGCACTCGATAATCATATAGAACGTTTGGCTGATGATCATATGAAGGCAAAGGAAATAGGAGAGGTGTTACGTTCTATGAGTATGATAAAAACTGTAGAACCTATTGAAACTAACATCATTATTTTTGAAGTAAATGCCGATGTAGACGAAAATGCCTTTGTACAGCAATTGGCTGATAACAATATTCGTATTATTGGTATGGGTGGCGGAAAGTTACGTATAGTAACACATTTGGATTATACCGATGCGATGCATGATAAGCTACTTAGTACTTTAAGTGACTTTTAATTGTCATTTCGAAGGAGGAAACGACTGAGAAATCTCATCAAGAAACATGTTATGAGATTTCTCGTTTCACTCGAAATGACACACTAGCTCATTCTGAGCTTGCCCATGGCAAGCGCAAGAATCTCATAATAAGGAACCGAACAGCAACAGAAATGTTGCTGTTTTTATTTTAATCACCCCTGACATATTCTGACAAAACCACAACTACATTTGCAGTATGTTTAATAAATAAATACACAATCAAATGACAAATGCAGTTAACTGGTTTGAAATTCCAGTAAAAGATTTCGACAGAGCAAAAAAGTTTTATTCAACAATCTTAGGCGAAGAGGTTATAGATGCACCTATGGAAGGCATGAAGTATGGGATATTACCATACGATATGGAAGGCAAAGGTGTTGGTGGCGGTATTGTTGAAATGGAAGGCTTAAATCCGTCTCAAGACGGTAGTACAGTATACTTAAATGGAGGTGTTGATTTAAGCTTACAATTATCACGAGTAGAGCCAGCAGGAGGGAAGATAGTAATGCCTAAAACTGCTATCGGAGAGAATGGTTTTATTGCTCAGTTTTTAGATACTGAAGGGAATAAAGTAGCCTTCCACTCTATGAACTAATCTTAATCTACAAGGATAGTGAGTCATGGTTTGATTCACTATCTTTGATTCTTTATGGATCAACTTTCGCGACTTATTTCTATACTCACTCTGTTAAAATCAAAACGTATTGTAACAGCTCCTGATCTTGCCGATAGGTATGAAGTAAGTGTGCGAACTATTTATCGTGATATTCGTAAATTAGAAACTGCTGGAGTACCCATAATTACTCTCGAAGGTCGTGGCTATACACTTATGGAAGGCTACCAAGTAGCGCCAGTACAGTTCACCGAAAAACAAGCGAATGCCTTAATAACAGCACAGCATTTAGTAAGTCAGTCTAAAGATGCGTCTTTTAAAAAAGATTTTGATGAGGCCATGATCAAGATCAAATCGGTATTTCGTACTTCTATTCAGGAAAAAAGCGAATTACTGAATGATAAAATTTTAGTATTTGACACTAAACAAGAGAGTATTGCAAGTAATATTCTGTCTGAAATCCAGTTAGCTATTACCAATTTTAATTATATAGAGATTAATTATAAAAAGGTTCACAATTCAGAAAAATCATTCCGTAAAATTGAACCTTGTGCTATGTATTCCTCAGACAATAAGTGGATTTTAATAGCTTGGTGTCATTTGCGTAAAGACATGCGTGCCTTTAGAATAGATCGTATTCAACACTTTAAAATACTACATGAGACCTTTGAAGACAGAAAGTTTAGTTTTCAGGACTATTATGAATCACATGTAAAAGAGAAAAAATAGTGTCACTTGTCATTCTGAGGAACGTAGTGACGTGAGAATCTGTTTAATAGTAGCTCAGGATTCATTCTATGAGATTATTACGTCGTTCGCAAACTCACTCCTCATAATGACAGGTTTTTTTATCTAGTTTCTAACATCTAATAGCGAAGCGTTCTAACAAATCTATTTAAACAATAGTGTCACTTGTCATTCTGAGGAACGTAGTAACGTGAGAATCTGTTTAATAGTAGCTCCGGATTCATTCTATGAGATTATTACGTCGTTCGCAAACTCACTCCTCATAATGACAGGTTTTCTTATCTAGTTTCTAACATCTAATAGCGAAGCGTTCTAACAAATCTATTTAAACAATAGTGTCACTTGTCATTCTGAGGAACGTAGTGACGTGAGAATCTCATAAGGTTTTCTGGAATAGTTCTTGATATTTAAGTATTAATATTTAATCAATGAAAATTTCCAGTTCCAAAATAAAATTTCTCACTATAGCATTACTATTTAACCTTGTGAGTTTTTCACAAAACAGAGAACAATCTTTAGATAGTATTTATGCTAGTTGGATTTTTAATTCTATTTCTTATGTTGAAAGAAATCTTGATTATACTCCTGCAAAGATTAATGATTGGTTATTAAAGTCTTTCTATACTTACCCAGAAGAAAAAGGAAGATATAATAGTTTTAATGGTTCTGTTTTACTCTTTTTAAATAACAATTTTAATTTCGAACTGTTTAATGATAAAGTTTTCTTTATTCAAAAACATTCACCAATAGGGTGTAGTAATAATGACTTTTATTACATTTTGGATAAAAAAAACAGATTAACTCAAATAACTAGTTCTTTTGCAGATGGTTCTTTTTGGAAAAAGGAAAAACCTTCAAATCTGAATTTCACTGATTTTGAGAATAAATTCAAAAATTATAAAGACTATGAAGTAATAGAAGATTCTGACAACATGCTTTTAGCATACTACATTATCACAGAATTTGATAAGGGTAAAGTTACCCAAAAAGTAATTTTAGATTAGTATACCTATTAAATCTATTTAAACATATCCATCCCAGGAATATTAGGCATCCCTTCTTTAGCAACAGCTGCAACCTCCGTTTCATGAACGTTAGTAGCACGTTCTATGGCTTTATTAAGTGTTAGTATTAAATAGTCTTCCAGTTGTTCTTTATCTTGAAGTAATTCGTCATCTATAGTTATAGATTTTAAAGTTCTATTAGCAGTAATGGTCACTTTAAGCAAATTATCGCTACTTTGCTCATCTATTAGAACCGTATCCATTCGTTTTTTTGTAGCTTCTACTTTAGCCTGGGTTTCTTTAAGTTTTCCCATCATGCCCATCATATCACCAAACATAATTATTCAATTTAATAGTTGTAGTGCAAATGTATAAACGAAAATTGTAAAAGGATTAACAAATCACGATATAATTCTAGAAATATTAACCTTATTTTTGCCCATTCAATAAACCGAATATGCGTAAAGATATAATTCCTCCAAAGGCGAAAATTGTACCAAAACAACTGGAAATACATGGTGATATAAGAACAGATGATTATTTCTGGTTGAATGACAGAGAGAACCCTGAAGTTATAGACTATTTAAATGCAGAGAATGAGTACTGTGATGAGATGATGTCGCATACAAATGACTTCCAAAGTGCCTTATTTGAAGAAATGAAAGGACGTATTAAAGAAGACGATAGCTCAGTACCTTATAAATACAATGGCTATTGGTACATTGTAAAGTTTGAAAAGGGGAAGGACTATCCAATTTATTTGCGCCGAAAAGAAACGCTTGAAGCACAAGACGAGTTATTGTTTGATTGCAATGAAATGGCTAAAGATCATACCTATTTTAAGTTAGTAGGTATTAGTATTAGTCCAGACAATACAAAAGTGGCTTTTGGTGTAGACACCGTGAGTAGAAGGCAATACACCATTCAAATAAAGGATATTCAATCAGGAGAGGTCTATCCTGAAAAAATAATAAATACAACAGGTGGCTCATCTTGGGCAAATGATAATAAAACACTGTTTTATACTTCTAAAGACGAGCAGACGCTTCGTGCAGACAAAATATATAAGCACGCATTAGGAACTGATGCTGAACAGGATGTATTGATCTATGAAGAAACTGACGATACTTTTGGGACTACAGTTTTTAAAACTAAATCAAGAAAATATTTGGTAATCACTAGTTATAGCACGCTCACTACAGAATATCAAATTCTAGATGCCGATACACCAGAAGACAATTTTAAAGTATTTCAATCCAGAATAAGAGGTGTAGAATATAGTATTAATCATTATAATGGTTCTTTCTTTGTAGTAACTAATGCTGATGGTGCTACGAATTTTAAATTGATGAAAACTTCAGAAAATGTTACAACTAAAGAACATTGGGAAGAAGTAATTGCACACAGAGAAGATGTACTTATTGAGGACGTTGATATCTTCAAGGATTTTTTAGTGGTGAGTGAACGTGAAAATGGATTGAATAAAATTCGAATTAGACGTTGGGATAATGGTGAAGAGTATTATTTACCATTTAACAATGAAACATATACTGCTTATACATCTACTAATGTTGATTTTGATACTACTATTTTGCGTTATGGATACAATTCGTTGACTACACCCTCTTCTATAATTGATTTTGATATGGTTAATAAAACCAAAGAGATCAAAAAAGAGCAGGAAGTTTTAGGAGGCAAGTTCGATAAGAAAAATTATATTTCTGAGCGTTTATGGGCTACAGCTGAAGATGGTACCAAAGTGCCAATGTCTGTAGTGTATCATAAAGACACTAAGAAAAGTGAAAATACACCATTGTTATTGTATGCTTATGGATCATACGGAGCAACGATTGATCCGTATTTTTCTACAATTAGATTAAGTCTTCTTGATAGAGGTTTTATCTACGCCATTGCCCATGTTAGAGGAGGAGAATACCTAGGGAGGCCTTGGTATGAAAATGGTAAACTATTCAACAAAAAAAATACATTTACCGATTTTATAGCTTGTTCAAAACATTTAATCGCTCAAGGATATACATCACCAGCACATCATTATGCTATGGGTGGTAGTGCTGGCGGATTATTGATGGGAGCTATAACCAATATAGCTGCAGAACTTTACAATGGTATTGTGGCGCAAGTGCCTTTTGTAGATGTGATTACTACGATGTTAGATGATAGTATTCCTTTAACTACAGGAGAGTATGATGAGTGGGGAAATCCTAACGATAACAAATATTACAATTATATAAAGTCATATTCACCTTATGATAACGTTGGTGAACAGTCGTATCCTAATATGCTTATTACTGCTGGATTACACGATTCGCAGGTGCAATATTGGGAGCCGGCCAAATGGACAGCAAAGTTGAGACAAAATAAAAGAGAAAAAAATCTTCTATTATTAAAAACTAATATGGATGCTGGTCATGGCGGGGCTTCTGGGCGTTTTGAAGCTTTAAAAGAGGATGCTTTAGAGTACGCATTCCTACTAGATTTGGAAGGCATTCAAGGCTAATTAAAAAAAAACATGTATTTTTGCCAAGTTGAAAAGTTACTAAGTAACTTAAATTACATTTATGGAACAAAACAAAAATGTATTTGACAATGTGTTAAGCCTTATTGGAAAAACACCTCTTATCAAACTAAATAAATTGACCTCAGATTTTAAAGGTGATTACTTAGCCAAAGTAGAAGCCTTTAATCCTGGACATTCCACTAAAGATAGAATTGCACTTTACATTATAGAAGAAGCCGAAAGAAAAGGAATCCTTAAACCTGGCGATACCATTATAGAAACAACGTCTGGTAATACTGGATTTAGTATTGCTATGGTGAGTATTATAAAAGGGTATGAGTGTATCTTAGCTGTAAGTTCTAAATCGTCTGCAGATAAGATCGATATGTTAAGAACCATGGGAGCTAAAGTGTATGTATGTCCAGCTCACGTAAGTGCAGATGACCCAAGATCGTATTATGAGGTTGCCAAGCGTTTACATCAGGAAATAAAAGGATCGGTATATATTAATCAGTATTTTAATGAGTTGAATATGAATGCTCATTATAATAGCACTGGTCCGGAAATTTGGGAGCAAACTGAAGGAAAGATTACTCATTTAGTAGCTTGTAGTGGAACAGGAGGAACGATTTCTGGTACTGCTAAGTATTTAAAAGAGCAAAACCCAAATATTAAAGTAATAGGTGTTGATGCTTTTGGTTCTGTATTAAAGAAATACCATGAGACTCGTGAGTTTGATGCTAATGAGATCTATCCATATAGAATTGAAGGTTTAGGAAAAAATCTAATACCAACTGCTACCGATTTTGATGTGATTGATAAGTTTGTTAAAGTTACAGACGAAGAAAGTGCACATACTGCTAGAGATATAGCTAAAACTGAAGGGCTATTTGTAGGCTATACAAGTGGTGCCGCTTTTCAAGCAGTAAAGCAGTTACAAGAGGATGGAGAATTTAATGAAGGAGATAACATCGTAGTGATTTTTCCTGACCATGGATCACGTTACATGAGCAAGATATATAGTGATAAATGGATGGAAGAACAAGGTTTCTTTGACAGTAAGAACGAAGTATCTGTCAAGAAAATACAGTATATTGACTAACTAAAATTACTAACCAAACCAACCTGTAGCATTTTATTTATAACAATGTTGCAGGTTTTTTTGTGGAGATAAATTATAAACATATAGTGTATAAATTAATTATGTAGTAAAGATTAATTTATATAATTTTGCTGCCAACTAACTAAGACTAAGTAATAGCTGAATGAAGGATTTATTTGAGAAGATTTACAGAGACAAGGGACCATTAGGAAAATGGGCTTCACAAGCAGAAGGTTATTTTGTATTTCCAAAACTGGAAGGGCAAATTTCAAATAGAATGAAATTTCAAGGTAAAGATGTCATTACCTGGAGTATAAACGATTATTTAGGGTTAGCGAATCATCCTGAAGTACGTAAAGTAGATGCTGAAGCAGGAGCAGCCTATGGATCTGCATATCCTATGGGAGCTAGAATGATGTCTGGACACACAGACTTACACGAGCAATTACAAAATGAATTGGCTGAATTTGTTAATAAGGAAGCTGCATATTTATTGAACTTTGGTTATCAAGGAATGGTGTCTACTATCGATGCTTTAGTGTCTAAAGATGATATTATTGTTTACGATGTAGATTCTCACGCATGTATTATTGATGGTGTACGTTTACATATGGGTAAACGTTTCACATACAAACATAATGATGTTGAAAGCCTAGAAAAGAACTTAGAAAGAGCTACCAAAATGGCAGAACAAACTGGAGGAGGTATTTTAGTGATCTCTGAAGGTGTTTTTGGTATGCGTGGTGAACAAGGAAAACTGAAAGAGATTGTTGAGCTTAAAAAGAAGTATAACTTTAGATTTTTAGTAGATGATGCTCATGGTTTTGGTACTCTAGGAGCTACAGGAGCTGGAGCAGGTGAAGAGCAAGGTGTTCAAGACGATATTGATGTATATTTTGCAACGTTCGCTAAATCCATGGCAGGAACAGGTGCTTTTATTGCAGGAGATAAAGAGATTATGGATTATTTAAAATATAATCTTCGTTCTCAAATGTTTGCTAAATCATTACAAATGCAATTGGTGGTTGGTGCTTTAAAGCGTTTAGATATGCTACGTACAATGCCTGAGTTAAAAAATAACCTTTGGACAATTGTAAATGCACTACAATCTGGTTTAAAAGAACGTGGTTTTGATATAGGTACAACACAAAGTTGTGTAACACCTGTATACCTTAAAGGAAGTATTCCAGAAGCTATGGCTCTTGTTAGAGATCTAAGGGAAAATTATGGTATTTTCTGTTCTATTGTAGTGTATCCTGTTGTGCCAAAAGGAATTATTTTATTAAGAATGATTCCAACAGCGACACATACTTTAGAAGATGTAGAAGAAACACTTAATGCGTTCTCATCAATTAGAGAACGTTTACAAAATGGTACTTACAAACGCCTTTCTGCTGCAGTAGCTGCTGCAATGGGAGAGTAAGTATAAAAACATATAATATAAAAGCCACTTTTTTTTAAAGTGGCTTTTTTGCTTAAATAAGTTTATACTCCAATATTTATATAGCTGTACAACACTTATTCCTGTATTTTGATCGACTATTACAAATTTCTCACCACTTATTACTTTATAGTCTACTTTGGGTACTAATGCTATTATTTTTATCCCAAATGTTCTTTTGTATTTATTTAAATCTATAAAAACAACGTTATGTATTTTTTAAGATTTTTTAGAAAACTAAAATTCACAATTACTTTAGCATAAAGTCGAATTTTTAGAAAAAGGATATTTAGACCAACAAACTATAGAGCTATATGATGGATTTATTGACGATTTACAATACAATTCTTTTGATGAATCAATCTCAAATTTTGAAAATAAAGTTTTAGCATTAAGTTTATCTAACGAGGAATTTTTAACTCATAATAATTCAGCAAATGTTTTAAAAATATTGAATGAAGCTGATAGTACAGCTTTTAACCTTCATAACCAACAATTTAGTAGAGGTGGCTTTTGGTGTCTAGTTGCACTTGTTTATTTAGGAATTGCCTATATTGGATTAGGGTTGTGTGCAACTGGTATAGGATGTTTAGGGGCTATTGCTAATTTGGCATGGGCTATACGAAGTGTTGATTCGGAATGTAATAAATAAAAAAAACAGAAGTATGCTTAAATTATCTAAAAATGCTCTTTTTATATTATTTATTGTAACTGCTACTTTGTTTGGAATTACATTGACAATACAGATTAAAGAGTTTAAAATTGATGAAGGAAATTTTTTTAATCAATTCTCTTTGTCTTTGTTAGGACTATCATTGACTTTATTTATGATGTGTCATTATATAAAGTCACTCAAAAAATAATAAAAAAAGCCACTTTTCAAAGTGGCTTTTTTTATACGATATCTTTTTTATAGGTACAACGTTTTTTAAATACTTTAGGGTCAAAGTGCTTCCAAAGCTTATGGATTGCTTCATTGTCGTCTAACTCTGGACCTCTTAGGCATTCGGTTACCCCTTTTTTCTCAAATTCTTTATAAAATTCATCAAAAATGATTGCGGTAACACCTTTGTTTTGATATTCAGGGAGTACACCAATAAGATAAAAGGTTACCGATTTACTATGTTTTTTTGCATGTAGTAAATGCCTGAAACCAAACGGCCATATCTTACCATTCATTTTTTGTAATGCTTTGGCATACGAAGGCGTAACTATAGCAAAAGCAACCAATTTATCATTTTCATCTGTGACGAACTTTACATATTCAGGATTTAAAAAACCTATAAATTTCTTTTTAAAATATTCGCGTTGTCGCTGATTGATCTCTACAAACGAATCTAATACTTCATGCGATTTACTAAACACATCAAACATTTGATCTGTATACGGCAGAATCTCTTTGGTTGACTTAAAGGTAAGTGCTTTAAGTTTATAACGACGCTTTATTAATGCCTGAATTTTATTAAAATTTTCAGGATTGATATTGCTAAAAGGGAATTTATTTTCTGAATAACCTTTACCAAATTTATATCCTAATGCTTCCAAATGCGTCACATAGTAAGGGTAATTTTCCCAAGTGATCATACTACCTATATGATCGTGACCTTCATAAACTACACCTACTTTATCTAGATTAGAAAACCCTATAGGACCTTCGATATATTCTAAACCATGCTCTTTTCCTATGCTGTTTACTTTATCAAGCAATGCTCTGGTTACTTCAATATCATCAATAACATCAAACCAACCAAAGCGCATCTTTTTTATTCCTTGTTCTTTAACCTCTATCCAATTGATTAAAGCAGCTACTCGTCCAACAATTTTATTATCTCTATAAGCTAAAAAGAAGCGACCATCTGCATCATCAAACACAGGATTTATAGTTTTATCAAAAGTTTTAACCTCTTCACTAATAATAGGAGGTACCCAAAATTTAGCATTCTTATAAAGCGAAAAAGGGAACTTTACAAACTTCTTAATATCCTTTTTGGAGTGTACTTCTTTAATTTCTATCATACAGCTAATTAATTCTTGTCCTGATGAAAATCAAGGCGATATGAAGCACCAAAATTTACACTAAAGACCGATGGCGTATCTTTTGTATTAAATGTAAGCGCAGTATCAAACTGCAGATCTTTACTCAATAGATATGCACCGCCAAATCTAAACAAATTATCGGCATAAAAATCACTTTTTATACCTTGAGCTTCACCAAATACTACCCATTTTGGATTGAATGAATGTGTTAAGGTTAAAATATACTGAAAATCAGATTGATCTGTACCAATACGTTCTTTCATGAAATTCATTACAAACACCCAGCCTCCTGCAAAGTTGTTTTGTGTAATTAATGCAACTCTTGGGCTAATACCTTCAACACCTGGAGCTACATAAGGATTGTTTTTAGCATCATAGTTTATTCCTGCTGCTACTGCAATTGCAGGAACTAAAGACTTCCATTTAAAACGTCTGTTAGCATGATAACTATAAATGTTTGGTTTTTCTTCTTCTGCATTTTTATTCGGGTCAAAAACCAAGTACTTTGCGCCTATAGCAAATGTTTTATTATGAGCTCTTTTTTGATCAGATTGTAATGATGTAAATATGGTTTTTGTATCGTTTTGATAGGTTCCTTCAATATTTACTTCTAGTTCTTCTTTAAAAAAACCATATCTAGCAGCAAAATCAACACCCCAACCAGATACTTCATATCGTGTTGCTGGAGTACGTTTTTCTTTAATAAAATAGGGGCCAACTTCAAATTGCACAACATTAGTTCCTACAGAAAAGGCGCTTCTGGAAACTCCAGGACGGTTAGAATTAATGACTTCGGTATATTGACTAAATGCACTTGTGGTGAAAATGAGGCATACCACGGTTAATAAATAGGTTTTAAAAGCTGTCATAATCGATTTGTTATTTATCAAATATATAGATTTTATTATTTTTTTATGAAGATAAAACGGATTTTAAATTGGAAGAATTGTATTTTTGAATAAATATTTTATTCATGTTGCAATACGCCTCAATAACAGGTTTTGTAAGAACAATTTTAATTATTCTTCTTGTATGGTACGGTATCAAGATCTTATCTAGAATCTTTGCACCAGTGCTAATGCGTTATGTTGCAAAAAAGGCCGAACAAAAGTTTGGGCAACAATTCAATCAATATCAACAACCTAAAGAAGCTAAGAAAAAGGAAGGTGAAATATCTATTGATAAAATGCCAAACCAACAAAAGTCTTCAAATAAAAATGTAGGTGAATACGTAGATTACGAAGAAATTGATTAATTTTCGAAAATAGTTTACAATTAGTCCATGAATTTTTCTCTTAAAAAGATCCTTCCGCATATATTAATTATTGGTGGGTTTATATTAGCATCTCTGTTATATTTTAATCCGGTTCTAAAAGGAAAACAAATTTTCCAGAGCGATATTATGCAATATATCGGGATGGCGAAGCAACAAAATGAGTTTAGAGCTTTAACAGGTGAAGAAACCTATTGGACTAATAGTGCTTTTGGAGGCATGCCTACTTACCAACTAGGAGCAAAGTACCCTCATAACTATATCAAAAAATTAGATCTTACGCTTCGTTTTTTACCACGGCCAGCAGATTATTTGTTCTTATACTTATTAGGTTTTTATGTACTGATGTTAGTGTTAAAAGTCGATTTTAAATTAGCAGCTTTGGGCGCTTTGGCATTTGGTTTTTCAACGTACTTAATCATTATTCTTGGTGTGGGGCACAACAGTAAAGCACACGCCATTGCTTATATGCCTTTAGTATTATCAGGAATATTGCTCACGTTTCAACGCAAATATGTTTGGGGATTCTTGCTTACAACCATTGCTATGGCTCTGGAGATAGTTGCCAATCATTTTCAAATGACCTATTATTTGTTGCTTTTGGTAATTGTATTAGGAATCGCCTATTTAATAGATGCCTATAAGAAACAACAAATACCGCATTTCTTTAAGTCGGTTGGAATACTTGTAGTTGCTGTGATCCTGTCTATTGGTCTTAACGCTACTAATATTATGGCTACGCAAGAGTATGTAAAAGAAAGTACGCGTGGTAAGAGTGAATTGACTATTAATCCTGATGGCTCACCAAAAGAAGCTTCCAGTGGTTTAAATAAAGACTATATAACAGAATATAGTTATGGTATAGCTGAAAGCTTCAATTTATTCATTCCTCGTTTTATGGGTGGTGGAACCTATGATGATGTTGGTAAAGACTCAAATACTTACGATGCTTATATAAAATTAGGAGCAACACCTGTACAAGCATTAAACGAAGTTAAGCATACACCTACCTATTGGGGAAAACAACCTATAGTAGAGGCTCCTGCCTATGTTGGTGCTGTAATATTGTTTTTGTTTGTATTAGGACTGTTTTTGGTGAAAGGACGCTTAAAATGGTGGTTAGTAGCAGGTACAGTTATGTCCTTACTATTATCATGGGGTAAGAACTTTGGTATTCTAACAGATTTGTTTATTGATTATATGCCTCTCTATAATAAGTTTAGAGCGGTAAGTTCTATTCAAGTAATTTTAGAATTATGTATTCCAATACTAGGGACTTTTGCTTTAGTACGATTGTTTAATGATGTTGAACGCAAAGAAGAAAAACTGAAAGCACTTAAAAAGGCAACAGCTATTACAGGTGGTTTAGCAGTTATATTCTTATTATTTAAAGGTAGCTTATTTGATTTTGTGGGGATACGTGATGGACAATACATTCAGAATTATGGGCGATCATTTATCGAAGCAGTAAAAGATGATAGAATAGCTATTTTTAACGCAGATACCTTAAGGTCACTTATACTAGTATTACTGTCAGCCTGTGCCATATGGATGTTTCTAAAAGAGAAGCTGTCAGAAAAATTGCTAGTGATAGTATTTGCTGGGTTGATTCTATTCGATCTTATTGGTGTTGATAGACGTTATGTAAACGAAGATGATTTTGTATCGTCAATACAAGTGCAAAAACCATATCAAGCTAATGCTGCCGACAAGCAAATTCAAAATGATACCTCGCACTATCGTGTTTACGATCTAACGACCAGTAATACACGACCTTCTTATTTTCATAATTCATTAAATGGCTACCATGCAGCAAAAATGAATCGTTATAACGATGTGTTCGATTTTTATATTGCTAAAAATCATTTAGGTGTACTTAATATGTTGAATACCAAATATATTATTGCACCTGTAGAAGAGGGAGGTGCTCAGGTATTTGATAATACCGATGCAAATGGAAATGCGTGGTTTATTGAAACGTTTAAAACTGTTAATACGGCTAATGAAGAAATAACTGCCTTGGATAGCTTAAACATAAAAACAACAGCTATTTTAAATAACAATCAATTTGATATATCTAAAGTAACGTATCAGGTAGATTCTTTAGCCTCAATTAGGTTAACAGAAGTAAAACCAAACTATTTGAAGTATGAATCTTCTAATACTAATGATGGTTTTGTTGTATTTTCAGAGAACTACTATAAAGAAGGATGGCAAGCATATATAGATGGTGAAGAAACCTCTCATATTCGTGTAAACTATATTTTAAGAGGTATGGAAGTACCTTCGGGTAATCATACTATAGAATTTAAATTTGAACCTCAGGTTATTAAAACGGGAAGTACAATAGCGCTTGGAAGCTCTATTGTTGTTGGGATACTCTTGTTAGGAGGGTTGTTTTACGAGTTTAGAAAAAAGAATGCAAAAGTAGTCGAGGGTGCGTAAAAAAGCACTTATTATAGCGTATTATTGGCCGCCAGCTGGTGGCCCAGGAGTACAACGGTGGTTAAAATTTGTGAAATACCTTCGCAATTTTAATGTAGAACCTATAGTTTACGTTCCTGAAAACCCTAGCTATCCAATTGAAGACAGGAGTATGTTGTCTGAAGTTCCAAAAGACATCACTGTACTAAAACAACCAATAAAGGAGCCTTATAGATTAGCAGGTTTACTATCTAAAAAGAAATCTGAAACCATAAGTAAGGGTATAATTCACCAACCAAGAAGTCAATCGTTTGTTGAAAAACTAATGCTTTTTGTTCGTGGTAATTTCTTTATTCCTGATGCTCGTAAAAATTGGATCAAGCCTTCCGTAAAGTTCTTGTCAACTTATATACAAGATAATGATATTGATACTGTTGTAACCACAGGACCTCCTCATAGTATGCATATTATAGGTCTTAAGTTAAAGCATAAGTTCAATATTAATTGGATTACTGATTTTAGAGATCCTTGGACTACAATAGGCTATCATAAAAAATTAAAATTGCTTCCAATGGCGCGTTCAAAGCATAAAAAGCTGGAAGCAGAAGTGCTTAATAAAGCAGATCAGGTTATAGTAACCAGTCCAACTACAAAAAAAGAGTTCGAAGTAATTACTACTAAGCCTATAACTGTAATTACAAATGGTTATGATGCAAATTCAGTAAACGAGTTTACTATGGATAGTAAATTTTCAATAGCACATATTGGCTCCTTATTGTCAGATAGGAATCCGGAAATATTGTGGAAAGCTTTGTTTGAAATTGTTAGAGATAACAAAATATTTCAGTCACAATTTCAAATCAATTTGGTAGGAGCAGTAAGTCAGGAAGTACTACAAAGTCTGGATGCATATAATCTTTCGCAGTTTGTAAATTTGGTAGGCTATGTATCGCATGAAGAAGCTATACGTTATCAAAAACAATCGCAAGTATTGCTGTTAATTGAAATTGATTCAGAAGAGACCAAATGTATCATTCCAGGGAAACTGTTTGAATACATGGCTTCTAATAGACCAATATTGGCTTTAGGACCTGAGGATTCAGATGTATCACAGATTATAAGAAGTACCAATACAGGAACATATTTTACATATGCTGATTTTGATGCTTTGAAAGCTAATATTTTAGAGTATTTTGATGCTTATAGAAAAGGAGAATTACAAAGCCATGCTATAGGATTACAGCAATATAGCAGGAAAGCATTAACTAAAAAGTTAGCCGACATAATTTTGTAATATTTATGGGAGTAGTTAAAAATCAATCGTTTAAAAATACCATTACCACCTATTTGGGGTTTGGTATTGGCGCGATAAATACACTGTTCCTGTATACAAACTTCATGTCTGAGATGCATTACGGACTCATAACCTATATTTTGTCTACTGCCAATGTTATGATGCCATTATTAGCATTTGGAGCTCATAATACCTTAGTGAAATTCTACTCATCGTACAGATCACGAAATAATGTCAATAGTTTTTTAACCTATATGCTGTTCTTGCCTTTACTGGTAATTATTCCTTTGGGATTGATAGGGCAGTTGTGTTTTGAAATAATAAGTAATTATTTATCTAAAGAAAATGCGATCATAAAAGATTATGTATGGTTAATTTATGTAGCAGCTATCGCATTCTCGTATTTTGAAGTATTCTATGCATGGACCAAAGTACAGATGAAAAGTGTATTTGGAAACTTTATGAAAGAAGTATTTCATAGGGTAGGCATCATGATCTTGTTAGCATGTTTGTATTTTAAATTACTAACTATAGAGCAATTTATTTATGCCGTAGTTGGTGTTTACTTGCTTAGAATGGTAATAATGAAACTGTATGCCTTTTTTGTACGTCGCCCAGTATTTCGATTTGGAAGACTCCCAAATATGGGGTCAATGCTTAAATATTCTGCATTGATAATTATTGCAGGATCGGTAGCTAATATTATTCTGGAGATCGATAAATTTATGATCGGTCAATTTATTGAAATAGAAAAAGTGGCCTATTACGGTGTAGCCATTTATATTGCAACAGTTATTGGTGTACCAGCACGTTCTATGCATCAAATTACCTATCCGTTAACAGCTAAACTATTGAATGAAAATGCTGAAACCGAATTACGAACATTGTATAAAAAGAGTTCCTTAAACCTCTTTATTATTAGTGGGTTCATTTTCCTGTTGATCATATTAAATATCAATCAGTTGTATTTGTTGATACCAGATAAGTATACAGGAGGCTTATTTGTGGTGTTTTTAATTAGTATTGCTAAACTATCTGATAATATCATTGGTAATAACAATGCTATTTTATTTAATAGCGACTATTACAGGGTGGTTCTTGCTTTGGGAGTATTATTAGCAATTATGACCGTGGTTTTTAATGCACTACTTATTCCTGAATATGGAATTGATGGAGCTGCTATTGCTACGTTTGCATCAATTGTTATTTATAATATCGCTAAGGTTATTTTTGTCCAATATAAATTTAAGATGTCACCATTTACAATTAATACAGGAAAGACATTTGTTTTAATTGTAGTGCTAGCTTTAGTTTTTTATTTCTGGGAATTCTCATTCCACCCAATTATTAATATTGGCTTGAAGTCTATTCTTGTTGGGTTGTGCTATGCTGTTGTAGTGTATACTCTAAATTTTTCTGAGGATATCACAGCTATTTTTAATCGGTTTCTGAAGAAGTAATAAGTCATTTTTCACAATGACAACTTCGTCATTCTAAGCGAAGCGTAAGAATCTGTTTGTTTGACATCGAGAGATTGTTAAGTCGTTCCACTCCTCACAATGACGTTGTGATTGTTGTTCTGAACACAGCGTAAGAATCTATTTGTTTTCTACTGAGTGAGAATTATCAAGTCACTACGTTCCTCATAATGACGTTTTATGATTATATTGTTATATGCAAAAAGACTATGTCTATATTATTACTAATAAGAATGATACAGTTTTGTATACAGGAGTTACATCCAATTTAATCAAAAGAATGTACGAGCATAAGTCAAAGAAATTTAAAGGATTTGCTAGCAGGTATAATTGCGATAAACTAGTATATTTTGAAGAATTTGATTCTATTGACGAAGCTATAGTACGTGAAAAACAAATCAAGAAATATAAACGATATAAAAAAATCGATTTGATAGAATTGAATAATTCTTTATGGGAAGATTTATCTGATGGTTGGTTGTTTTATTTTGATTAATCGGTTATTCTGAACACAGCGTAAGAACCTGTTAGTTTTAATCAAGAGATTGTAACGTCGTTCCACTCCTCACAATGACGTAGTGATTGTCATTCTGAGCGCAGCGTAAGAATCTGTTTGTTTGACATCAAGAGATTGCTACGTCGTTCTACTCCTCACAATGACGTAGTGATTGTCATTCTGAGCGCAGCGTAAGAACCTGTTAGTTTTAATTTGTGAGATTGTTACGTCGTTCTACTCCTCACAATGACGTAGTGATTGTCATTCTGAGCGCAGCGTAAGAATCTATTTGTTTTCTACTGAGTGAGAGATTATCAAGTCACTACGTTCCTCATAATGACTTAAAAAAGAAAACCCTGCAAGGTGCTTTGAAGCATACATCTTGCAGAGTTTATCCAACTAACTAACCAAAAAAATATATAATTTATTGTCTGCGTCTTGTGGACCTAGAACTAGGTTTTTTACTAGAACTAGAACGCGACTTATGTCTTATACGTTCAGATGTCCTTTTTGGACTTGCCTTCACAGTTTTTCTTTGTGATGAACGTTGTTTTACTTGCGATTTATTTCTTTTTTGCGATCTCGTTGCCACTCTAGATTTAGAGGTGGTTCTTGGCTTAGACATAGTTCTAGGCTGAGATCGGTCTGTTCTTTTTACAGAACGTTTAATTTTTCTTTCAGGAGCTCTACGTGTGACTGCCCTGTCTCTGCTATCCACTCTAGTTCTGGTAGTCGTTCTAGGCTTACTAGAAGTAGTACGTCTTGCTCTGGCATCTGTACCTCTGTTTCTAGAAGTAGTAGCCCTATCATTACTTCTGGTCGTACTTCTACTAGTTCTTGCAACAGCATCACCACGTCTTCCAGTTCTACTTTGTATATATCTATCACTACGTCTGCTAGTACGTTGTGCTACAGCACTACCACGTCTGCTTGCGCTATACGATACGCGAGGTCTGTAATTATCTCTATAAGGTCTGTAATAGGTATGACGTACTGGTTTGTAATAACGACGGTAAGGTCTGCTATACACTACACAAAAATCTACTACAGGTGCTGCATAATACCTATGCCATGGTCTGTAAATATAACTTCTGTTATATACGTTAATAAAGCCAGTATAGTGCGAAAAGCGGTTATAAGCATTGTAGTGAATATATAACCCTCCAACACGTGTTACATAACCAAAGTTGTTATAGCGTATACGCACATCGCCTGCACGTGTAATGCGCCCATAATAATCGTAATAAATTGGAACATTTTCTATTTGTATTACAGCACCATAATCGTCGTACTGTAAATAAGCATCATAACTGTGGCCAGTATTAAAGCTAATACTTACACCACCAAGGTCTACATGTGCACCAAAGTTTGGCCCATAAGCCATAACATTAAAATCGAACTGCCCATCTGGAAACACAGCAAACTCAACGCCTTGCTCTACAAAAATAAACGAATTACCATACCCTCTTACAAATGTAGATGCATGCGCATTATGGTCTAAACTGTTGGTGGTTGATTTGGCACTAACAGGTGCTCCTGCCAGGAGCACACTTGCAAAAAGGAATAGTAACTGTTTCATCTTCTTCATAATTTTTTGTGTTACGCGTATCGCGATTAACCGACACTACATAACTATTTGTTTTTTGTTTGATGTTATATACTTACCAAGCATCGTGCCAAAAATATGATTACAATGAAAGAGGTTGATTACAAGTACTTTATGTTTTTGTGAGAAATAAATTTCATCCAATTGTGGAAAACCGTAAGGAATTGTAATGCATAGGAATTTAATTTGTTCCATAAGTCTGGAATTGAGTTTATGACTCTGATTAACAGTAGGTTTGTTTCGTTAAAACAAGTCAAGTAAAAATATTTACCAGTAGTATAAAATAACTCTTAATTAGAATAAAAGTATGAGTAAAAATAGTTTAGAAATTGATTTTTTGGCCGTAGGAAATGGAGAAAAAAGTGGTGATGCAATTGCAATTAGGTATGGTGATTTTAATGACAAAAAGAAACAATATACAATTATAATTGATGGTGGAACAATTGATAGTGGAAAAGAGCTAATAAAATTAATAAAGGAAACTTATGAAACCAATTATATAGATTTAATTATATCCACTCATCCTGATGGTGATCATTCTTCAGGTTTACGTGAAATACTAAAGGAAGAAGATTTTACTATTGAAAAGTTATGGATGCACAGGCCTTGGACGCATTCGGATGATATTAAAGATTTATTTGTTGATGGTAGAATAACTAATAACAGTTTGAGTGAGAGACTTAAAGAAGCATATAATTATGCCTATGAATGTGAAGAGATTGCTATTGAAAGAGACATTAATATTGAAGAACCTTTTAGTGGATTGTCATTTGATAATGGAAAAATTAAAGTGCTTGGACCTGACCTTGAGTATTACCAAGAGTTAATACCAGAATTTAATAAAAGCCCTGAAGCTAAAAGCACTATAATGGGGAAGACGTTTTCTAGACTAAATGGAGTTGTAAATATGATAGGAGAAACTCTCCAAATTGAAACTCTTGATGAAAGTGGTGAAACTTCTGCTGAAAATAATTCAAGTACAGTTTTATTACTTGAATTTGAAAACGATTACTATTTATTTACAGGGGACACAGGAATTCCTGCTTTAAAAAGAGTAATTGAATATGCAAATAATGCAGGAATTGATATTTCCAATATTCGATTTATGCAAGTTCCTCATCACGGAAGCAAAAGAAATATTTCACCAAGTATTTTAGATGCAATTAAATGCAAAACAGCCTATGTTTCCGCTTCTAAAGACGCTCCAAAACACCCCGCAAAAAAAGTAATAAATGCATATATAAGGAGGAATGCTAACGTTTACACAACAGAAGGTAGTAGTTTATGCCATCATAGAAATTCCGATTCTAGGGAAGGATATTCATCATCAATACCGCAACCATTTTATAATCAAGTAGAAGAATAATGAATCTATACAGTTTAAAAGCGAGAGTTTATCCTCTAATAATTACTTTAGTACCAATAGTTTTTATTGGCGTAATATATTCCTTTCAATTAAAAAGTATTTATGAGTTATTTGTCAGTTTAGGAATTACAGTTTCATTGTTCTTTCTACTTTCTCAAGTAGGTAGAGACAGAGGAAAAAAAAATGAAAGTAAAATGTGGAAAAAGTGGAAAGGCACACCTTCTACACAAATTTTAAGATTTTCAAATAATATCATAGACAGCCATACTAAGAAGCGATATCATGATTTTTTGAAGAAAGAAACAGGAATAGGTATTGAACTTACAGAAGAATTTGAAAGTGAAAATTTAATTGAAGCAGATAGAATTTATACATCTTGGTCAAAGTATTTAATTTCAAAATCAAGAGATTCAAAAAAATTTAATTTGCTGTTTCAAGAAAATATTAATTATGGTTTTAGGAGAAATTTACTTGGTTTGAAACCAGTTGCAATAACAATAATTTTGTTGTTATTGTTTGGAAGCTTTGGATATTCATATTTCAAGTCTAATTTTGAATTTGTTCTCTCAGTGGAATTGCTATCTGCAGGAATTGTTTTATTTCTTTCCCTTTTATTTTGGTTATTAATAGTAAATGAAAAATGGATTAAATATGTAGCTTTTGAATATGCTAAAAGATTAATGGAAACAATCGACAATGTATAATACGTAACAACTTGTATAGCTATTGGCAAGTGAAAAACTTATAGTTAATCTTTTCTTAATGGTAACAAAACCCAAACTCCCTCGTCTAGATAAGTAACAATCAAAAACTATATATGTCTACTACATCTAGTACTACCCGCAATACCTGGAATAGCATTTTTATATTTTTAGGGTTTTTAACTGTATTTGTAAGCATCGCGCATTATGCCATTGTTAAACTCATTCCTACCAGTAATTATGTTGGGGTGTTAATGCTCAGCCCAATGTTTGCAACCTTTGCTACTTTAAAAGTTACTGGACGTTCTATAAAAACATTACCATGGAGCTTAAATAACTGGCGTTATTTTAAGCTTGGGTATCTAATGCCTGTATTATATGTAACTATTGCCTATGTACTTATTTGGGCGCTAGGTTTTGGTGCTGTACCAAATCCAGAAACTATAACAGAGTGGGCCGCAGAGTTAGGTTTAAAAGACGCAAGTACAGCTGTGGTTATAGTGCTAATGGTAGCGTTATTAGCTGTTGTTGGTGTGGTAAAAAATCTAGGGGCTGTATTTGGTGAAGAATTAGGATGGCGTGGTTTCTTTATTTTTGAGCTTCGTAAGGTCATGTCATTTACACAACTATCTATTGTAAGTGGTATTATTTGGTCGGCCTTTCATTGGCCAATTATTATCTATTATATAGGCGGTAATACCATATTTCATATTTCTACTTTTACAGTTATGATTGTGGCTATGTCTGTTATTATGGCGTATTATACGTTTAAATCAAACAGTGTATGGCCAGCAGTTATTTTTCATTCGGTACATAACATTTATATTCAAAAAATATTCACGCCATTAACGGCTACTAACGAGCAATCATCACTTTGGATAGATGAGTATGGTTTAATGATTCCTATAGTGACTAGTATTTTCGCGATCTATTTCTGGAGAAAAGCCATTGCAGAAAAGTTATAGTTTTCGTGGTTGGTTACTAATTAGGAGGCAAAAATTATTTGTGTATCTTTAAACAGAATTCCCATTGTAACCTGTTGACAATATAGAGCTTACCTGCGTAAAAACACCATTATGAAACGTATTTTACTTGCAGTACTCTGTATATTTATCTCTAGCTCAGTTTTAAGCGCACAATCTGCAACCAATAGTACAACTACTATTAAGGTAGAAGACCTTATGCAACACAGTTATAAAAACGGACTGTTTAACGGCGTCGTACTGGTTACAGAAAATGGAAAACCAATTTACAAAGCGGCTTTTGGTGATGCAGATATTGGAGCTAAAAAACAACTTAATACAGAAACGGCATTTTATTTGGCTTCGGTATCAAAGCAGTTTACAACTATGGCTATTATGATACTAAAAGAACAAGGGAAATTGGCTTATAGCGATGCCTTGTCAAAATATTACCCAGAGTTCCCCAGATATGCTAATAATGTTACGATAAAGCATTTAATGAATCATACCTCTGGCATTCCAAATCATTACAGTCTGGGAGCCTATAAAGTAGGTTTAACTAATAAAGATGTATTAGAGCTCTTGATAAAACAAGAGCAATTAGATTTCGATCCTGGTGAAAAATACTCGTATAGCAATGGCGGTTACGTGTTATTAGCATTAATAGCTGAAAAAGCTTCAGGAATGCCATTTCATAAGTTTATGAAGCAGTATGTATTTGATCCTTTAGGAATGGACAGAACGTTGGTGTATGACGAATCTAGCCCAAGCATTGAAAATCGTGCAGTTGGGTATAATGCGTCTGGAGCATTAGACGATTACGAAATATTCACTACAGGAGCAGGTGGGATGTTTTCTACTATTGGTGATCTGCATCTTTGGGATCAAGCCTTATATACTGAAAAATTGATCTCTAAATCGACTTTAGAAGAAGCTTTTACAGTAACAACACTTAATAATGGTGAAATTTCTAACTATGGTTATGGTTGGGGAATTAGAGATGTTGATGGTAAAAAAACGGTATTGCATACTGGCAGCTTGTCGGGATATAGAACCATATTACGACGAAATCTATACAACAACAGCGGTTATATTATGCTTACCAATAAAGGATCTAGTTTTGCAACCAGTGATATTACAGGCGCATTAAATAATATTCTGGCAGGAGAGTCTTATAACTTGCCGAAAATTCCGATCAGCACAAAATTGTCCAGAGTTCTAGCAAAAGAAGATGATGTAACAAAAGCAATTGAAAAAGTAAAGCACCTGTTAAAAACTCAAGAAGATAATTATAAAACCGATGAAAATGCTATTAATAGTTTGGGTTATGATTATTTACAAAACGATGATATACAAACAGCTCTAGCGGTTTTTCAGTTGAATGTAGAGCTGTTTCCTAATGCCTCTAATGTGTACGATAGTTTAGCGGAAGCACAATTAGCAGATGGCGACACCTTACAGTCTATTGCTAATTATAAGAAGTCGTACCAGTTAAACAGAAATAACGATAACGCTATTTCAGTTTTAAAGCGTATTGGTGTAGATGTATCAGACCTTGTAACTACAGTAGAAGTTCCAGAAGCTGTCTTAGAGAGTTATGTTGGCGATTATGCTTTAAGTCCGACGTTTATCTTAACTATAAAAAAGGAGGGAAGCAAGTTGTTAATTCACCCAACCGGACAAAATGTTAGCGAAATATTTCCATCAAGTGAAACCAGATTTTATAGTAAGATTGTAAATGCGCAAATTACTTTTAATAAAGATGAATCTGGTAAAGTAGTTAGTTTAACATTACATCAAAACGGTGACCAGTTAGCTGTTAAGCAATAATGTAATTTTTTAAATAAAGAAACCCCAAGTCATTGGGAAATAACTTAGGGGTTTCTGCTAATAACCAACTTAAGTAGGTTACGAACAATTAATAGTTGCGTTTCTTTTTATAATGCTTTTTATGTTTTTTACTCTTTTTTAGAGTTTTACCTCCTTTTCTGTAATAATAGTAATCATCATTGTTGTTCCAGTCGTCATCATACCAATCATCGCTAAAATCATTATGGAAATGATCTGTTGTACAACCTGTAATTCCACAGAAACCACAACCTTGATTGCTAAAATTCACATGTCCATTTATGGCTATCATGTCTCCCCAACGGTTGTATTGAATTCTTAAACCTCCAACTTGTTTTAGTTTGTCATGTCTGTATCTCATATAGACAGATCCAATACGCTTTACACGTCCTTGGGCATCATAATTAATAAATACATTGCTAATTCTACGTACACGTCCAAATCTGTCATGAGCAATGTATACGCCTCTTGGTCGGTTGTAGTTAATTCTCACTCCTGGAGCACCAAACGTTGCATTAATTCTGTTACGTTTAGATCGTTTTGTTCTGTAATACGAATCATAATAACCATAATTATAATCTGTATTAAAATCAAACTCACCATTTGGGAAGATCAAGAATTCTACACCACGTTCTACAAACGTTATAGGCTGTGTAAAACGATAGCGTTTTGTAATTCCTAAATCTTTACTGTTCAAATCAGAAATTTGTTCTGTTGCTGTTGCAGATGTCATGCTAAATAACAAAGCTGCCAATACTAGAGTAATTTTTTTCATAGTAAATATATTTAAGATTTTTGCCTACTCTTTAGCTTTTCGGCTTACGCTATATTTTTTGGTTTTCATTTATCGTGCCAAAATTTTAAAAAGCTAGTAATCAGGTTTTAACAGTCTGTTGGTAACAAAGTGATATTATTAGTCGTCGTATTTTTAAGGTAGTATTTGCTACTTTTTATTAAATTTATATCGGCTATACACTAACCATGGAAGACACAAACACTACAATTAAAACACCTTGTCAAAATTGTGATGAGGACTACGAAGAAGGATTTCAATTTTGTCCGCATTGTGGACAGCAAACAGAAGAAGACCTTACTGTTGGCGTATTATTTTATAATACCATTAGTAATTATTTTTCGTTTGATGCTCGATTTTTGCGTAGTTTTTTACCGCTAATGTTTAAACCAGGAGTGGTTGCTAAACGATTTGTAGAAGGGAAGCGTTTAAAATATTTGCACCCTGCACAGTATTACCTTTTTGTATCGGTTATTTTCTTTTTTATACTCTCTTTCAAAGTACGTGAGTATAACAATGCAGCAAATAAAGCATTAAAGTCTGGTTTTGAAACTACAAAAAAGCAGGAGCCTATTGCTATAAATCCGTTAGACTCTACAGATGTAGCAAACATAACGAATCCAATTATAAACAATCCTTTGGTTACCTCTAGCATGAGTGAAGAAGATAGGAAGGTATTAGATTCTGCTTTGACCAAAGAGTTGAGTAAATCTAATTCTAAACCAGAAATTAATCTTGGATATGATACTAAGAAGTTAGATTCTTTAATAGCGGCCGGAGCCTCAGAAGAGGAACAGTTACGTGGTATGGGTATGAAAGAAGATGCTGGATTTTTTCAACGAACCATTTTAAAGCAATTAATAAAGTTTCATAAAAATGAAGGAGGAGGTATAGTACAAGCCTTTTTTGATACCATTCCAGTTGCACTATTCTTTTTATTGCCAATATTCGCACTTATTTTAAAAGTTTTCTATTGGCGTCGAGGCAGATTTGCTCATCATTTGGTATTTAGTTTCTATTACTTCTCATTTTTGTTTATAGTGTTAGGACTAATAATAGGTATAAATCAATGGTTATATGATATACCAGACTGGTTGGATTGGTTGATTATGTTATCTACGTTCTTTTACCTATGGATATCAATGAAACGTTTTTATGATCAAGGTTACTTTATAACATTTATTAAGGCTAGTATGTCAACCTTTATATATATGTTATTTATAGTGCCAATGGCATTAGGAATTATAGCATTGGCGTCTTTTGTGTTTTACTAGAGTTTATCTTTGAGATAAGTGCCTGTATGAGATTCAGGATTGTTAGCTAATTCTTCTGGAGTACCAAATGCAACTAATTTTCCGCCATTTTCTCCGCCTTCTGGACCAAGGTCTATTATATGGTCGGCACATTTTATCAACTCTGTATTGTGCTCAATAACAATAATAGAATGTCCTTTTTCTATTAGTGCGTTAAACGATTTGAGTAGCTTATTTATATCATGAAAATGTAAACCAGTTGTAGGTTCATCAAATATGAATAAAGCTGTTTCTTTAGTGTTTCCTTTTCCTAAAAAGGACGCTAGTTTTATACGTTGTGCCTCACCACCAGAAAGGGTAGAAGAGCTTTGCCCGAGCGTTACATAGCCTAAGCCAACATCTTGTAAAGGTTGTAGCTTGTTCTTTATTTTGGTTTGCTTGGTTTCTTCAAAGAACGAAATAGCATTATCAATGGTCATATTTAAAATGTCATCGATGGTTTTACCCTCAAAAGTTACTTCAAGCACTTCTTTTTTAAATCGTTTTCCTTTGCAGGTTTCACACTCCAGGTGTACATCGGCCATAAATTGCATTTCAATGGTTACTTCACCTTCACCTTTACAAGTTTCACAACGTCCTCCATCAACATTAAAAGAGAAGTGTTTTGGTTGATAACCACGAATTAAACTTACTTTTTGTTTCGAGAACAATGCACGAATATCATCGTAGGCTTTAATATATGTTACTGGGTTAGAACGTGATGAACGCCCTATAGGATTTTGATCAACAAACTCAATATGCTTTACATTACTAAAATTACCCTCAATAGATGTGAATTCTCCTGGCTTGTCACCAAAACTGCCTATTTCTTTAAGTAAAGCAGGGTAGAGTATCTTTTTTATTAAGGTACTTTTACCACTTCCTGATACACCTGTGACCATAGTTAGCATACCGAGAGGGAAAGTAATATCGATGTTCTTTAAGTTATGTTCTCTGGCGCCATTTATAGTTACTTCATATTTGCTGGATCTTCTGGTAACTGGTACCTCAATACTCATGTTTCCATTAAGGTATTTGGCGGTTAAAGAATTTGAAGACAGGATATCTTTATAAGTCCCTGTTGCAACTACTTCACCTCCAAAGGTACCTGCTTCCGGGCCAATATCTATTATTTCGTCGGCAGCAGCCATAATATCTTCATCATGTTCTACTACAATAACCGTGTTACCAAGGTCGCGTAACGATTTTAGCACAGAGATTAAACGTTCGGTATCTCTAGGGTGAAGACCAATACTCGGCTCATCTAAAATATACATAGAGCCAACTAAACTACTTCCCAGAGATGTTGCCAGATTTATACGTTGACTCTCTCCGCCAGAAAGAGTGTTGGAACGTCGGTTAAGTGTTAAATAATCTAAACCAACATTGGTTAAAAAAGTTAGTCTGTTGGTAATCTCTTTAAGCAAGCGATTTGCAACTTTGGTATCGTAATCATTTAGTTCTAATTGCTTGAAGAAATTGATAAGTTTATTCAAAGGCATTTCTACCAGATCGGTAATAGTAGCGCCATTTATTTTAATATTGTTGGCTTCAGTACGCAAACGTTTCCCATCGCATACGTTACACTTTGTTTTACCTCTGTAGCGTGATAGCATCACGCGATTTTGAATTTTGTAAGCTTTGGATTCCAGTTCAGTAAAAAAGCTATTTAATCCTTCAAAGTGTTTGTTTCCTGTCCAAATAAGCTGCTTTTGCGCGTCGGTTAATTCGAAATATGGCTTATGAACCGGAAAATCAAATTTATGAGAGTTATTTACTAACTGATCTCTATACCAACTCATACTTTCTCCTCTCCAGGGGAAAATTGCATTTTCGTAAACCGAAAGCCCTGTATTAGGTACTACCAGATTTTCATCAATGCCAATCACATCGCCATAACCTTCACATTTTGGACAAGCACCATAAGGGTTGTTGAAACTGAATAAATGAATGTTTGGTTCTAAGAAGGTTATGCCATCAAGTTCAAACTTATTGCTAAAATGTTGTAATGAATTATCTGAAAGCGTCTCAATATAACATTCTCCCTTACCTTCATAAAATGCTGTTTGTGTAGCATCTGCTAAACGGTTGTAGAAATCTTCATCGTCGCGAACAATGATACGATCGATTACTAGTGAAACATTTTCTTCAGACTTAATATCTTGAATGAAATCTTCAATTCTATACACTGTATCTTCTACTTTAATACGTGCATAACCTTGTTGGTAAAGTACTTTTAGTTTGTCTTCTAAAGAACGCCCTTCTTCAAGATGAAGAGGAGCTAGGAGTAGGAGTTTGGTTCCTTCTTCAAATTCTTTAATAAAGTTTAAAACATCGGTTACTGTATCTTTTTTTACCAGTTTTCCAGAAACAGGTGAGTAGGTTTTACCAATTCTGGCAAATAACAATTTTAAATAGTCGTATATTTCTGTAGTAGTACCAACTGTAGAACGAGGATTAGTAGAGTTTACTTTTTGCTCTATAGCAATTGCTGGAGCAATTCCTTTTATATAATCTACTTTTGGTTTATTCAACCGTCCTAAGAACTGACGCGCGTAACTAGACAAACTTTCTACATAGCGTCGTTGTCCTTCAGCATATAATGTATCGAATGCTAAACTAGATTTTCCAGAACCTGAAAGTCCTGTAATTACCACTAATTTATTTCTGGGTATTACAACATCAATATTTTTTAGGTTATGCAGTTTTGCACCTTTTATAATGATGTTTGTTTTAGGATCTACAGTTACAATGCTAGTATTTATGGACATTTTATAAGAATAATTTCGCAAAGATACTACTTCTATTTTAGCTTTTAAAATGGGGTTTATGTCGAAAATTTGTGAAAAAAATTACATTCTTTTTGTTTTTTAGGTATGATTGTTGTTATATTTGGAATGTATTAATCAGCAAATTAAACTATTAGCTTATAGCATAACATTACTTTTTAAATCTTAACACCCCAAAGCAAAGAAGGAAACTTCTATGTTAAAAAAGTAATGATTATGAAACAAGAACTTATCACTGATGCTGTATTAGTAAGCAACTACATTAAAGGACACGAAAGTGCTCTGGCAGTTTTAATCGAAAGACACAAGCAAAAAATTTACAGTTTTATTTATTCAAAGGTATTTGACCGTGATATCACGGAAGATATTTTTCAAGATACGTTTATTAAAGTTATTCGTACACTAAAACTTGGAAAGTATAACGAAGAAGGGAAGTTCTTGCCTTGGGTAATGCGTATTGCCCATAATTTAGTGATTGATCATTTTAGAAAAAATAATAGAATGCCAAAATTCGATAACGGTCAGGAGTTTAATATTTTTTCTGTAATAAGTGATTCGTCTTTAAATGCAGAAAAAACGATCATTAAAGAACAGGTAGAACAAGATGTAAGACGTTTGATAGAAGAATTGCCTGAAGACCAAAAGCAAGTACTTGTAATGCGAATGTATAATGATATGAGTTTTAAGGAAATATCTGAAAATACTGGGGTTAGCATTAATACAGCTTTAGGTAGAATGCGTTATGCATTAATTAATTTAAGAAAGGTAATCGATAAACATAATATAGTTTTAACAAATTAATACAATAAAAAAAGTTTTGTTACGTTACACTAGTATATTAATACCTAAAATGTGCACATGGCAAAACTTTACATTAAAGATTCAAAACATTTCGAAACATTAAAACCGAAGGAAGAAACGGTTAATTTTCTTCTGAATTATTCTCGAGCTTTAAGTGTTATAAATTGTAATAAATTAAAGTTTGAAGCGCTTCTAAACTAAACTTTGGCGAAAAAAGAAGTCCTAACTAACCACTAGGGCTTCTTTGTTTTTATAAACTAACGATGCATTAGTTATTTCTTTTTCTTATAATAATCGTCAATTACCGATTTTCGTCCTATTGTTTTAGTGATAATATCCTTATCCAGATTCCAGCCACGAGCAGGAGAGTATTCTCTACCATACCAAATAATTTGTAAATGCAGATCATTCCAAAGTTCTTTTGGGAATAAACGTTTGGCATCTTTTTCAGTTTGCTGAACATTTTTACCATTACTTAAATTCCACCGATACATTAAACGATGAATATGTGTGTCGACAGGAAATGCTGGAATTCCAAAAGCTTGTGACATTACAACACTAGCTGTTTTATGTCCAACAGCAGGAAGTGCTTCTAAAGCTTCAAAGCTTTGAGGGACTTCTCCGTTATGTTGTTCAATCAATATTTTTGATAAACCATGAATACCTTTACTTTTCATAGGAGAGAGGCCAACAGGTTTTATGATCTCTCTAATTTCTTCTACAGATAATTTAACCATATCATAAGGATTATCTGCTCTTTCAAATAGTAAAGGTGTGATTTGATTTACGCGTACATCTGTACTTTGAGCCGACATTAAAACAGCAATAAGTAGTGTATAAGGATCTTTATGATCTAACGGGATTGGTATTTCTGGATATAATTTATATAGTGTATTTATTACAAAATTTACCTTTTCTTGTTTTGTCATTAGTTTATATTTGTAAAGAACTCAAAGGTAATAAATATGACTACATTAAAAGTGGGTGACCAAGCACCAAATTTTATATCAAAAGATCAAGATGGCAACCCTATTTCATTAAGTGATTATAAAGGAAAGAAACTCGTTCTGTTCTTTTATCCGAAAGCAAGTACGCCTGGATGTACAGTTGAAGCATGTAATTTAAGAGATAATTATGAGCGTTTTCAATCTCTTGGGTATGATATTTTGGGAGTGAGTGCCGATAGTGAAAGACGTCAAACAAATTTTAGAAATAAATATGAGTTTCCTTATCCTTTATTAGCAGATGAAGATAAAGCAGTTATTAACGCTTATAAGGTTTGGGGACCAAAAAAGTTTATGGGGCGTGAATTTGATGGAATTCACCGTACTACTTTTGTCATTGATGAAAATGGTATTATTGAAGATGTGATCACCAAAGTAAAAACTAAAGAGCATACAGCTCAGATATTAAAGTAAAAAAGCGGCTTTTAGCCGCTTTCTTATTATTTTTTAACCTTTTTTTTGGTTTTTAAAACAATAGGTTTTCGTGTATAGCCAAATAAGCGATAATCTTTTATTAGCTCTGCAATTCCTTCAGGAAGCATTTTACTCCATCCTTGTTTTCCTTCAGCGATCATATGTAATACTTCTCTGGAGAAGATACCTAATATGTCTGGATCAAAATCCTTAATATCAGTTACTTTGCCATTGTATTTAAAGAACTTATACAGTTCTTTCATACGAGGATGAACTTTTAAGTTTTCACTGGTTATAAGTTCACCGCTTTCTTTATTAACCATTGGATAAAGATAAACTTTAAGGTCTTTAAAGAACAGTTTTCCAAAGGCTTCTAGTATACCACCACTTAAATGACGGTAATATTTTTCGTCAAAGATATCTACCAAATTATTAACTCCCATAGAAAGTCCTAAACGTGCTTTGGTGTACTGAGAGAAGTATTCTACAAGCTTATAATATTCCTGGAAATTAGAGATTAATACCGTTTGTCCAAGCGAGCAAAGTAGATCAGCTCTATCCATGAAATCCTGCTCGTCAATTTCACCTTCAGCACGAAGGTTAGACAAGGTAATTTCAAAAACAGTTTGTGTTTTTTCTTTATCAACACGGTTTTCATTCAAGAACATCTCATGAGATTTCTCAAACATATCCATGTTTACTTTAGTTACAGGTCTAAAGCTACCACGTAGTGCTAAAATATTCTTTTTATAAAGCACTCTTGCTGGTAATACATTATTACCATCTGGAGCAAACATTACGGCATCTGTCATACCATTTTTAACAAGTTGTAGACTCATTAATCGGTTATCAACATTTTCGTATACTGGACCAGAAAAGTTAATAGTATCAATTTC
This sequence comes from Flavobacteriaceae bacterium, assembly GCA_030148025.1. Lineage (GTDB taxonomy): Bacteria > Bacteroidota > Bacteroidia > Flavobacteriales > Flavobacteriaceae > JASBUG01. The sequence continues at coordinate 121,974 of JASBUG010000041.1, read as the reverse complement.
TAATTGATCTTTATCTAAGTGATCGTATAGGTAGCGTAATAATTTTTTAGGCTCGTTGTATTTGTAAAAAGCACCATAAATTAGGTTCGTCCCTAATTTACCAAGTGTTTCTTGTTGTAATCTAGCATCATTTTCTTTAAAACGAAAATGGAGGATAATATCATTATAATCCTGTTTTGGATCTATTTGATATTTAATTCCAACCCAGCCATGACCTTTAAATTTTTTTGCAAAGTCAATAGTGGTTACAGTATTAGCATACGAAAAGAACATCTTATTAGGATGCTTATCTCGTGTAATACGTTCTTCAATAAGACTCATTTCATGCGATAGCATTCTTCGTAAGCGAGATTCTGTCACGTAGCGCTTATCATCCTCAATGCCATAGATAGAATCACTAAAATCCTTGTCGTAAGCCGACATTGATTTTGCAATGGTTCTAGATGCGCCTCCAGCCCTGAAGAACTGTCTTACAGTTTCCTGTCCAGCTCCAATTTCGGCGAAAGTTCCGTAAATATGTTCGTTCAAATTAATTCGAAGTGCCTTCTGTTTAAGGGAAGGAATATTTTCAATCTCTGTGTCTCCTTTTAGAGTAATTTCCATTGCAAATCTTTACATTTTAATGTCCACAACAAAGGTATTAAAATAGCATGGGTAAAGAAAAAAAATAAGCTTATTTTTGCTTTAAATTTTACGCTTTTGAAGGTTACATTTTTGGGTACTGGAACATCTCAAGGCATTCCTGTAATAGGGAGTGATCATCCTGTATGTTTAAGTGATAATCCAAAAGATAAACGTTTAAGGGTTTCGGTATTGGTAGAGTGGGATGAATATACTTATGTTGTAGATTGCGGCCCTGATTTTAGATACCAGATGTTAAGAGCCAATGTAAAACGCATAGATGGTATTCTTTTTACACATGAACATGCAGACCATACTGCTGGATTAGACGATATACGCCCTTTTTTCTTTAATCAGGGAGATATTCCTATATATGCCCATGCACGCGTCATGAAGGAGCTAGAACGTCGTTTTGATTATATTTTTGAAACGGAAAACAAATACCCTGGTGCTCCCAATGTAGATCAGCGTATTATCGAAAACAAATCGTTTCAATTAAAGAACATACAAGTAACACCAATAGAAGGGTTTCATTATAAACTACAAGTGTTTGGTTTTAGGTTTAAAGATTTTGCCTATTTAACCGATATGAAAACCGTACCTGATGATGAGATTGAAAAATTAAAAGGGGTCAAGGTACTGGTTGTTAATGCTCTGCGAGAGGAACCTCATGTGTCGCATTTTAACCTTTCTGAAGCTTTGGATTTTGTAGACAAGGTTAAACCAGAGAGAGCGTATTTTACACATATAAGTGCCTTACTTGGATTTCATGATGAAGTGGAAAAAACATTACCAAAAAATGTTTTTTTAGCTTATGATAATTTAGAAATAGTAATTTAATATTTACAACTTATGAAGAATAAAATTTTTATGTACTTGTTTGTTTTTACACTATTGTTAGTGATCTTTCAATATGTGAACTCTAAAAGTATATTAGATAAATACGAACACGACATAAATGATGCTAAGGAAAAGGTTGTTAAACTTAAAGATTCTATATCTGTATTACAGGATGAGAATCTTGAGTTAATGTATTTTAATTTACAACATAATGAGGATGCTATAAGTTATTTTGAAGATAAAGGATTGGAAGTGTCTACTTTAATGCCTTTTATAAAGGATAAATTAATTGAATCTAATCTTGCAGAAGGCGAACACCCAATAGTACCATATGCTTCTATGACAGATGGGAAAATGTTAATTAACAATATTAGACTGCTGAATCATAAATGGATTATTGCCGATTTTTCGGATGGTAGGCATTGGGGAGAATTATTTATCACTTACGAAATTATTGACAATAAGGAGTTAAAATTAAATTTGGTTGAGCACTTTTTATACCCGTTACAGAACTAAATAGACATTTCCATTTCAAATTGATCAACAGTATTTGTAAGTCCTATAGACTTGATTGCTTCTAGTTTAGAAGTGAGACGCTCATCAACATTATTAATTTTAATAACATCTGCTATAGAGTTGACTGCGCTCCACATGATGTTCCAGTTTTCTGAATTAGATGTAAAGACATCGATTTGAGCGATATAACCATTTTCGGGATTCAGAATAAAGTAGCCAATATCTCCAACGAGATAGTATTTATACGCACCTAGTTGTATGGATTCTAATTGATTATCCCAAGAATAGAAAACTTCGTTAGGGTTGTTTAAAGCAACAATGTCATTAAACGATACTTCTTTTAAAGAGAAGTCCGTGTTATTTGAAAGTGATATCTCTCCACCAAAACATTTATAACCTTTACAAATACTCATACCAACGGTCTCATAGGCCTTTATTGCTTTGGCATTTTCTTTAATAACTTCTAATGTGCATTTGCTTATACCATGGGTTTGTAATTTTGGTATAGCTGCTTTATAGATACTATTTACAATGCGTTTACCACGATATGCTGGTATTACGCCAGTACCTGAATTATATGCTGTTAATTGACCTTGTCGTTTATCAATGGCATTTATAATAAATCCTACCAGCCTGTTGTTATCAAACATTCCAAACGACAATGCATAATTTACTTTAGCAGCACTCCATCGTTGTTTGTAATATTCTGGATCTGTAGGCATTTTTACAAAATAGCCTTTAAACGATAGGTTAAAGCAATCTACTATCTGTGTAAAAGGAATTTTGTCTAATGCGTGAACAGTCATTTATATGCGATTTTCTAACCAGGATTTAAATTCAAAGAAGTTTTGCGGAGCTACGCCATGGCCTACAGGAAATTCCGAATATTGATGCGTAATATTCAACGCATTTAAAAACTCTGGTGTTTTACGCGCCCATTCTACTGGAATTACTTGATCTACACTACCATGCGAACAATAAAAATCTAAATGTTCAAATTTATCTTTATTAAGTGTTTTAGGTAAAATATCAGGATTCACATATCCGCTTAAAGCAATAATATTCTTGACTTTTTCAGGATAGGTTAGTGCTACAGAATAACTTAAAATGGTACCTTGACTAAAACCTAGCAGAGAGATATTGTTCTTATCTACAGGATATTTTTCACAGGCTTCATCTATGAATGTAGCGATAAGATCTCTTGATTGTCTGGCTTGCTCGTTATCGCTCCACTTACCTTGTTCGGCATCAAAATTAATAGCATACCATGCATTACCATAAGGTTGTAGTTGATAAGGCGCTTTAACTGAAATTATAAAAAGCTTTTGTGGTAGTTCTGAAGCAAATGAAAATAAATCATTTTCATCACTTCCATAGCCGTGAAACATAATTAATAGGGGAGCAGTACCATCGGTTACTGATGATTCTCTTATGATGTGGTCTAATACCATGAAATACAATTATTAGTTCCCTAAACGGGCAAATATTTTTTGAAAAAAGGCACCTACTAAAGGTACAGGATACGCTTTTCCGCTAGAAGCAGTTACAAAGGCATATATAAATAATACGCCAAAAAAGATCCATAAAGCAATGCTAAGCATAAAATTATCCAGATTAGAAACAATGAGTCCAGAAGCCCAAAGTAATAACCAAAGCCCTAATGATTGACGAACATGAAAATATACAAAAGGGTTTTTCTTATCGTTATTAAGAAAGTATGCTATAACAATTCCAAATAGCCAGATGTAGCTTACAAGTGCTAGTGTTTTCCCTTGTTCATTGGTTTGCTGATCCATAGTTATAATATTATTTGTCCATTAGAAATGATGCCGTAAGCTTTTCCTTTTAAACTGGCATTTTCAAAAATGGCATTTTTAGACTTCGAGAATATATGGTTATGAGTAAACTTATACGTAGTATCTGGATCGAACAAAGTAATATCTGGTTGTGACCCTATTGAAATTGCTTTTGATTCTATACCAAATCGCGCTTTTCCTCTGGTTAAGAATTTAATGCTTGATTTGGTTGTAAAAACAGAGTTTAAGGCTCCAAATGCACTTTCTAAACCTATAGTTCCTTCTTTTGCATAATCAAATTCTACTTTTTTTAGTTCTATATCCAAGGGATTATGATCTGTAGTAACCATGTCTATGGTACCATCTTTTAAACCCTCTATAAGCGCATCTATATCTTTTTGTGTTCTTAATGGAGGTCTTACCTTAAACTTGGTATCGAAGGCTGTTAAGTTTTCATCCGTTAGAACCAAATTATGTATTGCAACACTACAACTAACATCTAATTTCTTTTGTTTTGCCTCTCTGATTAATTCAACCGATTTTGCTGTAGAAATTGTTGGAATATGCAGCTTACCTCCAGTATATTCTAGTAAGAACAGGTCTCTTGAAACCTGTAGCTCTTCAGCTAAGGCAGGAATTCCTTTTAAACCAATTGTAGTACTGGTAACATGTTCGTTCATAACACCATTTCCTGAAATTTTATCCTCTTGAGGAAATGAGCATACCAAACCATCAAAAGTGCTAGCATATTGTAAGGCGATCTTCATGAGGTTTGGATTACTTACAGCATGTTGATAGTCTCCAAAAGCAACGGCTCCAGCATTTTGCATATCATATAACTCTGCAAGATCGATGCCTTCGCTATTTTTTGTTAAGGCTCCAATAGGCAATAATGCTACAGCATTGTTTTGTGCTTTCGATTTTAAAAAGGTAATATCGGTGTTGGTATCTAAAACAGGGTTGGTATTAGCATTAACCGCAACAGCAGTAAATCCAGAATTAGCAGCTACTTTAAGACCATTTGGTACCGTTTCACGTTCTTCAAATCCAGGTTCTCCAAAACAAACACTACTATCAAACCAACCTTGGGAAACGTGTAGGTTCTCCAGTCTGATTTCACGATAGTTCTTTGGGTTTTTAATACGGTTAGAAATGTTAGTTATTACCCCTTTTTCGATTAAAATATCTTGCGTTTTATTATGAAAATCGCTTTTTGGGTCAATGATTGTAGCGGACTTTATAAGTACGTTCATTTAAAATATTTTAAGATGAGCATCTCTATAACTAATAAGACTAGTGCAAAAATAGTAAACCATTTCCATAGCTCATTAACATTTGTGTCATTTTTTAAGGTTTCGAACATCTCGGGTACCGAATCAACAACCGATATATCATTGATATTTGACAGATCAATATAGCTAAGGTCACTCTCAGTTCTACTAAAATTATAACTCACATTCTTTAGAACAGTCTCATCGCTTGCTATATTGTAGATACTTGCACTATTAGGAGATTCATTTGTAAAAATAGAGACTTTATTAGTAAAAGTACGTTGTTGCGGGATAATTACATTGTCGTTAGAAACTAATTTTAAAATATTATCCTGTTCTAAAGTTGTATTAATATCAAAACTATTGTCAATACCAATAGTATAATAGAGTTTAGGAAGCTTTAAACTTTGGCGACCAATGTTATACAGTACAGGTACTATTAGAGGAGAATTGATAACATTAGAATTTTCTGTATTTAGAGCTGCTGTAAAGACAAAAGTATTTTCGTTTTGAGTTAAAAACGGTTTGCCATCTTCAAATTCCAGGATATTATTGTTTGAAACTATGGGATAGTATGTATTAACCTTTGGATATTGAAAATTGGATATTTGTTTATCAAATACATCGTTTAAAATAGGGTGATTGTATTTTATAGTTGTGACTTTCTTTTCAGTGTTTACTATTTGTGAAAATAGATTTGTCACACCTTTTAATTGGTTGTATGAACTTGCTGAAATTTCTGTAGAGGGAATAATTAAAAGATAACCACCATTATTGATAAAGCCATTAAGTGCATTAATAAGTGATACTGGTACAGTATCAATTTCATTTAAAATTATAAGGTTCTGTTGCTCAATATCGTTAAAGTTAACCTGATCTAATGTAGAAAATTTATAATCAAACTCATTATTGGTATAAACACGTTTTAAGTAATCGTCATTGCTAGAGTTTATAGAAAGGACCTTTACTTTTTCGCGAACATTGATATTAAAATATAACGTATTATCAAACTGCAAACTCGTATCATCAATTTGTAGTTTACCATTTATTACGGTGTTGTTTGGTAATGTAAAATTAGTTGTCGACCGTCCTTTTTGAGTAACCGAAGATTTTGCCATTAGCATATTGTCGTTAAATAATGAAACGGATACATTTTCGGTATTTCCATTGTTGCTTATGATTACGGACAATTCTAAATTTTCCAGATTTGCTTTAGAAATATATACGCTGTCAATAGAAATATTATTGGTGTTTAATGGTCTTGTTTTTACCAGAGTTACATTTTGGTTATTTGCATTATTAAAGTTAAACGAGGTGTTATTTTGCTGAAAATCTGAAATTAACACTAAGCTTTTATGAGTATTTGTATTATTACTGAAAAGATTTGTTCCTTTTAATAATACTGCGTTATAATCTAGCTGAGTAGGAGCGTAGTCTAAACTTAATAATTCGTCTCTTAAGGTATTTTGTGTAGTGTTTTTAAATGTTCTGTCATTGGTAAATACAGTTATATCTGCATTAATATTAGAGGCTTCAATGATATCTTGTATACTTCTTTTTAGTAATTCTCCTTTTGCACCAACTGCTTGCATGCTAAAAGAGTTATCTAAATAAATTACAGTTTCAGACCTTAAATTTGGGCCTTTTGATTTTGATAAATAGGGTTGCGCAAATGCAATAATTATCATTGATAATAGTAGCATTCTAGTTATAAGAGTTAGCCATTTTTTTAGCTGCGAACTTTTACGTGTCTGTATAGAGATGGATTTTAAGAACTCAACATTGGTAAAAGGAACTTTTTGAAATTTTCTAAGCTGAAATAAATGAACAATAATAGGAATGATAAGAAGAAGTAGTGCGTAAAGAAGTTCTGGGTGTTTAAACTGCATTCTTAAATAGTTTCCTGACTTTTGTTGATTTACACAAACTTAATGGAAAATTGACACTCTTTAATCATACGCTCTGTTTTTTAGCATAAATTTTAGATAAAGTGTTTAGCAAAAGAAAAAGTAATCTTGCATCGATTGCATTTTTTGAGCAACAAGGTAATTTCTAATATCCTTTTGAGCATCCTCATTAGCTACAGTTATAATACTTTGTGGATTATCTAACTCAGCTAAGTAATCGAAGTTTTTAAGTGACTGACCATAAATGTCTTTCCCTATTTTTTTAGGATTGTCACAAATCCATATAAATGGAATGTTTTGTTCTACAAGTGATTTGGCAATGGTTTTCCCTTTATTACCAGCTCCCCAAATGGTTAAAGGTCTTGAATTATCATGATGTAGTTCTAAAAAATAGTGCAGTTTAATATCTAAAAAATAGTTCTGCGCATAGTGTTCATGAGTTCTAGAGGTCCTTATGTCATAATCTCTCCAATAATGCAATAATTGATCACAAGGGATACATTGTAAGCCATATTTATAGAACCTAAACGTTAGGTCATAATCTTCAGGATAACGATCTGGGTTAAAAGCTTCGCATCTTAATAAATCATCTTTATAGGTCATCCAGCAAGGAGATGGGATAACACATTCTTTATAGATCTCAGAATAGTTGTCACCTTTTTTTGTGAGATTGTTCAACCATTTTTCATAACGATCATAACCATCGCTAATACCAACTTCAGAAAAATATTTTACAAGTCCGACAGCAACATGACCTTTACCATTTTTTTGAAGTAATTGGGTCATGACCTCTAGTTTATTTGTTGTCATAATATCATCACTATCCATTCTTGTAACAAACTCTCCAGAACTATTTTTTAAGGCCAGTTGTAACGCTTTTATAATACCAGTACCATTATTTTTAAGAAGTTTGATTCTAGAATCATTATGCGCATAATTAGCAACAATAGTATAGCTATTATCAGTAGAACCATCATCTACCATAATAGCTTCCCAATTTGCATAACTTTGATTTAGAATAGAATCTATACACTCTGGTAAATAGGCAGAGGTGTTTTTAAAAGGAATAAGAATGCTTATTAGTGGATATTGCATAAACAATTACTGCATTGCAGCTACATCTATAATAGCGGTTTTAACACTTAATATTTCCTTATCACCAACATTAGTCCACGATAGGTATGCTTTGTTGTTTTTCACTACCATTCTTGGGAAACCACTGGAACGACTATCTGATGCTTCTGTTAAAGTAGTAATTTTACTTTGTTTGCCATCTTGATAAATTCTTTGAATTTGAATAACTGTTTTTCCTTCTATGGTATCCATCCAGCTAATTAAGGCAGATTTATCATCTAACAATTCAATATCTACACGTCCCATGGGATCTTTATCTCCAATCGCTATTGGTGTGTCAAAGCTTTCTCCATTAGAATTTGAAAAGATAACCTTTACTGATGGTAAATTATTAGCAACACTAAACCATATAATTGCTACAGTATTATCTTTGGTTGACATTGCAGGACCATTTACAGGGCAACCTTCAATTTTCCAATTATCGTGGTGTAAAGCTTTAGGTTCAGTCCATTGACCATTTACCTGACGGACATAATAAATATCTCTTATTTCATCTTGCGATCTGTCACGGTAAATTACTATTGGACCGTTTTCGGTCATTGCAGTATCAGTTTGGCAACAATCGCATACTCGAGTATCCAATAAATACTCTTCAAGCTGTTTACCATTGTCATTAAAGGTAGCAGCTCTTAAAGTCATTTCTCTGGCAATTGTTGAATCTTTTTCGGCATAAGCCGTTTGTCTACCATCTAGCCAGACAGATAAAAAGCTGGTATCATTAATAGCTACTTTACTAACAAACCCATGTTCTGATGTGGTGCTATCTGTATGAGCTTTAAACCCTTCGCTCCATGAGTTTCCGCTGTCATTTGATACACTTAGCATCACATCGTAAGCAAAGGTGTCTGGTGCACTTTTTTGTAAATAATGAGCAGCTAGACTATTGTTACCAAATGAGGTTAGTGATGGAAAGTCTGCCCAATTTACAAACCAATCGTTTCCAGAAGCAATAATTTTTGGCTCAGACCACGAATTATCATCATTTAAACGAGACAATTTAAGTGCACTTAAATTATTTGCTCCAGTTTCAATCCAACTCATATAAATGGTTCCATCAGCTGTTTTATGCAAACTTGATTCAGAACTATTTAAGCCAGTAGGAGATGTTATATAAGTAACAACTTCTACTGGCTTAGTGTTGCATGAATTGAAAGTTATTAGCAGTGCATAAAAAAATACAACTTGTAAAAACTTTAGTTTCATATTAATATTTAGCAGCTTTACCTTTTGCAGACGACTCTTTGATAAATTCACGTAAATCGTCGTTAGCTTTTATCAGATCTTCATTACGTAAGTACATCATATGTCCGCTTCTATAACCTTTAAAGCTAAATCTGTCCTTCATTTTACCACTAGGGTCAATTTGTGACTGCGAATATTTAGCAGCAAAGTAAGTGGTAGCACCATCGTAATAACCAGATTGCGTTAATACTTTTAAATAAGGGTTTGCAGCCATGGCTTGTCTAAGATCTTCTCTTACAGTATTATTTTGTCTGTTCCAAGGGTGTACAGGACCAAACATGTTATATTTAATATCGGTGTCAAATTTTAATTCTTTCTTGATATAGTGGTTTATAGCAGGTGTAAATGAATGTAACCATGAAGTTAATTCTGCACTATAGTCTGGACGAGATCCAGCTTCAATTTTATCGATACCTAAATAACGAGAATCTAAACGTCCAATAGTTTGACCAGTTTTATCACGTAATAGATCTTTCCAGAAGAAACGAGTTGGAACATCCAAATTATGTTGTAGTATCACCTTTTTGCTTAATCCAGAATAGTACGACATCTTTTCTGCTACATTATTTCTTTCGGCATCTGAAATAAATCCTCCTTTAGCTAAAGCAGGCATTAATGTATTTATAGCAAAATCTTCAGCTTCTGGTAAAACATCTGTAAGATCTTTACTTTGTAGTGCGGTAGGCAACATTTTATGATGCCATGCAGCAGCTGTGTAATATGGTAAATTTAAAGCAGAATACACTGGTTGCCCATTATTATAAACGTTATAGTCTGCTGGCGACACCATAATAACACCATTTAAGTACATCCATTGCGAACTTTGTAATTCATTTGCTAAGCCCATAACTCTGGTACCACCATAACTTTCACCAATAATGTATTTAGGAGACTCCCAACGGTTATGGCGCGACACAAAAGTGTTTATCCATTCAGCTAAATATTCGATATCTTCATTAATACCAAAAAACTGTTTTCTATCTGGCATTTTTCCTTCTTTATTAGGAACCATTCTTGAATATCCTGTGTTTACCGGATTTACAAATACAATATCTGCAACATCTATAATTGAATTCGGATTACTTTTAAATCCGTATGGTTGTACTGGATACCCTTCGTCGTCAATATTTAAAATACGCGGTCCTGTATAAGCTACATGCATCCAAACAGACGCAGATCCTGGTCCGCCATTAAACGAAATAATTAGCGGTCTACTTGCTCTGTTCTTAACATTATTACGTGTATAGTACGTGTAAAATAGTGTTGCTATTGGATCACCATTATCATCCCAAACAGGTTGAGTGCCAGCTTCTGCAGTATACGAAAGACTAACTCCTTTAATTGTAGTGTTATGAGTTGTTTTAACCATGGTGTCAACAGGAATCTTTCTACTTTGACTGTAAACAGATAGAACTCCTAACACCATTAGGAGTGTGATTGTTTTTTTCATTGAAGTTAATTTAGTTGGTTTTTAGAATATCACTAAAGTACTATATTGAGGTTTAAGAATAGATAAATTAACATTTCTTAACAACTCTGCTAAAAACCTTCAAACACGCCTAAACCAAATAAGGCAAAATCGTATTTTACAGGATCTTTGGCATCTAGTTCTCGTAAGGAATTATCTAATTCTACCAATGCTTTGGCATTGTTTTGTTTTCTAGTTAATAGACCTAATTTTCTAGCTACATTTCCTGAATGTACATCAAGTGGACAAGAGAGTTGGGCAGGAGAGAGGCTATTCCATATCCCAAGGTCCACACCAGCATTATCGTTTCTTACCATCCAGCGTAAAAACATATTGATTTTTTTTGCAGCAGACCCCTTAAAAGGATCTCCAATATGCTTTTGGGTTCTAGGTAAGTGTTTCAGTTCAAAAAAAACAGATTTGAATTTGGTGATGGCTGGTTGTAAAGATGTTTCTGTGCCATGTTTGCAAAAAATCTGTTCCATCCCATTATGGTTTTGATAGATATTTTTTAAAGACTGTACAAAGAATTTAAGATCAAGAGCATTAAAAGTACGGTGTACAAAACCATCGAGATCATCTAAATGATGTTGTTTATGACTCATTACAAAGTCGAAAGGAGAATTACCAAGTAATGTCATCATTCTATCGGCATTTTTAATGATCATTTTTCGGTTTCCCCATGCAATTGTAGAGCTTAAAAAGCCAGAGATCTCTATATCTTCTTTTAATGAATAACGATGTGGAATTTGAATTGGATCTGTTTCAATAAATTTAGTATTGTTATATGCTATAACCTTTTCGTCTAAAAATTCTTTGAGTTCAGTAAAATTCAAAATTTAGTTTTTTACAATTTTCCCATCGACCATTACCAACTTTCTATCAGCCATATTAGCTAATTCTTCGTTATGTGTAACTATTACAAAGGTTTGTCCAAATTGGTCACGAAGCTTGAAGAATAGGTTGTGGAGGTTTTCGGCAGATTCACTATCTAAGTTCCCAGAAGGCTCATCGGCAAATATTAATTGCGGATTGTTAATCAATGATCTTGCTACTGCCACACGTTGTTGTTCACCTCCAGACAGCTCGTTTGGTTTGTGATCGTATCTATGAGATAAACCTAAAAAATCTAGCAACTCTTTAGCTCGTTCTTCAGCTTTAGGTTTTGAAGTCCCTTTAATAAAAGCGGGTAAGCAAACATTTTCTAATGCTGTGAATTCTGGTAATAATTGATGAAACTGAAAAATAAACCCAATATGTTCGTTTCTAAATTTGGCCAGCTCTTTTTCGCTCAATCCAATGATGTTTGTACTGTTCAATAACAGTGACGGGTTTTCTTTTTTTGTAGCATTATCTAAGGTGCCTAATATTTGAAGTAAGGTTGTTTTTCCTGCACCAGAAGCACCTACAATAGATACAACTTCCCTTTTTTTAATATGAAGATCTACACCTTTTAATACGTGTAGATCTTCGTAATATTTATGAATGTTTTTTGCTTGAATCATCGCCTGAAATTACTACTTTATAAGTAGTTGTGCAATGATTAACTCGCTTTCTTTTTAAACACCTTTTTTAAATTGTTGTAATCTATAAAATATACCAAACGTAATGAGAATGTATGTTTATTTGGTTGGTCGAATAGGTTATCTAAATTATCAAAGAAACCTAATGTGGCATTATCATCAAAACTAGAAATAGAGTGACGATAGAATGCTATTAATTGACTACCAGGAGCAAATTGCCAGATATAGTTTAGGTCTAAATTCCAGCTGTTAAAATTTACATCATGATTGCCTGCATATGCCGTGTCTTCTAAATTTCCATTATCAATGTTTAGTTTGTAATAGTTATTATATGGAACTTTACTCCAATTATGTCTGAAAGTTAACGACAACGATGAGTTTGTACTAAAACTATATTTTCCAGAAAGTGAATTATCATGTGTTGTCCAGTTTCGTTGTCCAAAAATAATATCACCATTATCTTCGGTTACATAACCTTGTCCGTTTTTTGTATAATCATATCTAAAACGATAACTCATTGAAAATTGACTATTAAAACGGAATCTAGGTCCAAAGTTAAACCCGAATGCGCTTCTATTATACTCACTATCAATAATTGTGGTATATACAAAATAGTTTAAACGCAGTCTTTTTCTATCGTCAGTGTTTCCCCAAGTATTTATATTTATGTTTTTTGGAGTTCTAAAGTAAATACCACTAGTACTTCCTTGTCTAGGCTCAAAAAAGTCTTTTTCATTTAGATTGATATTAAAATTTCCTCCAAAGTTTAATCGTTTTTTTGTGTTAGCCCAAAAGTTCAATCCTACATAACTTCCTGTATATACACCAGAAGAATGTAAAAATCTAGCATTATAATTTAGGTTTATACCACCATTATTAAGGAATCCCTTAGGTTTTAATAATCGATAACGGAAGTTACCATATATAGCTTGTTCGTTATTACTGAATAATATTCCTAGATCGTTTGGATTGTAGTTTTCATCTTCAAAATTATAACCAATTTCCCAACCCCATTTACCAGAGTGTTTCCCAATACTGGTATCGAACATATACCCTGTTTTAGGCTCTGATGGATCATCAGAGATGTTGGTCATTTTAAAGCTACCATCAATGTTATAAGTACTGGTTTTATCCTGCACGTGCCATAATAGGCCTGTGGCATTAGCATCTCTAAAATCACCAAAGCGCGTTACATTGGTGTTTATTAAAGTGATTGATGAGTTTCCATTAAATTGTTTATCTACAACAGCAATATTGTAGTTTGAAAATGGATTTATAGTCTCTTCTCTAACTTCTCCAGTGTTGTTGTTTTTTATTTTTGCAACAGTCTTTTCTGTTATAGCGTTAAAGAAACCAAGCCCCCAGCCATCTTTTGTTCTACCTGAAATTTTTACAGCGTTAAGCATTTGTACCTTTTCGGGTTCATCTATAACAGTTTCATCATCTCCTGGATTTGCCGATTTTATGGGTCTGCTACCAATTCTTCTCGAATAGAATAGACGCCCTTTATTAAAAAGCTCTGTACCTTCAGTAAAAAATTGACGCTGTTCTGTGAATTGCTGCTCAAATGGTCCTAAATTCAACCTTACATCATCAAAACCAACTTGACTAAAATCTGGAATTAATGTTGCATCAAGCGTAAAATTTTCAGTGATACCATATTTTACATCCATACCAACACTCCAGTCAAAATCTGTATCTCCCTCAAATGTATTTGTTGTAGCAGATGCATAAGGGTAAAAAGCTAATCGGGTAGGAGGTTCAATATCTCTAAAGTTTTCAACTAAACCGTCATATTGTGTCCACATACCAATTTCATTATCAATATGATTCCAGGTAAATTGTGCGTTAAGATTTTGAATTCTTCTATGAAAATTAACACCCCAAGATTGTACATCTCTGTTAGCAAAACGAATGGCACTGTAAGGAATTTTCATTTCAACTTTCCAGGATTCTTCATCCATACTAATAGCACTATCCCAAACGGCACTCCAATTAAAATCTTCTCGTCCATTAGATATTTTAGAGTCTGCCTGCGATCCAGAACTATTGATGACAAATTCGAATGGGTTTTGTCCATCGTCGTTAGGGTTAATGGTAACTAAAAAGAAATCGTTATTTCCAAAACCATCTCTATTAGTAAATTCCACAGGAATTTTTTTAGGATCTGGAGCAAACATATGTGCCGAAATGTATATAGCTTCATCGTCGTAAACTAGGCGAACAACTGTTTTATGAGTGTCTGGTTCAGGTTGACCATTATCAGGTCGCATCATAAAAAAGTCCTTTGCAATTTCAGATTCGCTCCAGGCAGCATCGTTTAGTTCGCCATCTATTTTTGGAGGATTTGTTACCCTAACCGCAGTAATTTTTTTGCGATTATTATTTATTTGACCGTGTGCAACTTGTATTACTATTAAAAATAATACAACTAAATAGAAGTTTGTTTTTTTAAACATGTTAAATTTTGATTGTAGTGATTGATGATTAATTTTAAGGTAATTATGCGCTCATATTTGGCTTATTTTAAATGGTTTGTTGCTTTTTAAATAGTGATTTTATATTGTTATAGTCTATATAATAGACCATTCTCAAAGAGAATATATGTTCAATAGGCTGCTCAAATAAGCTATCTAAGCTGTCAAAGAAACTATCTCTTGATAGATTACTAAAGTTAAATAATGAGTTTCTATACAGAGCGGTTAACTGGCTCCCAGGAGCAAATTGCCATGTATAGCTAAAATCTAAGTTCCAGGTATTAAAGTTTACGTCTGGATTGTAATCTGGATTGCCTATACTAGAACCAATATTATCAACGGTATGTCCAGTGTCATTTGTTGTGCTACCGTCTTCATGTAATGTATATAGTTTATGGTTATAGGTTACGGTAGACCAATAATTTCTAAAGGTTAAATTAAGTCCGTGATACGGATTAAAATTATAGGTGCCAGAAATACTATTTTCTATGGTACGTTGTGAACGTTGACCAAAAATTATTTCGCCAGTATCTCCAATAGTAGTTACATAACCACGACCTCCATTACCGCTATTATATCTATAGTTATAGCCTATAGTAAATTTATCTGAAAATCTAAATCTTGGTCCAATTCGAAACCATTTAAAAAATACATCCCTGTCAGGATCAAAAAGTGTAGCAAAACCTGCATTTGCAGCTATAGCAAATGGTTTAGCGAAATTGGTATTAAACCTACCATTAGCATTAAAGTTATTTTTAAACCTAAAATAACGCCCAGTAGTTCTTGGTTCCCAATAGTCGTATTGAGTACCTATATTCCAATTCATATTACCACTATAGGTCCATAGCTTTTTTGTTTGCGCTCTAATAAAGAAACCTACATTTTTACCAGTATAAGTACTTGGCTTAAACAAGCGTCTATAATTGAACCACGCATTGATTCTGAAACTGTTTAAACGCCCTTTAGGCTCGAAGGTTTGATAAGAAAAGTATGAAGAAAAATTACTGTAATTGTTTTCTCTTTGAATACCTAGATCGTTTATATTGAATTTGGTATCAGCAATGTCGTAATCTATACCAAATCTGTAATTACCACTAACCTTGTTAAAGCCAAGAGAACCACTAAAGCCAGTTTGATCATCATCTATCAAGTTTAAATGACTTACTTTAAACTCGCCTTCATAGTTATAGGTGTTTCTTTTATTAGTAATATCAAATAAGGCAGCACTCACATTAGCATCTCTAAAGTCACCACTTCTTAAAACACTTGTATTTACAAAGCTCACAGAAGAGTTTTGACCAAACTGTTTATCTATTACTAAAATGTTGTAATTAGATATTGGTTCAACAACCTCTTTTCGTTTTGAGATGATTGTTTCTAATACATTAGTGTCAGGATTCAGGATTTCTTCTGTTTTGGTAATTGTAGCTTCCGTTTTTTCGGTAATAGCATTAAAAAAACCAACGCCTAATCCTTTTTTTGTTCTACCAGATATTTTTACCGCATTAAGCATTTTTACTTTATTTGGCATATCTGTAACCTCTTCATCAGCATCAAGGTTGGGATAACCTGTAGGACGGCTTCCTATACGCCTAGAATAGAATAGATCACCTTTGTTAAATAAGTCGACACCTTCTTTAAAGAATTGGCGCTGTTCAGAAAATCGTTGTTCAAAAGGACCAAGATTCAGTTCAACATTATCAAAACCTGCTTGACTAAAATCAGGAACTAAAGTGGCATCTAAAGTAAAATTTTCTGTAATACCGTACTTTACATCCATTCCATAGCTGAAGTCATTGTCTTTTTCGCCGTCGAATGACCGTGTTAAAAAAGATGCATATGGATAAAAACTTAATCGGGTAGGAGGTGTAATATTTTTAATTCCCTCTACAATACCACTATAACTCCCAAAGTATCCTTTGGTAGGATCGATTGGGTTCCATGTGTATTGAGATTCATCGGTTCTAAATCGTCTGTGCAATTGTAGTCCCCAGGTTTGTACCTCTTTGTTTGAAAAGCGTAATGCTGAATATGGGATTTTCATTTCCACGATCCAGCCATCTTCAACAATTTTTACAGCACTGTCCCAAACGGCATTCCATCCAAAATCTTCGTTGCTACCAGGCGATACAACAGCATCAGCTTGGTTGCCTGAACTAAATACAAAAAACTCTGTATCGTTTTGGCCATCATTGTTTGGGTTTAAAACAACGCCAAAAAAATCTGCCTGAGCAAAATTATCACGAGTAGCTACTTGTTTTAGTATATCATCTGGATTATCATGTAAATAGGCAGCAAAATAAACAGCATTATCATCGTAGGTCATTTTGACGATTGTTTTTTGATGCTCTTTTTCTTTAACTCCTATATCTGGACGAAACTGCACAAAATCTGTTGCTTCGTCTGCATCTATCCAAGCTTCATCATCTAATATGGCATCAATTTTTGGAGAGATGTTAGTTTTTTTTATGTTTAAAACTTTTTTATTCTGTGCCTGAGAGTTTGAAATACAGCACAGCAATAAAATCAAAATGAAGAATCTTTTCATTTTTAATGATTGGGTTTTTTGATTGATAATCTAGTTCTTTTACAAGGACTATAATTAAAAGTGATTGTTACAGTTTTCACAAAACTACATTTACAAATTCCTGAAAACTCATAATCAAACGTTAAAAACTGGGCGAAAGTGTTAATAGTTCGTAATATTTTCTTAAAAAGTATGACAAAGTAATTTTACTTAACTTTAAACTTTATGAAAAAAAATGAATCAATTGCAGTTTTTGCTGGTGGTTGTTTTTGGTGTACCGAAGCTATTTTTAACAGATTAAAAGGTGTTAAAAGTGTTGTTTCTGGTTATACAGGAGGCTTTATAAAAAATCCAGCGTATAGAGAGGTGTGTAACGGCACTACAGGTCATGCTGAAGGTGTAAAAATTATATATGATGAAACTATTATATCGTATACACAATTACTGGAAGTATTTTTTGCAACACACGATCCAACTACTTTAAATAGACAGGGTAATGATGTTGGAACCCAATATCGCTCATCCATTTTTTACATGTCAGAAGCACAACTTATGGCTGCTAGAGCATATATAGAGACCTTAGAAAAAGAATCTGTTTTTCAAGGAGCAATTGTAACAGAAATTGTTAAGTTTGACGTTTTTTATGAAGCAGAAGCTTATCATCATAGTTATTACGACAATAATAAGGAACAACCATATTGTCAATTAACTATTGGTCCAAAAATTAAAAAACTTAATACCTATTTTAAAGAGAACTTAAAACACTAAAGATGCCTTATAAAAGATTTGAAGAATATAACATAGAGATTACCGATGGTGTAAAGAACAGGTATAAAGACATTATTACAGATCTTGGTGAAGATACTGATCGTGATGGTTTGTTAAAAACACCTGAGCGAGCGGCCAAGGCTATGCAATTTTTAACTCAAGGTTATGATCAAGATGCAGCTGAAATATTAAAAAGTGCCATGTTTAAAGAAAGTTATAATGAAATGGTAATTGTTAAGGATATTGAATTATATTCACTTTGCGAGCACCATATTTTACCTTTTTTTGGTAAGGCACATATAGCTTATATCCCAAATGGTCATATTGTAGGGTTAAGTAAAATACCTCGAATTGTTGATGTTTTTGCTAGACGCCTTCAGGTACAAGAACGACTTACAGAGCAAATCCTGGATTGTATTAACGATACGTTAAAGCCACAAGGTGTGGCTGTGGTAATAGAAGCGTCGCATATGTGTATGATGATGCGTGGTGTACAGAAGCAAAACTCTGTTACTACTACATCTGGATTTAGAGGTGCTTTTAAAAATATGGAAACTCGAACTGAGTTTTTAAAGCTAATTAGTGAAAACTTGTCATAATAAATTCGGTATACTTCTTGTTATGGTAGTAATAAATTAATTGCCATGAACTTGCACAAGAAACACATGTACAAAAAACTTGCTTATAGTATCGTTTTTGATGCTTTGGGCTATGTCTCTTTTATATTTCCTCCTTTCGATATTGTTTGGGCGCCCTTAGCAGGATATTTAATGACCAGACTCTATAAAGGAAATTCTGGAAAGATTGCTGGAGCAATTACGTTTATAGAGGAGGCTTTACCATTTATGGATGTAATACCAACATTTACCTTAATGTGGCTCTATACATTTGTATTTAAAAAGAAAGAACAGGAAGTTATTGAGATTTAGACCATCGTTATTGATTACTTTTTTGGAATATAAGTTCTTTACGCAATTCATAATGTTGTGCAGTTGTATCATATCTTAGTAAAATACGTTTAGCATTTTCAGGAATATAGGCTGTTTCATAATCATTACCAGCAAAGAGTTTTACTGAATTAAGAGTGTCAAATTGAAGTACTAAATAGAATTCCACCTCATTTTTATGATGTTTTGTAGAAATACTTACTTTTTCTAAGCCTGTGACACCTTTTTTCTTTACCTCGGGAAATACTTCGTTAACAAGCATGCTTTCGTATATAGGAGCATTCTCTATTGTTGTCCATCCTCTCCAAGTCCTAATGATTTTATGATCCATTGTAATAGTTTAATTATTTAATTGCCGTTCTAAAAAATTTATTTGCGCTTTACTCGATTTTTCAAACAACAAGTTAGGATAATATAGTAAACCAAAATGACCTCCGTTAATATGAATTTATTATTAGGTAATCTAAGTAATTAATTATGCGTATAGTTCAAAAGGGATTAGTGAGATGTTTTTAATGGCGAATGATGTTCATGAACCATTTTCCAGCCATTTTTGGTTTTAACAAATAATAGAGTTATTTGGTCGTTAACTACTACAAGGTCGTCACCAAATTTTAAATGGAAATCTGAATGAAACGTAACATTTGCCACATCGCCTCCGTAAACTGCAATTTGTAAATCTTTAGCATCAAATTTCACAACTTGAGTTACTGCTCCAAAAGTTCCACGTTCGTGAGCTTCGTTAGCTTCACCACCATTTCTTGGTTCTCCATTTTTAAACTCGGTGAATTTTGGTCCGTAATGGTGAAACGAAATAAGCTTGTCTAAATCACCATCCATAATACTTTGTGCAACAGCGCCAAAAGTTTCCATAACTTCTTGCTTTGCTTTTGGAAATTCGTCGTTAATTGGATCAACTTGAGCATTGCTATTGGTATAGAACATGCTTAATACCAGAATTAATGTAATTGTTAGTTTTGCTTTCATAATAAGAATTTGTTTAATTGAACTATATAAAATTCACGCAAAACAAACACTTAGAACATTCATAAAAGCTCAAAAAACATTCTAAAACGTCCAAATGCAATTTTAAATTTATTTTTTATCAGATCTATACTGATGAGGAGGGAGTTGATACTTTTCTTTAAAGGATTTTATAAAATGTGAGGAATTGATAAAACCACAATCATAACAAATTTGATTAATGTTTAAATCTGTTTCTATAAGTAGTTTCTTGGCATGTTCAAGTCGTTTAGACTTAATCCATCTAGATGGTGTCGTATTAAATATATTTTTAAAATCTCTTTTAAACGCTGATAGACTTCTACCGCATAATTTTGCAAATTCCTCAACTTTTAAGTTGTACAGGTAATTTTCAGACATCACTGTTTTTAGATCGATACCAGTACGTTTATTTTTGAGTTTAGAATTATAAAATTCTGATCTATTTGGCCGAATTCCTGTTACAAACTCTTCCATTTCTGCTAGAATAGGGTACGTATCTCCCGTCCAGAAAAGATGATCTCTACCTTCAAATTCAACCAGTTTTGAATTTGGTATCCGCTCTGCTATGTATCTGCCTTCTTCAACTTTTATTTCTTCATCACCTTTTCTAAAAAGAAGTAATGTGGGAACTTTTATCGAACCTAAAATTTCAGTAACGTCAATAAGTGTACACTGTTTATGCAGTATTAATGCAGCTTTTGGACTTCCACCAGCACGTAAGTAGCTTGCTAACCAATCCATAAAACCATTATCATGAGCCAAGGAAGGCACCAAATCTCTAAGCTCATCTAAATTTCCATGAGCCCAATTGTTTTCAATTAGCTTATTAGAAACTTCACGCTCTTCATCTGTTGGAGCCCAGGGATAATCTTTTGAATATCGTCGTTTTGCAAAAATACCAAAACCCATAATACCCAAAGTTCGCTGCGGGTAATTAAGAGAAAATAAGAGACTAACAGAACCGCCTTCGGAATGACTAAACAAAAATGCTTTTTCAGAATTTGTGGCATCCATAACTGCATTTATATCGTCCATACGCTCTTCCATAGTAGAGTAGTCGTCAGTACGATCAGAGAGTCCTGTGCCTCTTTTGTCAAAAAGAATAAGCCTAGAAAAAAGTGTAAGTCTGGTTAAAAATGCAGCTAATCTAGGTTCGGCCCACATCATATCAATATTTGAAACCCAACCAGGGATGTAAATAATATCTACAGGGCCTTCACCTATTACTTGATAAGCAATATTAAAGTTTCCACTTTTTGTATAATTAGTTTTTGGTTTCAAATGAATTATCCTAAAAAATATTCATACTTCATTTTTTTATTAGGAGAAGCGATGATTGAGTTTTAGAACTAAATATACATATTAATGATAAAACAATAATTAAAAACAGGGACTAGAGTCCCTGTTTTTAATTAATAGTTATGTCTACATTTTATAGGTAAGACTAAAGTTTATATTTCTACCAATATTATACAAACCGTCTGGTTTTAATCGTGAAAGGTGGTTTATATAATTTTTATCTGTTAAGTTATTTCCAGAAACTCTAACAAATAATGGGTTATTGAACATTTCAAGCTCTCCACCTACACCAATACTTAATAATGAGTAGCCTTTTGTTGAAGTTTCGAAGCCACTTACGTTGTTTTGGTCAAACGTACTGCTAAGTCTAATAAAAGAATATGCCTTTTTTAACCATTTGTTTTCAAACTCTACTCTAACGGTATTTGTCAAGTTATTAGCAGGAATTAAAGGTAAATAGTCATTATTGTCTTGTTTTCCTGTAACGGTTTCAAATGTGTTTTCAATATGCAACCAATCTAAAGGGTGTGGATGAAAATGAATTCCAACTTCACCACCATATAATTTGGCATCGTCTTGTAAATACTCAAAAGCAGGAGCATCATCAATTACAGATCCGTTTGGAGATAAGTATATGTAGTTGTTTACTCTGTTATAAAACCCGTTAACAAATACTTCAATATGCTCACTATTATATTCAAAAGCCAGGTCTACCTGAAAGTTTTGTTCATTATCAAGATCTGGGTTACCAATTTCATAACGATTTGTACCATGATGCACACCATCTGATGTTAATTCTGCTAGGTTAGGAGCTCTAAAGCCAGAGGCAAGGTTTAATCTTCCAGTAAAAGCGTCACTAAAATCCTTTTTTACACCGAAAGCTCCATTAAAGCTATTAAAGTTCTTCTCAGATAAGCCATCAATATCAATAGTTCTCTTATCATAGCGAACACCTAGTTGAAAGTCTACAGTTTCAAAATGAATATGTGATGTTGCTAAAACACCAAAATCATTAGTTGTAGCATTGGGAATAAGCTCTTCTTCGCCATAGTTTGTGTTGGTTTGATTCATTCCTTGAATTCCAACAATTGTCTCAAATCGTCCTAGTTTTGGTAAATTATACTTAAGATCATAATTAAATGTTTGAAGCTTCATATGTAAAGCTGCTTCACCTTCTTCCTCCTCATCATGTTCATCTTCATCGTGATCTTCTTCTTCCTCGTCATGGTCTTCATCATCATGTTCATCTTCATCGTGATGATGTTCCTCAAATTCCTTCCTGTCATTATAAGTAAAGCCTAAGTTTAATTCAAGGCTAGACTTATCGAAATGTAATTTAGATTTAGAGCTGAATATATGGTTATGTATGTTTTGATTTGGAAGCAATGGATCTTTACTCAAACTTTGAATCCCAAATTCTTCTGGAATGCCTAACTGTGAAGCATTTAAATTATATCTGAATTCAGTAGAGAAATTAGAGATGTGATATCCTAAAGCAGCTTTAAGATCTTGCTCTCTAAATCTGGTATTTGTTACTCTGTAATTTTTGGTTTTATAATCTGAATGCTCAGCAACACTACCTCTTAAAATAAATTGAAAGGTATCTGTCGATGTTTTAAAACCTGCATTTGTATTATAACCCTGAGTATTTGTAAAGTAATTAAAATTTAGATCACCACTAGAAGAGTTTACGCTTGCAAATCTTTCAGGATTTACATATAAAACACCACCTAATGCATCACTACCATAAAGTAGAGAGGCAGGACCTTTAATAACTTCTACACTTTCAATACCACTGTCGTTAATACCTAATCCGTGTTCGTCACCAAATTGTTGGTTTTCTAATCTAATGCCTTGCGCATATACCAATACTCTATTACTACTTAGACCTCGTATAACAGGTTTGCCAATTCCAATTCCTGTAGATATACTTGAAACTCCAGATATGGCGTTAATTCCATCGGCTAAAGTTAATGCACCATTAGCCTTTAGTTCTGAAGCTTTCTTTTGTTCAACTTTCATTACATTGTCTTTCTGCAACTTATGAAATGGGGTAGATAGAATAACTTCATCCATTTCAATTACTGAAGCATATAATGAAATTTCAAGTGTATTGTTCATAGGTAGTGAAACAGTTGTTTCATAAGTCTCGTATCCAATAATAGAAACTATTACTTTTTGCTCACCGTTAGGAAGATTGCTTATAGAAAACTCTCCGTTTTCGTCTGTAAGTGTCCCTTTTTCTAGTTTTGGTAAATATATATTGGCATATGCAAGAGGTTGGTTTGTATCTGTATCGGTTACAACCCCTTGTATACTATTTTGCGAATGTATAGGTAAATAGGCCACTACCATGAGTAGCCACATGTATAATGTTTTCATTTAATTTTTGTTTAGTGATAATAAATTTACTTGAGATATTACACTAAACTTGGAGGGCCTCGTAGAGAGAAAGGTAAGCGTTGATAATCGCCTATAGATTGATATTGCGAAATAATTACTGTAAATCGTTCTTGAATATCTAAAGCTTTAAATGATTGATTTACAATAGCTATCTGCGGATTTACTTTAAACTTAAAAAACTCACATTCCAAATTATATTCATGGAAGTGCTCAGTGTGAGGGCTAACACAAACTTCATGCTCGTGGTCTTCGAAAGCATGGGCTAACTTTACAAATGAAGGAACTAGTAGTGCAATAATCAAAATGATTATAGCCCCTTTAAAAATGATATGTTCTTTAATGTTTGACATTAGTCCTTTAAAAATCGCTTAAATCCGAATCGGCGAAGCATCTTTTTTTCAAAATTCCAGAAAAATTGATACTGACCAAAAAGCCAGCCAAAGATAACCAATAATATTTGATAAAAAATTAAACCAATAATGATATATAAAAACCAATAAACAAATACGTTGAGATTGTCTTTAGTAATACCTAGTAATTTAATTATTGGTCTCCCTACAAATACTGAAGAACTACCTGTGATAGCAAATACTATAAAAATACGTATCATTTCCCATCGATGTTTCACTATCCATTTATTCTCAAGTTTTTTAAAAATCCATAGTGTTAGTTTTAATAATAGATAATAGAGAATAAGCGTACTTAGTATTAAAAATATAAAATCGCTTTGAGAAGCTCTATTAAAGAAAATTGAAGCAAGTTTATAACTTGAATAGAGTAGGAGTACTATTCCTAAAAACGGGAAAAGTAATTGCCAGTTTTTTTGTATTTCCCAGCGCTTTTTGAAGTTCTGCATAGCAATCATTTACATGATTGCAAATATAAACGCTTAATCTATATTCTTGGAACAAAACTTGTTAATTGTTGTTTATACTGCAATTGAAAAAAAATGAAGTAGTTATATAGTTTATAATTTACATCGTAACCATAATCTATATTTGGACGGTAATCTATTTGCATTTCGTATAGATTAGGATCATACCTTGAAGGTTCTAAAACTCTACTGTTCCACGCAGTTACGAAAAGCCTGTTTCTGCTTTCTAAAAACTGTTGTGAATAGTATCCTTTTGGTTTTGCCGTAACTTCTAACCAGACATTAAACCCGGGTTCTATGATAATGATTTCATATTCAAGTTTATCATTAGCTATTCTTACAGTATCTTGTTCAGTCTTATTGGTAATGTCATTACTTGTTCTAGCTTTTTTTGGTGTATTACAGCTTACAATGCCTAAGATTATTACCAGTATAAATGCTGCCCTTTTCATTATTACTTTTTCTCTTAAAGTTACAAAACCATTCTATATTAATATTGGTATTTAGTGTTTTTAACATAAAAGCCAGATGTAATTACATCTGGCTTTTATGTTGTGTTTTTTGATTACAGATTATTTTTTACCAAATAATCCACCTAGAAGTCCACCTAATCCGGAATTTTTATTTTTGTTTCCTCCTAATACCATTCCAGCTACATCATCAATAACACTACCATCACCATCGGCATCTAACATAGATTCAAGAAAACTTTGTTGTGATTGAGGAGAATTGCCTCCCAGCATACCACCTAGTAAACTTTCTATGCCTGATGATTGGTTTACTTTTTGTTGTCTAGATTGTTTGCCTAAAATTCCCATTAGAATAGGCGCTGCTATTTTAAGTATATCTCCAACAGCATTAGAATCCATACCAGATTTGTTGCTTAAAGCATTGGTGACATTTTGTTGTTTATTACCCAAAACATGACCTAATATTTTGCTGCCATCAGTAATGACATTGGTGTCAACACCACCATTGAAGAGATCACCAAGGTTGTCTAAAATACTTCCGTCGTGTTTTTTATTCAAGGCTCCCATTAGGCCTTCTGCACCTTGAGGAGTTGCTGCATTACGTCTCATAGCTTGCATTAATACTGGCATAGCCATGGTTAGTACACTGCTTGTTTTATCTTGACTTTGCCCTGTTTGTCCAGAGACTCCGTTAATAATGTCTTTACCGAGATCGCTGCCTAGTAAATCTAAAATTCCTGACATATTCTATAGTTTAATTAAATTGGTTAATGAAATAATTGGTTTCAATGTACAAAAAAGTCCTAACTAATTGTTAGGACTTTTTGTTAATATTTGTACCAACTAGTACCTACCACTATTTTAATATTTCTATAATTTGAGTAGCTAATTCAGCACCAATTCTGTCTTGAGCTTCATTGGTTGCTGCACCAGTATGAGGTGTTAATGATAATGCAGGATTCATTAGTAATTGAATTTCTGGTGTTGGCTCTTTCTCAAATACGTCTAGAGCAGCACGAGCCACCTTTCCTTTATTTATATAATCTATAAGCGCAACTTCATCTATCACACCACCTCTTGCCGCGTTTACAAGAATAACACCATCTTTCATCATTTCAAATTCAGGTTGTCCTATGACATATTCTTTTTGTGCTGGGACATGTAGTGTAATAAAATCTGATTGTTTTAAAACATCGTCTTTACTTATGGTTTTAATATTAAAGTTAAGTTTTTGACCATCGAAGAAATTCAGTTCAAGATCGCCTTCATCAATAAATGGGTCGTATGCAATTACATTCATACCTGCTCCAATAGCGACTTTGGCTGTTGCCTGACCAATTCTACCAAAACCTAAAATTCCAATAGTTTTACCCTTAAGTTCTGTTCCCTTTGCATACGCCTTTTTTAAGGCTTTAAATTTAGAGTCTCCTTCTAGAGGCATATCTCTATTGGCATTATGTAAATAACGTGCTAAGCCGTATAAATGAGCAAATACCAATTCTGCCACAGAATGTGAAGAGGCAGCTGGCGTATTTATCACATTAATTCCTTTTTCTTTAGCATAATCTACATCAATATTATCCATGCCTACACCACCGCGTCCAATAATTTTTAAACTTGGGCATGCGTCTATAATATCTTTTCTAACTTTTGTAGCGCTGCGAACTAATATTACATCAATATTATTTGTGTTAATATAATTTATAAGCTGTTCTTGTGCTACTGTCGTTGTATTTACTTCAAAACCTGCGTTTTCTAATGCATCTATTCCTGTTTGAGAAATACCATCGTTAGCTAAAATTTTCATCTTGTTATTTGTTTATGCTTTTGTTTCTAATTCACTCATAACTTCTACCAATACTTGCACACTTTCATAAGGTAGTGCATTATACATAGAAGCTCTATATCCGCCAACGCTTCTATGCCCATTAATACCATTAATTCCAGCTTCTAGACACATATCGTCAAAAGTTTCTTTTAAGTTATCGTTGGTTAAATTAAAGGTAGCATTCATGAAAGAACGGTCTTCTTTTGCTGCAAAACCTTTAAATAGGGGATTTAGATCTATTTCAGAATATATTAATCGTGCTTTCTTTTCGTTTTCTTCCTCTATAGCAGCAATACCTCCAAGGTTCTTTAACCACTCTAATGTTAGCATTGAAGTATATACTGCAAAAACAGGAGGTGTATTAAACATACTGCTTTTATTTATGTGTACCTTGTAATCCATCATAGATGGAATATGGCGCGAAACTTTACCTAAGATATCTTCTTTAACAATGACTAATGTAGTTCCCGCTGGCCCCATATTTTTTTGAGCTCCAGCATATATAAGATCGAATTTTGAATAATCTATTTGACGCGAAAAGATATCGCTACTCATATCACACACCATAGGAATAGGACAATCTGGAAATTGCTTTATCTGTGTGCCGTAAATAGTGTTGTTGGATGTACAATGGAAATAATCGTATTCAGTAGGGATTTCATAGCCTTTTGGAATATAATTATAGTTAGCATTCTCTGAAGACGCTACTTCATATATATCATCAAATATTTTAGCTTCCTTAATGGCTTTTTTACTCCAGGTTCCTGTATTTAAATATCCTGCTCTTTTTTCTAATAAATTTAAAGCTACCATTAAAAACTGTGTGCTTGCACCACCTTGTAAGAATAGCGCTTTATAACCCTTTCCTTCTAATCCTAAAAGTTCTAAAGCTAAGGAACGCGCTTTTTCCATAATATCAACAAAGTCTTTACTGCGATGCGAGATCTCTATCAAGGATAAACCACTGCCATTTAAATCCATCACAGCTTCAGAGGATTTTAATAAAACTTCTTTTGGTAAAATGCACGGTCCTGCACTAAAATTATGTTTCTTCATGGGTTAAAATTTTAAAGAGCTAAAGGTCGAAATTTATTAGGTATTTTACACTAATAAATTGTTATTTTTTACTCTAAATAGTTATTAAAAAATCAATTGTATCGATACCATCTGCATAATCCCATAATTTTGGATTTTGGGTGTCACCAAAATTAACTTCGTTATCTGTAATTTGGTGTGAAACGACACATTGTATATTATCTTTTTCTAGTTCTAGATTGCTTTTTAATTCCTCAACAGAATTGTAATATTCATAAAATACGGTTGCAATAGGAGATGCATAACTCTGGTCTTCTTTTATCATTAAAAACCCGTTTTCCAGAAGGTCAAATTCGCTCATCAAGTAAACTGCTTTATTATAGTCATAATTGTTTGCATATTTTGCTTGATCTATAATGGTATTCCAATGATACATTCCTTTAAAGAAATTGTCAAAGTTGTAATTCTTTGGTACAAATAATTTTGACACATTTCTGCAGCCTAGTCCATAATATCTAAAGATATCTTCTGAAAGTGCTTTTAATTGCGCTTCAGATTCATTTCCTGTTAATATTGCAACAGAATTTCTATTTTTTCTGATTATCGATGGTTTGTTCTTAAAATAATATTCAAAATATCTTGCTGTATTATCGCTGCCTGTAGCTATAACACCATCAAAACCAGTAAGTTTTTCTTCAGTAAATTGAATTGAATCTTTTAAACCAGGAGCAACATATTCTAAGTACTTAGCTAAATACGGTAACAGATGTTTGTCGTTTGAAGACTGTTTAACTATTACCTTATGTCCAGATATAAGTACGGACAAGAAATCGTGAAAACCAACCAAGGGAATATTCCCTGCCATAACAATAGCAATCTTTTTCTGTACAACATTATTAAGATTGTAATTGTTTAACCAGGTTTGAAGGTTTGTTTTGGTTAATGCTTCAGACCAATTTTTTAAGGCAAATACAATATTTTCTGTCGTAAACCACCCATTATGTTCTTCAGCAAGTTTTATTTGATGTTTAAAGCCATCAAAGAACAGATCGTTATACTGTATGTTTTCTAACTTTTTAAAGTTTGTGTCGCTAAATTGACTTAGGAACTTTCCTAATTCTTCAAATGCATTAATTCTTTGTTCTAAATTCATTATAACGTTTGGTTATGAACTGTTTTGGCTTTACTTTTGCAGCTGCAAATTTAAGCAAACTAAAGAGAAAAATTGTTATGGCTATTATAATTACAGACGAATGTATTAACTGTGGTGCTTGTGAACCTGAATGCCCAAATACAGCTATTTATGAAGGTGCTGATGATTGGCGTTATAATGATGGTACTAGCTTGGAAGGAAATATAGTATTGCCTAATGGAAAAGAAGTTGATGCAAATGAAGCTCAAGAACCTATAAGTGACGAAATTTATTATATAGTTCCAGATAAATGTACAGAATGTAAAGGTTTTCATGAAGAGCCACAATGTGCTGCTGTTTGTCCAGTAGACTGTTGTGTACCTGATGAAGATGTTGTTGAAACAGAAGATGAACTTCTAGGAAAGCAACGTTTTATGCATCCTGATGGTTAATTTTTATCTGCGTCAAATGTTTTTAGATCTGTAGTAGGAACTAAGGTTTCGTTAGTTCCCCAAACAGAGGCATCATACCTTCTTTGTTTTTGATATGGAATTGCTTTGGGCTCTTTTATGGCCATTAATGCATCTTTTGTTATTGTTTTTGAATCGGTAAATAGCAATTCTTCTTTTTGTAAAGCTGTACCTTCAATTTTAAAATTAAAAGCTGTTTTACGTCTTGCACTGCTGTTTTCAATAAACTTAATTGGACGATTGATATAAAAGTATCTTCCTGTTACTTCTTTTAAATATCTTGGCTCGTATGTGTTGTTTTCATTTTTTCTAAAGAGCATGACACCATTATGTTGATTTTCTATGTATTTAACTCCAAGAACTAATCTTAAGTTAAGTTTTTCACCACGCTTTCCTTTTCCGTACTTATAGTCAGCTTTTAGAACAGCATAGCTTTCATCAGCTATATATAAGGTTCCGGTATATTTTGCACGAGATTTTCTTGGCTTATAATCAATGACATAAATAAGTTGAGATTCACTTGACGTAACTTCTCGTAAATAATACTCGTAATATTCTAAGTTTAGTAAACCTTTTAAAAGGCTTTTTGGTTTATTTCCGGTGTCTTCAAACATACCATATGCCTTACTTTTTAAATGGTCGTTTGTAAATTCTTGTTTGTCATCATTATCATCGCTTTCTGCTAAAGAGAGAGAGTCTTCCACTTTAAATAATCCAGATTTTAATTTATAGGTAAGTGTGGTATCCAGATATTTTAGTATGATATTTTGAGCTTTATCCTGAATATTATCTAACGAAAAATCTTTTTTAGAATTTATGACTTGTATGGCTTTGTCTGCTTTAAACTTGTATCCAAGTTCATGAGAGACACTTAGATCGCCTGTAAAATCTTGGAAATGCATTAAGTTACTAGTCATTACTTCGTTAGACATAGCTTCGAGTTCGTTGTTAACACCTTTGAGCTGTTTCTTACGAACGTGAGATGCCTTTTTTATTTCAAACTCTAACTTTTTAAAATCCATTACAGCAGTTTCTCTATGAAATATTTGATGTGTTCTAATATTTTCGGTTATATGATTACGCTTAAAATTCTTTATAGATCTTGAAATGATAGAGTCTACATTAGGTTTTGTATTGCTTAAAAAAACGGTATTTAACTCATTTATAGCTGGTACTAAGTGTATAGTAAAGTTGTCTTTGGTTATAGCGTCTATTTGAATAGATTTCGTTTCATAACCAAGGCATGAAATAGTAATTTCTTTAACAGTGTTTTTTTCTAGATCTATATTAAAAACACCTTCCTCATTAGAAATTACACCTTTATATTCACCAGTTTGAATAGCTGCAAAAGCAACAGGTTGCTTAGTGTCCTTATCAATGATTTTAGCGGAATAGTTTTGAGCAAAAGTAGCGATTGTAAAAATGGCACATATAAGAGATAAGATGTTTTTTCGCATTGTTTGTAGTGTTATATTTTTGAGACGAATGATGGTTAATTTTGTTACTCTCGTAGCTTAATATATTTTATTTTAACTACAGATTTAATTACTTACATTTGCACACGCAAAATACGTCATGCAATAACTGCACCAAGCTAAAGCTGTGTTAAGAAATATTAAACTATGTTAATATTATTGCTGGCAAAATAAATACAATATATGAAAGCTGGAATTGTAGGTTTACCAAATGTTGGAAAATCAACTTTATTTAATTGTTTGTCTAATGCCAAAGCACAAAGCGCAAACTTTCCTTTTTGTACTATAGAGCCTAACATAGGTGTGGTTAATGTTCCAGATCCTAGATTATCAAAGCTTGAAGAGTTAGTGAATCCAGAGAAAGTTATTCCGGCAACCGTGGAGATTGTTGATATTGCTGGTTTAGTGAAGGGAGCTAGTAAAGGAGAAGGTTTAGGGAATCAGTTCTTAGGTAATATTCGTGAAACGGACGCAATTTTACATGTATTACGTTGTTTTGATAATGATAATGTTGTGCATGTAGATGGAAGCGTAGATCCTATAAGAGATAAGGAGACTATTGATATGGAGCTTCAGCTTAAAGATCTTGAATCAGTTGAAAAAAAGCACGACAAGGTTAAACGTGCTGCTAAGACAGGGAATAAAGAAGCTCAGAAAGAGGAAGCAGTATTACTAAAAATAAAAGCTGGATTAGAAGAAGGTAAATCGGTTAGAGCTATTGAATTTGGTGAAGATGAATATATCGATTATGTAAAACCACTTCAGTTAATTACCGATAAACCAGTAATGTATGTGTGTAATGTTGATGAAAGTGCTGCAGTTTCTGGCAATGAATATGTAGAAAGCGTTAAAGAAGCTGTGAAAAATGAAAACGCAGAAGTATTGGTACTGGCTGTAGGTACTGAAGCAGATATTAATGAATTAGACGATTTTGAAGAACGTCAAATGTTTTTGCAGGATATTGGCTTAGATGAACCAGGGTCTTCAAAATTAATTCGTTCTGCTTATAAATTGCTCAATCAACAAACCTATTTTACAGCAGGTGTAAAAGAGGTTCGTGCCTGGACCGTTGCAATAGGTGCTACAGCACCTCAAGCAGCTGGTGTGATCCATACCGATTTTGAAAAAGGTTTTATTCGAGCCGAAGTAATAGGGTATGATGATTATGTAAGTTATGGCAGCGAAGCCAAAATAAAGGAAGCAGGAAAAATGCGTGTAGAAGGAAAAAACTATGTCGTTAAAGACGGTGATGTAATGCATTTCCTTTTTAATGTTTAAATAAATTAATATAATAGTTTAAAAGCCAATGTTCTCAACAACATTGGCTTTTTATTGTTAATTACTTTGTGGATTTGGTATTTCATTTTTTACAATGAAATGCTATATTAGCCACTTATCATTTTTTTCCTGAATTTTATGTCTCAACAAACCAACTATACCGAAGATAATATACGTTCGCTCGATTGGAAAGAGCATATTCGTATGCGTCCAGGAATGTATATTGGAAAACTTGGTGATGGTTCTTCTCCAGACGATGGTATTTATATTCTTTTAAAAGAAGTTCTCGACAACTCTATTGATGAGTATGTTATGGGAGCAGGAAAGACTATCGAAATCTCAATTCAAGGAAATAAAGTAATTGTTAGAGATTATGGTCGTGGTATTCCATTAGGGAAAGTTGTAGATGTAGTGTCTAAGATGAATACTGGTGGAAAGTACGATTCTAAAGCTTTTAAGAAATCGGTAGGTCTTAATGGTGTTGGTACAAAAGCTGTAAATGCTCTGTCTACATATTTTAGAGTAGAATCTACAAGAGATGGGAAATCGGCGTCTGCTGATTTTAAATTGGGAGAGTTAACCGAACAAGATTTCTTAGAAGAAACATCAAGACGTAAGGGAACGAAAGTATCTTTTATTCCAGACGAATCTATTTTTAAGAATTATAAATACAGACACGAATATGTGTCAAAAATGCTTAAAAATTATGTGTATTTAAATCCAGGGTTAACTATTATTTTCAATGGAGATAAATACTATAGTGAAAATGGGTTAAAAGACTTATTGCAGGAAAGCACTAATGAAAGCGATATTAGGTATCCTATAATTCATTTAAAGGGAGAAGATATTGAAGTAGCTATCACGCATAGTAAAACGCAATATAGCGAAGAATACCACTCATTTGTAAATGGTCAAAACACCACACAAGGTGGAACACACTTAAATGCATTTAGAGAAGCTTTAGTAAAAACAATTAGAGAGTTTTACGGAAAAAACTATGATGCATCCGATATTAGGAAATCTGTTATTTCTGCTGTTTCTGTGAAGGTAATGGAGCCTGTGTTTGAAAGTCAGACGAAAACAAAATTAGGCTCTACCGAAATGGGTGGAGGCTTGCCTACGGTAAGGACTTTTATAAACGATTTTGTAAAGCGTAACCTTGATAATTTTCTACATAAGAATCAAGAGACTGCAGAAGCCATACAACGTAAAATATTGCAGGCAGAACGTGAGCGTAAGGAATTGTCGGGCATTAGAAAAATTGCTAGAGAGCGTGCTAAAAAAGCAAATCTTCATAATAAAAAATTACGAGATTGCCGTGTACATTTAGGTGATCTTAAAAAGGATAGACGTCTAGAAACTACATTGTTTATTACTGAGGGAGATTCGGCTTCTGGTAGTATTACCAAATCTCGAGATGTAAATACACAGGCAGTTTTTAGTTTAAAAGGTAAACCATTAAATTCCTATGGTTTAACCAAAAAAATCGTATACGAAAACGAAGAATTCAACCTTTTGCAAGCAGCTTTAAATATTGAGGAGTCATTAGAAGACTTGAGATATAACAACATTGTAATTGCAACCGATGCCGATGTTGATGGAATGCATATTCGTTTACTATTAATAACTTTCTTCTTGCAATTTTTTCCTGAAGTAATTAAAGATGGGCATTTGTATATTTTACAAACACCTTTGTTTAGGGTAAGAAATAAGAAAGAAACCATTTATTGTTATACAGAGCAGGAACGTAAAGATGCTATTGAAAAGCTTAAGCCAAAGCCTGAGATTACGCGATTTAAGGGGCTTGGTGAAATTTCACCTGATGAATTTAAACACTTTATTGGGGATGATATTAGGTTGGATCCTGTGATGTTAGACGATAATATGTCTATAGAAGAGTTATTATCGTTCTACATGGGGAAAAACACACCAAGTAGACAAGAATTCATTATAAATAATCTA
Source organism: Flavobacteriaceae bacterium (assembly GCA_030148025.1). GTDB lineage: Bacteria > Bacteroidota > Bacteroidia > Flavobacteriales > Flavobacteriaceae > JASBUG01. The sequence continues at coordinate 87,706 of JASBUG010000041.1, read as the reverse complement.
AAAGTAGAAATGGACCTGGTAGAGGACGAAAACTAGTAGCTTATGATAGAACATAATGACGACATGCAGAATGAACATGATGACAACCAGGAAACTATCACTCGGGTTACCGGGATGTATAAAGATTGGTTTTTAGATTATGCTTCATATGTGATACTAGAACGTGCAGTTCCAGCGATTGAAGATGGTTTTAAACCTGTGCAGCGTCGTATCATGCACTCTATGAAAGATCTTGATGATGGTCGCTACAATAAAGTGGCCAATATTGTAGGTCATACAATGCAATACCATCCGCATGGTGATGCGAGTATTGCAGATGCCATGGTACAGATTGGTCAAAAAGATTTGTTGATCGATACGCAAGGAAACTGGGGAAATATACTCACTGGTGATCGTGCAGCAGCATCTCGTTATATTGAAGCGAGAATTTCAAAGTTTGGTTTAGATGTTGTTTTTAGCCCAAAAATTACAGAATGGCAAGCTTATTATGATGGTCGTCGTAAAGAACCTGTCAACCTTCCTGTAAAGTTTCCATTGTTGTTGGCCCAAGGTGGTGAAGGTATTGCAGTTGGGCTGTCTACTAAAATATTACCACATAATTTTATTGAACTGATTGATGCTTCGATAAAACACTTAAAAGGAAAACGTTTTACCATAGTTCCAGATTTTCCAACAGCTGGAATTGCCGATTTCACAAATTATAATGATGGTAACAGAGGAGGGAAAGTGCGTGTACGTGCTAAAATCTCTCAACTAAATAAGAATACTTTGGTAATAAACGAAATACCGTTTACTACTACAACATCGTCGTTAATAGATTCCATCTTAAAAGCGAATGATAAAGGTAAGATCAAAATCAAAAAGATTGAAGATAATACAGCTGCCGATGTTGAAATATTAGTGCATCTGCCTTCTGGAATCTCGCCAGATAAAACCATTGATGCTCTTTATGCCTTTACTAATTGTGAGGTATCTATATCGCCATTAGGTTGTGTTATTGAAGATAATAGACCTTTGTTTATAGGAGTTTCTGAAATGTTGCGTCGTTCTACAGATAATACAGTACAGTTACTTAAGCAGGAATTAGAAATAAGACTTGGCGAATTAGAAGAACAATGGCATTTTGCCTCTTTAGAGCGTATTTTTATTGAAAATAGAATTTATCGTGATATAGAAGAGGAAGAAACCTGGGATGGTGTTATTGGTGCGATAGATAAAGGATTGAAGCCACATATTAAGCATTTAAAGCGTAAGGTTACGGTTGATGATATAACACGATTAACTGAAATTAGAATTAAGAGAATTTCTAAGTTTGATATCGATAAAGCACAACAAAAGATTGAAGCTTTAGAAGAACAAATTGCTGAAGTAAAGCATCACTTAGAGCATTTGATCGATTTTGCAATTGCTTACTTTACACGCTTAAAGAAGGACTATGGCGAAGGGCGTGAACGTAAAACAGAAATACGCATATTTGATGATGTTGATGCAACGAAAGTAGTTATCAGAAATACTAAGTTATATGTAAACAGGGAAGAAGGATTTATTGGCACATCCCTTAGAAAAGACGAGTATGTTGGTGACTGTAGTGATATAGACGATATAATTGTGTTTACCAAGTCTGGTAAAATGATGGTAACTAAAGTAGATAGTAAAACGTTTATTGGAAAAGATATTATTCATGTAGCGGTCTTTAAGAAAAAGGATAAACGTACCATTTATAATATGATCTACAGAGATGGTTCCCGTGGTGCGTCTTATATTAAGCGTTTTGCAGTGACCAGTATAACAAGAGATCGAGAATATGATCTAACCAATGGAAATAAAGGATCTGTAGTTTGGTATTTCTCTGCAAACCCTAACGGAGAAGCAGAAGTTGTTAGTGTATCATTGCGTCAGGTAGGTAGTATTAAAAAGTTGAAATGGGACATAGATTTTGCCGATGTAATTATTAAAGGTCGTGCTTCTAAGGGTAATGTTGTTACCAAATATGCTATTAAACGTATTGAACTTAAAGAAAAGGGTGTATCTACGTTAAAACCTAGAAAAATATGGTTTGATGATACTGTACAGCGTTTAAATGTTGATGGTCGAGGTGAACTAGTAGGTGAGTTTAGAGGAGAAGATCGTATTTTAATTATTACACAAGCTGGTATTGTTAAAACTATAATTCCTGAAATTACAGCGCATTTTGATTCAGACATGATTGTCATGGAAAAATGGTCACCTAAAAAACCTATTTCAGCTATTTATTATGACGGTGACAAGGAGCGTTATTATGTGAAGCGTTTCCTAGTGGAAAATGAAAATAGAGAAGATGTGTTTATTTCTGAGCACCAAGATTCTCAATTAGAAGTTGTTTCTACAGATTGGAGGCCAGTGGCAGAAGTAGTATTTGCAAAAGAAAGAGGAAAAGATCGTAGAGAAAATCTGGAAATAAACCTTGAAGAATTTATTGCAATAAAAGGTATTAATGCTCTTGGAAATCAGCTAACTAAATACAAGGTTAATCAGGTTAATCTGTTAGATGCATTGCCTTATGACCCTCCAAAAGAAACTCCTGCAAATGAAATTGAAGTTGTAGATGAAGAGGTGGTGTCTGATAAAGATAATCAAGTAACTGATGCCTTAAAAAAATCTGATAAGGAAGAAGACGAAGGGCAAACAACTTTGTTTTAATTTAGAGGAAGAGAATCAAATTCTTTTCGTTTGTTTTCAAACCATGCTTGCATAGCTTCTGGCGATTGCATAAGGGTTTTCATGTTTTGCATCGCTTTTAAGTGAGCTTCATCATTAATCTGAAACATTTCCATTCCATGTTTTTTACTCATTTCAGCGATTTCTTCAAAGGTTTGTGCTGTAAATTCTTTTTCACAAGCACCACCTAGTTGTTTACACGTCATTGTTTTCATCGGCCTTTTGTTTTTTACTTATTCTAAAGTTTAAAAATTCAACAAAGAGGGAGAAGGCAATGGCAAAATACAAATATCCTTTTGGAATAGCACCAACTTCGTTTCCAAAAATTGATGTGTGCGATAAATGAGCAGCTTCGGTAATTAGCATAAAGCCAATTAAAATAAGGAAAGCTAGACCTAAAACCTGAATACTAGGATTTACATCTATAAACTTACGTATAGGGTTTGCAAAACCAATCATTATGATAATTGATATCACTACGGCAATTATCATTAGTATCAAGTTGTAGTTATGGTTTTCTGATAATCCATTGGTCATACCAACAGCAGTCAATATAGAATCTATCGAGAATATAAAATCTATAATTAGTATTTGAACAACTGCCTGAGAAAAGGTGTTGATGTGTTTTTTTCTAACGTTTTCTTCATCATGCTCAGGAGTTTCAACTTTTTCACGTATTTCAGACGTGCTTTTGTAGATTAAAAACAACCCACCAGCAAATAAAATAACACTTTGCCAGCTAAGTGCGAGATGAAGCCAGTTATTATCTACTGTAAAAAAGGGTTTGCTAAGACTAATTAAAAACGAAACAAAGAATAATAGCACAATACGTTGCACCATGGCTAGTACAAGGCCGATATTGGTTGCCTTATTTCGCTGGTGCTCTGGAAGTTTGTTGGCTGCTATTGAAATAAAAACAATGTTGTCTATTCCTAAAATTATCTCTAGGAATGTTAAGGTTAAAAGCGCCATTATAGCGTCACTAGACAATAGAAATTCAAGCATATTATTTATTTAATTGTACTGCTACTCCTTTTTGTTTTAATGTTTCACCAACATACGAATATTCAAAAGTATAAGAAGAATCTGTGGTTGTTAGAATTTTTAAATGAATGTCTTTTTTCTCAACCATACTTTTAGGATTTATGGTTTTGAATATGACTTCGCAATCGTTTATCCAGCGAATACTGGCAGAATCTGTTTTATTTTCGAAGGTTTCTATTTGAATACTGTCATTACGAACAAATTCTGAAACATATTCTTTTTCTCCTATAGTAATAATGCTCCTAAATGTTCCAGTTTTATAATCTGAGCAATTTCTCTCAATTTGATAGCAACTAGAAAATAATAATAACGAAAACAGAGCAAAATAGCGGAAGTTCATGAAAATGTATTTTGCTTGCAAATTTACTAAAGATTGTAATTAATTCTCATAATTTTTAAAACTTCCGTCCTTATAAAAAATAATAATTCTATCAATCTCTTTTGAATTAGAAATTGGTGTGTTGCTTATTTGAGAGGTATGTGCTGATTTTTCAGAATCATGTGGCTGAATTTCTTTTTTAGGGAAAGATCCTTTTCCGTTTAATAACCAATACATATCCACTTCTGGAAAAGAGGCGAGGAGCTTGGTTACAAATTCTAAGCTAGGTTTATTTCTTCCAGATAAGATATGAGAAATACTAGAACGTTGTACTCCAATTTTATCTGCAAATGAAGATGCTGTGAGATCGTAATAACCTAAAATCTTCTGTAAGCGTTTTGTAAATTCTGCACTGTTTATCATTGTAAACAAAGATAAAGTATTTTACTTTAAAAGCTGAGTTAATTTGATATAATTATTGAATAATGTTTAATTTATAAGTTTAAATATATTTATTTAATATGCTGAAAATACGAAAGTTATAATTTTAAAATGAAATCAGCACAACATTAACCAAATAATTATGGTTATGCGTATACAATTGTAAACGGAGGTGTTCAAATTATTGTATACAATTGTAAATTTTGATTTGTTTACATTTGTAAAATCAATTAAAAGATTAGACATTGAACTACGAATCTATATTTGCAAATAGTAAAGAAAAGAGCCTGTATCATCGTTACATTTCTTTGAATAATATTGAACCTTTATTGTTACAATTAAGAACGCAATACGAGGTTAGCGAGATAGGGAAATCGGTTAAGGGGTTGCCAATTTATGGGTTAAAAATAGGCAACGGTCCTAAGCGTATTTTGTTATGGTCTCAAATGCATGGAAATGAAAGTACCACTACCAAGGCACTTTTTGATTTATTTAATTATTTAAAGACTGAAGATACTATAGGTTCGGCTTGTACATTATACTTTATACCTATGCTTAATCCAGATGGAGCCAAAGCCTACACTAGGGTTAATGCTAATAATGTCGATTTAAATAGAGATGCTCAAAATTTAACGCAGCCAGAAAGTTTGGTTTTAAAGCACGCTTTTGAAAGCTTTAAACCTCACTTTTGCTTTAATCTTCATGGTCAACGTACCATTTTCAGTGCTGGTGAAGCTAATAAGCCTGCAACCCTAAGTTTTTTGGCTCCAGCGCAAGATGCCGAATGTTCTGTAACGACTAACAGAAAAGTAGCTATGGATGTTATCGTAGAAATAAACAAGGTGTTGCAAGAAGTAATTTCAGGCCAAATAGGGGTTTATGATGATGCATTTAATATAAACTGTGTTGGAGATACATTTCAAAAGAATAATGTGCCTACAATATTGTTTGAAGCGGGACATTATAAAAATGATTATAAAAGGGAAGAGGTGCGAAAGTTTATATTTATGTCGTTGCTTACTGCATTGCAAGGTATTGCTTTAAACGATTATATTGGAAGCAACTTTGAGGCATACTTCAATATTCCTGAAAATAAAAAACTATTCTACGATATTATAATAAGAGATGTGCTTTTGGATGACGCTAATCAGAAAACAATAGGTGATATTGCCATACAATACGAAGAGGTGTTAGCCAGTGATCAAATTAAATTTTCACCAAAAGTTGCTAATATTGGTAATTTGTCACATTATTTTGGACATAGAGAAATCATGGCTAATAAACAAAAAATTACTCTTGAAGATGGTATTAAATTAGAGATTGATGCTTATATTGATACTATTAGCATAAATGATAAAGAATTTTCATTAAAAGTAGAAAATAGTTAAAATTTGATGCATTATTTTTATTAAAAATGTAGTAATTTTGATTTTTATTTAATAAAAATTCAAAAATGGCGAAATTTAGATTAGACGAAATTGATCATCAAATTCTTGATATGTTAATTGATAATACAAGAATTCCCTTTACAGATATTGCGAAAAAACTTCTTATATCTGCAGGAACAGTGCATGTAAGAGTGAAAAAAATGGAAGATGCAGGCATTATTAAAGGATCATCTTTAACCCTAGATTATCAGAAATTAGGGTATTCGTTTATTGCTTATGTTGGTGTGTTTTTACAAAATACATCACAAACAAAATTTGTTTTAGAAAGAATTAATGATATCCCTCACGTAACTGTTGCACACATTACTACTGGAAAATTTAATATTTTTTGTAAAATTCGTGCAAAGGACACGACTCATGCTAAAGAGGTAATATTTAAATTAGACGATATTGAAGGTGTGTATAGAACAGAAACCATGATCTCGTTAGAAGAAAGCATTAATGATAAAAAACGTTTGATGCACTCAATATTTAATGAATTATAAAAATTAATATAACATATGTAAAGCCTCTTATTAGCTGATAAGAGGCTTTTTTATATATCAATCTAAAAATATGATCAATTTACCAACAAACGAATACAATCCTTATTATTCAGGATATATACAGCAAGTAAAAAATGACAGCTTATTAGCTGGTTTAGAAGAGAGTTTTGAAGAAACATTGTTATTTTTAAAAGCAATTCCTGATGATAAATGGGATTATAGCTATAGTTTTTCGGAAGGGAAGTGGACGGTAAAGGAAGTTGTACAGCATATTCTTGATACAGAAAGAGTTTTTGCTTATAGAGCACTTTGTTTTGCCAGAAAAGACAAGGTGAAATTACCAGGTTTTGATCAAGATGATTATTTAAGTGCTTCTTTTGCAAACGATCGATCAAAAGATGATATCATTGATGAATATATTTCCATTAGAAAGGCAACCATAACACTATTTAAAAGTTTTACAGATGATATGTTAAGGCAAATTGGTGTTGCCAGCGATAATCCATTATCTACTCGAGCAGCCGGTTTTATTATTATTGGACATGAGAAACACCATTGTAATATAATACAAGAGCGATATCTTTAGTCCTCAATAGCTTCATTGCTAAGATCCAGATCCTTTACCTTAACATTGTCTAGAGCTTTGTCAAAGTTTGTCATGGTATAATGTAGTTTTGAACTAACTTTTACAAGGTAAACAGTGTCGCTGGTTTTTATTTCTACAGCCTCAATAGTTTGGTTGTGATGATCATCAAACACAATAATATCTTTGTCATTATAACCATCAGGAAACTTTTGGGTAAGTAGAGATAAAATCTCTGGTGTCAGCTTTTTATAGTCAATAATCACTCTTCTCATGTGTATGCTATTAATATGGTTTCACATGTAAGTATTTTGTCAAGCTTCAGGCAGATATAGTTAATTATTGAGTTAACTATATAACAGTCATAAATTTACGAATAAATTTAATTCAAAATGCAAGTGGTGTTTATATTTTATTAAGTATTGTAGTAATTAAAAGCTTCTAAAATAATGTCGTTATCTACAAGGCAATCTATTTTAGTTTTACCAATATCTTCTAAAAGCACAAAATTAATATTGCCGTGTGTATTCTTCTTATCGTACTTCAAGAGTTCAATAATGTTTTGGTAATCGTCATTATCAAATGCAACTTTTCCGTAGATATTTAAAAATGCAGTTTTAATAGTTTCCAGTTTTTCCTTTGGAAAGCCAGTAAGTTTATAAGAAATATAGGTTGCCAATACCATTCCTATTGCTATAGCCTCGCCATGAAGCAGAGTGGTTTTGTGTTTAGAACTTAAGAAGTACGATTCTATAGCATGGCCTATAGTATGTCCGTAATTTAGTGTTTTACGCAATCCATTTTCATTAGGGTCTACAGTTACAACATTCTTTTTTATAACAATAGATTCATGAATTAATTCATCTAGGTCACTTAGGTCTAACTTAGACAAATCTTGCATTTTGTTCCAATATACTTCACTTTGAATCAATCCGTGCTTAAGCATTTCTGCTAATCCAGAACGCATTTCATTTTGAGGTAAGGTGTTAAGATACTGCGTGTCTACCAATACCATTTCACTAAAATTGATAACACCTATTTGGTTTTTCAACGTCCCTAAATCAACTCCAGTTTTTCCACCTACTGAAGCATCAACCATTGCAAGAAGGGTCGTAGGGATATTTATAAACTTCACACCTCTTTTAAAGGTAGATGCCACAAAACCTCCTAAATCTGTAACAACACCTCCTCCTAGATTTATAACTAGTGATTTTCTGTCAGCATCTAGTTCTGAAAGCGCATTCCAAACACCTAAACAAGTTTCAATGGTTTTATGAATTTCTCCTGCTTCAATTTCAATAACCTCTATGTTGTTTGATGTTTCTAATTGAGATAAGAAATAAGGCAAACAGCTAGTGTTAGTATTGCTATCTACTAAAACAAAAATTTTTGAAAAACCAGACCCTTTTATGAATTTATTTAATTCTGTGTAACAAGTTGAATTAAAGTGTATTGCGTATTGTTTTGTCGCTATAGATTTCATTACGAATAGTGCAAATATTTTGCTGTGAAAATAAGTAGAAAATTATTAAAAAAGTACATTAGTAATAAATATCTTTGTTATTAAATGTAATAGAGATATGTCTGAGACAAAAACTTTTGATAATACCCAAATTGCCTTTCAATTAAAGAGCGATTCGGAGTTGGAACGTGCGTATTTTTTATTCAAAATGATATCGCACCAACCTTTGGTTAAAATTGGAACTGCTGCTACAAATTTTGCTTTAAAAGCTAATTTACCAGTAGAAGGATTAATTAGATCTACTGTATTTGATCATTTTTGTGGTGGTATAAGTGAAGATGATTGTTTACCTGTGGTAGATAAAATGTTTGATAAAGGAGTGTCGTGTGTGTTGGATTATTCTGTTGAAGGCAAAGAAGAAGAGGCACAGTTTGATGCCGTTGCCCAAAAAACTATGGAGCTTGTTGAGTTTGCGTCAACTAAAGAAGCAATGCCAATAGCGGTTTTTAAGCCTACGGGACTTGGGCGTTTTGAAATTTATCAGAAAAAGGGTGAAGGCGTAGAATTAACGAAAAGTGAACAAGCTGAATGGGATAATATTGTAAGACGTTATGAGCAAATATGTGAGCTAGGGAAGAAGCATGATATAGAAATACTGATTGATGCTGAAGAAAGTTGGATGCAAGATGCAGCAGATGATTTGCTGGAAGCTTTAATGAAAAAATACAATACCGAAAAACCTATTGTTTACAATACATTACAGTTGTATAGATGGGATCGCTTAGATTATTTAAAAGAACTTCATGAGCGTTCAAAGAAGGAAGGGTATAAACTTGGGTTTAAAATAGTTCGAGGTGCCTACATGGAAAAAGAGCGTGAAAGAGCTGAGGAAAAAGGATATCCGTCACCTATATGTAAAGACAAAGAAGCCAGTGATGTGAACTTTGACAAAACATTGACATATATTTTGGAGAATCTGGACGATATTTCGGTGTTTATTGGAACGCATAATGAGACGAGTTCATATCTTGCAATGGACTTAATGAAAAAGCATAATATAAGCATCAACGACAACCGTGTATGGTTTGGACAATTATACGGAATGAGCGATCATATAAGTTATAACTTAGCTAATTTAGGTTATAACGTAGCTAAATATGTGCCTTTTGGACCTGTTAAAGATGTAATGCCATACTTAATAAGAAGAGCTGAAGAAAACACATCGGTTGCTGGACAAACCAATAGAGAGTTAAACTTATTAAAACAGGAAAGAAAAAGGCGAAAGCTTTAAAAATTCAAATCTAAAATGAACAACCCTTTTACAACAAACATTTATGAAGATGCCTGGTTAAAGCATCTTGGAAATGGAAAACAACCTTTTTCGTTTGATTTGATAAAAGGAGTGAAGTTTGTGAAGCATTCTAAGTTACCTTGTTATGTCAACTTTGGTGAGAATATCACAAACGGGATGTCTTACCAACTCAACGGCGATAGCGCGAACATTAAAAGTAAAGTAGCCTTGGTGTTTGATGTTCCTGATTATTTTCCAGATGCTAATCAAGATTCCGATAATGTTAAAATTAACAAGATTCGGCAGTATAACGGCGTGTATACTGATTTGTCAGGCTTTAATAGTCTAGACGATATTTTAAAAGCTAGTTTTAGCTCTAAAAGCAGAAGCAGATTTAGAGGGCGTGTGCGCCAAATTGAAAATAATTTCAATATTTCACAAAAGGTCTATTTTGGTGAGATGTCTAAAGATGATTATGTAAGAGAAATGAATGCACTCAAGAATCTTATTATTAATCGGTTTGAACAACGAAATGTACATAATACTGTAATTCCTATTTGGGAATTTTATGAAGAGGTTATGTATCCGCTTATTCTAGATAAAAAAGTAGCTTTTAATGTTATTTATAATGATGATGAGCCTATAGCAATGTCATTAAACTTTGTATACGATGATATTGTGGCTATTGCGATAAGATCTTTCAATGTAGATTATTACAAATATAACATAGGTAACTACGAGATATATAAACTGTTTGATTGGTGTTTGAATAACAATATGCGAATATTGGATTTCTCTAAAGGAGAAGTAGGGTATAAGAGTAGATGGGCTACACATACTTATAATTTTTACTGCCATGTGTTATATAACCCAAAATCTTTAAAAGCTAGGTGTAATGCCAGTATTATAACTAGGCTCTATAAATTCAAGCAGTACTTAAGAGATAAAAATGTAAATCACTTATATACCAAATTATTATATAAAGTTAAGAGAGTTAAAAGCTAAGCTCTTTTGAATATAGAAAATTTACCTTTCTTTTTAGGAGCTTCACCATAACCGTAACCATAACCCTTTTTCTGAATAACTCCATTTAAAAGCATTACCATGTTTGGAAGACGTTTTTCGTCGTACATAGATTTGGCAATATGTAATTGACGCTTGTCTATGTAATTAGCACGTACGACATAAATAACCATATCGGCAAATTTGCTAATTAAAAGCGTATCTGTTACAAGTCCTACTGCTGCAGTATCAACAATAATGTAATCGTATTTGTTTTTAACGGCATTGAATAAGGTCTCCATTTTGTCATCCATTAATAACTCAGCCGGATTTGGTGGAATAGTTCCACTACTTATCATATCCAGATTATCTCCAACTTTATTAATAACATCTCCAAAATTTATTTTGTTATCTATAATATAGTTGGTTAACCCTAATCCTGTTTCATTAGCGACACCCATATATTTGTTAAGTTTGGGCACACGAATATCTGTTTCAATGATCAATACTTTTTTGTTAGAATATGATAGAGATCTAGCTAAATTAAGAGATGTATGCGATTTCCCTTCCTTACTGGTAGTAGAAGTAACGAAAATAGTTTTCCCTTTACTTTTTGTAACACTGGACAACATAAAATCTATGTTGGTTCTAACAAGTCTGAAAGCTTCAGCTTTTGGCGAATAATCTAACTTCTCGATAAAAACTTGTTTGGTACTAGACCTTGGAACATCACCTATGTATGGAACATCAAGTTCTTTAGTTAGATCTTGTTTTGTTCTAACCTTCGTATCTAAAAGGTTTAAAATATAAACTGTCGATAAAGGAATAAGTAGCCCTAAAACAAAAGCTCCTAGAAATAGAATAGATTTTTTTGGCCAAATTGGTAAAGCACTAGCATAAGCCTCATCTATGATGATAGCATTAGGAGAAGAAACACCATGAGATACAGCAGATTCCTCTCTCTTTTTTAAAAGATAAACATAAACCGATTCTTTAATATCTTGTTGCCTTTCAATATCTCTAATTTGACGTTCTTTTTTTGGTGCCGAATATATTTGTGATGAAATTCTATTTTCCTCTTTGGTTAAGGCATCAAGAGTAATTTGGTTAGATGATCGTTTACTTTCTAAACTACTATTTAAATTCTGCTTTAGCTTTACTATTTGTGCATCAAGAGCAACAACAACGGGGTTTTTTTCGGTAGAATTCTCTAAGGTTCTGTTACGTTGCATTACAAGATCGTTATGCTTTTGCGTAATACTAGCAATAGTGTTGTCTTGAAAATTTACATTACTCGGTACTAATTGACCATTCCCACTATTTTCTTTTAAATAGTCAGTCATATAATCAATCATCTGCATTTCTGTAGTTGTCGCAGTAATTTGATTTTCTAGATTTCTTTCTGTTTGTAAAAAGATACTTGATTGCGAATTTAAATCTGTAAGTCGATTGTCTTGTTTTATAGATTCTGATGTTAAGTCTACTTCAGAAAGTTCTTGAGAAACATCTTGTAGTCTGTTGTTAATGAAATCGGATGTAGCTTTTACTACCGCATTTTTATTTCCGATAACAAGCGTGTTATATTCATTAATCAAACTATTAAGAATATCAATACCTTTATTGGTAACCGCTTCATCCAGTTCTAGATTTATAATACTGGAATTTAATCCAGATGTTGTGATTTTAATCTTTTCATTATAATAAGAAGCAACTTTTTCTACAGGCGATATCTTAACAGTAATGTTTTTGCCTACCTTCATTTCTTCTTGATCAAAATTTGGAGTAAGGATAATGTCTCCAAACGGCATTCTTACATTATCACCAAAACTAAAGTTGTTATTTCTGTTTTTAAGCGTGAACTGCGATGAAGATACGACGTTTAGAGTAAAAGTAGTGTCAACGTTTTTTAGAATACTATCGTTTTCTAAAAAGTTAATAGTAAGAGGTGGATTCTCATAAATTTCAAGCTCTTTTATAGAGCCTTGTATGTAGCATTGTACATTTAAATTGAGTTTCTCTACAACTTTTGTAATTAAAGAGCGCGAGCTAATAACTTGAATTTCGTCTTGAACACTATTATGATCTTGCTTAAACAAACCATAATCATTCACTCTATCTATCTCTTTAAGAGCATTTTGTTCTTTACTATTTGCAATTTTAATGGTAGCATTAACCTTATAGGTATTTGTTGCATATCTTAAATACAAAAAAGTTAAAGCGAAAAAGGTTAAAAAACTCAATAGAAACCATTTCCATTTAGTTAAATACTTATCTACTTGTTCTCTTAAGTTGGAATTGTTCTTTGATTGAAGATGATTCATTGAAGTAGTATAGAATTACTTAATTAAGATCGCAACAATGGTTGCTAATGTACCAACTGCAGAAATTATAATTCCATTATTTTGATTATAACTTGCAGATCTTACTCGTGCATTATTAGGCTCAACATAAATTACATCGTTTTGTCTTAGATAGTAATTTGAAGAGTTTAATACGTTAACCGATGTAAGGTCAAATTTATGATATTTTTTCTCACCATTAACTTCTCTAATTAAGAGTACATTTTTTCTATTTCCATAAATAGTTAAATCACCAGCTAAACCTAAAGCTTCTGCCAATGAGATACGCTCATCTGTTACAGTATATGCTCCAGCATTTTTTACCTCACCAAGGACGCTAACCGTAAAATTTGTTAAACGAATCGTCACTATAGGATTTACTAAATAATCACTTAACTTCTCTTTAAGTAGCTTAGTAGCTTCTTGATTAGTTAAACCTCCAATTTTCACAAGTCCTAATCCTGGGTATTCAATATTACCTTGGTTATCTACTAGATATGTTTGCATAGCTAAATTGCCTTGAGCGCCATTGTCTAAACTACCCGAAGAAATTAAAGGCAGATTATAAGGTTTTGTAGCATCTTGATTGGTTGCTGATAAACTTACATTTATGGTTAGTAAATCATTTGTCTGATATGTTAATCCAAAATTTGAATTTTGATTTTCTATAGCCGATGTAATGGCTTCATCCTGAAAATAAACGAGATCCTGCCTAGAGGCACACGATGTAATTAATAAAATGCTTAATAACGACAGGACTTTTAAAACTTTAAATGGCTTAATTAGTGATTTCATAATGTTTATTTTTTTGAGTCTAATACTTCAAATTTTGAATTGTTGGAAATGTATTCTGGTACTATATCTTTTAGTTTAGATACTATTTCAATACTTTGACAGCTTAAGTTTGAGCTATATAAATCTAATATTTTCTCTTGAATAACCTTAGTGTCTATTTTCTTGCTTTTAGCGATCATTATTTTTTCATGATAGGTTTGCTTGGTATTTTCACCATCAGCTAAAAGCTCTTCATAGATTTTTTCTCCTGGTCTTAATCCGGTTATTTTTATATCAATATCTTCAGGATATTTTAAACCAGAAAGCTTGATCATATTTATGGCTAGATCAAATATCTTAACAGATGTTCCCATATCGAACACAAAAATCTCACCTCCATAACCCATTGCTGCTGCTTCTAAAACAAGAGAGCAAGCTTCAGGTATGGTCATGAAGTATCTAGTAATATCGCGATGTGTTACGGTTAAAGGTCCGCCTTTCTCTAATTGTTTTTTAAATAACGGAATTACCGAACCATTAGATCCTAATACATTACCAAAACGCGTCGTAATAAATTTGGTTTTTCCTTTACCCTTTAAACAGCTTATATAAAGCTCTGCAACTCTTTTTGTTGCACCCATAACATTTGTAGGGTTAACAGCTTTATCTGTAGAGATCATGACAAACTTATCGACACCATGTTTTACTGACAGATCTGAAACTATTATTGTGCCGCCTACATTCACTTGTATAGCTTCCTGCGGGTTGTTCTCCATTAATGGTACATGTTTGTATGCCGCTGCATGAAACACAATATCTGGTTTATAGTCAGTAAGAATACGATCCATTCGTACTTTAGATCTTACGTCTGCAATTATAACTGTAAATCTTTCTATGTTGTTTTGAATGAATTCTTGCTGTATCTCGTATAATGCAGATTCAGCAATATCTACAAGAATCAATTTTTTAAAATTAAAATTGCATAAGTTTCTAGCAATTTCACTTCCAATAGATCCAGCTGCTCCAGTAACAAGAATCACTTTACTGTCATACTCATCTATTAAAACTGGGTTTTCAAAACTAATTGGTTCTCTACCAAGTAGATCTTCAATATTAATGTCCTTAATTTGGCTTGCCTGTAAGTCACCATCGATCCATTGTTGTACAGGTGGAACAATTTTTACTTTGACAGACTTTTCAAGGAAATTACTGGAAATCTCAAGTAAGCGATGATAGCTAATACTTTGAATAGAGATAATTATTTCATCTATTTGATGTTTTTGTATAAATGCATCATCTATCTTATCAGCACTGTAAACATTAAGAAGATTGATTTTTTTGCCAATCTTTCGTTCGTCATCATCTATAAAACCAATAACCTCAATATTATTTTTAGGATCGTTAGTGATTACATCGTAAGTGATATTTCCTGAATTACCAGCACCATAAATTAGGACATTAATTTTTGGGTTGATGCTAGATATAATGGTTTTATAACTCGCTTTTATAAAAAACTTAAAGGAGATTATAGAAAGTATGTTCAGTAATAAGTGAATATAAATTATAGAACCTGATATGTCGCAAGAAATAAAGAAGTCAAACTGTCTTGTTAAAAATGTTTCAACTAATAGAATGGTCGCCAAAATATTGACACCAATAATTATATTGATAACATCTTTAAAACCAATAAATCTTACTACTCCTTTATGAGCTCCAACAAAAACAAAACTAACTGCCGAAGCAATAGCTACAAATGGAATTTGTGATAGAAATTCTCGAACATCAAAATCAAACCTAAAATTGAATCGAATTAGATAAGCTAAAAAGAATGTAAAAATAACTATGCAGACATCAAAGAATAATACCAGCCATTTGGAGGCATATCGTTGAGATATGTTATATAGTTTATTTTTAAACATTATTTAAAATAGGCATTTATATTTATACAATATATCTATTACAATGAGCCATCATAATAGAAAACAACTTGCTATATAATCAAAATTCAATAGTTACTAAGATTAGGTTTAGTGTTAATCTTAGTACATGGGGTTTAAGAAAGATATGAAATTTACATCAAATTTATATTTAAATCAATAAATATATATAGAAGAATGTACCATAACTTTATAAGGGTAAATATCAACGTTTATAAAATATCCATCAAAAATATACGACAAATAACAAATTTATAGGATTAAAAAATCGGAATACACTTACGTTTATAATGTTGGGATTGATTTTAAGATTTGAAGGGGTTTAAGATTAAAAAAACGCATTAAGTACATTCTCTATCCTGTCTAATTCCTGATTGGTTAAGTTAGAACCACTTGGTAGACATAAGCCTCTGTCAAACAAATCATTAGAAATACCGTTTAAATAGCTGGGGCAGTCTTTAAAAACAGGTTGTTGATGCATAGGCTTCCATAAAGGTCTGGTTTCAATGTTATCTTCTAAAAACCGTAATCTTAAGGCTTCTCTTGACTCATGAGACTCTAACAAAATGGCAGATAACCACCGATTTGAAAAATGTGATTCAGGCTCTTTCAATAATGTAACAGTATCGGTTTTTTCTAAAATGTTTTTATAGAAATCATAATTCTTTCTACGAAGTTCAACATGTTTATCTAGTACTGTCATTTGTCCTCTTCCAATACCAGCAACTATATTAGACATTCTGTAATTATATCCAATATGAGAGTGTAAGTAGGCTACATCTTTATCTCGAGCCTGTGTAGATAAAAATATGGCTTTATCTTTTATCTCTTTTTGTTTGGCAACTAATGCACCACCTCCAGAAGTGGTTATTATTTTATTCCCATTGAACGACAGTATAGAAATATCTCCAAAAGTTCCACATTTTTGACCTTTATATGTGCTTCCTAAGGCTTCAGCGCTATCTTCAATAACTGGGATATTATATTTTTTTGCCAGACCATGTACTTCATCTACTTTATAAGGCATGCCATATAAATGAACGGCAATGATAGCTTTAGGAGTTTTTCCTTTTGATATACGATCTTTTATAGCACGTTCTAACTGTTCTGGACAAAGATTCCATGTTTCTCGTTCGCTATCTATAAATACAGGTTTGGCTCCTTGATATACAATTGGATTTGCCGATGCTGAAAATGTTTTACTTTGACACAATACTTCATCACCATGCTGAACATTGAGTAATATTAATGCAAGATGAATAGCTGCCGTACCAGAGCTTAATGCGGCAACATGATTATTCTCACCTAAATAAGATTGGATATCTTTCTCAAAACCAGTTACATTCGGTCCCAAAGGTGCAATCCAGTTGGTGTTAAACGCTTCATTTATATAATCTTGCTCTTTACCACTCATGTGAGGAGAAGAAAGCCAAATTTTTGTATTCATGTGTTAATAGCTTTTAAGGTAAATATCTATGTATTCTTAAAAATGAACAAAAGAAACAGATAAAAAGTAAAATTTACCGAACAATACTCAAGATGCTGTAGCACTTATAATATTATTGGTCAACGATGTCATGGTTTCACTGTTAAAACCATATTTTTTGTTAAGTTTTTCATACTCTTTAAAAATAGTTTCAAGACCTTCAAAATTCTTATCCATGTCTTTTCCAAAATTATGAGGGTGCCACCATAAATGGTATAGCTCATTATTTTTGGCAGCTTTTCTCATTCCTTTTTTTATTCGATTTAATTTTAAGGGTTCTAAAATTTGAAGTGTTTTGCTAAAAGGTCTTAAGAACCTAGAAGAAGGCAAATTGACAATGTTACTGCTTTTGTTGATTTCGTAAACATCATAAGTATTATATCCTGTTAAATTTATATAGCAATCAAGAACACGTTGAAGCCTAAACCATAGCCAATTGTATTTTGGCGATTTTGGGTCAATATTGTAAATGTATGCTTTCTCGGTGCCTCTAAAAGAGGTTATGCCAGAATGATATGCTGCTTCTAGATAGTTGTCATTGATCATGTTTCTAGGAAACACAATACTTTTAATATCGGTTTCAAAATGATTAGCAATAGTGTTTACTGAGTTTAGATCATCTTTGAATTCTTCAATATTTTGACCTGCTTCATTACAGTAATAATGACAAAATGTATGAGTGCCGATTTCGTGATTTCCATTATTTTTTATTTTTTTTAAGCTGGAATAGCCAAAATGAAATGGATCATCATTTTCATCATGCCCTATATCGCCAAACATTCTATACGGACTTAAAACTTCCTTTATATATTTTGGTTTTTGCTTTGGAGAGAAACGAATGAGTTCCTCTTTATCTTTAGCAAATAGGAAGCCAACAGTAGCAAAAGTGAGCTTAATATTGTAGCGATCACTAAGTTCAAGTAATCTTTCAATTACTAAATGTACGTTTGCTAGATTTTCTTTATAAGCACTAACAGGTTTTAGATCAAAAAGCCCCCAATGAAGCTCATAATCTAACGATATTACAAAATGCCCATTAGAATTTTTCATACTTAGTTTGATCTATACTTTGGAAAAAAATCTGTATTGCTTTTGTTTTGCTCTGAAAGTTCATTATAAACTTCTTCATTCACAATATATTTCCAGATTTTAAAGGTTTTAAAATCTTTTGAGAACGAAGACTTAAATTCGAATAATGAATCTTCGCTACTTCCTAAGCCACCGCCTAAATTGAAATACTTGTAATTTTCATTAGTGGCTTCAACTCGCATTTCATCAAGAAATAGTTTGGATGGTCTTAACCTTAAATAGTCCGTTTTAGTTCCCGATAAATGAAACTGTACAAACCCATTTGTTTTAACGAACATTGAGCCTGCAATTATAGTATTTGATTCTAGTTCTTCAACCAAAAGGATGTCTGTTTTAAAATCAGTTTGTTCTAGGAAATTTAAGAAATATTCGGGTTTAAAAAAATAATAGTCTTTGGCACTTAAACGTTTCATGTTTTCGTGATAGATATTGACAAATTCTAAGACATCATTTTTAGAATTGGCTTTTCTAATGTTACATGTTTTACGTAGCTTATTTACTTGATTTTTTAAAGATTTTTGATACACCCTTCTAGATTCGTCAAGCGGTAATGTGACATCAATATTTACTACACGGCCTAATGAGGTTAGGGAACCCAAAGCACACAAAACAGGTTCTTGTGTTGAAATATATGGATGTAATCTTGAAAAAACAGATACAATATTTTTTTCGTAAAAATAGGTTTGCAATGCTTCTTTATATGGGTTACAATCAAAACTGCTGTCAACCCCTTTACTTATAGGTCCACCATAGCCATATACAGAGGTATAGTCAAAATAATTTGTACCTGGAATGGCTCTTAATAATAGAGGTAATGCTATTACAACATCTCCTTTTGTATAAGTAATAAGTATAGGTGTTTCGTTAGATTGATCACAAGAAATGTGATGATAATCATAAGTGTGGTAAAAATCATAAATATCTACCTGTTCTAAAACAGCGTTCCAATCTTTTTTTAAAGTTATCTCTTTGATCATGAATGTTACGAAAAGCTAAAAACAATTATACGTTGTTTTTAGTCCACAGATTAATTTTTTCGACTAAATAGCTCATATCTTCTATATCATATCTAAAATCTATATGAATGTTAAGTAAGTATTTCCAGGTACCGTTTATAGTTGTATTTGGCCACAGATGTGCCGGATAAATATTTTGATTTATCATACAGATTTTGAATGCATTAAACGTGTTAATGTTTTTAAATACTAGAAGTAGCCCAAAAGGAGTGTGCCCTTTTTTATTTAGCACTTTAAAGTGCTTTGAAGGGTTTATTTTTTTTGTAATAAAGGCTAAATTTTCATTTTTAATAGCGTTAGGGTCGATATGCACAAAACTCTTGAGGAGTTGTTCTAAATTAAGATCTGGTTTAGTGTAATCCTGCGAATTGTTTAGATCTTGCTCTCCTTTATATAAATGTTTTAAAAATGTATTTTTAACCTTTTCCCCATTATTTTTAATGTACTGACGCTTTAGTGTTAAGGATGTATTTAAGTTGGTATGAGCACTTAGTACAGCTTCGTCATTGGCAATATTATAGTGATTAAAAGGTTTTTTACTTTTGGGTTTCCATACAACGGCTCCTAAGGGAATAGGGTAGGTTTTTCTTAAAGAAGAGAAGCAATAATCTGCGTTACTGTTTAAACATTGTTCACTTAACCATCCATGAGAGTGATCTTCAACTATAATAATATTATGTTTAGTATCGCTTTTATGATTAAAAGATGATAATCCCCAAAAGTTGTTTATAATGATTACATCGTTTGGTTTTGCAAACGCTTCAATGTTTACACTATGGTCAAATTCAAAAGGATTTACAGGGTAATAGGCTACATTATTAAAATGATTTTCTATTAAGTTAACCACAGTGTCGCAATAGTATGAAGGAAGCCAAATAGTACACCTTCTACCTGCAATAAAAATTTCATTAAGAATAGCATGTATCGCATTTCGTCCAGAATAAAAATAGGCTAGAGGAGCCTTGATTATATTAGACTGTTGTTTTAATACGGTTAACTCTTTATCACCGTTTGCTAAGCTATAAAAGCTTGACCCTATTTCTCTATTCAACTTTTGCATTCTTAAAGGCAGGCATATTTGTGTTTTCTGAGCTATTAATGTCTTTTTTCTTGATGACCTTATAAAAGGTTAACCATAATATTTTTAGATCGAGCTTAAACGATTGGTTATCGACATACCATACATCATATTCAAACTTTTGCTCCCAAGTAATGGTGTTTCTTCCATTTATTTGAGCCCAACCTGTTATTCCGGGCATCACATCGTGACGTCTTGCTTGTTCTTTATCATATAATGGCAAATATTCTGGATGTAATGGTCTTGGACCAATAAGGCTCATATCGCCTTTTAAAATATTTATAAGCTGTGGAATTTCATCTAGTGAATACTTTCTTATAAATGTTCCTAATTTTGTAACTCTTTCATGAAAGGGAAGCAAATTACCTTCGGTATCTCGCTTATCATTCATGGTTTTTATTTTAATTATTTTAAAAACCCTACCGTTTTTCCCAGCTCGTCTTTGGAAGAAAAATGGCTTCCCATTGTTGGCAAACAGTAAAATAATAATAAGAAGTAAGAATACTGGTGAGATTAAAATAAATCCAACCAGAGCAGTAATAAAATCTAATAAAGGTTTTATAATTGATGCGTACATTTTAGTGTTTTTCTAAATTTTGATATTCTTTCAATAATGCTTCCCAGATAACTTCTCGTTTATAATTATCACAGATTAGTTTTCTGGATGCTTGAGCTAGTTGATGTCTTTTAGTGCTATTTTCAATTAAAGTATTCATAGCTGTAAACAAACGTTCTTCATTTTTAGGAGGAATAATAATGCCGTTAATATTGTCTTTTATTATTTCATTACATCCATTAATATCTGTCACAATACTTGGTAAACCCATTGCTCCAGCTTGCATGACAACATTAGGGAACCCTTCTCTATAACTAGGAAATGCCAAAATATCTGATACAGCAAAGTAAGGTCTTACGTCATTTTTCCAACCAACAGAAATAATATTAATATTAGTATCTATTTCTTTAATAGTATCTGCTTCCAAGGGATCTAATTCACTTTCAAAGGTGCCAACCAAAAGCAGTTTTATATTCTGGTGTTTTTCTGATAATTTTTTAAAAGCCGAAATCAATTCGTTGATGCCTTTATCTTTTACAAGACGACCAACAAATGTAAATACCACATCATCAGAATTAATAGATAGAGTGGTTTTTAAGTTATCAATACTTTTAATATCAATAGTTTGATTAGAAAAGTACTCAACATCAATACCATTAGAGCTACCGTTGCCAATAACCTTTAATTTGTGTAATGAGGTGTATTTGTTTTTAAGGATGATGTCTTTTAAACCAAATGAATTAGGATAGATTTTTGTTGCACAACTATAAGTGATCTTTTCAACGATATCTAACAATTTACGTTTAGCGCCTTTTGCTTCTAGTAATGGAAGACCAGCAATAGTGTGTAGTCTGTTAGGAACACCAGCTAGTTTTGCAGCTATCATACCTAAAGTTCCAGCTTTTGGTGTATGCGAGTGTACAATAAATGGTTTTTCTTTTTTAAAAACTCTATATAAGGCTAGTAGAGCTTTTAGATCAGCAAAAGGAGTAATAGAACGTGTCATAGGAACTTCTATAACTTCGATACCCTCATCATTTTTAATATCATTTATGGCATCGCCAGGACTGGTTACACCAATAACATGGTAATACTGGCTCATATATTTAGACTGCCCTTTAAGTAAATTTTTTAAAGAGATAGGGACAGTTGTTATGCGAATTATCTTTTTTTTCATCATAACCTAATTATACAAGCGCATACGTATTAAGATACCATTTTTGAAAGCAATAGAAGGTCCATACCCTCATTGTATTATCTTCTTTTCCACTAAGATGGTTTTTCACCATAGGGATTATAAAGTCTAAATTGAAAATATTTTGCGATTCAAGATATTTTTTATCGATATAGCTTTCTAATTCTTTTTTTAAGCTTGATCTAAGCCAATCACCTACAGGAACACCAAATCCTTGTTTTGATTTTTCTAAAAACCCTTCAGGGAATTCTTTTTTAAAGGCTTCTTTTAAAATATGTTTTTTACTCCAACCTTTCATCAAGTAGTTCTCAGGTAAACTGTTGGTGTATTCCCATAATTGTTTGTTTAAAAAAGGAGCGCGGCATTCTAAAGAATTTAGCATACTTGTTCTGTCTACCTTTACTAGCATATCTCCCTCTAAGCTTAGATGCCTATCTACTTCTCTAAAATCTGTTATAGATGAGGGTTTTTCAATTTTTATACTTTCTTTATAAGATTTAAAAATGTTAGATTCTAATCTATGGTTTAAGAATAGTTGCTCTTTTTCATTGTCTGTAAATGCTAAGGAGATGATATTCCAATAAAATTCACCGCTATAATCAATGGCTTTTAATAAACGATTTATTTTAAATCGTTTTCCACGTTTATCATCCTTGGTCTTTAAAAATGGAGATATTATAGTTGATACACCTTTGTGTGCAAATTTTGGAACAAGTGATGTATACTTATCATTGAGTTTGCCCATATAATGCTTGTTGTATCCCGCAAATACTTCATCACCGCCATCACCCGTAAGTGCTACTTTTACAAAATCTCTGGTTTTATTAGATACCAAATATGTAGGAAGTGCAGAGGAATCTGCAAAAGGTTCATCAAAATTCAATAAGATGTCGTCCACATTATTTTCGAGATCCTTTTCGTTAATAATAAACTCGTGATGATTACTGTTTATTAAATTGGCTACCACTCTGGATTTATCGGTTTCGTCAAATGTTGCCTTTTCAAAACCAATAGAAAAAGTATCAATTTTTTTATTGGTCATTTGCGATAAACAAAGTGATACGATAGAAGAATCTACACCACCAGATAAAAATGTACCTAAGGGAACGTCAGACACAGATCTGCTTTCAACACTTTGGCGCACTAGTTGATTTATTTCTGTTTTAGCCGAATTAAATGAAATGTCTTTGTTATTAAGTGCGTTTAAGTCGCCTATCTTCTCAATAACAAAAGTATTATTGATGATGTCATACTCGATATAATGATTGGCCTTTAGTTTGTAGACATTTTCATAAATAGTATGCGGAGCTGGAATATACGTTAACCTAAAATATAGATTTAAACCAATGTTTGATATGTCAGGTTTCTTTTGAAGCTGTTTTACTAAAGATTTTAACTCTGAAGCATATATAAAGGTATTATCTGTTTTGGTATAGTATAAAGGTTTCTCTCCAAAAAAATCTCTAGTTATGAATACCTTATTTTTTAATTTGTCATGAATACTAAACGCAAACATGCCATCCAGTTTTTTAAAACTACTAGGTCCTTCAATTTCATAAAGCTTTAAAATAACTTCAGTATCACTGGTTGTTTTAAAAACTACACCTTGTTGTTCTAGTTCAGATTTTAATGCTTTATAATTGTAAATCTCCCCATTAAAGACTATGGAAATATTATTGTTAGCAGAGTGCATTGGTTGTTTACCAGTAGTTAAATCTATAATAGATAAACGACGCATAGACATACCAACCGAAGACGTATCGTTTAAATCTAAATACACACCATCTTCATCTGGACCTCTATGAAATATAAGGTCATTCATAGAAGTAAGCTGGCTTTTTAAGCGATCAATGCTAATAGGAGAAGAATGAATAACTCCATTTATTCCGCACATAAGATTTTTTTAATTTAATTAAAATTACTAATTCGCTATTAATCAGTATTTATTAAATTATTTGTTCGGATTTTTTCTTCGTGTAAATAAATAACAAATAATAGTGTAATCCAAAACAAAGGAATACGCATGGTCATGTGTACTCCTGCAAAAAAGGTTATAACAAAAATCAGGGCAAATATTTCTTTAGAGAACTGCTTTACAAATAGTGCAAAGGCTCCCAAATATAGAAATAACCCTATTAATCCGTAACAAAAAAGCACATTCGCAAAAATGGAATGTAGCTCAATATCTTCATTAAATCGTTCGTAAGCACCCTCACCAGCACCTAAGAATAAGTATTGTGGATTTTCTACTATACGATTAAAACCACGTGTACCTATACTTTGTTTTCCAGAAATAGTATTGTTAGAAAACCTATCCATATTGTATTCTAATGCAGCAAAATTTTTGAGTTCTAGATCAAAATTGTAATCTACTACAATAAATGTAATGAGAAGCCCAAGTAAGAAAATAACAAAGTGCTTTCTGGATTTAATTATATAGAACATCCAAAACACTAAACTTCCTGCAAGTGCAGCCCTGGAAGCCGATATTAATACAAAAAATGTACATAATAACAACAATGGCATGCTATACACAGTTTTTGTGTTTAAAAATCGAGAGAGTACATATACAATAACTAACAAACAAAGGCTCCAAAGTGCTAATTGGTTGGGGTTATTGAAGAACATTTGAGTTCTTACTCCTTGCGATTTTAAGAATGGCCATGATAAAGCTTGTATTATTAAGGTAATAGCGATCGCCTTAAAGGTAATTTCTAAAAAAGAACGGTCTTTTATTTTATTAAATAGCACCATCATTAAGAAGTAGCAGTATAAATAAAACACACTATTCTTTAAAATGGTCATGTCACCAACTATGATCATCCAAATAGCATTTACTATAAAAGTATAGATTACAAATAGAAATAAGAATTTTGTGTATCTATTGGTATTAATGCTGGTTAAAATAGACTTAAAGTTTACTGCAACTAGAAGTGACCCGAAAATATCGGCTAACTGCGGATTTCCTTCCGGTAAAATATAGAAAGGAAACACAATTAAATAAATTGCCCAAACATAATGGCTAAACTTCATAGGTTAAAGTTATAGCTTTCGCATTACTTTGATGCAAAAAATAGAGGAAAGTAACGCTTTTACAGATAAAGCTACAACTATAGTTAAGGCACCTCCTATATAGCCATATTCTGGAATTAGAATAAGTCCTGTGATTAATCCAATAACAGATCCAAATACTATAATTCTTGAGTAAAGTTTATCTTTTTTATAGATCATTAAACCATTGATTCCAAAAGTAGAAATTACCGAAGAAAGGAATGGGCAGGGACTTAAATACTTTACTACTCTAACTATTTCTAGAACATCAGGATCATTACCTAACCATAATTCGATTAAAAAACCAGACATAAAATACATGGCTAACGATAATATAATGCCTAAGCCTATAAAGGCGTATTTAACTAGGTAAATAACAGCTTTATTTCTGTTTAAGTAAGGATATAAAACGTTGGTCATAATGGTGTTAACCATAGCAAAAGCTCCAGACACTTTTGTGCTTATTTCCATAATTCCAGAGTATTTTCTTGGCCAATAAAATCCAACTAAAAATATAGAAGTGTTATGATAAATTGTAGGAGATACTAATGTTAAAAAAGCGCTCCAAGCTTCTTTGGTTGTTTGCTTTACATTTGAAAATTGTGCAAATCTAAATCGTATTCCAAATTTTTTATAAATAACAATCTGCGATATAATACCAGCAATTATAAACCCTATAGAATGGTATAGTGATATATATATAAATTGCGACTCATCCTTTATTAAAAGAAAACAAAATATAGCAAATGATGACTTAGATACTACATTAACAATAGTAATAAATCGCATCTTTTCCATGCCTAAAAAAAACCAAGTAGGGAAGAGTAACTCCCCAAATAATAGTATGACAAAGAAAAAATAGATCATATAATACTCACTTAATTTAGGTACAAATAGCAAGCATAAAGCAAGAATTATTATGGTAATAAAGAATAGGTAAACCTGTGAGGTTAATACACTATTGTATGTTTTAGATAGTTTTATTTTATCATCTCTAATAAGAGCAATGTCTCTAACCGCTGAAAGGTCAAAACCAAATTGAATGATATTTTGTAAGTAGAAGATTAAAGAAAAAGCAAAGGCATAAATACCATATTTTTGAAGTCCAACAACTGTAGTTAAATATGGAATTACAATAAGTGGAATTACAGCATCAACTACCTTAAATAAAAAGTATGATATAAAGTTTTCTATTAAAGGAAAATGCTTTTTAAGATTCAAAACTATATTGTTTACACCCGATAAATTAAAGCATTTTTATATTAAAAATGAATTGTTGATAATTATTTCTTAAATTAAAAATCCAAATCCTAAGTTTTGTCGTAGTTATATTTAAACAGCTTTTTTAAAAACATCGACAAAACGCTTATTAAATCTTTAAACTGACATTAATTGTAAGAATTAGACTCAGAATTATTGTAGTATATCGATTATTTATTAAAAACAACTTTAGCTATTTATAATTTGTCTATGTTTATATCAAGAGCCCCAAATTATTGAAAAATGAAATTTATTAATTCTGCTTACATAGCGGTTGTTTTGGTTTTTACTCTTGCCATTTGTGTACAAAATATAAGTGCACAAGATTTTAATTTAATAACGGATCAAGGAAATTATTGGCCTATACAAGAAATGGCAAAACCTGGTTACTTACAATCGGTAACAGATCCAGCTTTTGGAACAAAAATTACTCGTATTACTGGTGATGTTGGTAGTTCAATTCAAAATGTTAGTGGTGAAGTATGGAGAAATGTTGCGAGACATGGTTATTCAACAAGACAGCCATGGAATGCAGATGAAACAATTATTTATCTAGATAGACATAAAACACAAGGAGGAAGTTGGGGAGCTTCTTTATTTTTAAATGGAGAAACCTATGAGGTTATTAAAGAGGCAAATGTACCTGGTGCTAATGAAACCCGTTGGCATCCTACTAATCCAGACCTTATGCTCTTACTAAGAGACGACGGAGTGTATACTTGGAGTTATTCTACAGGAAATACTACACAATTAATGTCTTTAAGTGGTTATTCTGGTTTAGGAACTGGACATACAGGTAATTACAGTTCAGATGGTGCAAAAATTGGCGTGTTTGCCAATCGAGCTTCAGATGGAAAGCGTGTAGTATTTGCTTTGGATTTCGCTAATAATATTAAACATCCAGATATTGATTTTACAGGAATTGATATCGACTGGTTATCAATGTCTCCTTTAGGAAATTATATTATGGTAAATGGTGATTATGGAAATGGGAGTGATCGTTCAAAGATATATGACCTTTCAGGTAATCAAGTAGGGCCATATTGGAGCGAATATGGACGCCCTAGTCATTTTGATCTGGCTATAGATCAAGAAGGTTATGAAGTAGCTGTTGGTGTATCGAAGTCAAATCCTGATGATGGTCGCGTTATAAAAAGACGATTAATAGATGGTCAGGTTACTGTATTGACTCCTGGTGGATATGCGAGTCATGCCTCGGCTAGATCAATAAATAGATCTGGTTGGGTGTTTACCATTTCAACCGAGAATCAAAATTGGGGACCATATTTCAACGAAATTTTAGGAGTTAAACTTGATGGCTCTAGAGTGGAAAGAATTGCGCATGCTAGAAATCACCTTATGGACGAATATGAAAATCAGGCTCAGGTTTGTCCATCGCCTTCAGGAAGTCGCGTATTGTATGCATCTAATTGGTCTAGTACTACCTTTCCTGTGCATACCTTTGTGGTAGATTTTAGAGATAAAGCCAATGGAG
Source organism: Flavobacteriaceae bacterium (assembly GCA_030148025.1). Taxonomy (GTDB): domain Bacteria; phylum Bacteroidota; class Bacteroidia; order Flavobacteriales; family Flavobacteriaceae; genus JASBUG01. The sequence goes on along the minus strand of JASBUG010000041.1, from coordinate 59,658 downwards.
GAGGAGGAGCTTCAGTAAATGCAGGAGCTGATAAATCTATCTGTGAAGGAGATACTACAACGTTAACCGCTTCTGGATCAGTAAGTTATGTCTGGAACACTGGTGAAACAACCGCTAGTATTGATGTGACACCAACAGTAACAACAACATATACAGTTACAGGAACCGATGCTAATGGCGACACAAGTACAGATTCTGTTACCGTAACTGTAGATACACCAATAACAGCTGATGCAGGAGAAGATGTAGAAATATGTGAAGGAGATGAAGTTACTTTAACGGCTTCAGGTGGAGATACTTATTTGTGGAGTAATGGAGCCACAACGCAAAGCATAAATATTAGCCCCACAGATACAACAAATTATTCAGTCATTGTAACACGAAATAGCTGTTCCAGTACCGACGAGGTCACTGTAGCAGTAAAGCCCAGGCAAACGATAAACGCAGGAAATGACGTGGACATCTACCCAGGCGAAAGCACTACACTAACTGTTGTTGGTGATGGTGATATTTTGTGGAGTACTGGAGAAACTACCGCTAGTATTACAGTATCGCCTAATGTTACCACTACATATACTGTAGAAGTAACAGAATTAAATGGATGTACATCAACAGATGAAGTAAAGGTTACTGTTATAGGTAGTGTAGATGCGAATGCTGGAAATGATATTACGATCTGTGAAGGAGAATCAACAACGCTAACAGCTACTGGAGGAGAAGCCTATTTATGGAATACTGGTGAAACAACTGCTAGTATTACAGTTAACCCAAATATTACAACTACGTATACAGTGGAAGTATCTAATGCTATATCTTCTGATAGTGATGATGTGACTGTTTTTGTAAACCCAATTCCAAATGTTGATGCTGGAGAGGATAAGGATATTGAAATTGGAGAATATGTAACACTGTCGGCATCTGGTGCAGACTCTTATTTATGGAGTAATGGTGCAACACAACCAAACATTGCCGTGAGTCCTCAGGAAACTACAACATATTACGTTACAGGCTTTACAAATAACTGTTCGAGTATAGCAGATGTAACGGTTAATGTTACAAATGCTGTTTCTGCTAACGCAGGAAATGATATGACTATATGTCGTGGAGAGAGCTTAACTTTAACAGCTGATGGAGGTGAAAATTATTTATGGAGCACAGGTGAAACTACAAAGAGTATTGATGTTTCGCCTAACGAAGACACTATATATACAGTAATTGTTTCGAATGCATTTGATTCAGATACTGATGATGTTACTGTGTTTATTGATCCTAATTGCGGAACTTCAGGTGACGAAACAAATTTTCAATATGTCGTGTTCCCAAACCCTACATCAAATGGAATTCTAAACCTTCAAATAGCAGGTTTAAGTAATTCTTCAAGCATCTATATTCATGATGCTATTGGAAAATTAATTCATGTTGAAACGATTGATCCAAATAACGGTCAGGTATTTCAAAAGCGTGTAGATATATCGCGCTTTATGACGGGATTATATTTTGTAACCCTTGCAGAGGGAAATAAATCGGTAACAAAAAAGATTATCTTTCAATAGAAGGATAGGTTAAGTTCGTTTGATAGTGCCTGATATTATATATCGGGCATTATTTATTTAATAATGATCTTTTTTATTGTTGCAATACTATCGCAGTTTTCAACAGTCAGAGTGTATGCTTTATCTTCAATACTTTCCTCTATCACATACAGTTTACAAGAATCTAACTTAGTGTCACTTTCAGAGAAGTTCACATTTCCTTTTTTCAAAATATAGGAAATGGTAGAGGTGTCTATACTGCTGTTTTGTAGCATCTTTTGCGATTCAGAAGTATATTTTAATTCTTTGAGCCCGATATTTTTCAATACTCTTGCATTTGGTCCGTAACTGCACGAGGTTTTTTTTCCACTTAAAAAGAATGCTAAAAAAATTAAACCTATAGAGAAGCCTCCAAGGTAATAGCCTAAACGATGAATTAGTTTCATTAATTCTAAAAAATTAGAAGATTTGCGTCGCTGTAGTCAAGATCAAACCAATCTGCTACAGATTTATTGGTTAAAATTCCGTGGTAAAAGTACAAACCATTTTTTAAACCACGATCAAATCTTAAGGCATTTTCAATACCTCCGTCCTCAGCAATTTTAAGTAAATAAGGTGTGAATATGTTACTTATTGACACAGAGGCAGAACGCGAATATCTTGCTGGGATATTTGGCACACAATAATGTATAACACCGTGTTTCTTAAAGGTAGGTTTATCGTGGGTAGTAATTTCACTTGTTTCAAAACAACCTCCCATATCAATACTCACATCTATTACTACAGCGCCATTTTTCATATGTTCTACCATATGCTCACTTACTAATACTGGTGCTCGGTTTTTACCTCTTACAGCACCAATAGCAACATCACAGCGTTTTAGAGCTTTCAACAGATTTTTGGGTTGCATTGTAGAAGTATATATAGCTCGTCCCAAATTTGTTTGCAGTGCTCTTAGCTTTGAAATGGAATTGTCAAACACTTTAATGTTAGCACCTAAACCAATAGCAGAACGTGCAGCAAATTCGCCTACGGTTCCAGCTCCTAAAATTACAACCTCGATAGGAGGGACGCCACTTATGTTTCCAAACATTAAGCCATTACCGTTGTTTACATTTGACAGCAACTCTGAAGCAATAAGCACAGAGGCAGTTCCAGCTATTTCACTAAGCTGCCTTACAGCTGGATATACACCATCTTCATCACGAATAAACTCGAAACCTATGGCAGTAATTCTTTTTTTTGCTAATGCCTCAAAATAAGGTTTGTCTTGAGTTTTTAATTGTAAAGCCGAAATTAATATAGTTTGCGGATTGATGAGTTTTATTTCGTCTAATGAAGGTGGCTCTACTTTTAATAAAATTGGACAGGAAAACACCTTAGAGGTGTCTTTGGTAATTTCTGCACCAGCTTCACTATAAGCTGTATCATTAAAGTTCGCTCCATCACCAGCTCCAGCTTCAAACAATACACGATGTCCATTGTTTACAAGTGCTGATACAGCATCTGGGGTAAGGCAAACACGTTTTTCTTGAAACGATGTTTCTTTAGGAATACCTATATATAAATTCCCTTTTCGTTTTAATACTTCTAAGGTTTCTTCTTGTGGAAGTAATTGCTCTTTTGTAAAAGGGGAAAGGGATTTACTCATAGTGTCGGTTAATTAAATAACCAAATTACGAATAAATTTAAAGAAATGATATTCTAAAAATAAAAAAGGTAACAATAATAGATTTTGTTACCTTTTATAAAATAATTTTAATAATTCTATCTTAGAAGTAATCTGATAATTTACCAAAGAACCCTTTGCCACCAACTTTAAACTCTTCTTCTAGCTCTTCCAGCGATTTATTAGCATCATTAATTTTATTAAACATTCTAGCTCTTAATAAATAAATAGAAGGAATTACAATAGCCATTATAGGTAGGAGATGAAGTATTTGAAATTCATCGATATATTTTAAATCGTCATTAAACAAACTAAAAATTTGATAGCAATACATTATAATAGGAACTAAAAGGACATGGTACCACCAATGACGATTAGTAAAAAACCAAATAAACAAAAAGAATAAAGGAACTGCTTTTCCAGTTAAAATCCACATCATATAATTAACATCTCCAAAGTGAGTGCTTGTATATGTAAATAAAAAAGTGTCCCAGGTTTCAGTTTCTGGAACACTTTCATGTAAATTAAAATAGAATGGAGAAATTGCAATTAAAGTTGCAATTATACTACCACCAATTAAAGCCTTCTTAGTTGTTTGATGGCTTTGGTTTTTTAACTTTGTCGATTTTTGTTGTGAATTGCTCATTTAAATCTAAAAGATTAGTCGCTTGTGCTGTAAACAATACACCGCCGAAAATAGCTATTGCTATTAAATACTTTTTAGTTTTCATAATTTCAAGGGATTAATTAATTAATTACACTTACAAAGTTAAAATACAACTACAGTTAAAAGTGTTAAAAAAATGTTAAATCCCTTTGTTTACGGGGCTTGCGAGCTACGGAAAAACCGTAATTTCGTGATTTTTGTTTGGGGTTTGTTTACTGTTTTTAAGCTATTTTTTTTCTAATTTTTATTTAAATTTTCTTCAGTAACACTTAATTTCAGTGTTCTGCTACCGTCTTTATTAATTTTTATGTAGGAAATATCTGCGTTATTCGGCAGAATTTCACTAATCTTATCTGGCCATTCAATAAAACACCAATGTCCAGAATATAAATAATCTTCGATTCCTATATCTAAAACCTCATGTATATCATCTATTCTATAAAAGTCAAAATGATATACTTTATCATTTGGTATTTTATACTCATTTACTATTGAAAATGTCGGGCTCGATACTTCGTCAGTACCGCCTAGAACTTTAACTAAGGCACTAATAAATGTAGTTTTTCCTGCTCCCATATCACCATGAAATAAAATGGTTTTTGAAGTGGCATTTTTAACTAATTCTTTAGCGGCTTCATCAATAGAATGTATGTCAAATATCTTTTCCAACTGCACAAAATTTATGCAATTATAAAGCTAATATAGTAAAAATACAACAAAAAAGTGCATTTCGTCGATTTTTTTTGCGTTTTACAGATCTTTTTACTTAGGATTCAGCACTATAAAAGGGATGATAACTTCTTCTAAAGACACACCTCCATGCTGATACGTATTGCGATAATAGCTCACGTAGTGGTTATAATTATTAGGATAAGCGAAAAATAAATCACCTTTTGCAAAAATAAAAGAACTACTCATTGTAATAGAGGGTAGTTGTATTTTCTTGGGATCTTTTGCAGCTAGTACATCTTTATCTTCATACGTTAGACTTCTGCCGGTTTTATATCTAAGATTTAAACTGGTGTCTCTATCTCCAATTACCTTTGATGGGTTTTTTACGTTAATAGTACCATGGTCTGTAGTGATAATAAGTTTAAAGCCTAATTGTTGCGCTTGCTGTATTATATCTAAAAGCGGTGAATTTTTAAACCAACTTAGTGTTAGAGAACGATAAGCTTTATCGTTAGAGGCTAATTCTTTTACAACTTCCATTTCAGTTTTAGAATGCGATAGCATATCCACAAAGTTGTAAACAACTACAGTTAGATCATTATTCTTTTTTGATTTAAAATTTTCGGCTAGCTTTTTACCAGATTTTAAATTGGTGATTTTAATGTACTCATGCTTTAAATGAGTTAAGCCCAATCGTTTTAATTGAGCTTCAAGAAATTCGCCTTCATGAAGATTTTTGCCACCTTCATCCGTGTCGTTTTTCCATAGGTTTGGATGTAAGCGCTCCATGTCAATAGGTGTTAGTCCGGAAAATATAGCATTTCTTGCATACTGTGTGGCGGTAGGGAGTATGCTGTAATATGGCAATTCTTTATCTTTTTTATAATAATTGTTTACAATTGGTTCAAATGCTTTCCATTGGTCATAACGTAAATTATCAATAACCACCAATAGTGTTGGTTGTTCAGGAGTGATCTCAGGAACTACCTTTTCCTTGAATAGATTGTGAGACATTATTGGAGCGTCTTCATTCGCTTGAAACCAGTCAGGGTAGTTTTTATCAATAAATTTCCCAAACTGAAGGTTTGCTTCATTTTTTTGAGATTCTAATATTTCAAACATAGCATGATCTTCAATGTCTTCTAACTCTATTTCCCAATAAATAAGTTTTTGGTATAGATCTGCCCATTCTTCATAGGTGTTTACCATTGCAAGATCCATAGCTATTTTTCTAAACTCTTGTTGGTAGCTTGATGTTGTTTTTTCTGAAACTAACCTTGTGTGATCTAAGTTCTTTTTCAAGCTTAGAAGTATTTGGTTTGGATTTACCGGTTTAATTAGGTAGTCTGCTATTTTACTTCCAATAGCTTCTTCCATAATATATTCTTCTTCACTTTTAGTGATCATTACTACAGGAAGATTAGCGCGTTTTTCTTTGATCTCTGCTAGAGTTTCTAGACCTGTAAGTCCAGGCATGTTTTCGTCAAGAAAAACAATATCAAAATTACGTTCGTCAATAATCTCTATGGCTTCAGTGCCACTTTGACAAGTCGTTACTTGGTAGTTCTTTTTTTCTAAGAATAATATATGTGGTTTAAGTAAATCTATTTCATCATCAACCCAAAGGATGTTTATGTTGCTCATATAATTATATTTGTATAACTTTTAATAAAAATAAGTTTGAACACGAAGAACAAACTCAAAATATTTAACGACCCAATTTACGGATTTATTACTATTCCCAACTCGTTAATTTTCGATCTTATAGAACACAAATATTTTCAGCGCTTACGCCGAATTACACAAATGGGATTGTCGTATTTGGTTTATCCTGGGGCACATCATACAAGATTTCACCATGCTTTAGGATGTATGCATTTAATGCAAAAAGCTGTTAGAATACTTCGTTTTAAAGGGGTTGCAATCTCAGAAGACGAAGAAAATGCGTTGTTAATAGCCATATTATTGCACGATATTGGTCATGGACCATTTAGTCATGCCATGGAGCATAGCATTGCTAATAATGTTACGCATGAAGAGATTTCTCTGCTTTTTATGGAAAAACTTAATAGAGAATTTAACCAAAGTTTAACGCTTGCTATAACTGTTTTTAAAGGAGAATATCACCGTAAGTTCATGTATCAATTAATTTCTGGGCAACTTGATATGGATAGAGCAGACTATTTAAAGCGTGATAGTTTTTATACAGGAGTAGCCGAAGGCAATATTAATAGTGAGCGTTTAATAACGATGTTGAATGTGGTAAATGATGAGCTTGTTATTGAAGAGAAAGGAATTTACTCTATTGAAAAATTTTTAACAGCTAGACGGTTGATGTATTGGCAAGTGTATTTGCATAAAACAAGTCTGGTTGCCGAACAGTTAATGATTAGAGCGTTGCAAAGAGCAAAAGAAATAACTAAAAGAGGAGAAGAGTTAACTGCTAGTAGTGCTTTGTCTTTTTATTTGAAGAACGATATTACAAAAGATAAATTTAACGGTGAAGCACTAGATACTTTTGCTAAACTTGATGACTATGATATTATATCTGCAATGAAAGAATGGCAATATCATGACGATTTTGTTTTAAGCAATTTATGCGATATGATCATCAACAGAGAACTTCTAAGTATTAAATTAAAGAATAAGAAAATTAAAAATGAAAGTTTAGCTAAGCATGTTGATAATCTTGTTACGAAATATAATATTTCTAGAGAGGAAGCAAGTTATTTTGTATTTAAGGGAGATATTACCAATCAGGCATATCAAATAAAAAACCAGTCCATTAAAATTCTTTATAAAACAGGTAAAACAGCCGATATAGTTAAAGCGTCAAATCTTTTAAACTTAAAAGCACTTTCCAAACCTGTGACAAAGTATTATATATGTTATCCGAAGAGTAAACTTTAGCACATTTTTTATACTTTTGCGACAATGAAATTTACCGCATCACAAATAGCAGGGATTTTAGAAGGTGATATCGTGGGAAACCCAGATGTTGAAGTTTCTAAACTTGCAAAAATAGAAGAAGGTACAAAAGGGTCGTTAACCTTTTTAGCCAATCCTAAATACACTCAGTTTATATACGATACAAAAGCTTCTGTAGCTATTGTTAATAAAGATTTTATTCCCGAATCTAATCTTGAAACAACACTAATAAAAGTGGAAGATGCTTATAAGGCGTTTTCTAAGTTATTAGAATATTACAATCAAGTAAAGATGAATAAGTTTGGAATAGAGCAACCAAGTTTTATTTCTGACTCTGCAAAATATGGTGAAAATATTTATGTAGGTGCATTTAGCTATATAGGAGATAATGTGTCTATAGGTGAAAATGTAAAAATTTATCCAGGTAGTTATATAGGTGATAATGTAACTATTGGCGACAATGTTATATTATTTGCTGGAGCAAAGATTTATTCTGAATCTATTATAGGAAATCATTGTGTAATTAATTCAGGAGCGATTATTGGTGCTGACGGATTTGGCTTTGCACCAAATGAAAAAGGTGAATACAGTAAGGTGCCTCAAACAGGAAATGTAGTTTTAGAAGATTATGTTGATATTGGAGCTGCAACAACTATAGATAGAGCAACACTTGGTTCTACAATAATTAGACGTGGTGTAAAGCTTGATAATCAAATACAAATCGCTCACAATGTTGAAATTGGGAAAAACACGGTAATAGCTGCTCAAACAGGTATTGCAGGTTCCACAAAAATAGGCGAGAATTGCCAAATAGGAGGTCAGGTTGGAATCGTAGGGCATATTACAATCGGAAATAATGTAAAGATTCAAGCACAGTCTGGAATAGGCAGAAATGTAAAAGATGATGAAGTTTTACAAGGTTCTCCAGCCTTATCATATGGCGATTACAATAAGTCTTATGTATACTTTAAGAACCTTCCAAAAATTGTAAAAGGAATAAACGAAATAGAAAAAAAATTGAATGACAGTAATTAGTACAGAAATTAAGCAGAAAACCATTGCTAATGAGGTTTCGCTTACTGGAGTTGGTCTTCATACTGGAAAGAATGTAACGTTAACCTTTAAACCAGCAGAGACAAATAATGGTTTTACTTTTAGGCGTATTGACCTAGAAGGGAGCCCAGTTATAAAAGCAGATGCTAACTTTGTTACAAGCACACAGCGTGGAACTTGTTTAGAAAAAAACGGGGTGACAATCCAAACATGTGAGCATGTTTTAGCTGCACTTGTAGGAATGCAGGTTGATAATGCTATTATAGAATTGAATGCTTCAGAACCACCAATAATGGATGGATCATCTAAGTTCTTTGTAGAAGCGATCGAGTCTGTAGGAGTCGTAGAGCAAGATGAGTTTATCGAAGAATACGTTGTTAAAGAAGTAGTATCTTATGTAGATGAAGAATCTGGAAGCGAGATCACAATTATTCCTTCAGATGAATATCAAATAACCACAATGGTAGATTTTGGTACTAAAGTTTTAGGAACACAAAATGCGACCTTACAACATATTGCAGATTTTAAAGAAGAAATATCAGACTCTAGAACATTCAGCTTTTTACATGAGCTAGAAATGTTATTAGAGCACGGATTGATAAAAGGAGGAGATTTAAACAATGCTATTGTTTATGTAGATAAAGAATTGTCTCAAGAAACAATGGAACGTTTAAAAGTTGCCTTTAAAAAAGATAATATTGCCGTAAAACCTAACGGAATATTAGATAATTTAACATTGCATCATCCTAATGAAGCTGCAAGACATAAGCTATTGGATGTTGTTGGAGATCTCGCTTTAATTGGAACTAGAATTAGAGGAAAGGTAATTGCAAATAAACCAGGACATTACGTAAATACTCAATTTGCTAAAAAAATGGCAAAAATTATTAAGATTGATAAAAGGAATAATGTTCCTAGTATAGATCTTAATCAGGCACCGTTGATGGATGTGAACCAGATCATGAATATGTTGCCACACAGACAGCCATTTTTATTGATCGATAAGATATTTGAATTGTCGAAATCTCATGTTATTGGAACAAAAAATGTGACAATGAATGAAAGCTTCTTTGCAGGACATTTCCCTGGAGCTCCAGTTATGCCTGGAGTATTAATAGTAGAAGCCATGGCACAAACAGGAGGAATATTGGTATTAAGCACAGTTCCAGATCCTGAAAATTATTTAACATTCTTCATGAAAATGGATAATGTGAAGTTTAAACAAAAAGTGGTTCCTGGTGACACGCTAATTTTCAAATGCTCATTAATTACACCTATTAGAAGAGGAATTTGCCATATGCAAGGCTATGCATATGCCAATGGAAAACTCTGCGCGGAAGCTGAACTAATGGCTCAAATAACTAAAGTTAAATAACTATGAATCAACCTCTTGCTTACGTTCATCCTGGAGCAAAAATTGCTAAAAATGTTGTAATTGAACCCTTTACAACCATTCATAATAATGTGGTTATTGGTGAAGGAACATGGATAGGATCTAATGTTACAATAATGGAAGGTGCCAGAATTGGTAAAAATTGTAGCATTTTTCCTGGAGCTGTTATATCTGCTGTTCCTCAAGATCTAAAATACAACGATGAGGATACGACTGTTGAAATAGGAGATAATGTTACTATTAGAGAGTGTGTAACAATCAATCGTGGTACTGCAGATAAAATGAAAACAGTTATAGGGAATAACTGCCTTATCATGGCTTATTGCCATATAGCTCATGACTGTATTGTTGGGAATAACTGTATATTTTCTAATAACAGTACATTAGCCGGACATATTACTGTTGGTGATTATGTGGTATTAGCAGGAATGACTGCGGTACATCAATTCTGTTCTGTTGGTAATCACGCGTTTGTTACAGGTGGATCTTTGGTTAGAAAAGATGTGCCTCCATATGTTAAGGCAGCTAGAGAACCTTTATCATATGTTGGTATTAATTCGGTAGGATTACGACGTCGTGGTTTTACCTCAGAAAAAATTAGAGAAATTCAAAACATATATAGGTTGTTGTATCAACGTAATTATAACAACACGCAAGCCTCAGAGATTATTGAAGCTGAAATGGAAGCTACTCCAGAAAGAGATGAAATTCTTCAGTTTATCAAAAATTCTCATAGAGGAATTATGAAAGGATATTTTAAATCAAATTAATATAATTATAACATGGCAAGTACTTCGGATATAAGAAATGGATTGTGCATTAGATACAATCATGATATTTATAAAATTATTGAGTTTTTACATGTAAAACCAGGGAAAGGACCTGCTTTTGTACGTACAAAATTAAAAAGTGTTACTACAGGAAAAGTGATTGATAATACGTTTTCTGCAGGACATAAAATTGATGATGTAAGAGTAGAGACTCATAAATTCCAATATTTATATCCAGAAGGCGATACTTATCACTTCATGAATGTGGAAGACTATAATCAAATCACACTCGAAAAGAGTACAATTGATAATCCAGGATTATTAAAAGAAGGTGAAGTGGTTACAGTAATCATTAATTCTGAAGATGGAATGCCACTATCTGTGGATATGCCGGCAAGTGTAATTCTAGAGGTTACTGCTACAGAACCAGGTGTTAAAGGTAATACAGCTACAAACGCTACAAAGCCTGCAACTGTTGAAACAGGAGCAACAGTTATGGTGCCATTGTTTATAAACGAGGGTGATAAAATTAAGGTAGAAACCGAAAAAGGCACTTATAAAGAACGAATTAAAGAGTAAGTCTTTTTAAATTATGAAATTCCCAAAGCCATATACTTTAAAGGAAATAGCATCCATTATTGCATGCGATTATGTAGGAGATGAAGATTTTCCAGTTCTTGGAATGAATGAAATTCATGTAGTCACTCCTGGAGATATTGTATTTGTTGACCACCCTAAGTATTATGATAAGGCATTACAATCCGCAGCAACCATAGTATTAATCAATAAAGATGTTGAATGTCCTGAAGGAAAAGCTTTATTAGTGTCAGACGACCCGTTTCGTGATTTTAATAAATTAACAAATCACTTTAAACCTTTTCAAGTAGCAAGTAGTGCTATTTCAACTTCAGCTAAAATAGGTGAGAATACTATTATTCAACCCAACTGCTTTATTGGAAATAATGTAGTGATTGGCAGTAATTGTACTATCCATTCCAATGTAAGTATTTATGATGATGCAGTTATTGGAGATAATGTAACAATACATGCCAATACTGTTTTAGGTTCAAGTGCTTTTTATTATAAAAAACGACCTGAAGGTTACGATCAATTACTTTCTGGTGGTCGTGTTGTAATTGAAGATAATGTTGATATTGGTGCATCTTGTACCATAGATCGTGGTGTTACTGGAGATACTACTATAAAAGAAGGTGCAAAGATCGATAATATGGTGCAAATTGGCCATGACACTGTTATAGGAAAAAAATGCCTAATAGCATCTCAGGTTGGTATTGCTGGTTGTACAGTAGTTGAAGACGAGGTAACTATTTGGGGACAAGTAGGTATTACTAGTGGTATTACCATTGGTGCTAAAACTGTAATTTCTGCTAAAGCTGGTGTTAGTAAATCCTTAGAGGGAGGGAAACATTATTTTGGAATACCTGCTGAAGATTTTAGAACAAAATATAAGGAAATTGCATCTATTAAAAAGATTCCTGAGATTCTTGAAAAATTAAAAAATAAAGAAGCCTAAGCGTTTCGATTCTTTTTATAAAATAAAGCGAAAAACACTTTAAAATTCAGTTGCAAAAAATTACTTTTGCGACGTCTTAGTTAAAATAATAAAACAGAACACAAATGAGCGTTTTAGTAAATAAAGATTCTAAAATAATAGTCCAAGGTTTTACTGGAAGTGAAGGAACATTTCATGCTTCTCAAATGATCGAGTATGGAACCAATGTTGTTGGTGGTGTGACACCAGGAAAAGGTGGACAAACACATCTAGATAAACCAGTTTTTAATACTGTAGAGCAAGCAGTAAAAGAAGTTGGAGCAGATACAACTATTATTTTTGTACCGCCAGCATTTGCTGCTGATGCAATTATGGAAGCTGCTGATGCAGGTATTAAAGTTATTATAACGATTACAGAAGGAATTCCTGTAGCCGATATGATTAAAGCTGCAGATTATATCAAAGACAAGAACTGTCGCTTAGTAGGACCAAACTGCCCAGGAGTTATTACACCTGAAGAAGCTAAAGTAGGTATTATGCCTGGTTTTGTGTTCAAAAAAGGAAACGTAGGTATTGTGTCTAAGTCTGGAACCCTAACTTACGAAGCTGCTGATCAAGTTGTAAAGCAAGGTTTAGGAATTACAACAGCAATTGGTATTGGTGGTGATCCAATTATTGGTACTACTACTAAAGAAGCTGTGGAGTTATTGATTAATGATCCTGAAACTGAATGTGTTGTAATGATTGGTGAAATTGGAGGTCAGTTAGAAGGTGATGCTGCCAAGTGGTATAAAGAAAGCGGAAGTAAAAAACCAGTAGTTGGTTTTATTGCTGGTGAAACAGCTCCTGCAGGACGTACTATGGGACATGCTGGTGCTATTGTTGGAGGAAGCGATGATACTGCTCAGGCTAAGAAAGCTATTATGAGAGAATGTGGAATTTACGTAGTAGATTCTCCTGCAGAAATAGGTAAAAAAGTTGCAGAAGTTCTAGGGTAAGTTAGAATTTCTAATAATATAATTATCAGATCCGTTGAATTATCAACGGATCTTTTTTTATTTAAAGGGGTAACATTTTCATGACCTGATTTATATAAAGATGTAAACATAAAATTTAGGGTCATGAAAACACAAAAATTAATTTCAGGAATTGTATTAACAGTAATTTTGTTAATGGGATGTTCAAAAAATGAAGATGAAGAAATAGTAGTTGAAGCTACACCACAATATCCTATGAAATCGCTTATTGAAAGCGGACATATGGAGTTGAAAAATTCAAAACAAAACTCTGCAATACAATTTGAAGCAGGGTATAAATTCAAATCGTTTAAGAATGGTTCCATAAAGGCATTGGGAGTGAGAGTGCCTGATAATGGTGAATATCGTGTGACACTATGGAATTTTGATACTGAAGAAGTCTTAGCAACAGTAAACATAACTGCAACCTCACAGTTATTATCGTTTCAAGATGTTGAGCCAATTAACATAAATTCTGGAGTAGACTATTTTGTATCTGTGAATACGAATGATTATTATATATTCAACGATTCAGGAAATGTTATTTTTCCTGCTGAGTCTGAAGATATACTCATAACACAATACAGAGTTCGAACTGGCATGAATCTTAATCAGTTAATGCCGCATCAAACTTCTACAACATCGTATTTAGGAATGGTAGATATTAAGTTTGTTCCTAACAATTAATAACGTTTAGATTTGTTAAAAACCTCACAAGATTTTGTGAGGTTTTTTTATTTGATGCAACTTGTATTTGCTATATTTGAATTGATAAGATAGACTTAAATAGAACTATATAACTAACTACGATAATATGAAAATTTTAGAAGGAAAAACAGCTATAATTACTGGAGCTAGTAGAGGAATTGGAAAGGGAATAGCTCAGGTATTTGCTGCTCAGGGAGCAAATGTAGCATTTACATACAGTTCTTCTGTGGAAGCAGCGCAAGAGCTGGAAAAGGAATTAAATGAGCTAGGAGTGAAAGCTAAAGGCTATCAAAGTAATGCAGCAGATTTTGAACAAGCACAACAATTGGCAGCTGATGTACTTGAAGAGTTTGGTGCTATTGATGTTTTAGTTAACAATGCTGGAATTACCAAGGATAACCTTTTAATGAGAATGGGTGAGGAGGATTTTGACAAGGTCATTGAGGTAAACTTAAAATCGGTATTTAATATGACCAAAGCTGTACAACGTACAATGCTTAAACAACGTAAAGGCTCTATAATTAATATGAGTTCTGTAGTTGGTGTAAAAGGAAATGCAGGCCAAACCAATTATGCGGCTTCTAAAGCAGGTATTATTGGGTTCTCAAAATCTGTAGCCTTAGAGCTTGGATCAAGAAACATAAGAAGTAATGTAATTGCTCCTGGATTTATTGAAACAGAAATGACTGCTAAGCTTGATGAAGAAACTGTAAAAGGCTGGAGAGCGGCTATACCATTAAAACGTGGTGGAACGCCTGAAGATATTGCTAATGCTTGCGTGTTTTTAGCGAGTGATTTATCTGCTTATGTAACAGGACAGACATTAAATGTTGATGGAGGAATGTTAACCTAGTACTATGAAAAATACATACACACTTCTTGTTGTTTTGTTTATGTTCAATATAACAGTTGCGCAACAAGAAGAATGGATTGCTGTTAAAGACATTGAGAAAGGCTATCGAGTTGATTTTCCTTCACAACCTACAGGTAAGGATCAACCAGTTTCTACAGCTGTGGGAGAAGTAATGATGAAAATGAATATGCTAGATCAATCAGCAGATTTGAATAGCGATGTTTTAATTTACATGATTGCTTATACCGTTTACCCAGAGGAAGGTAATAGTTATGACGACCCTGAAACAATTGATAAAATGCTTGATGGTTCTGTTAATGGAGCTGTTCAAAACACCAATGGTACATTATTGTCTTCTGTTAAAGGTACGTTTAACGGATTTGGTTCTGTAGAGTCTAAAATTGCAATACAATCTGGACTATACATTATTCATATGAAAGGAATTCTGGTTAGTAATAAATTGTATTTAATACAAACAATTTGTGCTAAAGAAAAAGATAATAATTCAAATGATAAGCGATTTTTTGAATCGTTCGAATTGATTAAAACAAAACAATAAAGTTTGCAAACAGCAACGGTTTTATATATCATTTTAGCTGGTATAGCAGCGCTTTTAATAGCGCTGTTTCAGTATATATATAAATCTAAAAAGAGAAAATTAAACCCTGTTTTTGCTTTACTACGCTTTGTAACAATTTTTGCAATTCTACTCTTAATAGTTAATCCAAAATTTGAAAAAATAACGCTAACTAACGAAAAACCAAAACTGCTAGTAGCTATAGATGACTCGCAATCTATAAGTTTTCTAGAACAGGTTGATGATGTAAACAATTTGGTAAATACCATTGAAAATAGTGAAGCGTTAAATGATAAATTTGATGTAGCTTATTATAGTTTTGGTGATGATTTTGAGGTTTTGGACTCGTTGAGTTTTGAATCGTCGCAAACCAATATAGCTACTGTTTTTAATAACCTAGAGCAGATATATAAAAATACAAATGCGCCAACCATTGTAATTACAGATGGAAATCAAACCTATGGAAATGATTACGAGTTTGTATCAAATACGTATTCACAACCTTTGTTTCCTGTAATACTTGGTGATACGATTAGCTATTCCGATATAAGAATCCAGCAATTAAACGTTAACAAATATGCTTATTTAAAGAATAAATTTCCAGTTGAGATTATTGTTGTTTATAATGGAAGTTCTAACATAACATCTCAGTTAACGGTAAGTTCAGGGAATTCTGTAATACACAGAGAGACCATTGAATTTTCAAATACCAATAATTCTAAAACAGTTACGGTCACAATTCCTGCCAATAAAGTTGGGGTTACAACCTATAATGCTACAATTGCTCCTATAGATAATGAAAAGAACACCACTAATAATAGTAAACCATTTGCAGTAGATGTTATCGATCAAAAAACCAATATAGCCATTGTGTCGACTATAAGTCACCCAGATATTGGCGTATTAAGAAAAGCTATTGAAAGTAATGAGCACCGATCTGTTGATATATTGTCGCCAAATGAGTATTTAGATAATAAAGATGACTATCAAATGGTGATTCTGTACCAACCAAATAGTTCATTTCGATCTGTTTTTGATGCCTTAGATCAAGAGAGTAAGAATAGATTTATAGTGACAGGTCCCCAAACGGATTTTATGTTTCTAAACAATATTCAATCGGTCTATCAGCAGGAAATAACGGGGCAGCTTGAAGATTATCAAGCCGTATTAAACGATAACTTTGGTACATTTATAATTAATGAATTGAACGTTTCTAATTTTCCACCATTGCGTTCAGAATTTGGTAGTATTGAATTTGATAAACCATTTGAAACTTTATTGTACAAACAAATAAATGGTACTATTATCCAGGAGCCACTTATGGTAACATTTGAGGAATTAGGTAGGCGAGAAGCTGTTTTATTTGGTGAAGGACTCTGGCGTTGGCGAGCTCAAAATTATTTAGATAATAGAACGTTTGAAGTGTTTGATGATTTTATGAGTAAGATAGTACAATACATTGCATCAAATAAGAGAAGAAGTCGTTTGAACATTGAATATGAATCTTTTTACAATGGGAACAACAATGTGAAAATACAAGCGCAATTTTTTAATAAAAACTACGAGTTTGATGGTAGAGCATCGCTAAATATTACATTGACCAACATCAAAACAAATACTGCTACAACTATTCCGTTTGTGCTTAAACAAAACAATTATGAGGTAGATATAAGCAGCTTAGATCCTGGAACATATAAGTTTACAGTGTCTGCAAATAATGGAGAACTATCACAAACAGGAGAACTTACCATTCTGGATTATAGTGTTGAAAAACAATTTTTAAATGCCAATGTAACAAAACTACAGGAAGTAGCTACTAATAGCCAGGGAACAGCATATTTTACTTCACAAACTGAGGCATTAATTAATGATCTGGTAAATGATTCTAGGTTTGCAACCATTCAAAAGAGTAGTAAAAATGTCGTACCTTTAATCGACTTTAAATTCTTATTAGCACTTATTGCTCTTAGCTTAGCAATAGAGTGGTTTTTAAGAAAATATAACGGACTTATTTAAACAAAATAACAATCAAATAAAATGGAAAAATTACCTAAAATTGGATTACCAATCCTATTCATCGTTATCGTATCAATTATTCTAGTTTCTAAATCGGCAGTTACGGTTGGATCTGGTGAAGCAGGAGTGCTTTATAAAACGTTTGGTGGCGGTGTTGTTACTGATGAGCCGCCATTAGGCGAAGGATTTCATTTAGTAATGCCTTGGAACAAAGTGCATATTTATGAAGTACGCCAACAAGAAGCTTTTGAAAAAATGGACGTATTATCGTCTAACGGGCTAGATATTAAGCTAGACGCTTCAGCTTGGTTTCAGCCTAAGTATAATGATCTTGGGAAATTGCATCAGGAAAAGAGTGAAATGTATAAAGAGCGTATTTTATTACCAGCAATTCGTTCGGCAGCCAGAAGTGTAGTAGGACGTTATACACCAGAGCAATTATACTCAAGTAAGCGAGATGTTATTCAGGTAGAGATTTTTGAAGAAACAAAAAAAATTGTCGATGATCAATACATTCAGTTGAATGAAATATTAATTAGAGATGTGACTTTACCTGTAACAATTAAAGATGCGATTGAGCGTAAACTTAAACAAGAACAGGAATCTCTTGAATATGAGTTTAGATTAGTAACAGCGCAAAAAGAGGCCGAACGACAAATCATTGAAGCAAAAGGTAAAGCTGATGCTAACCGTATATTAAGTGCATCACTTACCGAAAAGATCCTTCAAGACAAAGGAATTGAAGCTACATTAAAACTTTCTGAGTCTCCTAATAGTAAAGTTGTGGTTATTGGTTCTGGTAAAGATGGATTGCCAATTATTTTAGGGAATCAGTAATTTTTTCTAAAAAAGTTTGGATATATAAATTTTATTTCGAAATATTTGTTCAGACAAAAAGAAACATGAATTTTATTCAATTACATCATCATCATTTTCATACTTGCACTCAGGCGAGCTGAAAATGTATTGAATAAACTTTAAAATATATTTTGAAACCCGTTTGAGTAAATCAAGCGGGTTTTGTTTTTCCATAAAAATGGAAATCTCTCCGAAAAGATTTACTCAAACAAAAACTAAGTTTAATTAAAAAGATACCTGCATTCGCAGGAAATACTATGAGTAAATTAAAAATTGCAGTTCAAAAATCTGGACGTTTACACGATGACTCCATGAAACTGTTAAAAGACATTGGAATTTCTATCGACAATGGTAAAGATCAATTAAAAGCATCAGCAAGAAACTTTCCTTTAGAAGTTTTCTATTTACGTAATGGCGATATTCCACAATATCTAAGAGATGGTGTTGTAGATGTGGCTATTATTGGTAAGAATGTACTAATAGAAAAAGGTGATGACATTGATTCAATTGAAAACTTAGGTTTTTCAAAATGTCGCGTATCAATAGCAGTTCCTAAATCTTTTGAATACAATAGCCTGCAAGATCTTTCCGGAAAACAAATCGCTACATCGTATCCTAATACTGTAAGAGAGTTTTTAGCAAATGAAGGCATAAATGCCAACCTTCATGTAATTAATGGTTCTGTAGAAATAGCACCAAATATTGGTCTTGCCGATGCTATAGTTGATATAGTTTCTAGCGGAAGCACTTTATTCAAGAACAATTTAAAAGAAGTAGATGTTATCTTAAAATCTGAAGCAGTTTTGGCTGTATCTCCAAAAATAGCATCAGAATCTAAAGAGCTATTAGATAGAATTCAGTTCCGAATCAAATCAGTTTTAAAAGGCAGAGCTTCAAAGTATGTATTGCTTAATGCACCAAACGACAAGCTCCAAGATATTATAAATGTACTTCCAGGAATGAAGAGTCCAACAGTATTGCCATTAGCAGAAGAAGGTTGGAGCTCTGTTCATTCAGTAATCAGCAAAGATCAGTTTTGGGAGATCATTGATGAATTAAAGTTAAAAGGAGCTCAAGGTATTCTAGTTTGTCCAATCGAAAAAATGGTGCTTTAGCATACTGAACTTGATTCAGTATCTCATTAAATAATACAAAAATTATTATGCAAAAAATAGTTAATCCAAAAAGAGAAACGTGGTCTGAGATTTTAAAACGACCAACTCAAACAGTTGATGATATTGAAGACACTGTTTTCGAGATTTTTAAAGATGTAAGACAGCATAGAAATGCTGCGGTTTCAAAATATACATCAATTTTTGATGGAGCTGATCTAGATAACATTTTAGTGAGTGATAAAGAGTTAAATGAATCGGAAAATAAAATAGCTAATGAACTTAAACAGGCAATAGCTCAGGCAAAAAATAATATTGAAGCATTTCACAAAGCTCAAGAAATTTCTGGCAATAAAATAGAAACTACAACTGGTGTTGTGTGTTGGCAAGAAAAAAGACCAATAGAATGTGTAGGTCTATATATTCCTGGAGGTACAGCGCCATTATTTTCAACAGTATTAATGCTAGCTGTTCCAGCTAAAATAGCAGGTTGTAAAGAAATCATTTTATGCACACCACCTAATAGTGAAGGAAAAATAGCTGATGAAATATTATATACGGCAAATCTCTGTGGAATTACCAAGATTTACAAAGTAGGAGGTATTCAAGCTGTGGCAGCTATGACGTTTGGTACTGAAACTGTTTTAAAAGTTGATAAAATTTTTGGACCGGGAAACCAATTTGTGACTGTAGCAAAACAAATGGCAACTAAATATGGAGTAGCTATAGATATGCCTGCTGGTCCTAGCGAATTATTAGTTGTTGCAGACGATTCTGCAAATGCTGGTTATGTGGCTTCAGATCTATTAAGTCAAGCTGAACACGGAACAGACAGTCAGGTTATTTTAGTATCGACTTCTAAGGATTTAATTGAAAACGTTGAAAAAGAAATTGATATGCAGATACAAGAACTGCCAAGAAAAGATATCGCTGAAATTGCTATCTCAAAATCTAAAATGATTTATGTTGAAAATGAAGAGATTGCTTTAGATTTAATAAATCAGTATGCCCCAGAACACTTTATAGTTTGCACTAATAACAACGATTTATTTGTTCAAGGAATTCAAAATGCTGGATCTGTTTTTATTGGTAATTACACGCCAGAAAGTGCTGGCGATTATGCTTCTGGCACTAATCATACCTTGCCAACTAATGGTTATGCAAAAGCATTTTCAGGAGTGAATCTAGATAGCTTTCAAAAAAGTATTTCATTTCAACAAATAAGTAAGGAAGGATTAAAATCTATAGGTAATACCATTGAATTAATGGCTGAAGCCGAAGGTTTACAGGCGCACAAAAATGCAGTATCAATTAGGCTAAATGATTTAAAATGATTTTGTCATTCCTGCGAAGGCAGGAATCTATATAACTATATATGAAAAAAGATTTTGACTTAAAAACGTTGGTAAGAGGAAACATAAAAAACCTAAGACCATATACTTCGGCTAGAGATGAGTTTCAAGGCGATTCAAATAATATGATTTTCCTTGATGCAAATGAAAATCCATTTAATTCTGAGGTTAATAGGTATCCAGATCCTTATCAAAATAAAGTAAAGGACATTTTAGCGACTCAAAAAGGAATTGACAAATCTCAAATTTTGATAGGTAATGGCAGTGATGAAGTATTAGACCTCATTTTCAGGGTGTTTTGCGAACCAAACAAAGACAATATAATTACGCTACCACCAACGTATGGAATGTATGAAGTATTAGCTAATACAAATGCTATAGAGGTTTTAAAAGTTGAATTAGATACTAATTTTCAGATTGATACAAGTAAAATATTACAAACTATAAATGAACAAACGAAGCTCATTTTTATTTGTTCGCCAAACAACCCAACCGCTAACGATATTGATGTGTCTAAAATTGAAACATTACTCAATTCTTTTAACGGAATACTGGTTATTGATGAAGCTTATATTGATTTTTCAGAAAATAAAAGTTGGTTAACTAGATTAAATGAGTACCCTAATCTTATTGTTACACAAACATTATCAAAGGCGTATGGTGTAGCAGGAATACGACTTGGTATATGTTACGCTTCAGAAGAGATAATCTCTTATTTAAACAAAATTAAACCTCCATACAACGTCAATGTATTAAGTCAGGAAAAAGCAGTTCTGCAACTAAATAATCAAGATGTAGAGAAGCAAATTAAAACTTTGATTGAACAGAGAAAACAATTGATGTTAAAACTAAAAGAAGTTCCTTTTGTAGAAAGAATTTATAATTCAAGTACAAATTTTATTCTATTAAAAGTGGATGATGCTAACAAGCGTTATACGCAACTAATAAATAAAGGAATTGTGGTAAGAAACAGAAGTAATCAACCCTTATGCGATAATTGCTTAAGAATTACCGTTGGCACAGAAAAAGAAAACAACACACTAATAAACGTATTAAATAAATTACAATAAGTATTGTCATTCCGCACTGTCCCACTGAGCGTAGTCGAAGTGTGAAGCGGAATCCACAAGAAGTTATAAATAAAAAAACAGTACTTCCAAATAGTAAAAATGAATATGAAAACACAAGTATTATTTATTGATAGAGATGGTACACTTATAAAAGAACCAGCTGATGAACAAATAGATTCGTTTGAAAAACTAGAGTTCTATCCTAAAGTATTTCAATATTTATCTAAGATTAGTAAAGAGCTGAATTATGAAATAGTTATGATAACAAATCAAGATGGTTTAGGCACTGACGCTTTTCCAGAAAATACATTTTGGCCAGTACACAATTTCATAATTGACACTTTTAAAAATGAAGGAATTGTTTTTGAAGAGCAATTTATAGATAGAACTTTTGCTAAAGATAACGCGCCAACTCGTAAACCAAATACAGGCTTATTGACTAAATATTTTTCAGATGATTTCGATTTAAAAAACTCATATGTTATCGGAGATCGTTTAACAGATATCGAATTAGCTAAAAACTTAAATTCTAAGGGTATTTACATTAATGATAAAACCAATTTAGGTACTAATGATATTACAGTTAAGCAAGAAGAATTAAACTCATTTATAGGATTAGAATCTAATGATTGGCAAGAAATTTATGAGTTCTTAAAACTACAACAGCGTTCAGGTAGTTTACAACGCAATACTAACGAAACGAAAATAGATATTGCACTAAACCTAGACGGAACAGGAAAAAGTGATATCGACACTGGAATTGCATTTTTCGACCACATGTTAGATCAATTAGCACGTCATGGTCAAATGGATTTAGATATTAAAGTTAAAGGCGATCTTGAAGTCGATGAACACCATACCATTGAAGATACAGCAATTGCTCTTGGTGATTTATTTAATCAGGTTTTAGGAAATAAACTTGGCATAGAGCGTTACGGATTTTGTTTACCAATGGATGATTGTTTAGCACAAGTAGCAATAGATTTTGGAGGTAGAAATTGGTTAGTTTGGGAAGCTGATTTTAAACGAGAGATGATTGGTAAAATGCCTACAG
This sequence comes from Flavobacteriaceae bacterium, assembly GCA_030148025.1. Lineage (GTDB taxonomy): Bacteria > Bacteroidota > Bacteroidia > Flavobacteriales > Flavobacteriaceae > JASBUG01. The sequence continues at coordinate 36,845 of JASBUG010000041.1, read as the reverse complement.
AAATGTTTATGCACTTTTTTAAATCGTTTACAGATGGTGCTAAATGCAACTTAAACATTAAAGCTGAAGGTGTAAATGAGCATCACAAAATAGAAGCTATTTTTAAGGCTTTTGCTAAAGCTATAAAAGTAGCCGTAAAAAGAGATGCAGACAAACTCATTTTACCAACTACTAAAGGAATTTTATAAATATCTAAATGTCACCTCGAGCGGAGTCGAGAGGTCTTAAATATGAAAATAGTAATTATAGATTATGGTGCTGGAAATATTCAAAGTATCCAGTTTGCTTTTAAACGATTAGGTTATAAAGCTATATTATCTAATAATCCTGAGGTAATTAAAAATGCTGATAAAGTAATTTTTCCTGGTGTTGGTGAAGCAAGTAATGCAATGAAAAAACTTAAAGAATCAGGTTTAGATGAGCTAATACCAAATTTAAAACAACCTGTTTTAGGAATTTGCCTAGGGATGCAGCTTTTGTGCAATCATACACAAGAGAATAACACAGTTGGTTTGGGAGTATTTAATGTGGATATAAAAAGGTTCAACAATGAGAAAAAGGTGCCTCAAATGGGTTGGAACACCATTTACAACCTAAAAACAGATCTGTTTAAAGGTATAAAAGAACACTCATATATGTATCTGGTTCATAGTTATTATGCTGAGTCTTGTGATGAAGCAATCGCGTTTACAGATTATGGCATAACGTATTCAACAGCTTTACAAAAAGAGAATTTTTACGGAGTACAATTTCACCCGGAAAAAAGTGGAGATATTGGTGAATTAATACTAAAAAACTTTATTGAATTATCATGAGAATTATACCTGCAATAGATATTATAGAAGGAAAATGTGTTAGACTAACCAAAGGTGATTATGACACAAAAAAGGTATACAACGAAAATCCACTAGAAATAGCTAAACAGTTTGAAGATGCTGGTATACAATATTTACACGTGGTAGATCTTGATGGAGCCAAAGCTAGCAAAATCATTAACTATAAAGTTTTAGAAACTATAGCAACTAAAACAAATTTGAAAATTGATTTTGGAGGAGGCTTAAAAAGTAATGAAGATTTAAAAATAGCTTTTGAAAGTGGTGCTAACCAAATAACAGGTGGTAGTATTGCTGTAAAGAATCCAGATGTGTTTGAATCTTGGATATCTAAATATGGATCAGATAAAATTATTTTAGGAGCAGATTGTATTAATGAAAAAATAGCTGTTTCAGGATGGCTAGAAACGAGTGATTTATCTGTAATACCATTTATTAAAGATTATATGAATAAGGGGGTTGATTATGTGATTTGTACAGATATATCTAAAGATGGAATGCTTCAAGGACCATCATTTGATTTATACAAAAGGATATTAAACGAATGTAATGTCATCTCGACAGAGCAAAGCGACGAGAAATCTCAACCTCCTAAACTAATAGCCTCTGGAGGTATCTCGACATTTAGTGAAATACCAAAATTAGAAGAGTTAGGTTGTGAAGGTGTAATTATTGGTAAAGCTATTTACGAAAATAAAATTAGTTTAAAACAATTAGAGCAATTTATAATTAATCAGTAGTTGTCATTCCTGCGTAGGCAGGAATCTCAACCACCGAATAACAAAAAGATTCCTGCTTTTGCAGGAATGACACAAATATTATGTTAACAAAACGAATCATTCCTTGCTTAGATATTAAAAACGGACGAACTGTGAAAGGTGTCAACTTTGTAAATTTAATTGATGCTGGTGATCCTGTGGAACTTGCTAAAGCTTACGCCAAATCAGGGGCAGATGAATTAGTGTTTCTTGATATAGCTGCTACTTTAGAGAATCGTAGTGCAACTTTAGACTTAGTATATAAAGTTGCTGAACAAATAAATATTCCTTTTACTGTTGGAGGTGGAATATCCTCTGAAGAGCATGTCGATAAACTACTAAAAAATGGAGCAGACAAAATCTCGATAAATTCATCAGCGGTTAAACGACCAGAATTAATAAATGAGTTGTCTAATAAATTTGGAAATCAATGCATTGTTGTAGCTATAGATGCTAAACAAATTGATGGAGAATGGTATGTTCATCTTGCAGGAGGAACTATTCCAACAGATATTAAACTATTTAATTGGGCTAAGGAAGTTGAAGAACGGGGAGCGGGAGAAATACTCTTTACTTCTATGAATCATGATGGTACAAAAAACGGATTTGCTAATGAAGCTTTGGCTAAATTATCAGATTTAGTAAATATACCAATCATAGCTTCTGGAGGTGCAGGAACAATACAGCATTTTACAGACACATTTATAGAAGGGAAAGCTGATGCAGCATTGGCTGCTAGTGTATTTCACTTTGGGGAAATCCCTATTCCAGAATTAAAAAGAGAGTTAAAAAATAATGATATAGCAATACGACTTTAATGTCATTCTGAACGAAGTGAAGAATCTCTAGTCATTTTAAAGAGATTTCTCGTCGCTTTGCTCTGTCGAAATGACAAAAAAATAAAAACATGAAAATAAAATATAACTCAGAAGGACTTATACCAGCAATTATACAAGATGTTACTTCTAAAACAGTACTGATGCTTGGTTATATGAATGAAGACGCTTTAAATAAAACCTTAAGCACCAATTTAGTTACGTTTTATAGCAGAAGTAAACAGCGTTTATGGACTAAAGGTGAAGAAAGTGGTAATATATTGAATCTAATAGAATTAAAAAATGATTGCGATAATGATACGTTACTCATAAAAGTTAAACCACAAGGACCAACATGTCATACTGGTACAGATAATTGTTGGGGAGAGTCTAATTCAGAATCCTACGGATTTTTATCTGAACTTGAAACGGTAATTAGTAGTAGAGTGGAAGCTGGAGATGATTCAAAGTCGTATGTAGCATCACTATTTAAAAAGGGCATTAATAAAATTGCACAGAAAGTAGGAGAGGAAGCAGTGGAAGTGGTTATTGAAGCTAAGGATAATAACGATGAGTTATTCTTAAACGAAAGCGCAGATTTACTTTTCCACTATTTGATGTTGTTGCAAGCTAAAGGTTATAAGTTAAGCGATGTTGTTGATGTCTTAAAATCTCGTCATAAATAAGACTGTCATTCTGAACGAAGTGAAGAATCTCATAATATACAGAAACAGATTCTTCGTTACACTCAGAATGACATTGTGATTGCATATATAATGAAACTAAATTATTATTAACAGTATAGTCGAGAAATCTATTTCATTATATTGCAAACATGTTCAGAAAGCGATTCTATTATCTTATAAAACTGCAATATTTAGGCTATCGATTTCATGGTTGGCAAAAGCAACCGAAAGTAAAGACGCTACATTTAATGGTTGATAGAACTCTAAAATATATTTTAGGAGATCAGCCTTTTAAAACTTTAGCAGCAGGGAGAACAGATGCTATGGTATCTGCTAATGAGGCTGCAATGGAACTGTTTCTTGAAGAAAAACCAATTGAAGATTTAGATGTTTTTTTAGACTTGTTTAATCATAATTTACCTCAGGATATTCGCGCACTTTCCATTAAGCAAGTCAATGAAGAGTTCAACATCATTAACGATTCAAAAGTTAAAGAATACATTTACTTATTTACTGAAGGACAGAAGAATCATCCGTTTTGCGCACCAATAATAACAACAATACTTGATTCTCTAGATATTGAAATTATGAAGAAAGGTGCTCAATTGTTTCAAGGGACTCATAATTTTAAAACATATTGTTACAAAGCCAGTGATAATGGTGAGTACATTAGAACTATTGATGAGTGTGAACTTGTGGTGAATGATTTGTATACTGCTAATTTCTTTCCTGAAACATCCTATATGCTTCGTGTAAAAGGAAAAGGTTTTGGTAGAAATCAAATTAGATTAATGATGGGTGCATTAATTAAATTAGGTCGAGGAGACATTTCATTAGAGTATGTTAAACAAACTCTGCAAGAGAACAGTACAGAAGTAATGGACTATATAGCACCAGCTTCTGGGTTAATTCTTAACAGTATTGAATTTGATTAATGATGTCTTTTTAGTATTTTCAACAAAAAGATATTTATGAGCAATGTAACTATTCCTAAAGCCGCTTTAGACTTTTTTAAAAACCTAAAAAAGAACAATAACCGTGATTGGTTTAACGATAATAAAAAAGAATTTAAAGCTATTGAAAGTGAAGTGAAACAGGTCTATAATGAATTATTCAATAGACTTAATGCTCATGACGAAATAGATAAAATGAAAATGTTTCGTATTTATCGCGACGTTCGTTTTTCAAAAGATAAGACACCATACAAAACACATTTTGGAGGAAGCTTTCATAGAAAGAAACCAGAACTAAGAGGTGGTTATTACCTTCACATTGCGCCAAACAACGAAAGTTTTATTGCTACAGGTTTTTGGGAACCTCATAAAGACGATCTGTTTAGAATTAGAAAAGAGTTTGAAATGGATGCTGATGAAATGCGTAGTATAATGGCGGATAAAAACTTTAAATCTATTTGGGGAGAGTTAGTAGGTGACGAAGTAAAAACAGCTCCTAAAGGCTTTAATAAAGAGGATAAGAATATTGATCTGATTAAGAAGAAACAGTATATTTTTACTAGAAAACTTACTGATAAAGACATCGTGTCAAAAGACTTGATTGATATTGTTGATGAATCCTTTAAAACAATTCGCCCATATTTTGATTATATGAGCGATGTGCTTACTACTAATTTAAATGGAGAATCCTTGCTTTAAACTGCTTCTAAAGTAGTTTCATTGGCTATTACTTGAATATTGTCAATTAATCTATCTTTAACAATATTCATCATACGTTTGTTAAGCGCCGATGAGTTTTGAATATAAAGTTGATATTCTTCAATTGTAAAAAGACCAATAATCATACCTTTTAGGCTATTACGAAATTTCATATCTTTTTGTATCGCATTCTCTATGTAGTCTATACGTTTTTCAAGTGATAATTCGTAAAATACACTTTTATGTTTTGAGGCATAATTTTTAAAAACTTCAATTAATAAATCACATTGCAGTTTAATGATAGGTCTTAATACTAGATTCTGGAAACGTTCGTCTCCACTCATACCGTCATTTATAGTTGTAGACATAAAATCAGGACGTACACGTTTTAGGTCAAGGTCTCTGGAGTTCATGATTTGAATGATTAAATAGTACTTTAAATTTAAAAATAAGGAAGGCTATGAATACCGAACAGCTAAACAGTTGTCAACGAATTTATTAACAATAAAAAAGCCAATCATTTTGATTGGCTTTCTAAGTTATTCGTTTACAAATGCTTCAAACGATTTGAGTTCAAGTGTTGCTTTAGCTTTCTTTTTGAGCTTTGCAAAATCTACTTTTGCCTTTTCAAAGCGTTCTTCAATAATACTCAAGCTTTCTAATTCTGCATTTGAAGGTTTGTCGTAGCTACCAGCAATTTTAGCATACAAATCAGCCATCTTTTCTCTTAATTGTGGCTCTGCGCTACCAACATAATTGTCTCCAGTAGTAATAACAAGGGTTTCTTTAAGAGAGTTTAGAGCCTCTTTGGTTTTCTTTTTGGTAGTCGCTTCTATAATAGCGTCTAATTCATAAACCATATAAGCTAATTCCTGTGTCATATCATACATCTTCATAGTCGTATTATGCTTAAGCTTTCTGTCGGCATCAGATAGACCAGAGCTTTTATCGTAAGCTACTTTAAATGTATGTTCAAAAGTATCTCTACCTTTTTTTATTACAGCTTTATAACTACCAGCAGGAACTCTAGGAGCTGTAAAGCCTCCAAAACTAAATGTTTTACCTTTAGCTACTTTTGGTTGTTTCATTCTGTAACCCCAATTCACAATATTAATTCCTTTGGATTTACCTGGTCCCAGGGAGGCAATTTTATTGCCATCCATATCCTGTATTTCTAAAGTCATTTTTCCAAACGTATGACGTTTTGGTAGTAAGTATTTAATTTGAGCTGCTGTTGATGGATTTCTACCAACAAATTGCGTTTCTGCTCCAAATCCATTTCCAAAACTTCCGCTGTTATCATTCATTTCAGCAACCTTGCTTTCAAAGAAATGAAGCTTTTTAGCCATAGCATCTTTATTGATTTGACGCAATGGAGAGATGTCGTCAATAATAATAACACCACGACCATGGGTACCCATTACAAGATCGTTAGTACGTTTTTGCAGATCAATAAAGTGTACTGCAGTTGCAGGCATATTATTAGTGAACTTAGCCCATTGTTTACCACCATCTATAGTGATATACAATCCAAACTCTGTTCCTAAGAATAATAGATCTGGGTTTACGTAGTCTTCCTGAATATTTCTGGCAAATATCTCAACATCGTCAGTAATGATATTAGTCCATGTTTGTCCGTAGTCAGTAGTCTTATAAGCATAAGCTTTCATGTCGCCAGAAGTATGTCCGTCAAAAACAGCATAAGCCGTTCCTTTGCCATGAACACTAGCTTCAATATGGTAGCACCAAGTATTTGCTGGTAGACCTGGAATATTTGGAGTTGTGTTTGTCCATGTTTTTCCACCATCTTTTGTTACCTGTACATTACCGTCATCTGTCCCTACCCAAATTATATTTTCGTCTAGTGTAGATTCTGCAATTGTAAAAATTGTTGTATGGTTTTCAGCACCAGAATTATCCATAGATAAACCTCCTGAATCTTCTTGTTGTTGTTTAGCTGGGTCGTTAGTTGTTAAATCTGGTGAGATAATCTTCCAAGTATCACCCATATCTTCAGATTTATGAAGAAATTGACTACCCATATAAAAACGATCTGGTTGATGTGCACTTACAGCCATTGGAGCATTCCAGTTAAAACGCAACTTAGCATATCCTTTTTGCGGTAAGGGTTGAATGGTTTTTACCAATTTGTTTTCTGCATCAAAACGCCATACGTTTTCTGCACCTTGCATTTCAGAATAGATGATATTTTTAGTAGGATGTTTTAATACTCTAAAACCATCACCGCCACCAATAGAGTTCCAGTCTCTAGCTGAAATACCACCTCCAGAAGAAGAAGGCCCATACCAAGAACCATTGTCTTGTAAACCACCATAAACGTTATAAGGCTCTGCATCATCAACACTAATATGGTAGAATTGAGATAATGGTAGGTTTTCTACAATTTCCATAGTAGTACCACCATTCCATGAGCGATACACTCCACCATCAGTTCCTACATACATACGGTCAGAATCGTTGATGTCAAAAATAATATCGTGAATATCACTATGCATGTTCCCTAAATTCCTGAATGTTTTTCCACCATCTCTTGAAATTGAACCAGATAACCCTCCTTTAACAACAACATCTGGATTTCTAGGATCAACTACTATTCTAGAGAAATAGAAAGGACGCACCGTAATACCAAAGTCGTTATTTAGTTGTTTCCAATTAGCGCCAGCATCATCACTTCTATAAAGTCCTTTTTTGGTATCCTCTTCTGCCTCAATTACTGTGTATAGAATATTAGAGTCTGACGGAGCTACGGCAATAGCCAATCTACCTAGTTTCCCTTCAGGAAATCCGTTATGGATTTTATTCCATGTAGCGCCACCATCTGTTGACTTGTAAAGAGCACTCTTATCTCCACCAGAATTAAAAGACCAACCTGTACGTCTAAACTCCCACATAGAAGCATAAAGTGTGTTTGGATCATTAGGATCCATAGCTAGATCTGCACATCCTGTGGTTTGATCAACATATAATACTTTGTTCCATGTTTGTCCACCATCGGTAGTCTTATATACACCACGCTCTTCGCTATCAGACCATAAAGCTCCAAGAATGGCTACATATACTTCATTTGAGTTCTTTGGATTTACTATAATATTGGCAATACGTTCAGATTTTTCAAAACCTAATTTATTCCAGGTGGTACCACCATCATTAGATTTATATAAACCATCACCAATTGAAACACTGTTACGCGTCCAAGTTTCACCAGTACCAACATAAATTACATTATCTGGATTATTAGGATCTACCTCAACAGCACCAATAGACTGACAGTAATCATCGAAAATTGGATTAAAAGTTGTGCCTGCATCATTAGATTTCCATACACCACCACCTGCAGTTCCAGCGTAAACTATACGAGCATTCGTTGGATGCGATTCCATGTCAATAATTCGACCACTCATTAAAGCTGGACCAATATGTCTAGCTGTTAGATCACCAAAATACTTTTGTAATTCAATTGGTTTATCTTGTGCATTAATAGTGCTTAGAACACCGGCACACACAAGCATTGAGAAAAATAATTTTTTCATTTTTTGATTGGTTTTGAATAGTTAAAAAAAATCCCCAGCATAATAAATGCTAGGGATTGTTATAATATTTTGTATTAGTTCTTATCCTTACTGTCTGTAGCAGTTTCTTCTGGAAACTTAAATGCTGCAGCATCTACTGTAGGATTGATTTCAATCTTATCGATTGTAATAGGTTGCCCTGGTTGCCCTTTAATACCTTGGGTCATAGAAAACGGGAAATATAAACCATCTACTTCCTGATAGTCGCTCATTTTACTTTCACTCATTTGTCCTTTCATAGGTCCTGCTTTAATTTCAGCATGAACAGCAATAGGTACAAAGTTTTCTGTATCGAAGAAATAGAAAGATACATTCTCTTCTTGTTTACCATCAACAGTTAAAGGCGTTTTGGTTAACTTAAGTTTAAAACACTCTGTTCCGTCAATTTCTTCATTTTCTAATTTTTCAACTGTATATCCTTTTTCTTTGTAGTTTGTAAAAGCATCAGGGAAATCTTGACTTTGTATTTTAAAATTAGCAGTAGATTCTGCATCGCTCTTTTCAGCTTTTTGAGTCATAAAGTTGGTACTCCATAAAACTTCGCCGTCAAATACGCCTTGTTTAATTTCTTTTCCTTGGAAGTTAATGATAGTCATTTGCTTTCCATTTTTAAATTGGTAAATCTCTAAAGGAATTTCCATACCTCCCTGATTTACTTTGGCAGACATTTTCATGCCTTCAACCTTCATCCAATTTTCAGTACCGCCTGTATTTTCAAAATATGTTTCAATAATTTCTTCTGCTGATTGTGCATTGATTTGAGTAGTAAAACCTAGTACAAGGGCTGCTAATAACAATTTAATTTTTTTCATAATAAATATTTAGTGTAAATGTTTTTTGGTTTGACTTACAAAGTACTAATTTGTTACAGGAATTTCGTTCTTTTTTTTAAAAAATAAATGTATTTAAAATGCTAATAATTAATCTTTAGGCATTTTAAAAATAGATTCATCAATTTCTGTGTTAAATTCTATTTTTTTATAGGTCATTTCTAAGCCAATTTGACCATTGAATTTATTTATCTGAGAGAACGCAATATAAAGTCCGTCAACTTCTTGATAATCGCTAAGTAAGATGGTTGCGGTAGCACCTTTAGCAGCACCAGAAGTTACAATTGATTCTACAGCAATTGGTACGTAGTTTTCAGTGTCAAAATAATAGATATCGACATTTTCTTCTTCTTTGCCATCTACTAAAACAGGCTTTTTGGTAAGCTTTATTTTAAAGCATTCGGTGCCTTCCCATTCTTCGGTAGCTAATAATTCAACTTTGTAACCTTTTTGCTTGTAATTAAAAAAGGCATCAGGTATGTTATCTTTTGCCTCATTTTTATAGTTTGCAGATGATTCAGAGTCTGCTGCTTCAGCTTTTTGAGTTTGAAAATTCATTGACCAAGAGTTTTCTCCATCAAAAGCTTCAACAATAAAAGATGTACCTTGAAGATCCACATCTATTACAGTTCTGCCATCTTTCATAAATGTAGCAACAAACGGATAATCAACACCTTGTTGTTTCCCGACACCTGTAACTTGCATTGAATTGATTTTAGACCAAGCCTCTTGTCCACCTATGTTTTCAATATAGGTTGTAATAATTTCGTCGGCAGTTTGTGCATTTGTAATTGTTGTAATGCATACTAAAAATGCAATACAGAATACTTGTAATGTTTTCATATTTAGAGAGTTTTGATTGATATTTTTTATTGGACTAATAAGTTACAAAAAAGTTACAGTTTCACGTTGTAAAGTTTTTAACACATGGTTTGCTATTGTATATTTACATAAAATAAGTTTATGAAATTTGGAAGTGTTGACCATCCGGAGCTAATTGATTTTACTTTGCCCAAAGATCATTTAGACACACAACGTGTGCTAAGCGCGTTCAAAGATGATAATGTTCCTGATGTATATGTAGGTTGTGCTAAATGGAATAGAGCAGACTTAAAAGGCTTTTATCCAAGAGGCACCAAAGACGAATTGGTGTATTATGCATCGCAATTTAATTCTATAGAACTAAATGCTACATTTTATAGAATCTTTCCACCTGAACAATTTTCAAAATGGTACGACAAAACTCCAGAAGGATTTAAATTCTTTCCAAAACTAAATCAGGAAATAAGTCATTGGAAACGTTTAAACGAAGTAAAGGAGATTGTGGAACATTATTTATATAGTGCGATAAACTTAAAAGAAAAATTAGGTACTGTGTTTTTACAAATGCATAACAATTTTGCTCCTAAAGATTTTGATAGAGTGGTTAACTTTGCCGAATCATGGCCAAAAGAAATTCCGTTGGCAATAGAATTTCGTCACACCAATTGGTACAATGATGAAGCTATAGCAAGTGAACTATACCAATTATTGGAAGAAAACAACATTTCAAATGTTATTGTAGATACTGCTGGCAGACGAGACCTAATGCATATGCGTTTAACCAATGCTACAGCTTTTATACGATATGTTGGAGCAAATCATAGTAGTGATTATGCGCGTTTAGATGATTGGGTTGAGCGTCTAGCAGAATGGAAAGAGCAAGGTATAAAGGAAATTGATTTTTTTGTACATCAAAATATAGAAAAAGAGTCACCCTTACTATCTGCATATTTTATAAAGAAGTTAAATGAACGAATTGGAAGTAATTTAAAGATTCCTAATGACGACTCTCAAAGTTCTTTATTTTAGTAGTTAGGTATATTTAGTCCAAGTATTATATTTCGCGATGCTGCTAAAATACCATCAATCTTTTTTAGAGTTATAATTCCTGAACCACCACGTGATCGTTTTCTGTTTAAAATACTCTTGGTAAGATTTGGATCGTCACTAAAATAAAAATCCTCAATATAATATTCATTTCTATCAGGTTCCTTAACGGTAATGTGTATGTGTTGTGGCACTGTAGATCTAGGGTAAGATGCTGGTCTGGAAGTATAAAAAGTATACTTGCCATTCTTATCTGTTTTCATCCAACCTCTTAAAAAACCATGTCTTCGTTCCCAATTTTTCGATGCATCACGTTTTGGATATATGCCTTTATCATTGGTATGATACACATATAGTATAATGTTAGGAGCTGGTGTTTTTCCGTCAGATTTATAAACGGTGCCACTAATTTTTATTGGGTTAGGAAGTGTCTTAAACAAGGGTAATGTATCTGTAGCTTTTAATTGCTTGTTACCGTATTCGTAAATAGCTTCGCAACCTTGACATGGACCGCCAACCTTTTTGTTTTGTGAATAAGCTACGGTAAACATAAGTGCTGTTATAACTACGATTATCTTTTTAAGTTGTTGCATGATATTCAAATTAACCCTATTAAATTAATTTATATTCACCTCAAAATCAAGGTATTTAAGAAAAGTTTAAATCAAGATTAACAAGACTTTTAGTATTGTGAATAATTGAATGTTTTCCCGCAGTTTTATAGGCCATTAACTTAAAAAAATCATGTACATTTGAGATAAACTAAATCATCCAAATTATATGCAAAAACAACTTATAGAATGTGTTCCTAATATTAGTGAAGGCCGTGATATGGCTATAATTAATGAAATAGCAAATATTGTTGAAATCGTAGATGGTGTAAAGCTTTTAGATGTCGATCCTGGAGCAGCTACCAATAGAACAGTAATTACCTTTGTTGGAGAGCCGCAACCAGTAATAGATGCTGCGTTTTTGCTTATTGAAAAGGCTTCGCAACTTATTGATATGAGTAAGCATACTGGCGAACATCCGCGTTTTGGAGCTACTGATGTATGTCCTTTAGTACCTATATCTGGAATTACTCTTGAAGAAACTGCAGAATATGCACATAAACTTGGTAAACGTGTAGGAGAGGAGTTGGCTATTCCTATCTATTTATACGAAAAAGCTGCACAAGAAGAAAAGCGTGTAAATCTTGCTAACTGTAGAGCTGGCGAATATGAAGGTTTGGCAAAAAAACTATCTGACCCTGATTGGCAACCAGATTTTGGTCCAGCATCTTTTACTGATAAAGTAGTAACAACAGGAGCAACAGCTGTTTCTGCACGTGATTTCTTAGTGGCTTATAATGTTAACCTGAATACAACATCTACGCGTCGTGCCAATGCTATTGCTTTTGATATTAGAGAAGCTGGTCGTGTAAAACGTGAAGGGAATCCTATTGTTGGAAAAAAGATACTAGACGAACATGGTGAACCAGTTAGAATTCCTGGGAAGTTAAAAGCTGTAAAAGGTATAGGTTGGTATATTGATGAGTATGGTATTGCTCAAATTTCATATAATCTTACTAATATTAGCATTACTTCAATGCATGAAGCGTTTGACGAAACCTGTAAAGCAGCCGATAAACGTGGACTTCGTGTTACTGGATCTGAATTAATTGGGTTAATTCCTTTACAAGCTATGTTAGATGCAGCCGATTTTTATCTTATAAAACAAAACAGATCTTTAGGTATAGCTGAATCTGAGAAGATTAAAATTGCTGTTAAATCATTAGGACTTGATGACCTAAAACCATTTAATCCTGATGAAAAGATTATTGAATATGTTCTTCGAGATAAAAACAAAAAACAGTTAATAGACTTAACATTAACCGATTTTGCTGATGAAACCGCAGGAGAATCTATGGCTCCGGGAGGTGGATCTATTTCGGCTTATGTTGGTACATTAGGTGTTGCATTAGGAACTATGGTTGCTAACTTATCTGCTCATAAAGCAGGTTGGGATGATCGTTGGGAAGAATTTTCTAAATGGGCTGAAAAAGGTCAAGCGTATAAAAACACATTATTAGCACTTGTTGATGAGGATACGAATGCCTTTAATAAAATTATTGACGGATTTAGAATGCCAAAATCTACTGACGAGGAAAAGGCTGCCAGAGCTGAAGCTATAGAAGCTGCAACTATTTACGCCACAAAAGTACCTTTACAAGTTATGGAAACAGCTTACAACTCTATGGAAGTTATGGATGCCATGGCTAAAGAGGGGCTTCAAAATTCACTATCTGATGCAGGAGTAGGAGCATTATGTGCTAGAACTGCAGTTTATGGCGCTTACTTTAATGTTCGAATAAACGCTAAGGATATAAAGAATAGAGAAACTGCTAATGAGTTATTATCAAAGGCTAAATCTATATTTGATAATACTTTGGCTTTAGAAAAAGAGATCATTGCTTATATAGACGAAAAGATATAATGAGATTTCACACTAGAAAATGGGTAAAACCAGGAGATTTAAACCCTAATGGTACTTTGTTTGGAGGCTGTTTACTAGCTTGGATAGATGAAGAAGCAGCTTTATATGCTGCAATACAGTTAGAGAACTCCAAAGTAGTTACTAAGGTTGTTTCTGAGATCAACTTTACAAGTTCTGCAAGACAAGGTGATATTGTAGAAATAGGTATTGAGGTTGCTAAATTTGGTAAAACCTCAATAACCCTAAAATGTGAAGCTCGTAATAAAATGACACGAGAAACTATTTTAACGGTAGACAACTTCATTATGGTCAACCTTGATGATAATGGAAATCCAATCCCACATGGTAAAACCAAGGTAGAATACATTAAAGATCGTCTGAAATAAAGTCTTAAGAATTAAAATTAGAGTTATTCGGTAATTCGAATAGCTCTAATTCAAAATAAGATACAGCGGCAATAATATGATCAAATATATCTGCCATAATGTATTCATAATTTTGCCAGCGTTTATCACTACTAAAGGCGTATATCTCTAAAGGAATACCTTGTGAAGTAGGAGCCAATTGACGCACCATAATGGTCATCTCTTTATTGATCGCAGAATGGTTTTCAATATAAGTTTCAATATACTTTCTAAACACACCTAAATTGGTTAGGTTTCTGCCATTAATTAATATGCTTTTATCAACATTGTTCTCAGAATTAAACGTATTAATATCGTTTTCTCTGTCACTCAAATAATCAGATATTAGCGTTATGTTTTTAAGGCTATCTATTTGATTTTTTGATAGATATGATACGCTATTTAGTTTAATACTTAAGGATCGTTTTATACGTCTTCCTCCTGAAGTCATCATGCCTCGCCAGTTCTTAAAAGAATCAGAGATCAAAGCATAAGTTGGAATTGTGGTAATAGTTTTATCAAAATTCTGAACCTTTACGGTTGCAAGATTTATTTCAATCACATCGCCATCGGCACCATATTTTTCAAAAGTGATCCAGTCACCAATGCGTACCATATCATTAATAGATACTTGAATACTAGCAACAAATCCTAAAATGGTGTCTTTAAACACTAAAATAATAATAGCTGAAACAGCACCTAAACTGGTCAAAAACTTTCCAAAAGATAATCCGGTAACAATGGCTACTGCCGAAAATACTCCAATAATCCATGCAAAAATCATGAATACCTGAATATAGCTATCAATAGGTTTATCTTTTAATCTAGGTAAGGTTTTAAAATAGTCTTTTAATGAGTTTAAGAAACTGCGTACCACCCAAAGGGTAAGTACAATACCACTAATTAGCAGTATGACTTCAATAACATACTCCCAATAAGGAAAATCTGAAAATACTGTAGGTACAAACTCAATGGCTATTATTAGGGGAATAACGTGTGCAACATTTCTAAACACCTTATTTTTTACCAAAATATCATCAAAATTAGATTTTGATCTTTCAGCAATATTGCTAAAAATTCTCAATAGAATTTTTCGAATTACAAAATCAATAATAAATAAGACTATTAATAGACCAATTAACAGCACTAGCATATTTAAATAACTTGCAACTGTGTTTGATACACCAATAGACGTTAAAAAGTCGTATAGTAAATGTCGTAAACGTTCCATTACCTTAAGCTTTAGCTAGTTTTCGTTCAAGCATAAATGTTCCAAAAGGAATAATAGCTGCAAGTAACACACTTTTAATATTGGTTTTAAACCAATTGTTTTCTTGTTTTAGCATTAAGGCTAAAATGATGTATAAAATAAATAGAAGGCCATGTGGCATACCAAGCATTTTAACATACTGTGGGTCATCTTTTAGGTATTTAATAGGTGTTGCAATAAACAATAAAAGTATGTACGATACACCTTCTAAAAAGGCAACAATTCTAAAAATATTAATAAACGAAAACATATAGATAAATTTTAGCAGCAAAGATATTATAAACGGAGAGATAAAACACAAACAAAAAACGCAACTTGAGGGAAGTTGCGTTTTTCGATTAGATTTGGGATTTCTAATTGATTTGGGTGCTTTTAGTTCAATGGGAACTAATTAATTAGTGCCTACAGAAGCGTTGCTATCTGCAGCCATTAATGCAAAGAACTTGTTGATATTTGGTAAAATAACGATACGTGTTCTTCTGTTTTTTGCTCTATTTTCTTTAGTGTCATTATCAACAATTGGTTGGTAACTACTACGTCCAGAGGCAATTAGTTTTTCTGGCGCTACGTTAAACTGGTCTTGTAATTTTCTAACAACAGAGGTTGCTCTTAATACACTTAAATCCCAGTTGTCTTGTACTTTAGCATTACTAATACTTCTAGAGTCTGTATGCCCTTCAACCATTACATCTATACTTGGCTCAGAGTTGATAACATCTGCCAATTTTTGTAAAATAGCATTGGCTTTATTGCTTACTCTATAACTTGCTGTGTTAAATAATAACTTATCTGAAATAGATATCATTACTACAGTTTCATCAATACTAATGGCGATATCTTCGTCTTCGTTAAGGCTTGATGTATCGATGGTTTTACTTAAGTTGTGAGATACAGCAAGATCCATAGAATCTTTTAAGGTTTTAGCACCACTTAAAAGTATTGGGTCTACTTGCTTTAACGTTTCACGCATTTGTTTTTTGGTATCGTTAGAAATTACCGCAATGTTTGCCACAGTTTCTAACTTAGCATCGTTTTCTTTGTTTAAAGATGTGTTTAGATCGGTTAATGAAGAAATTTTCTTGTTGTATTGATCTACTCGTGCCTGAATAGCTTCAAATTTTCCTTCCAGGTCTTCTTTAGCGACTCTTGTTTTGGTTAACTCGCTTTTTATTTGTCCGTTTTCCTGTTCTAAAGCCACATATTTTTTCTTAGATACACAGGATGTTAAAACCAATCCGCTTAACAGTAGAATTGAGATTTTTTTCATAAGGTTTAATTTATGGATTAAATGATTTTAATGTATGTACGGTTATAAATCAAACTTAGACTTCGCTATCTAATACTTTTTTATAAAACACTCATTTTATTGAAAATACAAATAGAATTTTGTATATTATGTGTCCTTTCTGTCTCAACATTTTTCTATGTGCTTTTTAGCTACCAAATGCTAACAAATATCATGTTTTTTGACTTGGAATGTGATTAGCTTTATTGAGAAATTAAAAATGTATCATATGAAAGTATTTGACGATAAACACATAAAAAATGTTGTTTTTGTTGGGGCACATAATAGTGGTAAAACAACATTATCTGAAACCATGCTCTTTGAAGCTGGACTCATAAAACGCCGTGGAACGGTTGAAGGCAAAAACACGGTTTCAGATTATCATGACATTGAACATGAACGCGAAGCTTCAGTTTTTGCCACTCCTTTACATACCGAATGGCGTAATTACAAGATTAATATTATAGATACTCCTGGACTTGATGATTTTATTGGAGAAATCATCTCATCCATTCGTGTGGCCGATACTATTGTAAACGTTATCAATGCACGACATGGTGTTGAAATAGGGACCGAGATCATTTGGAACTATGTCGATAAGTATCATAAGCCAACTTTATTTGTAATTAATCAAATAGATCATGAAAATGCTAATTTCGATGAGAGTTTTAATAGTTTGACAAACCTCGTTGGTAAGAACGCGGTTAAAATTCAATATCCTTTAGTAATAGATGGCAGTCAATGCATTATAGATGTTTTAAAAATGAAGCTCTATAAGTTTGGACCAGAAGGAGGGAAGCCTGAAAAATTTGAAATTCCAGAAGATCAATTAGAATTGGCAAATGAACTACATAATGAGTTAGTTGAGAAAGCTGCAGAAAATGATGAAGAGCTTATGGAACTCTTCTTTGAAAAAGGAACTTTGAACGAAGACGAAATGCGTCAAGGTATAAAAGCAGGTATGTTAAATCACGATTTATTTCCTGTTTTTTGTGTGTCTGCACTTAACGATATGGGTACAGGTAGGCTTATGGGCTTTATCGATAATGTAGCACCAGCGGCATCAGAGCTGAAAGCAGAACAAACCATAGAGGGTAATGAGGTAGAACCAACTGTTGACGGAGATACTGCCTTATTTGTATTTAAAACCATTTACCAACCTAACTTTGGACAAATCACCTTCTTTAAGGTGAAAAGCGGTGAGATTACAGAGAACACGAAGCTTATTAATTCTAGAAATGGTGAAACCGAATCCATACACCAATTGTTTATTATGGATGGTAACAAGCGTGAGCCTGTATCAAAATTAACAGTAGGAGACATTGGTGCAACTTCAAAACTGAAGTATACAGAGACCAACGATACTTTAGCTATAAAAGAGGGAATTACTATTAAGCCAATTATTTATCCTGATTCTAGGATTACCAAAGCCGTATATGCAGTCGATAAAAACGATGAGGAAAAATTAAGTGAGGCCTTAAAACGTATACACAGTCAGGATCCAACAGTAACATTGAGTTATTCAAATGAAACCAAAGAAACCTTAATGGGCTGTCAAGGCGAATTGCATTTGGCTACCATTATTTGGGCTCTAAAGCATGTTTACGGATTAGAAGCACGATTCGAAAAACCAAAAATTCAATATAGAGAAACCATTCAACGTTCGTCTACAGCCAATTACAGGCACAAAAAGCAATCGGGTGGTTCTGGTCAATTTGCGCAAGTACATTTAAAGATAGAACCTTGGTATGAAGGTATTCCTGAGCCTGAAGGATTTAATATAAGAGGGAAGGAGGAAGTAGAGCTAAAATGGGGAGGCAAACTAGTATTCTATAACTGTATTGTTGGTGGTGTGATTGATCAGCGCTATTTACCATCAGTAATGAAAGGTGTACTAGAGGTTATGGAATCTGGTCCATTAACAGGATCTTTTATTCGCGATGTACGTGTAATGGTTTACGATGGTAAAATGCACTCGGTAGATTCTAACGATATTTCATTCAAAATAGCTGGAGCACATGCTTTTAAAGAAGCATTCTTAAACGCTAATCCTAGGCTAT
The DNA here is from genome assembly GCA_030148025.1 of Flavobacteriaceae bacterium. Taxonomy (GTDB): domain Bacteria; phylum Bacteroidota; class Bacteroidia; order Flavobacteriales; family Flavobacteriaceae; genus JASBUG01. The sequence continues at coordinate 18,318 of JASBUG010000041.1, read as the reverse complement.
TAGAACCAACAAACGAACTTACAGTTAAAGTGCCAGAAGAAATGGTAGGTCATGTAATGACCGATCTGCAATCTAGACGATCAATGATTCAAGGTTTTGAAAACCTAGATAATTATCAGGTGCTTAAGTGTATCATTCCTGCAGCCGAAATGTTTGGTTATTCAACCGATCTACGTTCATTAACGCAGGGCAGAGCTACGTTTAGAAGCACGTTTAACTCGTACCAACAGGTACCAACAAATGTTCAAAAAGAATTAGTAAAAGACAATTAAAAAACAAGTTTAACAACTAAAACAACACATAATTATGCAAACTAAAGTATCATATTTAAGCGACCTAAGATTTAATTTAGACACATGGAAAAGAGAATTGCGTTTTCATTTTAACGAAATGGATACGTTTGAAGAAAAACTAGAAGAAATAGCTTCAAGAGAGTTTACAAACAACGCCTTAATTCCGTTAGAACATTTTCAAAATAAGATAATGATAGAAAAAGATGCCATTTCTAAATTAATGCATCGTTGTAGAAATAAAATGGCTAACTTAAATAATGTAGATTATAACGAAAATATTGATGGTCGTTTACAAAATGAACAGCGCACACTTAAAGAAGATATGCGTACTTATATAAAGATGCATTACGATTTGAAAGAAGAGATGATGGATTATTTCCTAAAATGGTTGTAATACGTCTGTAATTTATGTTTAAAAGGGTTCTATAATTATAGAGCCCTTTTTATTTTAAGAAGTCTACAAAGGTTTTTATGATATCTTTAAGGTACTGGCATTATTATAAACAATACCTTGCATATATGAAGAAATACATTGTTTTATTATTCGCTTTTATTTCATTTTCTGGATTCGCTCAATATGCTGAATATGAATGGGAAGAACGAGATACCTGGATGAATGTTGATTTTATTTTTAATCAAGCCGAAATAAAGAAAGGAAGTAAAGTTGCAGATATAGGGTGTCATGAAGGTTATTTAACGGTACATTTAGCCAATAAAGTTGGCGAATTTGGTCGTGTTTATGCAGTAGATGTTAGAGAAGATAGATTGGATACCTTAAAAGGCAATCTAGAAGATAGGGAGCTCACCAATGTTGAAGTGATTCTTGGAGATTATGACAACCCCAAATTACCGTTAAACACTTTAGATGTTGTGATTATTATGGATACATATCATGAAATTGAAGATTATATGGAGGTTTTGGGTCATGTAAAAGCATCATTAAAAGCTAATGGTAAATTAGTGATTATAGAAAAAGTGCGACCAGGGATAAAAGATAAATCTAGATCTGGACAAACAGCATCGCATAGCATGACAACCAAGTATGTTAAACGAGAACTTAAAAAGGCTGGCTTTAAACTCCAATTTGAAAAGAACAACTTGGGTTATTGGGAGAAGGATACTGATAAACCATATTGGATATTAGTTGCTTCGAAAGGGTAGTTAATAAAATATCTTATTTGACATAATATAAATTATAGTACATTTTTAATATTGGATTATCCAGTGGATGATTCAATATTAAAACAAAAAGTTTGCATTCAATGATAATGTGTCTATACCATAAAATGATAGCTATAATTCTATACTATGTAAAATACCCCAGAATATTTAGTACACAGAAAGAAACTTTTGTCTGGGGGTCACTAAACATTTGGCTTTTTGGTTTCGTTATAAATTGAAAATTTCGTCTTGTTGTACTATAATTTGTCGTTATGTAAAAAGGTATTATTTATGAAAGATCATCGTATTCTAAGTATCACAATTTGTAAGATATTTTGAACATTATAATTCTTGGTAAAATAAAGGTACGTTCATCAGAGACTAATATGCTTGAAAATGAACTACGCTGCCTAAACCCAATGTCAAAAATGTTATTTGCAGATACCTCAAATCCCCAAGAGCTATCCTCTTTTTGATAAAATAACGATGTGTTTGCAATATCAAAGGTACTTGAAGTGTCAAAAGACTTACTCTCATAGTTTTCGAATTGATAATCTACCTTTAAAATAAAATCCTTTAAGAAATCGTATTCTAAATACACAGAAAACACATCAGTGTGAAATTCTGAATTGCTAATACTTTTATAAGTATTAATTGACTTTGTATAGTTTAATTCAAGGTTTGGAAAATCATCAAATCGAGTTTCCATACCACCGCCAAAAGAGTAACTATTTGATGCATTAGCTATAATTTCAGAGTTGATGGGTTTTTCATAATCAGCAAAAGTTACATTTCCATTGACCGAAAATTTTAATTTCCCAAACCCTTTTCTGAAACTACCACTAAAGTTCCATACCTTATCTTCAAAGTCAGACAACACAGGCGATGAAACAAAATCAATACCTTGTATAGTTGTAGTGTTTTTAAAATTATCTTCTTTAAACCTATAACTGGCACTCATGTTATATGAAATGTCTTTAAAAAAACTGAAACGATAGTAACGTAATTGTAAATGGTGGTACCGTTCGTTTTCTAAGTTACGATTACCTTTATAGATACTGTTGAAGTTCAATAGGGTAAAACGGTCAGCAAATAGTGAAATATTAGGAAACCGCACTTTTAGGTTATACTTAAAATTCAACTTTTTAGAGTTATTAAATTCAATGTCTGTATTAAACTCAGGTAACCAAACGCCTTTGTTGTTGCTCTTTCGTTCGTTAAACTGAGTAAGGTTCCAATGGTAGTAATGGTAAAAAAGTCCTGGCTTAAAGATTACCTTACCCTTTTGCACCTTGTAGTGAACACCTAAAAAATTATTGTTGAAGTTTAACTCTGTGTTGTTGCCAAAATCTGCCGTTAATAAATCATTTTCCGAACCATCTTCTAATTGTTGAAATTCATTGGTAAGGTAATCGTCAAAGGCTAATTGCGTACCCACAGTAAAATAGATGTGGTTAAAACGATTAAGTACCCAGTAGTGTTTTAACACAAAATCAAAATTATGTGATTTGGTTTCCTTGTCTTTAAAGATGTTATAAGTATCTTCATCAATAACAGGAAATAAGCCTTGTAGGATGGTTTGATCTGCTAGCCAGTTGGTATTAGGCGTTGTCCTTTGGTAATGGTAATTGAGAACAGAACTTGTTGTATGTATTTTGCTAAATTGTTTGTGCCACTGAATATCTTGTTTTACTGAAACTTTGTCAGCATCAATGGTGGTATTAATAGTATTGTCACTTTCATTCGTAACGCTTGATATATTGTTTTCAGAGCGGTTACGTGATGCCTTTACGTAGCTTCCAATCGTAATATTGGTATCGTTATTAGGTTTTAGTGTAAGGGTGAGTTTCCCTATACCAAAACTGCTTTGTTGTTTCCCCGTGTTGATACGGTTTTCAATGAGATTGCCACTGGCGAGGTAATCGTTAAGGGTTTCTATAAGTGTTTCGTTTTCTAGGTGCGACCATATTGCATAGGTTGAAAGGTCGGTAGTTGCATTTATGTATTGGTTGAGATTTATCGCACCAAATTGATTAATACTTGATGTGAAATTTTGATTTCCCAAAAATTGTGTAAAATCATCATTAAAGAGTGAAAAGTAGCCTTTAGCATCATTCAATAATTTGTTTCTACCTCCCTCGAACTCTAAATAATCTCTGACGGTAAACGATTTTGCCCCGAAGTTATTAAAATCGCCAATGGCATTAACACTGGTTTCAGGGCTGTAGTAGTAGAGCGATGGATGTACAAAGTAGCGTTCCTTAGCACCACCTCCAGTTTCAATATCACCAAACACAAAACGTTTTTTGTCTTCCTTCAGTTTAATATTCATTGCCAAACTCTCACTATCTTCTAAACCTTTTAAAAAACCAACTTCGTTGTAGTAATCCAACACCTGCACTTTATCAACAGCATCGGCTGGTATGTTGTTAATAGCAAGTTTACTATCACCTGTAAAAAACTCTTTATCCTCTACCAAGACTTTAGTCACCTTTTTCCCTTGTACAGTTACGTTACCTTCTCGGTCAACTTCTACCGCAGGTAATTTTTTTAGTACATCTCTAAGTTTTCGTTCTTCCCCCGTAGTAAAGACATCGGTTCGGTAAGTTATGGTATCTTTTTTTACAACTATTGGGGACGTGTAAGTTATGTTTACTTCACCAAGTTGTTCAGAACTTTCTTGTAATACAAAATCTTTTGTTGTGTTTTTTTCTGCGGTAATTTCAAAAGTTTGTGGAGTATAACCTAAATAACTAACTGTAATGCGGTAAGCTTGTCCTTTTTCTAGTGTTAAATCATAAAAGCCATTTTCGTCTGAAATCGCAAAAGCTAATGAAGCATCATTAATGGGATCGGCAATAAGATTGGCAAAAGCAAGTGCAGTTTGAGTGTTATTAGAAATCTTTCCTTTTAAAGCTATTTGTTGAGCAAAACAACCATTTATGACCAAAACACATAACAAGAAAAACTTTACCATCTATCATTGCTTTTTCTTTTTCATTTCTTCTACCATTTTATTCCATTCCTTTTGAGTCATGCCAGACCCATCTAATTGTCTTTTAAACAAATGACCATAATATTCTTCTCGAGAGAGTTTTAAGCCTTTTTTCGGGCGATTAATAGAGAGTGATTTATCATGAAATTTTATATCAGTAGCAATCAGGTAAAAACTAGCTTGATGCGATTCCAACACGAGACCAGGCAACCCATCGTATCCAGCAGGACCAAAAGGAGTTGGAATAGAAGGAGTATACCAAACCGTAATATCTAAGGTGACATTTTTATTTTTAAACGCACTAAAAAAACTATATTGAGTGGTAGCTTTAAAACAAGCGTAGCCCATAATCTCTTTACTCTGTTTATGTAGTGTCCAGTCATACTTATTCCAATCTTCTTGAACCAAATATAAGACCTCATTATCTGCACTCTCTATCTGAACCTGATATTTTTTCTCCATAAGGTTTTTATAATATACACCAGCTCCTCCTCCATACCCAATGAATCTATCATTGGTATTATCTCCGTCAATAGACATACTTTTTATATACTCAAACCTCGCTTCATTATTATTCATGAGTAATTGATACTCCATGTTCTTCATAAGTTTCGGAGCATTACTTGTTGTGTCCTTCCAATTCTTATACGCTTTAGTATAAGTAACTTCAATTGTTTTATATGATTTCTTTTCTTGAGTATATAAATTATATACAAAGAATAAGTTTAAAATTAAGATTAAGTATCTTCTCATAATAATTTAATTGCATTAAGAAGAAACTACATTCTGCATCCACATATAGTTTCTTCATACCTGTTTATAGAAATACGGGATCTAACATATTTTGAGTTCCTCCTGCAGCTTCACATTGAGCTTCATACCACATCCATATTCCCACTATTTCTGCTCCGTCAGTTATTCCATAGTGTTGTGATTCTGCTTCTGCTGCTCCTGCTCCCCACGATGCACAACTTTGATATTGTGCAAATGCAGTACCAGAAAAAAATAAAACAATCAATAAAATTCCAAATTTGTTTTTCATTTTTTTTAAGTTAACAATTACATGAATACTGGATCTACCATATATTGACTTCCACCAGCAGCTTCACATGCACTTTGATACCATCCAACGGCATCATTAAATGCTCTTAAATCCATTGTACCATAATAACTTTCCTCTTGTGAAGCAGCCCAATAGCCCCAATGTGCACAGTTAGGATATTGAGTGAATGCAAAAGTTGTCATAAGACATAATGTCAAAAATAATTTAAACTTTGTTTTCATATTTTTTAAGTTTTAGATTACGCCATTCTATTTATATCTAACAAAACAGTTACGAATGGCACTTTATAACTTGTTTATTTAAGGTTTTTAGCTCTTACTTTTGATGTAGGAATCCTTTTGTTATGTAAGAAAGTGAATACAAATGAAATTTCACGTCTAAATGTAACAAGTTGTTTTATCTATGTAATAAATGATGTGATTGAAGTATGTTGATTAATGATCCTGCCTCTATTTCAGGTTTGTTCAAAAACTTCTTCTTGTAGCATACGTTTTTACTAATTGGTCTTATGGAATACCTTTTTTTATAAGTTTACCAACTTTAGTATAAAATACATCTATCTAATTCATTAAAGCTCATGTAAAGAACTTTAAAGATTAATCATTCTGTTTGAATCAAATATTTTTATATAATCCCATTGCATACACATTCCACTACTCTCCTATCGTCGTAGCGTCTATAAGCGTTTATTCAGTGATTTTTACAATCATTTACAGTCTTTTGACACTTTTTTGACAATTTGTAAGTAATAAGCTCATAGTTTTATTGAAAAAAAGCTAATGAACATAAAAACACGCCTTTTACTTATTGCATTAATACTATCTATATCATGTAACACAACAAATAGAATTGAAAAACAAACAGAAGATTCACATGTACGTGCTTCAAAAAAATCTATAGCACAAACGCTTCAAGAACAAGAACATTTACCCATTTCAGAACGTATAGCATTATATCGCAAATTAAAAAAAGAAAACCCAGCAGCTTACAATTTTGAAAATGAAGATGAAATGACCATGTATGGTTATAGGCATCTCTGGAACAATCAATTAAACGACGCTTTAGAGATTTTTAAATTGATTGTAGATGAATTTCCAAACTCATCAAATCCATACGATAGTTTAGGTGAAGCTTATTTAGCCGTAGGTGATTCAGTATTATCCTTGAAGAATTACCAAATATCTTTAAAGTTAAATCCAGATAATTTTAACGCAGAAGATCAAATTGAACGTATAAAAAATCCACATATAAAATCGATTACGCCTAAAGAGAAGTTTGATAAAGTTTATACTAAACAGGACTATATTGAAGATTTTCAGCAATTAGGTGATAAGTTAGTAGAAGTACATCCTAATGCTTTGAAATTTATTTCCGAAAAAGATTTTTGGGAAACCATTGAAGCTAAAAAATCGCTCATAACTAACAATACAACGTTTGCTGAATTTGCATGGCATTGTAGCGAAATTATTGCCAATACTAATTGTTCGCATACATCAATGGGGAGCTTTTTTTATGAAAAAGACATGTTACCAGATAATTTAGTTTTTCCGTTGCAAACAAGACTCATAGAGAACAAACTGTATGTGATTGATGCGTATTCCAATAGTGAAAAAGTGGCTGTAAAAGATGAAATTACAGCTATTAATAATGTTCCTACGTCACAACTTATTACAGGTGCTTTTAAGCATTTACAATCGCAAGGTCATGTAGAAACTTCAAAGTATCAAGAGTTTAATATGTGGTCAACTATCATTATACCTTATGCGCTTAACTTTCCAGAAAACTATTCGGTTAAAATTAAAGGAAAACAATCTCCTATTAAACTAAATAGTGCAAATCGCATAAGAACTCCATATATGGACAGTTCCATTCCGTTTTGTGGTAAAGATCTTTGCTTAGAAATAAAAGAGGATGAAAATACTGCTATTATGACCATCTCTTCTTTTAATTATTATCCATGGAATAACCTTGATGAATTCGAACAATTTGTAGATGAAAGTTTTAAGAACATCAAAGAAAAGCACATCAAAAATTTAATTATCGATGTACGTTTTAATGGTGGTGGTTCTCCAGAATCAAGTATTCATCTTTTAAAATATCTTGCTAAACAACCTTTTGCTTATTTTTCAAAAACTGATAACTCAAAAGGCTATGGCATGCAACAGCCATTTAAGAACGGATTTAATGGTAAGCTCTTCTTTTTGATTGATGGACAAGGAAAATCAACAACTGGTCATTTTATGGCATTGGCAAAGGAAATGAATTTAGGAACTATCATAGGTGAAGAATTGGGTTCTAATCAGTTTTGTACAGCTGGACAAACTATTTTAAGGCTTGCTAATACCAAACTGGTGTATTATGTTGCTAATGCAACTTCAAAATTAGCAGCTACTACCCTTCCAGATGAAAAAGGTATTTTACCAGACCATAAAATTATTCAGAATATAGACGACTATTTAAATAAAGTAGATACTGTTAAAGAATATGCTTTTGAACTTATTAGCAGAGAAGATTAAGTTCTAGTAGTTACTCTTACAAAATTTAAGAGCTAGCATTATTGCTTAGCTCTTAAATCTTCAATTACTACTTTAGCATCTACCCAATAGATATCAGCTTTATCACCTCCATATGATCTGTGAAAGAAAAAATACTTACCATCGGGAGTTATACTACCGTAGGCTTCAGCATGTTCAGTATTTATCTTATCTCCTAAATTAATGGCATTTCCCCATGAGCCATCTTTTTGTCGAAAACTAATATACAAATCATTATCACCTTGGCCCTCTACTCTCTCAGCATCCCATATTATATAAGACTCATCTGGTGCAATATATGGGTGGGCAATCCATTCACCTGCATTAATTTCCTTAGGTAATACTTTATGTTTTTCGAATTTACCAGTTATTAGTTTTGAATAACGAAGCAAACCATCTTCACTTGCTTCATCAAAATAATAAGTTCCTTTAGATGAAACGGTAACTCGCATCATACGAATATCTTTGAAAACAGGATCATGATCTTTTACTTCAGACCAACCAGTTGCTGTACGTTCTCTATATTTATTTCCTAAATATAAAGTCTTACCATCGAGTGATACAAAGGGCTCTCCAGCATAGGGAGGCACTTGTGACTCTACCCAACGATTGTTTTTATATTGAATAACAAATAAAGTATTCCTTTTATATTCTCCTCCCCTTTTTCTAAAATAAAACTCTCTTAAATCAGGAGAAAACGCTGCCTCTGCTTCTCTAAATTCACTTTTGATAATTTCCGGAGCAAATAACTCAGGAACCAATCCAGGTGGCTTTTGACCTAAATAGCGATCTTCAACTGGTGGATAATTATTTTGAATAAATGCTGGCAAAACTCTTGAAGCTGTTATCGATATAACATCGTCAACTTTGCGATGTGTGGTGGTTACAACTACCAAATCAAGCTCTTCTACTAAAATAATTGTTTGACCACTACCACCACGAGCCGATGTACTGAAATAGTTTTTATTGCCACATTTCATATCTGACTGCCACCAGTAATATCCGTAACCAGTATTAGAGATATTATCATAGTCAGCAAAATTTTCATCGGTACTGTGTTTCACAATTCTATTGATTGCTTTGTCAACAAATACAGCCGGAACAAGCTGTTCACCTTCCCATTTTCCTCTATTCATGGTTAAAATGCCCCACTTCATCATATCACGAGATGTCATGCTTGAACCATTCCCAGATCTTGGTAGACCATTAACATCAGTCCTCCAATGATAATTACTAATACCCATTTTGTCAAGGAGTTGTGTTTTAATAAAATCTTTTGCTGTTCCTGGTACCACTGCATCAAGCGCTTGCATTACCAACATTGGATCGAATTGATATTTAAAGCTTTGAGATTCCTCAGTAATTGGCGCACTGTTTTCAAGATAAGCCTGAACATGCCTCTGCCCTTTTATTCTTCTTGAATTTTGATCGATGTCTTCTCGTTGCTTTTCACTAAGGCGAATACCAGAACGCATTGTAAGCGCCTGATGCAAGGTGATTTTGTCGACACCCTCTACAAGCTTTGATGTATTAAGGTCTTTCAGAAAACTAATTAGAGGCTTGTCTAAATCGGTCATACTTAAATACCCTAACTGGATGGCACGACCCAACGCCAAAGTTGTATAAGCTTTGGTAGCAGATGCTTGCGGATGAGGCAGATCGACACGACCACGTGAATAATACGATTCAAACAAAAGCTTGCCCTTATGAGCAATTAGAAAACTGTCAAAATTACCGTATTTGTTATTAGCAATATCCTGTGCTAATTTAAGTATCATTGCTTTGTCACCTCCATCGACACCTAATTGACCAACAGCAATACCGTCTTTTCTATCTCTTGGGGTTGCATTGATAAAGGCTTCCTTCAAATAAGGAATATCTTTAAATTCTGATGTCATTTCAATAGTTGTAGCCTCGGGTGCGGTTTTTTGAAGGCTATTTTGAGCGTGAATTGTGCAAAGCCATAATGACGCTACAAAATATGATATAATGGTCTTTTTCATTTTCTTTCTTATTTCTATTGATTATTAACAAAAGCTGGTATAATGATCTCTGAAATTTGGGTCATTATTTTGTCATCCTCTCCATCATGACCAGAAATTACAATGGTTAAATCAAGTTCTTTGATTACGATGATGCGTTGGCCACCACCTCCCCAAGCAAATGTGGCATTATAGTTTTTGTTGCCAACTGGAATATAGGTTTGATACCAATAATAACCATAACGATAGTCTTTAGGCATCCAATCTTCGGTAGGTTTAACACTACCTGTAGTGGCCTTAGATAGGTACGCTTCCGAAATAAATTGCTCACCATTCAATTTTCCGTTATGATGTACTAAGCTTCCCCATTTAAGCATATCGCGAGATGTTATGCTTGTTCTATAACCAGCTTGTGGTAATCCATTAGGGTTTGTTTCCCATTTATAATTTGTAATTCCTAGTTTGTCTAGTACTTCATGTTTTATAAAATGTTCTGCGCCTTGAGGTACAACTGCATCAATAACCGTCATTACCAACATTGGATTAAAGTTACCATACAAGTAAGTTTGAGTCTTTGAAGTTATGGGAGCACTTTCTTCTAATAGAGTTTGTACCAACCCCTGCCCTTTAATTCTTGCTAAATCTTTCTCTGTTTCTTTCCATTTTTCACGATCAATCGTAAGTCCACCTTGCATTGTTAATGCTTTGTGAAGTGTGATCTTTTCAGCACCATCGACAAACTTTGATGGATCAAGATCCTTCAAGAAATGAATTAAGGGCTTATCTAAATCATCCATTGTTAAATAGCCTAACTGAATAGCACGCCCTAGTATCATACTCGTGTAACCTTTTGTTGCAGAAGCTTGACCATGTGGTAAATTAATACGTCCTTTTTTATAATAAGATTCAAATACCAGTTTGTCTTTGTGGGAAATAAGTAAAGCATCATAGTGTCCATATTTGCCTTTAAAAATTTCTTGAGAAAGGTTGAGGATAGCGTTTCGATGACTGTTATTAACAGCTAATGTATCAACTGATATTCCGTCTTTTCTGTCTTCGGGCGTTGTACTGATAAATGGATTATTGAGATGTGGAATCTTCCAAAATGACACCTCATAGTTATCGCTTGCAACATGAGTCATTAAAGATGACAACCAAGCAACACTTCGAACTGTAGTTGTAGGGAATGCAGTGCTATGGTTACCATCAATCACTTCTCTTAATACAGATAAACCGTCATCTCTTCTATCATTCAATAATTTAACAAATGCCTCAATGGGCTCAGACACAGTCTCACCTTCTAAGGAACCATACGCAATAAAAACATTGGCCTTTAAACTCGAATTTTTTTTTGAAGCCTCATATGCTCCAAATTTTGCATTAAGTTCAGCTAAATAATCAAGTTCACTTTGAATTGTTGGACTACCAATAATGTAATTGTTAAAAGTATCAGGTTGTGTCATTAGTATATATGCACCAAATTCACCACTAAGTGAGTATCCAAAATAGGTGCGACTATTTGGGTCAGTGCGATATGAGCTATCAACATATTTAATCACATCATTACGAATAAAGTCTAAATGACTATTGGCTTGACCCATTTGATATTTTTTTTGAACTTCTGGGTTGTTGTGCTTACTCATAGAGTAATCACGAAACCTACTCACATGGTCTCCTCTTTCCTTTTTTAGACCTTCATCTATATCTAATTGCCAAGAAATTCCAACGAGAATAATGTTCTCCAACATATATTCTGTAGCACCAGATAGCATTTCAAGGTGCCACATAGCATCTGTATAATAAAGGACAGGATAGGTTTTATTAGTGTTCTCAGAATAGTCTGCCGGTAACTTTATATAAAGTTCATAACTTCTATCTGTTTTAGTGTCTTTTATTGGGATTACCCGAATTTGTGACAACTCTAAAGAGGTTTCATTTACACTATTTTTCTGAGCAAAGGCACTATTTACAACAAGAAACATGGATAATAATGATCCTAAAATAGTTTTCATAGTATTCGTTATTTTGATTAAATGTGGTGTAAATATATTAGTTGATCTAAAGCAAAAATTTTTAACAGGATGAACCTTAAAATTAAATGACCAACTCATTTCATCATTGATATCTTTGTTTTATCAAGAATTTATAGAATTTTGACATGATAGATATTACCTTTAACCCTTAAACATGTAAATACTCTATGGCTAAGACCTCACTAAAACAAGTTTTACTGATTAATATTGGTGCTTTCTTATTGGTGCTTATTCTTGAAATATTGAGTAATTTAGTTATACGCGATAAGTTTGAGAGCACCTATTCGTTCTATATGTGGGGTGTTACATATACCGTGTATATTATGGGTGTTATCTGGATAAATCACTTTATATACATTCCGTATTTATTAGATAAAAAACGTTATATTTCCTTTATCATTCTTTTGTTAGGAACTATTTTTATTGCGGCTTATATCAAATCCCATGAAAAGAGTTGGACTTCAGTTTATAAGATTTCCTTTTTCTTAATTTATTCGACTGGAACTGGTATGGCAGCTTTCTTTTTAAGACGGAATCTAATGATTAAAAAAGAAAATGCTGAGAAGGAAAAATTACAAAAGGAAACCGAACTTAAATATTTAAAAGAGCAAGTAAACCCTCATTTTTTATTTAATTCACTCAATAGTATTTATTCATTGTCTAGGCAACAATCACCAGAAACGCCTGAACTAGTCATGCAGCTATCGGAATTAATGCGTTATCAACTCGAGAGTTCTAAAAAAGATAGGGTTTTATTAAAAGAAGAACTTGAGTTTATAGAGAATTATTTATTGCTTGAAGAAAAACGTTTGAGCAACCGTTGTAATATAGAGTTTCAGATCAATGGAGAACTGAGAGGATTAAAGATTGCTCCTATGTTATTGATTCCTTTTGTGGAAAACGCTATTAAGCATGGTGCCCAAAGTACAAATCAACAGAGCGCTATTGACATTTCAGTTACCATAGATCAAAAAAGTTTAAGTTTCTGTGTAGTGAATTCTAAACCTTCTGTAATTACTACATCAGAACGCAATGGTTTTGGGCTTGAAAACGTAAAAAGACGTTTAAATCTATTATATCCAGAGGCACATGTATTAACGATTGAGGATATGGCGGATCAATATCGTATTGATTTATCGATTGATCTTAAAACTAAAACGAATGATTAAAATTGGCATTATAGATGACGAAATACTAGCGCGTAAAGTGCTTGAGGATTATTGTTCTAAAATTGACAATTTTGAATTGGTGATTAGCACAGGCAATCCTTTGGAGTTTATTAATTTTATCCAACAACAAGAGCTAGATCTTATTTTTTTGGATATTGAAATGCCTGAGCTTAATGGTATGGAAGTATTGCGGTCTATGGTTAAACCGCCTAAAGTTATTTTAACCACTGCTTATTCTGAATATGCATTAGAAAGTTATAATTATGGTGTGGTTGATTACTTATTGAAGCCTATAAAAATTGAACGTTTCTTAAAAGCTATTAACAAGGTTTCTACTTCAAAATTAGCAGAGCCTCAACAGAACAAAGGAATTGGGGAACTTCAAATAAAACACGATGGTTTACCAGTGAATATTCCATTCAAATCTATTATGTACATACAGAGCTTTGGAAACTATCTAAAGATCTTTACAGATTCTAGAATGTATCTAATCTCTGAAACATTGATCAATATTACGAAGGTATTATCAGAAAATTTCCAACGTACGCATAAATCCTATATTACGAATCTAGAACGTGTTACAAAAGCCACTAAATCGCATGTGTACATTGAAGATACTAAGGTTCCAGTAAGTGCGATGTATCGTGTTCTCGTATTAAAAAAATTAGAGAATTTGACAAAATAATAATCAGTCGTCTATCTATTCTTTATTGATATATCCCAACTTCACAAAAAACGCCTCTGTTAGTTTATTCACCTCTTCACGTGCAGCTGCATTACCGAAGAAATGACCAACACCTTCAAATATCTTGTATTCAAAATCATTGCCTAATGCAACCATTTTATCTCTAAACTCGGTAAACTCACTTATAGGTGCTAAATAATCGTCTGTGCCATGAAAGAATATAGAAGGCACGAGATTCTTATCTACTTGATGAAATGTGGAGATAGATTCAGCTTTTTGCTCTGAATTTCGTCCAAACCAACGATTCTTTAAGGTGTTATATGAAGCTGAATGTACTACAATAGCATTAGGTTTACAGCTAAGTCCAGAAGCATCTTGCTCCTCATATTCATCTAAAATAGCTGTACAAGCTGCTAAATGCCCTCCTGCCGAAAACCCTGCAGCAACAACCTTGTCAGGATCAATGCCTAATGTTGCAGCATTTTTACGAGTCCATAGTATAGCAGACTTGGTATCTCTTACACAATCAAGAATATTAGACTTGTGAATATTTAAGATTCTATACTCAAACGAAATAGCCACCATACCTTTTTCGCTATAGCGCTTGCAGTTTTTATAACCCCATTCTGGAATACCTGTTTCCCATCCTCCACCATGAAAGAATACATAAGCAGCACGTTTATCGTTTACATTAAAGTTTTCTGGATAAAAAATATGTGCCTCTAGTTCAATATTACCTATGGTTTTATAGATCTTAATTTCACTTGGCTGTTTCCTTCGTTCGACACCTTTAGTATAACGGTCTTCTATTTCTTTTATATAAGCAGTATTATTACAATCTTCACGATACTTAGGCATGACATCTTTTAGATAATGAACACCGTAATTATCAATACTCTTGTTTAAATGCTCATGTAATAAATAATCCTTAATGTCTTGATGTGCTTCTAACTGCTGTATCGCTTCATATCTAGACTGAATTTCATTTATAGGTGCATCAAAATGATTTCCAAATTTGTAATCTCCCGCCGCTTGTGCTGTCATATAGGCATCTAAGAACAATACATAATCTAAGGATTTTAGTAATCTAGGGTTATTAAGGCTATTTTTTGCAAGGTCATCGTAATAGCTTTGTGATACAGGAAGGGTTTCACCAGCACGCTCCTTATATAATGGTGGATGAACGACTTTATAAAGTTTGTTTCTATAAGTGATATCTGCAGTAACACGTTCATCAAAAATAGCGTCAACTGTTGTATTGCTTTTAAATGTATTATGTGCATCCAGATAAGCTGATTCTAATGAATCTAATATCGAGTTCATATAACTTGAGGGTTGATTAAAAAACTCTATTTTATTGATATTACGACGATTAGCGTTAATTATATCACGCATTGCTTTTAGGTGATTGTTTTGTGCTGCACCCTTACCAGAAAACACAGTGTCGGCATTAAAATCGACAGCTATAGAGTCTTCAGGAGATACAAATAGTTCTACAATATTGGATTCGTGTGAGAGTACATAAAAATCTGGAGTATCTAATGATACTTTTATCTCGAAAGTACCATCGTCATTTAAGTTGATGATGCTATCTCCTATTTCGATACGATCGATCCAGGAATCGGTAAGCGGTACAGGTCCGTTTCGGAAAGTGAGTGTGTTGGACCAGTTAATATCTACTTTTCCAGTAATTATGGCTGTTTTAGGTTCTTGTGTAGTGTTACATGAAAATAATGAAATGCTTAGTGCTAGTAGCACGAATAGTGAGTTAGTCTTCATTTATTGTGGTTTTGTAGTAGTGTTTTTAATTGATGTGATAGTATAAATATCTAATAATAAGGACTATACTAATTTTTAATTGTTACAGTTATAAAATAAAATATGTAAATTGCTTCTGAAACTAACCATAGTCACAATATGAAAACTATATACTCTTTCCTAACAATACTACTGATAACTTTAACAATGGCTACAGGATGTAAATCTGATAAATCCCAGTTCGACAAAATGATTGAATTCGGAAACAAATACACCGAAGCTTGGAATAGCAAGCAACCGGAAAAAATGGCTTCATTTTATGCTGAAGATGGAGTGTTGACTGTTAATAATGGAACACCTGCCGTGGGTAGAAAACAATTAGCTGAAACAGCTCAGTCTTATATGGAAGCTTTTCCTGATATGGTATTAACTATGGATAGCCTAACAGAAAGCAATGGAAAATATAGATACTATTGGACTTTTAAAGGCACCAACACTGGATCAGGTGGAACAGGAAATAAAGTAGATTTTAGTGGATTTGAAGAATGGACAATGAATGATCAGGGGCTGGTTCAAGATTCAAAAGGAACTTACGATGCCGAAGACTACGAAAGGCAATTAAAAGGGAATTAAATAGGTCATACTACGGTATTTTTAATAATTGTTCGTTGCAACTTTACTATCTTTGATTAAGAGTGAAAATCAATGTAGATTTTTACGCGTCAACCAATTCTAAAATCAGATCATAATGAAAGTTACAGCCAAAAAAAACGAACAAGTTGCTAATTTGATATTTGCAACCATTTATCCGCATTATCTGAATAGATTAGTGAAAAATGGTAGAACAAAAGAAGAACTTGACCAGGTAATTACATGGTTTACTGGATTTGATCAAGATACATTACAAACACTTATTGATGACAAAGTAACTTATAGAACATTTTTTGAAAAGGCTAACATTCATAAAAATGCACACATGATTAAAGGGGTTGTTTGTGGTTATAGAATTGAAGAAATAGAAGACGAATTTGAATTGTATAAGCAATCTAGACAGATGGAAAAACTGATTGATGAATTGGCAAGAGGACGTAAAATGGAAAAAATTTTACGTAGAGAATAACAATAACGTAATCTTTCCTTTAATCATTCAAGCTTCATTATTTACTTTTTGTCATTCTGAGCTTGCGAAGAATCTCACCATCAACAGTTCACAATTCACCGCTCACTAGTTGTCATTCAGACAAAGTGATAACAAGAAAGAATCTCTTCGCAATTTTTTATCACTACTTACCTACCTTGTTGTAACATAGCATGTTATAATTAAAAAATATGTAAATTGCTTCTATAAGCATGTATAGTTTTATTATAACCAACCAAACCACTAAACATATATGAATTTAGAAAATATTGTGCTGCTTAGCGAACTATTAGCATCCGCAGCAGTAGTTATAACTTTAGTATATCTGGCAAAACAAGTTAAAGAAGGTACTCGGGTTAACCGAGCAGCATCAAGACATTCACTATCTGAATTCGCAATGGAACTAACAAAATTTCGTGCTGAACATGCTGATCGTTGGGCAAAAGTAATGCAAGAAGAAGATTTGAGTACTGGTGATATTGAGTTTAGAAACTGGAACCACATGATGCTTTTATTGCATGCAGAAACCTATTTTCATCACCATAAATTAAAATTAATGCCTAATAATCATTGGGATAATTACGCAAAATTTATTGTGGCTGCACTTCATTCTCCTGGGTTTGAAACCTATTGGAATGAGGTTGGTTTTGCCTTTTCAAAAGATTTTTCGTTGTGGATGAATACCCTATTTCAAAATTTAAAAGTAACGGAATAGTAAAAGTATAACTATTGTTTATTTAAATATAACCACCAACCAATGATTAAATTCTTTCGAAAAATACGATACGACCTTATGGAGCAAAACAAAACCGGAAAGTATTTAAAATATGCCATAGGCGAAATTATACTTGTTGTTATAGGTATTTTAATAGCTCTATCTATTAATAATTGGAATGAAAAATCAAAGGATAGTGTAAGGGAGCGAGAAATTTTAGTGGATTTAAAAACATCCTTAGAAGACAATTTAGATTTGTATTCTGAGGTTTTTGAACCTCGTTTTGCAATTAAGAACAAAGGTCTAGAGTATTTAAAAAAAGCGACCTATGAAAATCAGAATCTACCAAATGACACCTTAATTATATATATCAGAGCTATGCAACGAGATGTTATTTTTAGATACGATAGCGGTCCTTATGATGCTTTAAAATCATCAGGTTTTGAATTGATTAGGAATAAAGAATTGAGAAAACGAATTATTAAAACTTTTGAAGTGACCTTACCTGGATTTAGTTCGTTCATAAATAAACATAATGATGAACGCGTAGCATTAGAACAGCAATACGAAAATGACATATTGAAGGAAGTCATTGTAAAAGAAGAAGATGGTACACTAGAAATTTATGGAAGGATAAAAGTGGATAACGTATTAGAACATCCTTCGTTTATATCCTTAATAGCCTTAGAAGAGGATAAATATGAAAACTATATATACCGAATGGATTTTGTAATAGAGACGATGAATTTGCTTATTGGCCAAATAGAAAACGAACTTAGTCCATGATAAAAT
>JASBUG010000003.1 GCA_030148025.1 Flavobacteriaceae bacterium | reverse complement strand
ATCGCACCTAACTTTACAATCGATTATTCTTTAGCTTTATTAAGTAGAGGTTCTTTGTCAAGTGTTTTAAATGGTTCAACCGATTTAGCAACACCAGGACAAGTAACTTTTGATTGGGACGATAACTCGGCAGAAGGTAATGCAAATGCAACTGATAAAGCGATGGTATTAGTTTACAATCCAAGTAAAAAAGAATCTGTATCAATTCTTGATGGTGCTGATAGAACTGTAGGTTCTCAAGTAATTACTATACCAAGTACCTATGCAGGAGATACTGTAGAGCTATTTATGGCATTTGTTTCTGCTGATGGTACACAAGTATCGAATAGTGTGTATTTAGGCTCTGGTACGGCAGCTTAATAACTTTAAGTTTAAATACATATTGAAAACCGTTTCTATTAATTTAGAAGCGGTTTTTTTGTATCTTTAGATCACTTCAAATGATAGGATAAAATGTTATACCTATGTTGTACCCTTTTTTGATTAATCTTTTAAAACCCTTTATTTATAAGGGTTATTCGAGTTGATTAATATAATACATTGTTGGCAACTGTGCTTTCTAAGACAAATTTGCCTATAAAAATCATAATTAAAATAGCAACATATAATGGCCAAATTGTTTTGCCAAAGATTGCACTTATTAAATGATATTTCCCTTTTTTAAAATCATCCGTCGACATTGAAAAATCAATATCATTTTCTGATAGCTCTCTTACTTTATCATATAATGCTCGAAATTTTCTTTCTTGTTGAAGGAAAAAGCCATTTAAATACCAAAATATTACTACTGCGACTGAGGAAATTAAAAGAAAATCGCCATTTTTTTCATCATCCGAGAAAATGAAAATTATTGATATAACTGAAATAGTCCAACCTTTTATTAGGAAAGAGTTATTACTCATCCGGTTTATAGTATTATGGATGTAATCAAGGTGTTTGAATTTCTTGTCACTCATAATCATTTAATTAGAAATTTTGAGTTAATTGGATGCAAACTATACAACTTATCTAAAGCATTTTCTGGACTGTAGCAATTTGAATTTAACCAAGTATTAAATTGATTTAGGCTTAAGTCAGTCATATGTGATAATTCTAATTCATATTCAATTCTTAGTTGTGAGCGTTGATTCTCGTTGAGCATTATAGTATCTGAAAATGATTTAGTCATTTTTCTTAAGCGTACAGGTGTCTTTTTTCTAATAATCTTCGATGTATTTATTTCAGAAAAAATCCAAGGTGAATTTGTTTTTTCTGTAATTGTCCGAGTTGAAACTGAATTCGAGGTGTTAAGGAAAAATATAGATTCTGAATTGTCAATCATTGTATTTAATGCAGATGATAACATTAAATGAACGTGACTTGTTGAATAATTCCGTTTGTTATAATCATAAGTTTCGCCATTTTCGCTTTTGCAGTATTTGTTGTCAATTAATTTCAAAAGTTCGTTTGAATAACCCCAAACAGTCGAATCTATAAAAGTTAATATTTTAAATTTATGATAAAGTGCACCAGCAATATAAATAGCATTTTTAAAATCTTTATGAGAATGTGATAAGAAAATATGCGACTTTACTTCAGGAAACCAGTCGTGCATTATTTTATTTCCATCAAGGACTCCGTTAGGTAAAATATAACTTTTAAGTCTCGGCTCAACCGAATTTTTTAGATTTTCGAGTATGTCTAAGCCAACTTTATGATAAAGATGTACTTCTAATTCGTTCTCAATTTTTAAATTAAATCCTCTATACATTAATGACTAATTAGTTTTGTTCGCATTGTTGCCAACGATTTGATATGAACTTTTTTAATTGTTTATATCAAACAAAAAGTAAAGTTAGTCTTAAATATTTTTGTAATCAAGAACTTACATTTAAATCAATCAAAACCTATTAACAATCTGATTTACAGTGAAAAAGAATAGATTCTTCGTTACACTCAGAATGACAAGTGAAAGTTGTTTGTCATTCTGAATGAACATAGCGAAATGAAGAATCTCAACTAAAAAAATAGATTCTTCGCGTTGACTTCGACTCCGCTCAGTCTGACAGATCAGAATGACAGGTGGAAGTTGTTTGTCATTCTGAATGAGTGTAGAGAAATGAAGAATCTCAATAAAACAAAAAGATTCTTCGCGTTGCTCAGAATGACAGAATATTTTTAGTATTTTACTCGCAATGAAGCCTTTAGGAACTCATAATTATTACGTCTACATTTTAACCAATAAAGCTAAAACCGTTCTTTATACTGGAGTTACTAATGAGTTACAAACCAGATTGAGGTTTCATAGAGAAAATGCTAATCTTAATAAAAAAGCATTTACCTCAAAATACAAATGCTTTTATTTAATTTATTATGAGCATTTTAATGATATAAATCAAGCGATAAGCAGAGAAAAACAAATTAAAGGCTGGATTAGAGCTAAGAAAGAACAAATGATAACCAACTTTAATCCTGATTGGAAATTCCTAAATAATAGTATTTGAGACGCTTCGTCAAGACTCAGAGTGACAATTGTCATTCTGAATGAGTGTAGCGAAATGAAGAATCTCAATAAAACAAAAAGATTCTTTGTCTTGACTTCGACTCCGCTCAGTCTGACAGCTCAGAATCATAGGAGAATTATTCTTGACCTTCTAAAGTCATACTCACAAGATTCATGATCTTTTCGTATTGGGCTTCTAGAGTTAAGTTGGAGTTATCAACCTCAATAGCGTCTTCGGCTTTCATTAGTGGAGAGTCTTCTCTATTAGAATCGATATAATCGCGTTCTTGTACATTTTTTAAAACTTCTTCGTAGTTAACCTCATCACCTCTAGCTATAAGCTCGTCATAGCGTCTTTGAGCTCGTATTTCTGGTGACGCAGTCATAAATAGCTTTAATTCGGCTTGAGGAAACACAACAGTACCAATATCGCGACCATCCATTACAATACCCTTTCCTTTTCCCATAGCTTGTTGCTGCTTTACCAACTGATAACGCACTTCAGGAACTGCAGATACTTTACTTACTAAAGCAGATACTTCCATAGTACGTATCTCTTTTTCAACATTTATATCGTTAAGGTAGATCTCGGAGAATTGAAGTTTAGGGTTAAACTTAAATGCTAAATGAATTTTATCTAATTGCATTACAAATTCATTAACATCAAAATGTGTTTCAGACACAAAACCGTTTTGTAAAGCATATAAGGTTACCGCTCTATACATAGCGCCAGTATCAACATACACGTATCCTAATTGTTTTGCTAGCTGCTTTGCTAATGTACTTTTTCCTGTCGAGGAAAAACCGTCTATGGCGATTGTAATGTTTTGCATTTAGTTTAAATCTATTTGTAATCCAAAAAAGCTAGAGTTAGAAGCACTGGTATATCTTGCATGCGAATAACTAAATCGCATTTTATTCAATTTTACACCTATACCAAACGATAATCCAGAAAAATTACGTTGCTCCAAAATTCGCAATTCTTCTGAGCGTCTAAAACTATATCCTAATCTAATATTAAATCCTCTATCTGGAAATAATTCGGCTCCTAAAATTAAATGTCTTATCGCATTATTTAAAAAGCCTATTTTTTCCGGGGTTTGATTTCCTTCAAGATCGCTTGTTGCTCTTGCTGGATTTGGTCTCCCAATTGGCCATTTTTGTAAATTTTCGAAGGTGATATGCCAACGTAATGGCATTTTATCTAATGTTTGAGACATTCCAAAATCTACTTCAAGTGGCAATGGCTCAGTTTGACCAGCATAAGTGGTTATTTGCGACCCTATATTTCTAACAGCTATTCCTGCATTAAAATCGAGATCTTCGTTTATATAAATCAATCCAAAATCTACAGCAGCACCAATAGAATTATATTGCTCAAGCTTAGACGTAATAACTTTAATATTAGCGCCAGCATAAAAATCAGAATAGCCTATTTGAGTTGCATATCCTACCGATAAGGCGGCTTCACTACCTGTAAAACTTCCTGTAGACACGCCATTTTCGTCGTAGCCATCAAAGCTTCCATAATTAATATAAGTCACTCCTGCATGAATGGTTTGTGTACGTCTATCTAGTGTATAAGCATAAGCTGCTGTACCATAACCAATACCTCCTAAATAACTGGAATAATTTAATGCTAACTGATTGTCCATTGCAACATTAATAGTTGCAGGATTATAAAGACCTTGTGTTACATCGTAATCTACATTAGTAATTACCTTACCTCCTAATGCTGCTTGTCTTGGAGAAGACACCAAATTAAGGAATTGATATGTTGACTCTCCTCCTACTTGAGCAAAAGCAGAACTAATAAAAAACATTAGTATAGATGCAGTGGTAATCTTTCTAATCATAAAGGAGCAAAGTAACTAAATCTATCTTAAAACGACCATAACTGTGTTTTATTTTTATTCGTAAAAAAACCTCGATAAAATCGAGGCTTTTACAGATTATAATTTTTTAGCGTTTTTTACCTTTTGTTTGGTAATAGCAATATCGATTACCTCACTCATATCAGATACATAATGGAAAGTCAAACCTTTTAAATATTCTTGCTTGATCTCTTCAATATCTCTTCGGTTCTCTTCGCAAAGTAATATCTCTTTTATCTTGGCACGTTTTGCCGCTAAGATCTTTTCTTTAATTCCGCCTACAGGTAACACCTTACCACGTAATGTTATTTCACCAGTCATAGCCAAACTCTTCTTTACTTTACGCTGCGTAAATAAGGACACTAACGATGCTAGCATCGTTACACCAGCACTCGGACCATCTTTAGGTGTTGCTCCCTCTGGCACATGAATATGCACATTGTATGCATCAAAAACTGAAGGGTCTATTCCAAAATTATCTGCATTGGCTTTAATATATTCCATCGCTATAGTAGCCGATTCTTTCATAACCTTCCCTAGATTACCAGTAATGGTCATACTTCCTTTTCCTTTAGACAGAATAGACTCAACAAACAGGATATCTCCACCAACACGAGTCCAGGCTAAACCAGTAACAACACCGGCAACATTATTATTCTCGTATTTATCACGCTCTAACTTAGGTGCACCAAGTACTTCTATTACATCATCATTAGTTACCTTAATATTATAGGCTTCTTCCATGGCAATATTCTTGGCTGCATGACGCACCATTTTTGCCAATTGCTTTTCAAGACCTCTAACTCCAGATTCACGCGTATATCCTTCAACTATCTTTTCTAATTGTGGCTTTCCTATTTTTAAATGCTTATCAGATAAACCATGCTCTTTAAGTTGTTTTGGCAATAAATGTTTTTTACCAATCTCAACTTTCTCTTCAATTGTATATCCAGATACATCTATAATTTCCATTCTATCTCTAAGTGCAGGTTGAATGGTTGCCAAACTATTTGATGTAGCAATAAACATAACTTTAGACAGATCGTAACCCATTTCTAAGAAATTATCATAAAACTCAGAGTTTTGCTCTGGATCTAATACTTCTAACATTGCAGAAGAAGGATCTCCTTGATGCGAATTAGACAATTTATCTATCTCGTCTAATACAAATACTGGATTAGATGTACCAGCTTTTTTAAGACTTTGAAGAATTCTCCCTGGCATTGCGCCAATATATGTTTTACGATGCCCTCTAATTTCGGCTTCATCACGCAAGCCACCTAGCGACATACGTACATATTCTCTACCTAATGCTTCAGCAATAGACTTTCCTAAAGACGTTTTACCAACTCCTGGAGGCCCATACAAACAAAGTATTGGAGATTTCATATCATTACGTAGTTTTAAAACCGCCAGGTATTCTATAATTCGTTTTTTAACATCGTCTAGACCATAATGATCACGATCAAGAATCTTCTTTGCACGTTTTAAATCAAAGTTGTCCTTACTGAATTCATTCCAAGGTAACTCAAGGAAAAGGTCTAAATAATTACGCTGAATTGAATACTCAGCTACTTGAGGATTCATACGTTGCATTTTACCTAATTCCTTATCAAAATGCTTAGCGACTTTTTCGTCCCATTTCTTATCCTTAGCTCTAGCACGCATTTCTTCTACTTCTTCTTCATAACTCACGCCTCCCAATTCTTCCTGAATGGTTTTCATTTGCTGGTGTAAGAAGTATTCGCGTTGCTGTTGGTTCATATCACTTTGAACCTTAGACTGAATATCATTTTTAAGTTCAAGCTTCTGGAATTCAACATTCATATATTTCAAAGTAGCTAGAGCACGTTCTTGCAGATCGTTCATCTCAAGTAATGCTTGCTTCTCCTCTACAGAAAGGTTCATATTTGATGATACAAAATTGATCAAGAACGAATTACTTTCAATATTTTTAATAGCAAATGATGCTTCACTAGGGATATTTGGACTTTCTTTAATAATTTGTAATGCCAGATCTTTTATCGATTCTATAATTGCAGAAAACTCCTCGTTATTTATCGCTGGTGCAGTTTGAGGGACCTCGCGAATAGTAGCATTCATATACGGTTCTTCTGTTATAACCTCGGCTACTTTAAAACGCTTTTTACCTTGAATGATAACGGTTGTATTCCCGTCTGGCATTTTTAATACACGTAAAATACGCGCTACAGTACCAGTTTCATAAATGTCTTTGGCTGTAGGATCTTCAACGTTTTCATCCTTTTGAGACACAACACCAATAACTTTTCCGCCATTGTTCGCATCGTCAATAAGTTTGATTGATTTATCTCTACCTGCAGTAATAGGAATTACAACTCCTGGAAATAATACTGTATTACGAAGTGATAAAATTGGTAAAGTTTCTGGTAACGACTCGTTATTTATTTCTTTTTCGTCTTCTGATGTCATTAACGGAATCAACTCTGCATTTTCATCAAACTCCTGAAATGACAAACTGTCAAGACTTGTAAATTTAGATTTCGCCATATTATTTTTAGGTCATTCTGTCATAAAAACAGAACAATTTTAAATTATTTCAATTTTAAGAATTAAAGTTTTAACTTAAAAACCAATGTATTACAAGGTTTTTAGTACTTTTATTATGCAACTAAGTTCAATTGTTATGCCATAGTAGCAAACCTATTCTTAAATAAAAGCAAACTTTTTTTAATAAAACTGTAACAGTCATTTATTATTTTACTCTTCTATATAAACAATTTGTTTTTTGACACTAATCAATCAGAATATCGAGCAGTTAATAGCGCTCTGTAAAACCGGTAACCAAGCTGCGCAATTGGAGATTTACAACAGGTATTACAAAGCAATGTACAATGCTGCCTACAGAATTGTAAAAGATTCTTTTGAAGCTGAAGATATCATGCAAGATTCGTTTTTAACAGCGTTTACCAAGTTAGACAATCTAAAAGATACAGTGACCTTCGGCTCGTGGCTAAAACGAATTGTAATTAACAATAGTATTTACCATTATAAGAAAAATGCTAAATACAACGAAGTTCCTTTAGATAATGTGTTATACAAAATGGATGATGACGATGGTGTTTCAAGCGATTATGAGTTTACCAATTTAAAAGCAAAACAAATTTTGGAAACCATGAAAACCTTGAAAGATAGTTATCGCGTTTCACTTACTCTTCACCTTATAGAAGGTTATGATTACGAAGAAATAAGTGATATCATGAATATATCGTATGCCAATTGTCGTACAACCATTTCGCGTGCTAAAGAAAGCTTAAGAAAAAAAATACAGCTTATGGCTGAGTATTAAACTTTTAGATTATGAAGAAAGATAATTTAAATACAGTATTTGAAAACTTAGAAGGGCAATTTGACCTCGAGGTTCCAAACAACGGTCACCAAAACAGGTTTTTAGAGAAACTAAATAACCAACAAGGCGTTGTTAAGCTTACTGAAACAAAATCTAAATCAGTAATTAGTTTATGGAAACCATTTATAGGTATTGCTGCTTCAATTGCTTTAATAATTTCTGTATTTGCTGGTGTTCAAGGAGAGTTAGACTCAAAAGATCTAGCGAGTATTTCTCCAGAAATGGCCGAAACACAAGATTTCTTTACTACTGCAATAGCGACAGAGCTAGAGAAATTAAACAGTGAAGAATCGCCAGAATATCAAGAACTAATAGTTGATACAATGTTTCAAATAAAATTGCTGGAAGAAAACTATGAACAATTAAAGATCGACCTTAATGATAGTGGTGATGACAAGCGCGTTATTTTCGCTATGATCTCAAACTTTCAAGACCGAATAGATTTATTACAAAATGTAATTGAACAGATAGATAATTTAAAAAATGACAAAAACGAACAAAATGAGAACAGCTCTACTATATAAAATATTAGTTGCATTTCTACTTGTACCTACTTTAGTTATCGCCAATACAAAAGATGGCTGGAAAGGAAAACACACTAAAGAAAAGAAGTTAAACAAAGAATATACTGTTAACTCTGATGCCACCGTAGAAATTGACAATAGTTACGGAAATATTGATGTGATTACCTGGAATGAAAATCGTGTAGTAATTGAAGTGACAATCACTACAAATGGTAATGATGAGGAGAAAGTGCAAAGAAAACTTGACGGGATTGATGTAGATTTTTCAGGATCATCAAACAAAGTCACTGCAAAAACAAGATTCCAAAGAAACAAATCTTGGTGGAATTGGGGGAAGAACAACGTAAACATGAAAATTAATTATGTTGTAAAAATGCCTGTTACCAATCATGTAAACCTTGATAATAATTATGGAAGTATCAATCTAGATAAAATTGAAGGGCGCGCTTATATTGACTGTGATTATGGTAAAATTACAACCAAAGAACTAATGGCAGACAATAATGTTCTAAGCTTTGATTATACAAAGAACAGCTATTTCGAATATATAAAAAGTGGGACTATTAGTGCTGACTATAGTGGTTATACCGTTGGAAAAGCGAACGATTTAACTATTGATGCAGACTATACCAAGTCTAAAATAGAAATGGCAGAAGACATTAAATACGACTGTGATTATGGTTCGTTAACTATAGACAATGTAAACAATGTAAATGGTGATGGAGATTATTTATCAACTCGCTTAGGAAACGTTTATAAAAGCGTTAGTATTACTGCAGATTATGGTTCTTGCAAAATTGCTAATATGACTAAAAATGCTGGTAGTATTGATATAGAATCTGATTACATGAAAATAACTATTGGTTATGATCCGGCGTATAATTTTGATTTCGACATAGATTTAAGTTATGCTTCTTTAAGAGACACAGAGGGACTTGAATTCACTAAAAAGAATGTGAGATCATCAAGCAAAACATACCAAGGCTATAACGGAACCCAAGGTTCTGGAAACAGCATAAAAATAAATTCAACATACGGAAGTGTGTCGTTAAAACGAAACTAAAATCAAATCAAAAAACAATTAAAAAATGAAAAAATCAATATTAGTATTAGCAACAGTTCTATGCACCGTAGCGGCTCATGCGCAATGGTGGGGAGGAAAAAAAGTTAAAGGAAACGGTAATGTAACTACTGAAACAAGAAATACCAGTGATTACGACGGTATAAAATGTGCTGGATCTATGGATTATATCCTTGTTGCAGGAGCAGAAGGTAAAATTACTTTAGAAGGAGAATCTAATCTTCTAGAATACATTATTACTGAAGTTAAAGGCAATAACCTTGTAGTAAAGGTTAAAAAGAATGTAAACCTAAAACCAAGCTGGAATAAAACTATAAAGATTACTATTCCTTTTAAAGATATTTCTAGTGTTTCTTTAGCAGGTTCTGGTGACCTGTGGAATGAAGATAAAATAACAGCATCAGACTTTGGTGTTTCTCTAGCTGGTTCTGGTGATGTAATTTTAAATGTTGAAGCAAAAAATGTTGGAGCTAGCTTAGCAGGTTCTGGCGATCTAACTTTAAAAGGTCGAACTACAGATTTCACAGCAAAATTAGCAGGTTCTGGTGATGTTCATGCCTTTGGACTTGATGCAGACAATACTACAGCTTCTATTGCTGGTTCTGGTGACATGGAGGTAGTAAGTAATAAATACTTAAAAGCCAGAGTATCTGGTTCTGGTGATATCGAATATAAAGGTAACCCAGACAAAGAAGACACTAAGGTGTCAGGATCTGGCAGCATTAGTAATTAATTAGGATAGAATAAAGTTTAAATAAAAAAGAGCCACTTATAAAAAGTGGCTCTTTTTTTATCTTACATACTTATTTCCTCTTATAGTATAAAGCACAATCAAGGCAACTAAAAAGAATATAGCCAAAAACAGCACAGACCATTGCATAGATTTTGTTATGGATATTAACAATCCAAATACAAACATTCCCAGAACGATAGCTATTTTTTCGGTAACATCGTAAAAACTAAAATACGTAGCATGGTCTTCGGTTTCTGGTAATAACTTTGAATATGTTGACCTAGATAATGATTGGGTGGCACCTAATACTAGCCCAAGAACACCTCCCAGAATATAAAAATACTTGTCTACGTTTTCTTGATTTTTATCAAGCATAAATGCTAAGAAACATACACCACCCCAAATCACTAGTGTTACCTTAAGTGCTGTTAAGTTACCAAACTTTTTAGATAACCTAGAAAATAAATACGCACCAGCTATAGCAACTATTTGCACTAACATTATGGTTAAAATCAAATTTGTAGTTGGCAATCCAAGTTCTTCACTTCCAAATATACCTGCCATCAACACTATGGTTTGTACACCAACACTAAAAAAGAAAAACGAAATTAAAAAACGCTTTAGCTCTCGATATTCAGATAGTTCTTTGGTAACTTTTTTTAATTCTCTAAAACCTTTCCATATGTAGTCTTTATCAGGTTTATGTCCATAAACATTATTTGGTAAACGCCTATAAGTTATTTGAGCAAAGCCTAACCACCATAGACCAACTAACACGAAAGTTATTCTAGAACCGTAAGCTTCATCTAATAATCCAAATACACTGGTTTGTACTAAAACTAAGCTAATTATCATTAATATTACCGATCCTGCATATCCATATATAAATCCTTTAGCACTTACACTATCTTGCTGTTCTGGATGTGCAATTTCTGGTAGATAAGCATTATAGAATACAATACTTCCCCAAAAACCAATACTAGCAGTAATAGTAAACACTATGGCTACCCAAAGGGATGCCTCATCTTTAAAGAAAAATAAGCTCATAACCGATAATGAGCCCAGTAAGCAAAAGAACTTTAAAAACTTTAATTTATTTCCCGTGTAATCTGCAATACCAGAAAGAATTGGTGAAATGAAGGCTACAATTAAAAATGAAAACGATAAGGTATAATCATATAGCGTAGTAGGGTTCCAATGCGTACCTAAAAATTCAATATTCCCTTCTATATTAGCGAAAGAAGCAGTCATACTGCTATAATAGATTGGAAATACTGCAGTACTGATCACTAATGAGTAAACAGAATTAGCCCAATCGTAAAACGCCCAGGCATTAAGTAGTTTCTTGTTTCCTTTTTCTAATGTTTTCATATTGAAATTTAATGAGTTAATTGTTGTTTAGGCACTCTAAAAAGTAATAAAACCCCTAGTAAAAAGAATGCAAATAAAAATACAATTGCATATCGCATTGTACCTGTAATTTGATCTACAGATCCATAAATTACCATTCCTATTACGATGCCTACTTTTTCGGTAACATCATAAAAGCTAAAATACGATGTGGTATCCTGAGTTTTAGGCAAAAACTTAGAATATGTAGATCTAGATAAGGCTTGTACACCGCCCATTACAAAACCCACAACAGCAGCTGTTATATAAAAGTCTATAGGGGATTTTACAAAGTAGGCATAAAAACATATACACATCCAAACCACATTAATTCCTACTAAGGTATTAATGTTTCCATATTTTGAAGACAACCTAGAAGTTAAATTCGCTCCTGGTATAGCCACCAATTGAATGACTAAAATACTTATAATTAACCCCATGGTTTTTTCCTCGGCGTCTGCCCAAGCTATTTCTTCTTCTCCAAAAAACACTGCCATTAACATAATAGTTTGAACCGCCATACTATAGACGAAAAAAGCTCCTAAATAGCGTTTTAACCTTACATTTTCCTTTAACCGTAACCAAACACCTTTCAACTCTTTAAAACCATTTAAAAGCACATCTTTTACAATTCTAGTATCGGTAGGATCATTTCCTTTTGGTAAGTGGTAAAATGTATACTGACTAAATAAGGCCCACCAAATTCCAACCGTAACAAACGAGTATCTCATTGCCGTCATTGCTGGTTCATCTCCTGTTATTCCAAACCAATCTGGTTTCATGACCATGGCTAGGTTAAATAACAACAATAATACACTTCCAAAATATCCAATTGAAAACCCTTTGGCACTAATAGCATCTTGCTGTTCAGGATAAGCAATATCTGGCAAATATGAATTGTAGAATACTAAACTTCCCCAATAGCCATACAAACCTAGAAAGTAGAAGAATAAGCTCATATAAATATGCTCCAGACTAAACCAATACAACCCAATACAACCTATACTACCAATGTAACAAAAGAACTTTAAGAACACTCTTTTATTACCAATATAATCAGCAATTCCAGATAAGATTGGAGAGAACACCGTGATTACTAAAAAAGTAAACGCAGTAACGAATGAGATAAGGGCAGTACTTTTAATATCAAACCCAAAAACAGTGACTCTCTTTACCGACTCACTAAATAAAGCACCGTAAAAAATAGGAAAGATCGTTGATGCAATTGTGAGTGTATACACCGAATTTGCCCAATCGTAAAATGCCCAAGCATTGAGTAACTTCTTAGATCCTTTTAATAGTGATCCCATAAATAAAAAAGCTGCTCGTTTATTGAGCAGCTCCTAAAGTAAACAATTATTGTTTGTGTTTAAAATTTATTTATTCTCTAAAAGATGTTACACCAAATTTCTTAGCCTCTTCTTTAGCTTTTGCTGCCAAAGCTGTTAAATTTTCAATACGTGAATCGTTTGAAGGATGTGTACTTAAAAACTCTGGAGGTGCTTGACCACCACTATTGGCCTTCATTCGTTTCCACAGTTCTCCTGCTTCATCTGGATTATACCCTGCAATTGCCATTAATATAATACCAATTTCATCTGCTTGTGTTTCATGATGTCTACTAAATGGCAGCATTCCTCCTACAGAGGTTCCAATACCATATGCCTGCATCCATAATTGTTGGTTTTCAGAACTTTCATTACCTGTGGCTACCGCAACACCAATAGCTCCAACTTGTTGTAACACACCAGCACTCATACGTTGTTGCCCATGGTTAGCAAGCGCATGTGCCACTTCGTGCCCCATAATAGCCGCAATTCCTGTCTCTCCATCAGCGATTGGTAAAATACCTGTATAAAATACAATCTTCCCTCCTGGCATACACCAGGCATTTACGGTTTTATCCTCAACCAGATTATAATCCCATTTATAATCTTTTAAATACCCCTGATGTCCATTGGCATTTAACCAACGTTCAGCAGCTACAGCAATACGTTGTCCCACTCTGGTAATCATTTCAGAATCTGAGGTTCCTTTTATAACTTTATTTTCGTTTAAAAATTTATCGTATTGAGCAAAGGCTGTTGGAAATAACTGCGAGTTAGATACCAACGCCATAGTTTTCTTTCCTGTAAAAGGGTTTGTAGCACATGACAAAAACAACATTAGGCCTCCAAACATGGCTATTCTACTCTTAAATCTCATTGTGTTCAAGGTTTTTATTAGTAACATTAAAAATACGAAAAACGTTCTTTAAATTTGAGACACAAACAATAAATATTTGTCACTTTTTAATTTTGATTTTTAAATAACTGTAAACTCCTTTTATACTTTCCGACTTTAACATAAGTCAATACTAAACAAACACTAAAATGAAAAAGTTATTAGCGATTTTTACCTTAATTATATTTACTAGCTGTGATGGAAATGCACAGAAAAAAGAGCAAAAAGAATTTGCTGTCACAAAAACTGATGCCGAATGGAAAGAGCAACTTACTGATATTCAATATTACGTTTTAAGAGAAGCAGGTACTGAAGGTCGCTACAGCAGCCCATATAATAAAAATAAAGCTAATGGAACCTATGTGTGTGCTGGATGTAATACGCCTTTATTTGAGAGTAGATATCAATACAATTCAGGCAGTGGTTGGCCTAGTTTTGATAGAGAAATAAAAGGAAATGTTGCATATTCAACTGATTATAAGATTGGCTATGCACGTAAAGAAGAGCATTGCGCGACTTGTGGCGGACATTTAGGACATGTGTTTGAAGATGGTCCAAAAGAAACTACCGGGTTGCGTCATTGTATTAACGGTGCAGCCTTAAAATTTATACCAAAAAAGAATGAGTGATTATAAAGTAAATAAAACGGACAGCGAGTGGCGTGAACAACTTGATGAAGAACAATACAGAATTCTTCGCGAAAAGGGTACTGAACGTCCTCATACTGGTAAATACAATATTCATTTTGAAAAAGGCACCTATTGTTGTGCAGGCTGTGATCAGCAATTATTTGAAAGTCACACAAAGTTTGATGCACATTGTGGTTGGCCAAGTTTTGATGAAGCTATAAAAGGTACTATTGAATATGTGTTGGACAAATCACATGGTATGCTTCGTACAGAAATAATTTGTAACAACTGTGGCGGACATTTAGGACATGTCTTTAATGATGGTCCAACCGAAACTGGAACGCGTTATTGTGTAAATTCTGCAAGTTTAGATTTTAAAAAATCTTAATATAAGTTTATCTACTCTTATTTTGGTTATTTGTAAATTGCTATATGCAAAACTCATATTTAGGTAGTATTATAAAACAATTTGAATACTACAAATCCCTTGGCGACAAAACATTTGATCAATTATCTGATAAAGACATACATTGGCAGTATAACAATGAAAGCAATAGTATTGCCATTATTGTAAAACATATTGTTGGAAATATGTTATCACGTTGGACCAACTTTTTAACCGAGGATGGCGAAAAAGAATGGAGACATCGTGACCAAGAGTTTATTAACTCTTATAATAATAAGCAAGAAATGCTTGCGTCTTGGGAGAAAGGTTGGCAATGTCTTTTCGAGGCCATCAAACCTCTTAAAGATGAACAACTTGAGACTATTGTTTATATTAGAAATCACGGACATACTGTTACAGAAGCTATTAACAGACAATTAGCACATTACTCTTATCACATTGGTCAATTAGTGTTTTTAGGGAAAATGATTGCTAATAATAATTGGGAATCATTGTCTATTCCAAAGGGAAAATCAGCTAGTTATAACCAAGAAAAATTCAGCAAAGAAAAAGAGCGAAAGCATTTTACCGAAGACCTTTAATATTACGCTTAGGTTTCGTAAATTCGTACCCTCAATTTAAGACTTAAAAAAATACTCATGAAACGAGCATGAATTTTTATTTATTTCAAGTTAATACAATGAGATAATAAAAAATAATGTGAGTTCCTGAATGTGAAGAAATTTTTAGTTTCTTCATTTCAAAAAAACTATAAAATTTTAAACAGATGAAATACGATATTATTGTTCTTGGAAGTGGTCCTGGAGGTTATGTTACAGCAATTAGAGCATCACAACTTGGTTTTAAAACTGCAGTAGTTGAAAAAGAAAGCCTTGGTGGTGTTTGCCTTAACTGGGGTTGTATACCAACTAAAGCCTTATTAAAATCGGCTCAAGTTTTTGAATATTTGAAGCATGCAAATGATTATGGGCTTTCCGTTAAAGAATATGATAAGGATTTTGATGCTGTTGTAGCTCGAAGTAGAAATGTTGCTGACGGCATGAGTAAAGGTGTGCAATTCTTATTAAAAAAGAACAAGGTTGATGTAATAAATGGTTACGGAAAAGTAAAACCTGGAAAAAAGATTGATGTTGACGGAACAGAGTACAGTGCAGATCATATTATCATTGCTACTGGAGCGCGTTCACGTGAATTACCTAGTTTGCCTCAAGATGGTAAAAAAGTAATTGGTTACCGTGAAGCCTTAACACTAAAAAAGCAGCCTAAGAAAATGATCATTGTTGGTTCTGGAGCTATTGGTGTTGAATTTGCTTATTTCTACAACTCTATGGGAACTGAGGTTACTATTGTAGAATTTATGCCAAATGTAGTACCTGTTGAAGACGAAGACGTATCAAAACAATTAGCTCGTTCATTTAAAAAGAACGGAATTAAGATCATGACTTCTTCTGAAGTAACTAGTGTCGATACATCAGGAAAAGGTGTAAAAGCAACTGTTAAGACTAAGAAAGGTGAAGAAGTTTTAGAAGCAGATATGGTACTTTCTGCTGTTGGAATTAAAACGAACATTGAAAACATAGGACTTGAAGACGTAGGTATTGTAGTTGATAGAGATAAGATCATAGTAAATGATTTCTATCAAACAAATATCCCTGGTTATTATGCTATTGGTGATGTAACTCCTGGTCAAGCATTGGCTCACGTTGCATCTGCTGAAGGTATTTTATGTGTTGAAAAAATTGCTGGACAACATGTAGAAGCTTTAGATTATGGAAACATTCCTGGATGTACCTATTGTACTCCAGAAATTGCATCGGTTGGTTTAACAGAAAAGCAAGCTAAAGAACAAGGCTTAGATATTAAAGTTGGTAAATTCCCATTCTCAGCATCTGGTAAAGCAAGTGCTGGAGGAAATAAAGAAGGTTTTGTAAAAGTGATCTTCGATGCTAAATATGGAGAATGGTTAGGTTGCCATATGATTGGTGCTGGCGTAACCGATATGATTGCAGAAGCTGTTTTAGGTAGAAAGCTGGAAACTACTGGTCATGAAGTATTAAAAGCAGTACATCCTCACCCAACTATGAGTGAAGCGGTTATGGAAGCTGTAGCTGATGCTTATGATGAAGTAATACATATTTAGACAAAATAGATAAATAGACTTATTAGAAGTTTAGATATAAAAAAGCTCCAGAAATTCTGGAGCTTTTTATTTATTAATTATTAAGTAACTTCTAAGTAGTCTAACTAATCTAAGTATCTAATTAACTAGATAAAACTTTGAATAGCTAGCTCATAGCTTTGTAATCCAAAACCTAGAATGACACCACGAGCATTTGGTGAAATATAAGATTGATGGCGAAACTCTTCTCGTGAAAATGTATTAGATATATGTACTTCTACCACAGGAGTCTCTATAGCTTTAACAGCATCTCCTATCCCTACAGAAGTATGTGTATAGGCTGCTGCATTTAAGATTATACCATCATAAGAAAATCCTACCTCATGTAATTTATCTATAATTTCACCCTCAATATTCGATTGAAAATGATCGATGCTAACACTCGTATATTTAGACTTAACCTTGCTTAAAAACTCTGTAAAGGTTAAACTACCGTAAATATTAGGTTCACGCTTTCCTAACAAATTTAAATTAGGACCATTAATAATGATTAATTTTTGCATAAATCAAAGGTATCAAAAATTTAAGCATAAAAAAACCGAAGCAGTGCTTCGGTTTTTTATAATATATGATGCTTTATTTCTTAGAAATGAAAAGCAAATCCAATTAATCCTTGGAAAGCACTATCAGCTTTTTGGTCATCTAAAGTAACATTGTACCTTACTGTTGGTTCTATACTTACATTATCTGCAACAAACCAAGCATAACCTCCTTGTAAACCAATCCAGTTAGCACTATTTCCATCAGAAGACATTCCGGTAAAATCTACACCTACTGGAAACTGACCAGATACATAGTATTTTGCACCAACCTTATAAGTAAAGATTCCATCAATTCCATCAGAATCTGCATATCCTAATCCAGCTTTAATTGCAAAATTTTCTTTTACAAAATAACCAGCTTCAGCTCCAGCAGACCAAGCAGTATTACCATCAATAGAGGTTAACGAAAAAGCAGTACTTCCAGTTGCCCAGGAACCTGTATTTGCCTCAATTACCCAACTACCTTCAGAAAGTGCGTTACTGTTTTCATCTTGTGCATTAACACTTGTAAATCCTAATACTGCAATAGCAGCAGCCATAAACAATTTTTTCATAATAATTCGTTTTTTAATTTTTAATAAATGGTCGGCAAATGTAAATGCTCTGTAACAATTGAGCAAGAAAAAACTGTTAAAATGTAATGTTAAACCTATATTGCTAGTAACCAATCACTTACTAAAAATAAAAAAGGAGAGCAAATTGCTCTCCTTCTCTTTTTAAAAATATTGTTTGCTATTAACCAATATTTTTATAATCCAAAATTTATACCAAGGTTAATATTAGACCATGTTCCTCCATCTAAACTAACGTTGTTATAAGAAAGTACAATATCTACTGTATCACTAACGCCATAACCAACTCTAGGCGCCCAAAGGAAACCACCATCGTTACCATCATTAATTCCTACAGCATAACCTAAATCGGCTCCAATAAATAAATCTTCAGAAGCGTTGAAAGATGCTCTACCTGCTATAGGTAAAAATTGTACATCATCAAATTCAATTCCGCTAACTTCATCACCAAAATTGTGAGAGAATCCAACAGAAACTCCTGCGTCAAAATCGTCAGAAACGTTCCATAAATAATTCACATCAGCTGTGATGTTAAAGGTTGCAATATCTCCAGCGTCTCCTACAGGTAAACCAACGCTAAGACCAGCTCCGAAATTCTGTGCTGTTACTGAAAAAGCAAATAATCCCACAACAGCGGCTAACAATAATTTTTTCATAATTTGTAAATTTAGTTTGATTAATTTGACCTCAATTAAAAAATAAATACGGTTATTAACAAAAATTAAGCGCAAAAAATGTTACTTTCATCGATAAATACGCATTATTACTGACTTTATCGACGTAGTAAAAAACTTACTTTTTGTTGATAATCAGATAGTTATAAACATGAATTGGACTCAAAGTATACACGATTACATAAATTATCTCAAAATTGAGCGTGGCCTTTCAATTAATTCTATAAACAGTTATAAGAGAGACATTAACAAGCTTAGAAGCTATCTAAAAGATAATAATATAACTGTGTCTCCTACTAAAATAGATAAAGACGATATTCAACAATTTATATATACTATTGCAAAGAATGTTAATGCCCGAAGTCAGGCAAGAACTATATCTGGCTTAAGAAGTTTTTTTGATTATTTAGTATTCGAAAACTATAGAGAAACAAATCCGTTAGAACTTATTGAAGCTCCCAAAATAGGTCGTAAGCTTCCAGATACACTATCAATTGAAGAAATAGATACCATTGTAAGCGCCATAGACCTAAGCAAACCTGAAGGAGAACGCAATAGAGCTATTATAGAAACCTTGTATAGTTGTGGATTACGTGTTAGCGAATTAACAGAGTTAAAGATCTCTGATCTATTCTTTGACGAAGGGTTTATAAAAGTTACAGGAAAAGGCGATAAACAGCGTTTTGTTCCTATTGGGAGGCAAACCCAAAAATATATCAATATTTACAGAAAAGAGATACGATCTCATATAGCTATTGTAGAAGAGTTTAGAGACATCTTATTTCTCAACAGAAGAGGCAAAAAATTAACCCGAGCTATGATTTTTACCATAGTTAAACAACTAAAAGAAAAAGCAGGTATAAAAAAAACGGTGTCTCCGCATACCTTTAGACATTCATTTGCTACACATTTACTTGAAAATGGCGCCGACCTTAGAGCCATACAGTTAATGTTAGGACACGAGAGCATTACAACTACTGAAATATATATGCATGTAGATAAAAGTCATTTACGCGACGTGGTAGATACTTTTCATCCTAGAAAATAAAAAAAGCTCTCAACATTAATTGAAAGCCTTTTATATAACATTTTCTAGAGGTTCCTATTTTGCAATATTAACTGCTCTAGTTTCTCTAATAACAGTAATTTTTACTTGACCAGGATAGGTCATATCTGTTTGGATTTTTTGTGATATTTCAAATGATAGGTTTGCTGCTTTATCATCACTTACCTTTTCACTTTCAACAATAACACGTAACTCTCTTCCTGCTTGAATAGCGTAAGCTTTTTTAACACCAGTAAAACCAAAAGCTATGTCCTCTAGATCTTTTAAACGTTGTATGTAAGAGTCTAATACTTGACGTCTAGCTCCTGGTCTTGCACCAGAAATAGCATCACACACTTGCACAATTGGAGATAATAACGACTTCATTTCTATCTCATCATGGTGCGCTCCAATAGCATTACATACCTCTTTCTTTTCGCCATACTTTTCTGCCCATTGCATACCTAAAATAGCATGTGGTGTTTCCATATCTGATTCTGCATCTGGCACTTTACCTATATCATGCAATAACCCAGCACGCTTAGCTAATTTAGAGTTCAACCCTAGCTCAGCAGCCATTATACCACACAACTTAGCAACTTCACGAGAGTGTTGCAATAAGTTTTGCCCGTAAGATGAGCGGTATTTCATTCGTCCAACCATCTTTATTAATTCAGGATGAAGTCCATGAATTCCAAGATCGATCACAGTTCGTTTTCCTACTTCTATAATTTCTTGCTCTATTTGCTTTTGCGTCTTTTTAACAACTTCTTCAATTCTAGCAGGATGTATTCTACCATCTGTTACCAATTTATGAAGTGATAAACGTGCAATTTCACGTCTTACAGAATCAAAACACGATAAAATAATAGCTTCTGGCGTATCATCTACAATTATCTCTACACCTGTTGCCGCTTCTATAGCACGAATATTTCGTCCTTCACGCCCAATAATTCGTCCTTTTATATCATCAGATTCGATATTGAATACCGACACACAATTATCAACTGCTTCTTCAGTACCAACTCTCTGAATTGTATTTATAATGATCTTTTTAGCTTCCTGTTGTGCCGTAAGCTTAGCTTCTTCCATTTTATCTTGCACATAAGCCATAGCATCATTTTTGGCTTCACCTTTTAGTGATTCTACCAACTGTGCCTTGGCGTCTTCTGCAGACAGTCCAGAAATTACCTCAAGCTGTTGAATTTGGCTTTTATGTAGCTTTTCTACTTCATCCTTACGCTTTTCTAAAATATCGATTCTATGATCATAGTCTTTGATCTTCTCCTCTATCTCAATATTTAGCTTTTTGTTTTTTGAAAGCTCTGATGATATTTGTGATTCTTTATCTCTTGTGCGTTTTTCTGCTTCTGCCATTTTCTTATCACGTGATAAGATTACCTTTTCATGCTCAGACTTTAATTCAATAAACTTTTCTTTTGCTTGAAGAATTTTATCCTTCTTTATTGCTTCCCCTTCATGATTGGCATCCTTAATAATACCAACAGCCTCCTTTTTTGCATTTTTAAGAAGCTTAGACGCATTATTTTTTTCTAATGTTTTAGCTATTATATATCCAATAACAACGCCTAATATAATTCCTCCAACAATTAATAAAATTGTATTCGTTTCCATTCTGTTTTAGTTAGTTAAATAAAAAAGCCTACACCAGTTCTGATTTTGTATAAACTCCTTAAAAACAAGTTTAGGGCTAACAAGCTGATCAAGGATCTGTTCTAAGACAGCATGCTTTTACAACTTAAACTCACCCTTTTTAAAGAATTAACGTTGAGTTTATCAAAAAAAATAACCAATGTAGGCAGTAACCTTTATATATTTTAAAGAACTTAAGAGCTTAAATGCTCTTTTAAAAGTTGATCAATAGCAATAAGCTTATGCTCAACTTCTTCATTTAAATTATTTTTATCTATCGTTTTTTGTTCTGTTTGAGAAGCAAACTGTAAGGCACACATAGCCAAAACATCTTGTTTATCTCTAACAGAATAACTTTGCTCAAACTGTTTTATCATTGCTTCAATTTTCTGAGCCGCCTTACGTAACCCTTCTTCCTGACTTGGTGCAATTGTCAAAGGGTATACTCTATTAGCTATTGATAGCTTTATTTTTAGCTTTTCAGACATTTAAAACTATGAGGCATTATTCAGATAACTGAGAAATACAATGATCAATCTCTCTAATTAATGCATTTATTTTAAGCTTAGTTTCTCTTTTACTTTCGTCACTGCCTAGTATAGAATTTGCAAATTTTAGTGTTTCATACTTTTCTTCCCAAGTAGTAATCTCTACTTCTTGTTGAGATAAACGCTGTTGAGCTTCGACTAGTTCTTTATTCAATTTCGCATTGCTTTGCTTTAAAACTTCTAGTTTATGCAACACTTTGCTAATTTGATTCTCTAAAGAATCTACAACCGCCTCAATATTACTCATTTATCAAATTCAATACTAACTACACAAAGTTAACATACCCATACTTAAATAACAATACTTTTTAGGTAATTTTTAAAACAACCTAATTATCAGCTATTTACGTTTTTCAAACGAATCTTTGGTAAGCTTTTTGCTTATTAATTACAAATTAATATTTTAGCATTAAGTAAGCTGCTTATGAAAAGGACCCTCATCTATTTTTTTATTGTATTCTCGCAAATTTTAATTGCCCAAAATCCATACCCTCAAGATTATTTTAAAAACCCACTAGACATACCTTTGGTGTTATCTGGTACATTTGCTGAGTTACGTTCTAATCACTTTCATTCTGGTTTAGATATAAAAACTCAACAAAAAGAAGGCTTAAAAGTTTACGCTGCCGCTCAAGGTAGAGTAAGTAGAATTAAGATCTCTCATTGGGGCTATGGTAAGGCTTTATATATTTCTCACCCTAATGGATATACTACAGTTTATGCACATTTACAGAAGTTTGCCCCTAAAATAGAAACGTATATAAAAAAACTACAATACGACAAAGAAAGCTTTGAAATAGAAGTATTTCCAGAAACCGCAGATCTATTAATTGAAGCCAACGAAGTTGTTGCTTATAGTGGAAACACTGGAGGTTCTGGTGGTCCACATTTGCATTTTGAAATAAGAGACAAAAGCCAAAGACCCATTAACCCTATGTTATTTGGCATAACTGTTAAAGATACCAGACCTCCAACTATATTAGGAGTTTATGCTTACCCTATTGAAAAAACCGCACATGTAAACCAAACCAATGAACGTTCTAAATTACGTTTGGTTCCTCTAGAAAATGGTGATTATACAGTTGAAAACATAAAAGCCTATGGAAAAATTGGTTTTGGAGTTGTTACCTATGATCGTCAAGATTTTGCTGCCAACAAAAATGGGGTTAGTAAAATGCAATCTTTCTATAATGGCAGTAAGAACTTTGAAATAGACTTTAAAAGATTTTCATTCAGTGAAACCAAACACTTAAATAGGCTAATCGATTATGCGTATTATAAAAAGCATAAATCTAGAATTCAAAAATTATTTGTTCAGCCAAATAACCCTTTAAGCTTATATAAAGATGTAGATAATAAAGGACACATTATTGTTGAAGATAGTACATCATCAGTATTTAAGCTTCGTATTAGCGATTATAATGGAAACGAAAGCTGGTTAACGATCCCTATCAAAGGGATAAAAACTGATAGTATAAAAAAACGACAAGAAAAGATCACTGAGCATTTTATCTATGCAGATCAGCCCACGCATTTAGAAAAAGACAATATATCTGTTGATATACCAAAAAACACATTCTATGATAGTTTCTTTATAGATTTTGACGCAGAGAATGATACTTTAGAACTTCACGACGGTTCAATTCCTGCTCAAAAATACATGACTATAAATTTTGACATCAGCGACTACCTACAAAAAGATAAAGACAAACTATTTATAGGCAGAAAAACTGGTTATAAAGGTCGTTTGGCATATTCGTCGACCACAAAAAAAGGTAACAAGTTAATTACCAGAACAAAAACTTTAGGCACCTATGCCCTTGGAACCGATGTAAACGGGCCAAAAATTACGCCTGTTAA
Source organism: Flavobacteriaceae bacterium (assembly GCA_030148025.1). Classification (GTDB taxonomy): domain Bacteria; phylum Bacteroidota; class Bacteroidia; order Flavobacteriales; family Flavobacteriaceae; genus JASBUG01. The sequence goes on along the minus strand of JASBUG010000003.1, from coordinate 122,360 downwards.
TTTTCAAGATGGTAAATGGCTTAGTAAGTACAGGTATTTAAAAATTAAAATAAAAGATGACTTAACAGGCATTAAAAACTATCGTGCCACCGTTAATGGTAAATGGATATTAATGGAATATGACGCTAAAAAGAATATTCTAGTTCACGACTTTAATGATAATGTAATAACAGATACTAAAAATAATTTAAAGCTAATTGTAACAGATAATGTAGGAAATAGCACTACATTTGAAGCAACATTTTTTAGAAAATAAGCACCTATCTTGAAAATTAATCGATTTCTAGCACACATTCTATGCTATCTAGTGCCTCTAATAAGCATGGCACAATCAGCAACGTTAAAAGGAATAATACTTGATAACAACAATCTTCCTATTCCATTTGTAAATATTAAAACAGATAATACAGGAACATCTACAAACGATAATGGTTTTTATATACTAAAAATTCCTGCTAATACAGATGTAAAAGTTACTTTCACTCACATAGGTCACAAAAGTGTAACCGCTACTTTTAATTTAAAAAATGGCGAAACATTTGAGTTCAATCCTGTAATGAGTTTGGAAAATGAGCAAATAGCAACTGTTATTATTACTGGAAATGAACGAAAACGCGTAGAGGGAGTTACTGTTATCCAACCTGAAATTATTAGAACTATAAAAGGTGCGCAACCAGGTGTTGAAAACCTCCTTAAAACATTACCTGGTGTAAATATCACAAACGAATTAAGTACTCAATACTCTGTGCGAGGTGGAAATTACGATGAGAATTTGGTCTATGTCAATGATATACAGGTATACCGACCATTCCTAATTCGTTCAGGACAACAGGAAGGGCTCAGTTTTGTAAATACAGATCTGGTACAAAATGTTGAATTCTCGGCAGGTGGGTTTCAATCAAAATATGGAGATAAACTATCGTCTGTGCTAGATATTACTTATCGAAACCCAATAAAATCAAGCGTTTCTGCCAATCTTAGCTTATTAGGCGGAAGTCTTTCTGCCGAAACAGTTTCGAAAGACTCAAAATTCTCTGGCATTATTGGATTACGTTATCGCGATAACAGCTTATTGGTAAATGCTAAAGAGACAGAAACAAATTACAATCCTAAATTTGCTGATATACAAACCTATTTAACCTACAAGTTTTCAGATAAGTTTCATTTAAATTTCCTTGGTAATGCTTCTATTAATAAGTACAATTACGAACCGCAGACAAGGCAAACAAATTTTGGCACTTTAACCGATCCGCTTGCCTTATTAGTGTTTTATGAGGGACAGGAGAAAGACACATACCAAACTTATTTTGGAGCACTAAAGGCTAATTATTTTGTAAATGATGACGTTACATTAAAACTTATTGCTTCAACATATCATACTACAGAAGAAGAGTATTTTGATATTCTTGCACAATATAGATTAGGTGAAGTTAATAGCAATATTGGCGATGAGGATCTTGGAGAAGTTGAGTTTAGCGAAGGTATTGGCAGTCAATTAAATCATGCCAGAAACGACTTGGATGCACTTATTACAACTGTTGAGCATAAAGGGTCTTATAATGATTCAGATGACAATGTTTTTGAATGGTCATTAAAATATACGCATGAAGACATTAGAGATCGTATTGTAGAATGGGAAGTTATAGATTCTGCTGGCTTCTCAATCAATCCTCCTCATATAGATGCATTTAATGACCAGCCTTATAATGCTTATCAAGGGCCACTAGTACCTTTTCAGAATATTAGAGCTACAAATAACACACAAATTGACAGACTTCAAGGTTATGCACAATGGAGCAAACGGGATGAAATAAATGGACATGAAGTTTTTTATAATGCAGGAGTTCGTGTGCATAATTGGAATGTAAAAGGAGATGGCATTTCTAGCAAAAGACAATCAGTAATTAGTCCGCGAGCCCAATTTGCAATAAAACCAGACTGGGAAAAAGACATGTTGTTTCGTTTAAGCGGTGGTTTATACTACCAGCCTCCTTTCTATCGTGAATTAAGAGATGTCAATGGACTTGTAAACACTAACGTAAAAGCTCAAAAATCATTTCACATAGTATTAGGGAACGAATACAGTTTTAAAATGTGGGACAGACCATTTAAGCTTGTATCTGAGGCTTATTACAAAGGAATGACAAATGTAAATCCTTATACTATAGATAATGTTAGAATACGTTATGCTGCTAGTAATAATGCTAAAGCCTATGCTTACGGATTGGATTTACGTTTAAACGGTGAGTTTGTTCCTGGAACAGAATCGTGGTTTAGTTTTGGTTACTTAAAAACTGAAGAAAATATAAATAACCGTGGTTATATTTCAAGACCAACAGACCAACGCTTAAAATTTGGCGTATTATTTCAAGATTATGTGCCAAATATGAAGGACTTGAAGATGTACTTGAACTTAGTTTACAATACTGGTGTTCCTGGTGGTTCCCCTAGTTATGCAGACCCTTATGTTTACCAAAGCAGACTACCAGATTATAAACGTGCAGATATTGGGTTTTCATATGTTATTGTTGATAAGAACAAAACATACAATGCGCAATGGAAACGTAAACTTGAAGAGTTAAGCATAGGTGTTGAGATCTTTAATATGTTTGATGCGCAAAACTCCATCACCAATACTTGGGTAAGAGATGTATATTCAAAACGTCAATATGCCATACCAAATTACTTAACACCAAGAGTGTTTAATGTACGAATGAACATTCGTTTTTAATAATGAAAGCACACATAGCAGAGATCATAGATAAACTTCAATTGTCACCACATCCAGAAGGGGGATACTTTAAAGAAATATATCGCAGTACAGGTATTATTCCTGAACATTGCTTGCCTAAAGAGTTTGAAGGAGATCGTAATTTTGCTACGAGTATTTACTTCTTACTTACATCTGATACCTTTTCAGCCTTCCATAAAATAAATCAAGACGAGACTTGGCATTTTTATAAAGGAGCATCGATTACCTTACATATGATCTCACCTAAAGGAAATTATAAAACCGTAATCATTGGGAATGCTATTGAAAAGCAAGAATTTCTACAATTTACAGTTCTTGCTGGCTATTGGTTTGCTGCTACAGTAAACAAAGAAAATAGTTTTTCACTACTTGGTTGCACTGTAGCTCCAGGTTTCGATTTTGACGATTTCGTATTAGCAAAACGCTTAGATTTAATAGAGCTTTTCCCTCAACACACATCTATTATTACAAAATTAACCAGAGTTTAAAGTCCTCATTAAACTATTTATTACCAGTAATTTATTACTACTTAGTGTAACAAAATGGTTTTTGAATTATCTTTATGCAAAGTGATATTATATGATTGCAAAAAATATAACATGGGTAATATTTTTGGTTTTAGCTATAGCTATTGGCTTTTATCCAATTATGTATCTAATTGTAGACATGAAAAGTAATGGCCTTTTGGCTTCAAAGGACACTGATTTACTATCCTCGACCATTTATAATATTGGATTCTATTCTCATATCTATTTTGGAGGTATTGCATTATTAATTGGATGGTCGCAATTCTCAAAGAAATGGAGAGCAAAATATCTAAACACCCATAGAGTTATTGGAAAAATATATGTAATAACCGTATTACTAAGTGGTATTTCGGGCTTATATATTGCTTTTCACGCCTCTGGAGCTAACCTAACAAAACTAGGTTTTGGTTTATTGGCTGTTCTTTGGTTATTCACAACTGTTATGGCCTTTGTAACTATTAAGAACAAACAAATACTCAAACACCAACAATGGATGATTCGCAGCTACGCTTTATGCTTTGCTGCTGTAACATTAAGACTTTGGCTTCCCTTACTCCCTGCAATATTTAAAATCGATTTTAGCCAAGCCTATGCAATCGTCGCATGGCTATGTTGGGTGCCAAATCTGGTATTTGCAGAAATACTAATTAAAAAACTTAAGTTGTAATTAACTCTTTTAGGGATTCGATAACATAATCTATCTCCTCTTTCGTATTGTAAATGCTGAACGAGAACCTTAATGAAGGTTTTTGCATCTCATGGTCATTCAAGATTTGTGTCAATACATGAGACCCACCAGTAGCACCACTTTGACAAGCACTGCCTTTTGAACAAGCAATCCCTTTTAGGTCTAATTGAAATAACATCATTGGTGCTTTTTCAGGACTTACTGGCAAACGTAAACTTACCAATGTATAGGTACTATCATGCAAATCGCCGGAGCAACCATTGAACTTCACTTCTGGCAATTCATCTTTAACTCGTTCAATAAAATATTGTTTTAACCCTTTAACATAGGTGCTTTCAGTTTCTAAATTCTTATACGCTAGATTTAAAGACGTTCCTAGACCTACTATATTATGTACGCTTTCAGTACCTGCACGAAAACCGCGTTCTTGTTCACCTCCAAAAATAAGTGGTTTTAATCCCGAATCTTTCCTAACGAAACAGAATCCTACCCCTTTTGGTCCATGGAATTTATGAGCACTAGCCGCAAAGAAATCAATTGGTATTTCTTGAAGATCTAACTTATAATGCCCTACAGACTGTACGGTATCACTATGAAATAGTGCATTGTTTGCTTTACATATATCTGCAACCCTTTTTATATCCAAAAGATTCCCAATCTCATTATTCACATGCATTAAACTCACTAAAACTCCATCATGGTCTCTTAATAATGTTTCTAAGTGGTTGTAATCAATTTGCCCTCTAGCATCCAATTTAACGTAGTTAACCTCTAGTTTGTATTCTTCACGTAATTGATCAATGGTATGCAAAATCGCGTGGTGCTCTACCTTCGAGGTAATAATATGAGTTACGCCAAGATCTCTAACCGCACTTCTCAATACTAAATTATCGGCTTCAGTACCTCCTGAAGTAAATACAATTTCGCCAGCACTAACGTTAAAATGAGCCGCAATTTGTTTTCTATAGTCTTCAATTAATGATTTAGATGATCTTCCAAAACTATGTGTAGATGAGGCGTTTCCGTAGTTGTTTTTTAAAACATTAGTCATTTCTACAATTACTTCGTCACGAATTTGTGTTGTAGCCGCATTATCTAAATATATTGGAGTCATAAGATCAAATTTTAGGAGGCAAAAATACTTGAAATAAAATTATTTTCAATATGATTCGTTTTAATTTACAATTCCATTATTTTTGTCAATAAACCCATTGAAATGCGAAAATTACTTTCTTTTCTGCTACTTACCACCGTACTAATTACCGCTTGTGATGACGGAGATATTATAACCGTTGAGCTTACTTTTGGAGATGAGCTTAAATTATGTGGTGACGAAAACAGCACGAACTACGTATTATACAATATTAAAAATGATCCTTATGAGTCGTTAACCCTATTATTTCCTGTTAGCGAATCTGGAACTATTTTTAATCCAGAAACCAATGGTGAAGAAAAATCCTTAATCATAAATGGCAGCAATAAGAAATTTAATTATAGAACCTATGATGGCGATCCAGAAGGAGAATTAATTTGCCAGGATATACCAGGGTCTACTGTAAACATTATTAATGACTATCCAGCGGAATCTGGAGCCCAAGCAAAATTTACTTCAACATTTGTAGATGATGACAACGATGGTATTCCATCTGAATTAGAAGACTTAAACGCAAATGGCAACCTTGAAGATGATGATAGTGATGGTGATGGTATTCCAAATTATATAGATGAAGATGATGACAATGACAATGTACCAACCATTAATGAAAACCCTGATGTAAATGACGATGGAAACATTGATGATGCTCAGGATACTGATAACGATGGAACTCCAGATTATTTAGATACAGATGATGATGGAGACGGCACGTTGACTAGAAATGAAGATGAAAATTTAGACACCAATCCTAGAAATGATATTTCAGCAAATAATATTGCTAGATATCTAGATTCAGCTATAGCTGATGAGTTTGTTCAAAATACTTTTATTGAAAATAATTACAAAAGAACCGTTTCAGTAAAAGTAGAAGTTTTAAATGCCAACTTAGATATTTTAAATACAGATAAGATTGAATTTGGGACTTATACTAGGGTAATAGATCTTGTTTCAGAATAGATCAAGCATTTTGGTAAATATAAACTTCAGTAGCTCCTAAACCATATTTTTGATAATTAGCATCGTAGAACTTTACGTTCTCATAACGCTTAAATAGGTATTCTAACTCTAGCTTCAGTACGCCTTCACCCACACCATGAATAAATACAACTTTTTGTATGCGTTTACGCATTGCAAATTCTAACTGTCTTTTTGCAGTATCCAATTGAAATGTTAAGATATCGTGCTTGCTCATATTATGAGTAGAATTTACCAATTTATGAATATGCAAATCGACCTCCATAGTTGGCTGAAATCGGTCTTTAGGTCTTTTCTTTATAGAGCGTTTTTTCTTAGTTTCCTTCTCACTTAGAGCAGCGTCTAAGGTCCTTTTAGAAAACATTTGAGTGTTTAAAAATTCGTCCTCTTTAACAATAAGCATATTTTTTTTGAACGCAAGTTCAAATCCATCATCTGTTTCAATGGTAATAAGATCATGGTGTATTTTCACAATCTTACCAGTAATATTATCGTCTAGTGTTTCAACCTTATCACCAACCTTCATGTTATTCTTCCTCCTCTTTTATAAAGTTCTCAGAATCGTCTGTTTTACTAGGAATTCCTCTAGAAAGTCTATATAAACCAACCATTAAAACCATAATACCTGCCAATAAAATATACATGTTTTGATCTTCCTCAGAATTTGCATAAAGTGCTATAATTCCTCCTACAAGGATCAAAATAAAGTTTATGGTTCTTGAGCTTGGCATAATTAGATGATTTTAAAGATTATTATTTCCTCAAAAATAATCAATATCCCATTTATAAAAGACTACTTTTTTTAAATTTGTTGCATGCTATCAAGCCTAATGACTATTACTCCCGAAGATTATATGCTACCTTGTTTAAGTAAACAATTACTAAATATGGAGTGCTTTGGGTGCGGTATTCAGCGATCAGTTGTACTTCTTTTTAGAGGCCAATTTATAGATGCTTTTAAAATGTATCCAGCAATTTATACCTTAATAATACTTGTTGCTTTTCTAGTTTACACTACTTTTTTTAAAATTAAATTTAGTGAGAAGATAAAAATGGCTCTGGTAGTCATAAATATTACTATTATTGTAATAAACTATGTAATTAAAATAATCAACTAAACTTTCATTATGGAAAAACAAAAACTCAATTCCACGCTCGTTTACATTCTTTCTATTCTAGGTTTTCTATGCTGTTGCCTTTTTGGTTCTGGTATTGTGTTTGCCGGAATCGCATTTTTTATAGCACATACTAAATTAAAAGAAGCTTACGCCGATCCTGAAAATTATGACAATATTGAAGGCATGAAAACAGCTAAAATTGTTGCTTTAGTAGTATTGGTTATTAACTTATTAATGGTGTTAAGAGTAATTTATGTATTCTCAACTATTGGTTACGATGGGTTTATGGAGCAATACAATGAAGCCATACAACAATGGGAACAAAGTCAGTAATGACTAAATATATTTCAAAAAAAAGAGCTACTAATAGTAGCTCTTTTTATATATAATTAGGTGTTGATTACGATTCAAATTCCTTAAGTGTATTAATAATAATACTTACACAATCTAGCAATTGCTCTTTATTCATTACTAAAGGTGGTGCAAAACGTATAATATTACCGTGAGTAGGCTTAGCTAATAAACCATTATCACGCAGCTTCATGCATATGTTCCATGCAGTATCACTTTCTTCATCATCATTAATTACAACAGCATTTAATAAGCCTTTACCTCTCACTAAAGTTGCAATGTTACTAGTTTCTATAAACTTACTGATTTCACTTCTAAATAGCTGTCCTAATGTTTCAGCGTTTTCAGCCAAAGACTCTTCTTTTACTACTTCTAAAGCAGCCATAGCAACTGCAGCAGCAATTGGGTTTCCTCCAAAAGTACTACCATGATTTCCAGGCTTAATAACATTCATAATGTTATCATTAGCTAAAACTGCTGATACTGGATATGCTCCTCCACTCAATGCTTTTCCAAGTATTAATATATCTGGGTTTACATTTTCATGATTTACAGCAAGTAATTGTCCTGTTCTGGCAATTCCTGTTTGTACTTCGTCTGCAATAAATAATACATTATATTGCTCGCAAAGTGCTTTCGCTTTTGCTAAATAGCCTTCACTTGGCACATAAACTCCAGCTTCACCCTGAATAGGTTCTACCAGAAAACCAGCAACATTAGGATTGTTCTTTAAAGCTGCTTCTAAAGCTTCTAGATTATCATATTCTATTTTAATAAATCCATTTGTGAATGGTCCAAAATTCTTTCTAGCTACTGGATCGTTTGAAAATGAAATGATCGTTGTTGTACGGCCATGAAAATTGTTTTCACAAACAATGATCTCTGCAGCATTTTCATCAATTCCTTTTACTTCATAAGCCCATTTTCTACATAGTTTTAAAGCAGTTTCTACAGCTTCGGCTCCAGTATTCATTGGCAATAGTTTGTCAAAACCAAAATACTCGGTTGCATATTTTTCATATCTTCCAAGCATATCATTATAAAACGCTCTCGAAGTAAGCGTTAATGTTTGTGCTTGATTTGTCATTGCTCCAACAATTTTTGGGTGACAATGTCCTTGGTTTACTGCTGAATATGCTGATAAAAAGTCGTAGTACTTCTTACCTTCTACATCCCATACATATACACCTTCTCCTCTACTCAATACTACTGGTAGCGGATGGTAATTGTGCGCGCCATACTTGTTTTCTAAATCGATCGCTTGTTGCGAAGTTAATTGGTCTAAAACAGCCATTTTAAAATAATTTTTAATTAATAAAAAAACTATTCCTGTTCTACCTTTATCCTTTCGAAGAACTCGAAAATTCAGCGTGGGAAAGAAATCATCCCTAAGGCTTGCAAATTAATAAATATAAGCTGTCTAATAAAATAATTTACTTAGATAATTTTGATGAAAGTAGTGATACTTGATACTCTAAGCGTTTTAATTCTCTAATAATGGCATTTTTGTCCATTTGCATCCAAGCAAAAAGTTTTAGTAGTCCAATAGCCATCATGCTAAAAAAACCTATTACAGACCATTTTATTAGTTCTTTGGTATCTTCCGCATTAAAAAATTCAATAGCACAGTATATAAATAATACAAACCATGCGATCATCACTATGTTTATTAATATCATAAGCCAACGTAACTTCCCACTAAATAACCCTCCAAACATTTGAAACAAGTTTTGCTCATCTAATTCATCATAGAATTTTACCTCTTCTTGAGTTAATGCTTCTTTTATAATCTTATCGATATTGTCATTATTTGTTTTCATAATACTTTTTATTAATGCCTATTTATAGACTTTTATAATTGTTTTTAATTTTTCTCGTGCATAGAACAATCTAGATTTCACGGTTCCTTTTGACAACTTTAATAACTCAGCTATTTCATAAAGTTTATATTGTTCTAAATAAAATAAACGAAGCACAATTTGTTGATGTTCTGGCAACTCTTTAATCGCCAATAAAACCCTTTCTATGTCATTTTCAACATTTGTGATAGATGTGTTGCCCTTGTTAAAAATCCACTCTTTAAGGTTGCTTTGTTCTTTTTTTTGATTATTTAACCAATCAATCGATTTACGCATAACAATTTTAAGCGCCCAACCTCCAAACTTGCTTTCTTCAGAAAGTGAATTAATTTTATTAATTACCACATTCCAACTCTCCTGAGCAATATCCTTAGCTATATCAGCATCTTTTGTATACCAAAATGCTTGCTTACAAAATTTAGAATGCCAACGCTTAACCAACACAGCTAACGCTGCTGTATTACCACTTTTATATTGCGCAACCAATATCGAATCTGGAATGTGTTCTGACAATTGCTTCATTTACTCTAATGACGAGAAAAATTGAAAAAGGTTCATTTTCAATCTAATTAAAGATAATTTAAATATTAGTTATGTATATATACAGCTATTGTTATTTTTGCGCTATGCCAAGAAGAGAGAGAAATAGATTTGTAAAAAGAGGTGAGATCTTAGAACTAAAAATCGAAGATTACGCTTTCGGAGGAAAAGGAATTGCTCGCATTCATAATGACGAGGGAAGCTTTGTATTATTTATTCCAAATACGTTACCAGGACAAACCGTAAGTGCTCGTGTGGTTAAGTCTAAAAAGAAATATGCTGAATGCAAATTACTAGACATCATAAAACCATCAGAAGATGAAATAGTGTTAGACTATCAGACCATTCCCGGAGCTCCTTATATTAACTTACCCATTAAAAAACAGCATGAGTACAAATACACAAGCACCATGGACTTGTTTAAAAAAATTGGAAAGGTTAGTAATATAGAAGATCTATTTGATGAATTTGTAAGCTCTCCTAACCTATTCCATTATAGAAACAAAATGGAGTATAGCTTTTCTGCAATTGGCTACGATCATACTAAAAAAACGGATGTTGATGAGTTTACACTTGGCTTTAAGCGTCGTGGAACATGGTGGATTGGTGAAAATCTAGATAAGGATAGTGGCATTTTTGACAAAGAACTGGAAGATCAGCTTCGAAACATAAGAACCTATTGTGATGAATCAGGTTTACCGCCTTGGCATGCTCCAAAACGTGAAGGATTCTTTAGGTATTTCGTGATTAGAAAGTCGTTTAAAACAAACGAGTTGCTTTTTAATCTAGTTACTACTTCTCATGGTCTAGATAACTTCAACCTTAACAAGTTTGCAGATTATTTAGTATCACTATTTGGTGATAGAGTTGCAGGATTCTTGCATACAATTAATGATGAACAAGGAGACAGAACTATAGCAACAACAGGAAGCATTGACCTAGTTTATGGAAAAGATAAGATTGTTGAAGAACTGCTAGGGTTAAACTTTGAAATAAGTATGAAGAGCTTCTTTCAAACCAATCCTAAATCGGCCGAAAAATTGTACTCAAAAGTTATTGAGTATGCTTTAGAGAATAAAGATGCAGTTGATAATTCTATTGTTTTAGATTTGTTTTGTGGTACTGGAACTATTGGACAAATATTAGCTTCAAGAGCATCTAATACAAAAGTTGTAGGTGTAGATATTATTGAATCTGCTATAGAAGATGCAAAGAAAAATGCATTACGAAATAATATTGACAGTGTAGAATTTTATGCTGCCGATGTTGGGAAGTTTTTGCAATCACACTCACAATTTCAAAATAAAATACGAACAATAATTTTAGATCCAGCACGTTCAGGAATTGCACCAAAAACCTTAAAAAAAATAATAAATCTAAATGCCGAAAGAATGGTTTATGTATCTTGTAACCCAGCAACACAAGCTAGAGATACGGAAATATTAATAGAAGCAGGATTTAAATTAAAAAAAATAAGTTTGGTTGATCAGTTTCCGCATACAGCACATATTGAAACTGTTGTTTTATTTGAGCGTTAATTTTATATAAACGTAAATTGTGAAAATTATCTTTATGCTAAGAATTACTGTGGAGTTAATCACATAAAAACTATATGAAAAAACTAATTATTTTCCTTTTTTGTTCTATTATTATTTTTAGTGCATGCAACAATAAAGAAGAAACCACTAGTCGCTTCACTACCATAACAGGGAATATAGCTAATTATAACCAAAGTGATGCAACCAAATACGTTACTTTTTTTATCTATAATTACTTAGGGAGTGAATGGTATAATGAAGTTAAGGTTCCTATAGATACTTCAGGGAATTTTAAAATAAATATTGATATTCCTCATAAACAAAAAGCTCTATTTTCCTTTAACAATAACATGAGTAGTTTGTTTTTAGCTCCCAATGAACAAATAAATATAAAATTTGATGCAAATAAGAAAAATGAGGAATTTGATAAATCCATAGTTTTTAAAGGTAATCTCTCCAAGATAAATGAGCAATATCAAAAATATAGCACAAATTTAAAACTGGATTTAAACACTTACTATTCGTCATTTTCTACAGAGAAATCTCCTGAAAAAATTTATCACTTAACTGATAGCATAGCTAACCTAAAAAACAAATACACCCAGGCATTTTTTAAAAATAATACTATTGATAAAGATTTAGTCCACTTCATAAACACAGACTTAAAAATTAGTAAGATTAAAGATCTATTACAATATGCTGTATTTCACCATAGAGTAAAAAAAGATGAAGATTATGGTAAAAGTTTAGGAGAAAACTATATTAATGCGATAAACAATTTTGATACCTTTTCTAAAAAAGATTTCATTAATGAAAGCCTTTACAATACATTCCCTAATTATTACATACCATTCTTAAGGACACTTAAAAAAACACCATACAATCAAGTAGACTCTACTTTTTACGGCACCAATTTCTTAATAAAAGAAGACAACCCTCTTTTCACTAAAGTAATGTTCTATGATCGATTAAAAAACGCTTTAAAAAATAACGACACCTTATTTTATCACAAATACAAAAAAGTTATTGATAGCATTTTTGAAAATTCTGAATATCATGAAGTTATAAAAACAAATTATGCCATCGTAAGAAATAGACTTATTAATCCTCAACTACCAGACAAAGCAGAGTTACTTACATTTAAAGCTAACACTGCCGAAGGTATTTTAGAAGAAATCATTAAAAATGCTAACGGTAAGGTAATATACATAGATAATTGGGCTACATGGTGTGGTCCTTGCAAGTCACAATTTAAAAGTGCAACACCTAAATTAAAAAAAGAGTTTTCAGATAATGTAGAATTTGTATATCTGTGTCATCGCTCTAATAAAAGTCAATATAAACCTACAATAGCTCAGTTCAAAGTTGAAGGAAAACACTATTTTATTAATGATGAGCTAAATAAAAATTTAGCCAAATTGTTAAATATTACTGGTTATCCTACCTATAACATTATAAATAAAAAAGGAGAACTCGTACATTCTGGATTTGAGTTCAGACCTAGTATTCCTAAAACAGCTGAAATATTGACGCAATTAATTAAAGAAGAGAATGAAAATTAATCCCTATAAGATACTATTCCTATTTTTTTCGATGGTTTTAATGACCTGTGAAAAAGACGATATCTGTTCTGCAGATACCTCTACTACTCCACGACTTATTGTTACATTTCATGACATATCCTCTCCAGAGGATAAAAAAAATGTTGGCGGATTATTTGTTTACGGTAAAGATGATGACAACGAAAATGTGCTCTTTAAAAACATTACTGTGACTAATACAGACTCTATAGCTATTCCTCTTAGAACAGATTCTGACCTTACAAAATTTGTTTTTCAAAAAGATGTTGAAGACATTAGTGATCTAAGCACAGGGAATCCTGAAAATATTCAGGCAAATTATACGCGTGAAGATATTTATGTTTCTAGAGCCTGTGGCTACAAGAATATTTTCACAAATTTAAATATATCACTTGAAGCTGATACCGATAACTGGATAGCCAATATTATTATAGAAAACACAACAGTAGATAATGAAACAACAGCACATGTTAAAATATTCCATTAGTTTATTATTTGTGCTATGTGTTAGCACTTTTAGCACCGCTCAAGAAGATACTACAGTTAACGATTCCATTCGTTATTCTCAAAAATATGGTTTAAGAGTTGGTGCAGATATAAGCAAACTAGTTAGATCTTTTGCTGACGATGAGTATAAAGGCTTTGAAGTAAATGGAGACTATAGACTATCTCAAAATCTATATGTAGCAGGTGAACTAGGAACAGAAGAAAAAACAACAACCAGTGAGTATTTAAGCTCTACAGCTCAAGGGAGTTATTTTAAAGGAGGTGTAGACTTCAACCTTTATAAAAACTGGTTTGGTATGGAAAACATGATCTACAGTGGTTTTAGGGCTGGATTTAGCACTTTTAATCAAACTGTAAACAGTTATACTATTTACGACACAAATGGGCAACCTTGGGGTCCACAAACAACTGTAATTGATGGCACAAAACACGGTGGATTAACATCGATCTGGGGGGAACTTATTCTTGGTATAAAAGCCGAAACATTCAATAATCTTTATGTTGGCCTTAATGTACAATTAAAAGGTCGTGTTACAGAAACAGAACCTGGCAATTTTGAAAATCTATATATTCCTGGATTTGGACGCACCTACGACAGTGGAATCTTTGGAGTAAGTTTTGGATATAACATTTCTTACTTAATACCTCTATATAAAAAGAATAAATAGTCTATTACTTCATTTAGGCATCACAAAAATAGGCAGATAGTCTATCATTTGCTGTTGTTTATAACAACACAAATATGTAACCTGCATAATTAGCTATATTAGTTCAAAAACTAAAAATGAACACATATAGAATAGATCGATTTTATACGCTACTATTAGTAGAAGCACTCCAACTTATTAATCATACTCGCTAGACTCAAGTACACATCACAAAAAAGTAAAAGAATTCCTGAGTAGCGTCGATCATTAATTACATTTTATGAAAAATTCATCATTCAAAATCTGGCTTTTATGCTTAGCTCTTGGTATAACCATGTCTTCCTGTTCACAATCAAATTATTACCAATCGATCAGCGAAGCACATGGTTACTACCATACTAATGAGTATAAAGAAGCATTACTTTTATTCCAAAAAGCATTTAAAAAATCTAAACCTCAAAGAAGAGATCTAATTGTTGCGGCTTATTGTGCAGCTCATCTTAACCAAACTGATCAAACCATTAAATATCTAGATGCTTATTTCTCATTAAACTCAAAAGTTTACATCGATTTAGAATCTATCATTTCTAACCCAGTTTTTACTCAAGTGAAGTCACATAAAGACTGGAAAACAGTTATTAATAAAGCTCAGGTGAATAATGAACTTGCAGAAGCCACATTGAACATCCCTTTAAAGAATGCTTTGGAAGCATTGTATGCTTTAGATCAACAAACCAGAAATATGGCATTAGTAGACTCACTAATAGCAATTCATGGTTGGCCGTCTAAACCAGTAAGTGCATACCTTAAAAAAATGAATGCTCAAGACAAAAAAAACCTTGTAACGTTTAAAGAACTTGTTCCTGTTGGCACCATACCTGGAATTAGTGAAGTTGGTGCAAAAGCAAATTTAACTGCATGGTTAATCATACAACACAACTCAACTGCAGTGCAAAAAGACTATTTAGAGGCATTAAAAGCTTCGGCAGAAGTTGGAGAATCTAAGTGGAGTAATGTTGCTGGAACCATAGACAGAATAATGATTGAAGAAGAAGGTGTACAATTATATGGCACTCAGTTTGGAATGGACAGTGAAGGAAACGGATATGTAAAACCATTAAAAGATTCTATTAATGTTAATAAGCGTAGAGAAAAAGTTGGTTTGATTGCTCTGGAGCATGATGTGAAGCGTCATGGCATCACACTAAAAAACTAGGTCAAAATCATTTTTTAACATTTATGACTGACAATTGTCATATTAATTCCTTAATAATTTAAAGACCTTTAATACTATAAATATTAAAACATCAATCTTAAATTATTAATTATGAAAACTTTAAAAACCTTAAGCTTCCTGTTTGTTTTTACACTATTTAGTTGTGCTTCTACTGAAGCTGTCCTATCTGAGTTTGATGAAGATGCAGATTTCGACAACTATACCACTTTTGTTATTTGTGTGGATGATCTATTTGTAGAAAATTCAAGATATCCAAACTACGACAATAATAAGGTTAGAGAATTAATTGGTGAAGCTATAGAAAATGAAATGATCACAAAAGGTCATAAGACCAATGTATTAAACCCACAATTACAAGCTGGTTTTAAGTTATTAGTTGAAGAAAAAGAAGCCACTTTTACTAATTGTGAGATTAAGGACGAATTTAGCTATTGGCGTGAATGTACTATAGATACTGTTGTATATACCGAAGAGACCTTAGTAGTTTATGTCTCTGATTTCTCAAAAAATCAAATCATTTGGCAAGCTTCTATTAAATGTGATTTAAACCGTTCGGATAAAAATTTAAAAGACTATGTAAACGAACTGGTACAGAACTTATTTAACGAGTACCCTAAAGTAGGTGACATTCAGTAAAACAAACTGAGATCAAATTAAATTGTCATTTTAAAACCTGTTAACTTAGACTCAATGTAGTCAAATCTCATACAACATGTATGTTAACTTTAAGTCTATCAGCTATTTTAAAATGACAATTTTTATTGTTTTTTAGCCTTTTTACTTCCAGCATACATTTCATACTTCACTAAGCGCGATTCTAGTTTTGCGTTAAAAAGCTTTATCTTTCTAGATGGACGTAAGCCAATATGTTTTAAGGCTTCAAGATTTGACGTAATAAACCAAGCATTGGTTCCTGGATATCCATGTTTTAATGTAGCACCAATATTAGCGTAAAACTCTTCCATATCTATATCTAAACGTTCGCCATAAGGAGGGTTGAATACCATATGTAAATGCTCATCTCCTGCTTTACGAGTTTTAAAGAAGTCTTCATGTTTTACCTTAATAAAGTCATCCAGATTAGCATTTCTAATGTTATCATTAGCCTTTCTAATAGCCGATGGAGATTTATCATACCCAATCATTTTATGATGAAAATCTCTCGTTTTTTTCAATAATGATTCTTCAATTTTTTCAAACAGATCAACATCCCAATCTTGCCAACGCTCAAAAGCAAATTCCTTTCGCATTAAATTTGGAGGAATATTACATGCTATCATTGCAGCTTCAATTAAAATAGTACCACTACCACACATTGGGTCAATAAAATCACTTTGACCATCCCAACCAGACAACATGATCAATCCAGCAGCTAGTACTTCGCTTATAGGCGCAATATTGGTTGCTGTTTTATACCCACGCCTATGTAACGACTCACCAGAACTATCCAACGATACTGTACATAGTTGCTTATCTATATGCACATTGATCTTAAGGTCTGGAAACCTTAAATCTACATTTGGTCTAGTACCCTTTGTATCTCGAAATTTATCTACAATAGCATCTTTAGTTTTAAGTGCTATATATTTTGAATGCTTAAAAACATTTGAGTGTACCGTTGCATCTACTGCCAATGAACCGTTTTCAGATAAAAAATTCTCCCATGACATTTTATAGATACGATTGTAAAGATCCTGTTCACTATTTACACGAAAGGTTTTTATAGGTTTTAAAATTTTAATAGCTGTTCTTAAACCTAAATTGGCTTTATACATAAATCCTTTATCGCCAACAAAACTTACGTTACGAACACCAATCTTTACATCTTGTGCGCCTAGATCTCTTAATTCTTTCGCAAGAAGCTCTTCAAAACCAAATAAGGTTTTGGCTACCATTTTAAAATTATTCTCCATTACTTACATGAAATAGATTGCAAAAATACTTTATTTTTGTTGCGACACACATTAATGTATGACAAAAGACACGAAAGACTGGTATACTTCATGGTTTGACACACCCTATTACCATATTTTGTATAAAGATAGAGATGACCAGGAAGCACAAAGCTTTATGGAAACACTTACCTCCTATTTAAACATTTCAGAACATGGAAACATTTTAGATCTTGCTTGTGGAAAAGGACGTCATGCTGTGTATTTGAATAGTATTGGTTATGATGTAACTGGTATTGATCTTTCAGAAAAAAGTATTGCTTTTGCCAAACAATTTGAAAACAACAAACTCCATTTTGATGTTCATGATATGCGTTTGCCATATGGTAAACAATTTAATGCAGTGTTTAACTTATTCACCAGTTTTGGCTTTTTTGAAGATAACCAAGACGATCTAAACACTATTAAAGCTATTAAGGACAATCTTAAAGATAATGGTATTGGCGTTATTGATTTTTTAAATGCCGATTTTGTGATACCTAACCTAGTTCCTGAAAATGTAAGAACCATTGATGGTATAGATTTTCATTTAAAACGCTATGTTGAAAATGGGTTTATTATCAAAGACATATCATTCAAAGCTGATGGACAATCATTTCAATTTAAAGAAAGTGTAAAAGCAATTACATTAAACGATTTTGAACAAATGTTTGAAAAAGCAGGCGTACAACTTCTGGATGTATTTGGAGATTATAAACTAAACAAATTCAGGAAAGAGCATTCAGAACGACTTATCATGATATTTATGTAACCTTAATTTAATTAATGCTTCTCTACAATTAAAATGAATAAATACTTACTTCCAATATATGCTGTAATTCTAGGGTTTCTTATAGTTAAACTCACGAAGAACAAACCTATAAAAAACATAAAACTACTTCTAGCCTTTAGTGGCGCCTTTTTAATGTCGCTAACAGTTTTTGAATTACTTCCTGAAGTATACCATCATATGCATGCAAAAAAAACTGGGTTGTTTATAATGGTTGGTGTTTTATTACAGATCTTCCTTGAATTCTTCTCAAAAGGAGCTGAACATGGACATGTACATATTGATAAAAATAGCTCAAATTTTCCCTGGCTACTATTTACCAGTTTATGTATTCACGCCTTTCTGGAAGGGTTTCCTATTCATCAACATAACGATATGGTGTATGGGGTACTCATTCACAAAATACCTATTGCTATTTTAATTACTATGTATTTATTTCAATCTGGGTATAAAACACTACAGATTTTATTATTTCTAGGCGTATTTGGATTAATGACTCCTACAGGAACTCTAATTTCTAATACAGTAGAATTACCTCATGGTTTGCTAGATATCATAAACGCTGTAGTTATTGGTATATTTTTACATATCTCTACTACTATTTTGTTTGAAAGTAGCGAAGGGCATAAATTTAATTTAAGTAAAATTATAGTTATAGTCGTGGCTGTAGCATTAGCTTATATGTTCTAGTATGTTTAGCAAAGAAGAATCACGATTATTACGACAAGAATTTTGGACGAGCTTTGGGAAATCATTCCCAAGAAAATGGTTGTTATACAATACCAAGATCAAAGGCTTATCATTTAAATTTTATTTTGACACAAAAAAAGCCTTTGTTACTCTAGATCTAGAAGACGATCTTGAAAACCGTGTGAATTGCTGGGAAAAATTGGTAGCACTCAAATCTATACTTTTAGACGACTATTTACCTACAGCCATTTATGAAGAAGAGTACTTTTTAGACAACGGTAAAGAAATATCGCGAATTTATGTGCCTTTAGAACAAAAAGTATCCATTCATAATAAAAACACATGGCGTGATACTATGGAATTCTTTAACGAAAAAATGAATTTGTTTGAAGCATTTTTTGAAGAATATAGAGATGTTATAAAAGGCTAATAAAACTACTGAAATGCGCACATTTCTTTTTGAAAAAGAAAAATACGGCTTTGAACTCTTAATGGACCTTCACAAGTTTGAAGAGAATAAAAATCTATACTTTGAAGAGCAGATACACACTACAAACTTCTTTGAGATCTTTATTTTTGAAACTGCCAATGGCAAAATAGAATTAAATGGAGACCCCATAACTATTAGAAACCATTCGTTATTCTTTATTTCACCTTTTCAGAAAAAGCGAAGTTATATTGATACTTCAAACATAAAAGGATTTCATTTGGTCTTTAAAAACGATTTTTTATCAAACTTTTTTGAAGACAAACTGTTTGTGTATAAAATGCAGTATTTCTATAACACTAAAGAACCACAGCATCTTACATTAAACATTGTAGATTACGAAAATCTTAGATACATTTTAAATGAAATAACCGAAGAGATCAAGAATTTTAAAGACGATAGCACTCATATTATAAGGGCTTTACTCTATTTTTTCTTATCTAAAATAAACAGAATATACGCCCAAACTTATAAAATACCTTCCGAAACTCAGGGCACTTCAATAATCTATAAGTTTAAAGAAGCATTAGAACAAAATATTAAAGATCTTCATAAGGTTGAAGATTATTGTCAGCTTTTAAAAACCTCAAGACACAAACTAAATAATAGCATAAAAAACTATACTGGTCACACCACTAAAGACCTAATACATTCCAGACTACTCCAGGAAATAAAAATGGAATTACTCTATTCTGAAAAAACTATTCAGGAAATTGCCAATACTTTAAGTTTTAGCGAACCCAATAATCTTACGCGTTTTTTTATGCGATTAGAAGGCACCTCTCCTTCAGAATATAGAATGAATTACCAAATTGATAGCTATTAGCACAAAACTGATAGTATTAAATTGTTATAAAATTGTCATTTTTGTTATCATTTAAAGAATCAATCATGAAACATCACTTATTCGCCATACTTTTTATTACTGCTATTACAACTGGTATTTCACAAAACAAAAGTACCAGTATAGCAATGCTAAAAAACCATTGGGACACCTCACATGCAGCATTAGCAACTTTTGAAGAATTTGAAGGTAAAAACACCATTTTATTAAACGGCAAAGCAACTGTTAAAGGACATAGTTTAGCCAATGGTATCATAGAGGTAGATGTATATGCAAATACGGCAAGAAGTTTTGCAGGCATTATTTTCAGGAAACAAAACGGGAATATGGAAGAGGTCTATATGCGACTTCATAAATCACGACAAGTGGATGCTGTACAATATACACCAACGTTCAACAACGAATCAAACTGGCAATTATATAAAGAGTATCAAGCCAATGTAACGTTTAAAACAGAAGGTTGGAATAAACTAAAAATTGTAATTAACAATACCAATGCTGATGTGTATGTAAATAACACAAAAGTACTAACGATAGATAACTTAAGAGTTGAACAACAGTCGGGAGATTTTGGCTTGTTTGCACTTTTTAATAACAGGTTTGCCAATTTTAAGTTTACACCTCTAGAAGCAAATTCTAAGCAATCAAGTAAAAATACTATACCTAAAACTGCAGCGCCTGGAGTTATTACGAAATGGCATATTTCACAGGCAAAGCTATTTAGCGAAGAAGTGATTACAAATATTGATTTTTCTAAGGAAACCTATACAATCGTTAAAACAGAAACTTCTGGATTACTCCCTATTTCCAAATATCTTAAAAAACCTTCATCGGGTGGTTTTGAACGAAATAAGGAAGCTTTTACTATTGCCACAACCTCAATTACATCTAAAGCAGATGAAACAAAACTATTTTCATTTGATTATAGCGATAACATTTTGGTATACTTAAACGGTAAGCTTATATATCGTGGTAATAATACGTTTAGATCTAAAGGGCCTCAATACCAAGGTCATTTAAACATCAATGCTAACAAACTCTATTTAAATCTAACTAAGGGTAAAAATACCATTCACTGCATTGTTGTTGATAAAGCCAATGGCTGGGGACTTATGGGAAAAATCGAATAATTTTTACTATTCTGCTATATTTAATTAGATTTTATACCTAATTAAATAAGCCTTTGTTTCATAAACAACACCATGATCTTCTTCTTTAGCATGAAGTTCAATGGTGTCAGTTTTAAGAGTTATGATTTTCATATTGATAGCTTCTTCTCCAGTATTTTCAGTAACCAATAAAACGCCATCTTTAATAACAAAGGTACCTTCTATTTTTTCACGCAAGCTACAGTCGTCTTTAAAATTAAAACTACTCGCGCTCCCATCACTATAAAATGCTACATATGTAGGACACTTATTTTCAGGATCCTTTTCGTTTGTCTCAACTAAAACACCGTTTTCAAAAATTTCAATTTTGCTAAAAGTCCACTTACCATGAAGCTTTGTTTTGTCAAACTTCTGCGCATATATTAAATGCACTAGCATCAAGAAGATAATACTTAAAGTAATTTTTTTCATGGGGCAATAATAGTGCTTTATACTGCGAAAAGCAATATCTATTTTGTGTAGTAAAAAGAAGCTTACTTACTATGTCTTTTCATGTAGATCCTTCTTTCATAAACGGCACCATCAAACTCTTGTTTTCTGCTTAATACCATTGTATCATCAAGAAGTTCTAGGAGTTTCATTTCAAAACCTACTCTTCCAGAATTTTCGGTAACTTTTAAAACTGAATCTTCGAACGTAAAGGTGCCTTCATCCTTTTTAAATAAAGAACAATCCTCCTCAAATTTATAGTTTACAGCAGTTCCATTAGCGCCAAACTCCATATAGTTTGGACAATCTTTTTTAATTTCTTTTTGTTCGGTGTTGTCTAATTCACCACTTTTATAAAGCTCAATTTTATCAACAACCCACTTTCCATGAAGTTTTGTTAAATCTAATTCTTGTGCATTTATTATACATACACAAAATAACAAGGTTATGCTTAAAGTAATTTTTTTCATACAGCAATAATAACTCTTTATATTACAAAAATCAATATCATATATTAACAATTACTGTCAAACCAGACTTACTTCTTTCTTTATATTGCAAGAAAAACAACTATATTCGTTTAGCGTTTTATATTCAAAAAAACTATAAATATGGGATTAGATTTGAGACCTTTAGGAAAACCTAAAAAAGGTTTTGAGAAAAGATATATAGAAATATTTAAAATGATTGAATCTGATAACATTCCGAAACCCAATTTTTGGGATAAGTTAAGAGGAAAAAAATATCCAACTAAAGATGAACTGATTCAAGAATGGTTTCAAAATCAAATCCCTACCTATGAAACAATTAAAGCACCAATGGTTGGTAGAGATCCTGAAGCAGAAGAATGGCTAAAAGAAAAGTACAAAGAGTTAGAAAAACAATCATCGTATGATGAATTCTTAAAAGAACATCAAGGTTTTTATGTCATTCCCCTTGCCAAAGAGCAAGATGGTGTTCCCTGTTATTTTGCATTAGGACAAGATGAAAATGTTTTTAGAGGACAATTTATTGTTGACTGTGTCGACATAATTGGTAACGATCTCGCAAATGAAGCTTGGGAAACCAAGCTAGCCGAAGATGCCTTAGATTATGGAAATAGGTTATTGACTGTCGCCAATAAAACTGCAAAAGAAAACAAACTGGAATATCTTAAAGATCAAAGAACTCCTCCAGACATGGATGAAGAAACATTGGAAAGTAAATTACATATTGTTTATTCTTTAGCTAAATGGTTAATTTTTTACGGAAAAAATGGACACGGATATGAAGCTGATTATTAAAAACCAACTAGCTTAAACAATGATTTGACAATTGTTTAGGTTAACCTAAACCACATACAACAATATCATCAAATAATGGCAAATGGCACCTGCTAATACAAACACATGCCAAATCACATGGTTAAAAGGTATTTTATGTATAGCATAAAACACAATACCAACCGTATACGCAATACCTCCAGCAATAAGCAACATAAGTCCGTTGGCAGGGATTGTATTTACCAAAGCTTCAAAATCAAACACAATCAACCAACCCATTACTAAATAAAGTAGTGTAGAAAACACCTCAAAACGGCCTGTAAAAAAGAGCTTTAAAAACACACCAAAAGCAGCTATTCCCCAAACCACATAAAACAAAGTCCAACCCTTACTATCTTGAAGCTGTAAAAGCAATACAGGAGTGTAAGTTCCTGCAATAAGTAAGTAAATACTAATATGATCTACGATTCTAAAATAATGTTTTCGGCGTTCTGTTCTGGCAGCATGATACAATGTAGAAGCACTAAATAATATAATGATTGAAATACCATACACCAAAACACTAAACAAACTCCAAGGTGTATCATTCTGCTTAACAATTAAAAGCACAAGTCCAGCAATTCCTAGTAATGCACCAATAGCATGCGAATAGGTGTTTAACCGTTCTTCTAGGTTAGTTTGATCGCTCATTCGCCGAAGTAGTTTTGGGGTCGTCTTTTAGCCATTTATCACTCAGTTCAAAAAAGTCCAGACCTAAAGCATCCTTTTGTCGTTCTAAACGACCACTTTGAAAATTACGTTGCAGTATGTCTTCAATCAAATAATCTTCCTTAACATTCATTGGGTCAAACTCTCGTTTTAAGGACAAATCGAACAAACTTGCAGTATTATTATACCAAAAGGCACGCCAACCGTTTCGTAGCTCTTTAATAAGCTCGAACGTAGTTTTTCCTGTTTGCCTGTGAATCAGTTTTATTAATATCTGCCCTTCAGTACGTGTTAGTTTTTTTAATTCTGCCGAAAACTCTCCATCAATATATTTTTGGATCTTCTTTGCATAACGCTTTCTATCGCGTTTCTTTTTCATTCTACCTAAACGTGCATTCAAGGTGTCTAGCCGAATAGCTGCCAAATGCGCATAATGATACACCTTTAAAGTCTTTCGTTTTAAAATTAAATAACGACGCTTGTCTTCTTTACTATCAAATTCCAGCTTATGCAATAACATCACTTCGTCCAGATCGATCGAAGTACGCGGTATAGAGTCGCCCTTAATGATCAAATATTTTGTTTCAGTCGTATCAGATTGCGTTTCTACAACCTGCGAAAAACAAAACAAAGGAATTAGAAATATGATGTAGAAAATCTTTGCCATAACAGGTTAAAATTCTGCATTAATTTTTGGAATAAATTAACAATACAAAGTTAATATTTTACACGCTTTAAAACCTTAAATTCTTATTAATATTGTTATTTTAGAGCAAAATATTTTAGAATGGCAAAAAAGAAGATACTTAATAAAAAGTCGATGGACTTTTTAGAAAAATATTTAAATAATGCAGCTCCTACTGGTTATGAATGGGACGGACAGAAATTGTGGATGGATTACCTGAAACCTTATGTAGATGAGTTTATAACAGATACTTACGGAACTGCTGTTGGTGTTATTAATCCAAAGGCCGAATATAAAGTAGTTATTGAAGGTCATGCTGATGAAATTTCTTGGTATGTCAACTATATTGCTGATAACGGATTGATCTATGTGATTAGAAATGGTGGTAGTGATCACCAAATTGCACCAAGTAAAGTGGTGAATATTCATACTAAAAAAGGTATTGTAAAAGGTGTTTTCGGGTGGCCAGCGATTCATACCAGATTGCGCACAAAAGAAGAACCGCCAAAACCAGATAATATTTTTATTGATATAGGCGCAAAAGATAAAGCTGAAGTAGAGAAAATGGGTGTTCATGTTGGTTGTGTCATTACCTATCCAGACGAGTTCCATATTCTTAACAAAGACAAATTTGTATGTCGTGCTTTAGATAACAGAATGGGTGGCTTTATGATCGCTGAAGTAGCACGCTTACTTCATGAAAACAAAAAGGAATTACCTTTTGGATTATACGTAACAAACTCTGTACAGGAAGAAATTGGTTTACGTGGTGCAGAAATGATCACGCATACTATTAAACCTAATGTAGCTATTGTTACTGATGTAACGCATGATACGACTACACCAATGATCGATAAGAAAAAAGAAGGTCATTTAGAACTTGGAAAAGGACCAGTAGTTGCCTATGCTCCTGCTGTGCAACAAAAACTAAGAGATCTTATTACTGAAACTGCTGAAGCTAAGAAAATACCATTCCAGCGTTCGGCACTATCTAGAGCAACAGGAACAGATACAGATGCTTTTGCCTATAGTAATGGTGGAGTTGCTTCTGCTTTAATCTCGTTGCCGTTACGTTATATGCATACTACAGTTGAAATGGTACATAGAGATGATGTAGAAAACGTAATTAGAATGATCTATGAAACGGTTTTAAATATTAAAGCTGGAGATACGTTTAGTTATTTTGAATAAGAGATTGTCATTCTGAATGAGTGAAACGATGTGAAGAATCTAGAGAAAAGACGCTTCGATTTACTTCGTAAGCTATCTTCAAATAAAATGTATTATTATTCTCGATAATGCTCAGCATGACAGAAATAACAAAATGTCATTTTGAGCATTGCCATTATTGAAAATATATTTTCAATAATGGCAGCTTATGAAATGCAGTCGAAAAATCTCAACAAATAGTAACTATTATAGCTCATAATTATGAGATTTCTCGATGTCGCTTTGCTCTTCTCGAAATGACAAGAATTATAAAAGGGTTGATTTATTATCAACCTTTTATTTTTAAACTATAACCTATTAATACATGTTTATAATTAATTTAACCTATAAAACCGAACTTGAAAGGGTTGACGAGTTTTTGAATGAGCATATAGATTATTTAAACAAACAATATGAGTTAGGTAACTTTATTGCTTCTGGAAGAAAAATTCCGAGAACTGGAGGTATTATATTATCTAACCTCAATAGTAAAAATGAAATAGAAAGTATTATAAACAAAGATCCTTTTAAAATTCATGACCTAGCTAATTACGAGATAACTGAATTTATACCAACAAAAACTAGCCAAGAGTTAAGTTTTCTGATAAAATAAATGGTCGCTAACGTTTTCATTAGCGACCATCATTATATGTTTTCTTTACTTAGTTTTTAGGAGATATTTTTAATAGTCTTGAAGTTTTAATAATCTCTTCTTTATTCATCTTCATTTTTCTAAACTCACCCTTAGCATACATCTCAGCTTGGTCGTCGTAGTGTTCACTAAAAGGATTTCCAGATTGACCTGTTGGTAAAATACTAATACTATTCTCAATATCTGAAAAATCAACAATACGACGTGTTGAAGGTCCAGCTTTTACATCATACACTCCCAAATCATTAAAATCGAAGGCTTTATTATCGATCACTTCTTCAGTACCTCCTACTCCAAACGGTCCAACATTAAAATAAGGACGCAAACTTTCTACTGCTCCTAAGGCATGACCATGTTCTAAAGTATGTACTGTGTCCCATTTCCAATTGATAATATCTTCTCCTAATTGGGTTTCTAAAGACGTTATAGCCTCTACAAACGACTTGTTTAAAATATCAGCCTTGGTTTCTACTACATCTTTTGTTTCGGCATTATCCCACCAAACAGAAGCATCATTTGCCAATTGAATTGCTATTGAACGCTTAACTAAATGTGTTTTTAGCAGCTGATCATACAAGGTCTCACCTAGATCATCCTTAAACGTGTTTTCCATATAACGATACATAAAGCGCTGATAAATGGTTGGTGCTATGGCATCGTTAGTGCTTTCACCTTTCCATAATTGTAACATATCCATAGCGCGCTGCTGATTTTTTGTAAGAGCATTAAAATCTAGAACTTTGGTCATAATTTTAATATTCTCAACAGCTACAGGCGAAGTAACATCTAGAATCATTGCCGAGAAACTCTCTCTATTCCAATTATTCTTTGGTTCTAAAAGTTCTACAACACGTCTACCTCTGTCCTCTGGTAAATAATATCCAGGATATAACATTCCAGCAATAGAGTCTGGTTGATTGTTAGCAGAATACACATAATTCCATTCTGGATTTTCAGCCATTGGATTATTATCAAAACTTAAATATTCAATCGGATCATCTTCTCCACTAGCTCCGTTTAAAACAAACTTAGGGTTTACATGTTCCTTATGTTTATAAAGTTTTCCTGCTGCCCACCACGCAACGTTATCTTCTGCATCTCCATACATTACGTTTAGCCCTGGAGCATGAATTTTAGCTACCGAACTTTTAAAATCTTCCATACTTGACGCATGAGAAATTCCATAGACTGCTTCTAAAACTTCTATTTTATGTTGCGTATATACCCAAGCTAATGCAATAGGATCACTTCCTGTTAATTCGTCTTGTACATCAGTCATTATTGGTCCATGACGTGAAGTTTTTATCTCGATAGTTACAGCTTCCTCATCTTTAATTTTGATCGTTTTAGATGTTGTTACATAATCTGCATAGCCTTCAGGAGTTTTATACTGATTTGCATTTGATGGATTATTTTCTTCTTTATAAAAATCGATATCATCATTTTCAAACATGGTCAAGCCATAAGCATAGTCTCTATTATGTCCTAATAGAGGAAACGGAATACCTGCTAAATGGTAACCATACATCTCGTAATCTGGTGTTACAATATGCGCTTCATACCAAACGGATGGTTGCGCATACCCAATATGCGGATCGTTTGCAAACATCACTTTTCCTGTACTTGTCTTTTTTGGCGACACTACCCAACTATTACTACCAATAAAGGCTGGAATAGGCAGTTTATTTGTGATTGCTACAATTTCAGTAGATAAATCTTGAATAGCCTCTAAAGTTGGTTTGCTATTCTTTATTAGCGTTCCATTAGGATTAGGATTCACATCCAGGTCTTTTAAATACTCAGCTCCTAGCTTTTCCTGAATAGCCGTAAGCATAGGATCTGTTTTTTGTGCCTGAGCAAAACTAAAAGCCATATATCCAAAAATGTTATACATATCCTTTAGGGTATATGGTTCCTTTTCAACACCAACAAGTGTAAATTCGATTGGTGTTGGTCCTTCGTTTAAAAACTGATTCACACCATCTATGTATGCCATACTCATTTTATAAGCATCGCTATTCTTATCTAATCCATTAACAGCTTTTTGAGATGCTTCATCTACACCCAAAGTAGCAAAGAATTTATCGGTTTTAAGAAGATCTTTTCCCAGTATTTCTGATAATCTACCTGGAGCAATACGACGCATTAGTTCCATTTGCCATAATCTATCTTGAGCGTGCAAATATCCTAAGGTAGTATAGGCATCTTTTTGATTATTAGCATAGATATGTGGAATACCATAATCATCAAAATAAGTAATCACCTCTTCATTTAGATTTTGTAGTTGTAAATCTCCCGAATATTGAGGTTCAAGCGAGTTTTTATAAACAAAACCAGCAATAACCAACAGCACTAAAACGACTGCTAGTCCTAAAAGAATCTTTTTTAATGTACGCATATGTATAATGTGAGTTTTAGTAAACAACTCTTGCAAAAAATATGATCAAAATTGTAAACTAATGTTTAATATCGAGACAAATATTGAGCATTAAAATCTCGATTATAGAGTAAAAATAGCATTCTTTTTCAGTAAAAACTATTTTTAATAAAGCTTACCTTTGATATCTTAACATAGTACTATTTTTTTACTCAAAATTTGAGCTTTACTACTAAATGGAAGAATATTTAGACATATATACCGAAACTGGAGAACCTGCTGGCTATAGCCGCTTGAAAGATGAAGCACATAAAGAAGGTTTGTTTCATAGAACTGTTCATATCTGGTTTTATACAAACAATAAAGAGGTTTTGTTTCAAAAACGTGGAGCAAACAAAGAAACGTTCCCTAATTATTGGGATGTATCTGTAGCTGGTCATGTTATGGCAGGAGAAACTCTTGAAGAAGCTGCATTAAGAGAGGTAGAAGAAGAAATCGGACTAACAATAAACCCCTCTACATTACAAAAGATAGATGTTAGAAAAAGTGTAAACAAACACCCTAATGGCATTGTAGACTGTGAATTTCAGAATGTATTTTTTTGTGTTTTAGATGTTTCTCTGAATGATTTAAAAAAACAAGATGAAGAGGTTGATGGACTTTGTTTGTTATCTGTAGATGAA
This sequence comes from Flavobacteriaceae bacterium, assembly GCA_030148025.1. Taxonomy (GTDB): domain Bacteria; phylum Bacteroidota; class Bacteroidia; order Flavobacteriales; family Flavobacteriaceae; genus JASBUG01. Next base: position 92,969 of record JASBUG010000003.1, on the reverse strand, counting down.
TTTGAATTTTATACCGTAAACCGAAACGAATCGTTTAAATTAGTACCAGCAGATTATTCATATTATTCCTTTGTAATAAATAAGCTAAAGAAGCTCTAAAATATGCTAGAAAACCAAAAAGAAAAATTCAATCTACCAGACGATGTGATATATTTTAACACATCATATATGTCGCCTTCTTTAAAAGAAGTAGAAAAAGCTGGAGTGAATGCTGTAAAACAAAAGAATACACCATATTCTATTCTTCCTAAAGATTTCTTTAATCCAGTTACAGAATTAAAAAAACTATACGCATCATTAATTGATGTTTCTGATTATAACAGAATTGCCTGTATTCCTTCAGTATCATATGGTATTGCTACTGTAACCAACAATATTACATTATCTCCAGGTGATGAGATTATTGTTGTTGAAGACCAATTTCCTAGCAATTATTACGCCTGGGAAAAGCTTGCTGCAAAACATGAAGCTTCAATAGTTACAATAAAAAAACCTATTGAAGGGGCTAATATTGAAGATCAATGGAACCAAGAAATATTAAATGCCATAAATGAGAATACAGTTGTGGTTGCTATTGCTAATGTACATTGGGCAGATGGAACATTATTCGATCTAGCTGCAATAAGAAAAAAAACAAACCTCTATAATGCATTATTAGTAATTGATGGAACACAGTCTGTAGGAGCATTACCTTTTTCGGTAGAAAAAATAAAACCAGATGCTTTAATATGCGCTACTTATAAGTGGTTATTAGGTCCTTATTCCTTTGGATTAGCCTATTATGGAAACTACTTTGATAATGGAATTCCTATTGAAGAAAGTTGGTCTAACAGATTAAATAGCGAAGATTTTTCAGGTTTAACAAAATATGAAAGTCGTTATAAAGAAAAAGCTAACCGTTACTGCATGGGAGAATCGGCTAATTTTATTTCAACACCTATGGCGACTAAAGCAATTCAACAAATTATTGAGTGGTCTCCAGAACGCATTCAGGAATATTGTCATGATATTTCACATGAAGCTCTTAAAGAGCTGGAAGGGTTAGGTTTTAGAATAGCTAATCAGAAGAATAGAGGCAATCACTTAGTTGGTGTTAAAATTCCAGACAATATTAACATTAATGATTTAAAAGAAAAACTCTCACAAAAAAACATTTACCTTTCATATCGTGGAAATTATATGAGAATAGCGATTCATTTATTTAACACTAAATCAGATTTCGACAGATTACTAAAACAAATAAAAATGATCATTCATTAATATGAACCTATTAATTGCCACTGCAACACCAGTATTGATTGTCATTATATACATCTATATAAAAGACAAATATGAAAAAGAATCAAAACGAATGCTTTTATATAGTTTTTTGTTGGGAGCGATATTAAGTATTGTGGTGACAACCATACTTTATTTGGCGATTGATGTTTTTTTACCATTGCCAGACGATTATAGCATTTGGCAACAATTTGTAAAAGCTTTCTTTGTAGTTGCACTTGTAGAGGAATTCAGTAAATACATTATGGTACGTTATTATGCACAGCCAAAAGATGATTTTAACGAACCTTTTGATGGTATTATTTATGCTGTAATGGTATCTATGGGCTTTGCAGCCGTAGAAAACTTATTTTATGTATTAGAAGGAGGCATGCAAGTAGCTATCATCAGAGCAGTAACCGCTATTCCTGCCCATGCAACTTTTGCTATTTTAATGGGCTACTATATGGGAAAAGCAAAGTTTTCGAACAAGCGGATTAAATATAACCTTATTGGACTTGGGCTAGCTGTTTTATTCCACGGAGCCTATGATTTCTTCTTATTTATAAACTTTATTCCTGGAATTTCAATAGGCGCATTTATATCATTATTAGTAGGAATCATTTTGTCTAGAAGTGCCATCAAAGCACATCAAAGAAACTCTAACTTTAAAGTATAACACAACAAATTTTTTATGCTAAAAGAACAATTTATGATTATTATCATAGCATAAATATTAATAAATTAGAAAACTTGCGTTCTATAATAAAAAGCGAACAAAACATAAATATACATTCACAATGAGTGACACGTTTAAAACAAAAATTAACAACTCAAAAACTTTAGATATCTCTCGAGACGAGGTCTCAGATTTAGATATTGTAAGTAACGAGGCAAACAAATTTCATATTCTAAAGGACCATAAATCTTATGATGCAGAAATCATTACTAAAGATCTCGAGTCTAAGACATACAATGTAAAAGTGAACAATAATACTTATACAGTAAGTATAGAAGACGATCTAGATCAATTGATCAATAAAATGGGCTTCGAATTAAGTGCTTCAAGTCATGTTAACTCAATTAAAGCACCAATGCCTGGTTTAATCTTAGAAATTGAAGTTTCTGTAGGTCAGGAAATAAAAGAAAATGACACACTTTTAATTCTCGAAGCCATGAAAATGGAAAATGTTATTGTATCACCAAGAGACGGTGTGATTAAAGCAATTTCAGTAGAAAAAGGCGATGCTGTTGAGAAAAACCAATTATTAATCGAATTTGAGTAAGATGAAAAAGATATTAGTAGCAAATCGTGGTGAAATTGCAATACGTGTAATGCGTACCGCAAAAAAAATGGGAATAAAAACGGTTGCGGTTTACTCAACTGTTGATAGAAATGCACCTCATGTTAAGTTTGCAGATGAAGCTGTGTGCATTGGTGAAGCACCTTCAAATCAATCATATCTATTAGGAGAAAAAATAATTGAAATTTCAAAATCATTGGATGTGGATGGTATTCACCCAGGTTATGGTTTCCTTAGTGAAAATGCAGATTTTGCTGAACTAGCAGAAAAAAACAACATCACTTTTATTGGCCCAAGATCTAAAGCCATAAAAATGATGGGAGACAAACTGGCTGCCAAAGATGCTGTAAAAGATTATGATATTCCTATGGTTCCAGGTGTGGATCACGCTATTACAGATCCAAAAGAAGCTGTAGAGATTGCCAAACAAATAGGGTTCCCTATTCTTATAAAAGCTGCTGCAGGTGGTGGTGGAAAAGGTATGCGTGTAGTTGAACAAGAAAAAGATGTTGAAGAGCAAATGGAGCGTGCCATTAGTGAAGCGACTTCAGCGTTTGGTGATGGTTCTGTATTTGTCGAGAAATATGTTACTTCTCCTCGACACGTCGAAATTCAAGTGATGGCAGATACACATGGTAATGTTGTGCATCTTTTTGAACGTGAATGCTCTATTCAACGTCGTCACCAAAAAGTAGTTGAAGAAGCCCCTTCAGCAGTTTTAACGCCTGAACTAAGAGAAAAAATGGGACAAGCAGCTATTGATGTTGCGAAGTCTTGTGATTATGTTGGAGCTGGAACGGTGGAGTTCTTATTAGATGCCGATCATAATTTCTACTTTCTGGAAATGAACACGCGATTACAAGTAGAACACCCTGTAACTGAATTAATCTCTGGTGTTGATCTAGTTGAATTGCAGATTAAAGTAGCTAGAGGTGAAACTCTACCAATAACTCAAGATGACCTTTCAATTACTGGTCATGCAGTTGAATTACGTGTATATGCCGAAGATCCTTTAAATGATTTCCTTCCTAGTATTGGAAATTTAGAGGTTTATAAACTCCCTGTTGGTAAAAACATAAGAGTTGATAATGGTTTTGAAGAAGGTATGGATATTCCAATCTACTACGATCCTATGATCTCTAAGCTTATCACCTACGGACAAACCAGAGATGAAGCTATTCAGCTCATGATACAAGCTATAGATAACTACCAGATAGAAGGTGTGCAAACAACACTTCCTTTTGGTCGTTTTGTATGCGAGCATGAGGCTTTCCGCTCAGGAAATTTCGATACACATTTTGTAAAGAAATATTATTCGGCTGAAGCCTTGGAGAGTTTGCATAGTGAAGAAGCTAAAATAGCCTCGTTATTAGCTATAAAGCAGTATTTAAAAGATAAAGAACTAATAAGATTACCAATACGATAATATAATGGACGATAAAATAAAAGCATTGAACGAACGCTTACAACAAGCCTATTTAGGAGGTGGCGAAGCTCGTATTGAAAGACAACATAAAAACAAAAAACTAACAGCACGTGAGCGTATTGCATATTTACTAGATAACGGTTCATTTGAAGAAATTGGAGCCTTAGTTACCCATAGAACCAAAGACTTTGGTATGTCAGATCAACAATACTATGGTGATGGTGTGGTAACAGGTTACGGTACTGTAGACGGACGTTTGGTATATGTATTTGCGCAGGATTTTACCGTTTTCGGTGGCTCACTATCTGAAACACATGCCGAAAAGATCTGTAAGATCATGGATCTAGCCATGAAAGTTGGAGCTCCTGTAATTGGATTAAATGATTCTGGTGGTGCACGTATTCAGGAAGGTGTAAGATCATTAGGAGGTTATGCAGATATTTTCTACAGAAATGTCATGGCATCAGGTGTTATTCCACAAATCTCAGCTATTATGGGACCTTGTGCTGGTGGCGCTGTATATTCTCCTGCAATGACCGACTTTACCATTATGGTTCAAGACACAAGTTATATGTTTGTTACAGGACCAAATGTTGTTAAAACTGTGACTAATGAAGAAGTGACGAGTGAAGAGTTAGGTGGTGCAAGTACACACTCTTCAAAGTCTGGTGTAGCACACGTAACTTCAACAAATGATGTTGCTGGATTGGAAGATGTAAAAAGATTACTTAGTTATTTACCACAGAACAATAAGGAAAAACCAAAGGATCTACCTTACAAACTAGCAGATGAAATTCGTGGAAGCCTCTCCTCTATTGTTCCTGATAATCCAAACAAACCTTATGATATGCACGAGGTTATTGAAGGTATTATAGATAAGGATTCTTTCTATGAAATTCATAAAGATTTTGCAGAGAACATTATTGTAGGTTTTGCGCGTTTAGGTGGAAAAAGTATTGGTATAGTTGCCAACCAACCAATGTTCTTAGCAGGTGTATTGGATGTAAACAGCTCTACTAAAGCAGCTCGATTTGTACGTTTTTGTGATGCCTTTAATATTCCGTTATTAGTGTTAGAAGATGTTCCAGGATTCTTACCAGGAACAGACCAAGAATGGAATGGTATTATTGTTCATGGTGCAAAACTACTATATGCATTTAGCGAAGCAACTGTGCCTAGAGTAACTGTTATTACGCGTAAAGCTTACGGAGGCGCTTACGATGTAATGAACTCTAAACATATTGGTGCAGATATGAATTTTGCATGGCCAAGTGCAGAAATCGCAGTAATGGGAGCTAAAGGAGCTGCGGAAATTATCTTCAAACGAGAAATTAAAGAAGCTGATGACCCTGAGGCTAAATGGAAGGAAAAAGAAGCTGAATATGCTGAGAAATTCGCAAATCCGTATAGAGCAGCAAGACGTGGTTTTATCGATGAAGTCATCCTTCCAAAAGACACTAGAAGAAAGCTTATTAAAGCTTTTGCAATGCTGGAAGACAAGGACACAAAACTTCCTGAAAAAAAGCATGGAAATATTCCATTATAGAGTTTGTAAAAGTTGTCATTTTGAGCATTACTATCATTGAAAAAATATTTTCAATGATAGTAGCTTATGAAATAAGTCGAAAAATCTATAACACTTTATTATAAAGTGCTACAAAAAGATTCTTCATTTCATTCAGAATGACAGTTTTTTTTAATCTATAGTATTTTCTAATTAGGAAATAAACTCTTATCCAATCCTGGAACTATTCGTAGTGCATTTTTATAATATACTTTTTTCAAAACTTCATCAGGAAGATCAAGTCCGTACATTGGCCAAAAGGCATGATATTTTTTATGATAAGGAAAATATTCATCATCACTTTCTAATACTCTAAAATAAGTAGGGAATTCGTTTGGTTTCCAACTATCTTTACCAAATAAAATTCGATCTTGATATTTGATAAAGAATTTCTTTGCAAATCGTGGTTGACGTCCTAATTCAGCTATAATAGCGCCTATACCAACATTCATATTTGGCATCTCATCCAGTAACTCACCTAACTTTCCAAGGTTATTAGCAAACCATCCCATATGTGCATTGATAAAGGTGGTATTCGGGTGCTTTCTAAACATATTATGCTGTTCTGCTATAATCTGCTCCCAAGGTGCAGGATTATTGGCATCACGTTTACGTCTTGGGTGCGTTTTTAACTCCAACCAACGTTCATTATCTCCATCAAAATCATCCCAAAACGATTTTGGATCTGCAGCATGTATTAACACAGGAACTCCTAATTCGCCACATTTTGCCCAAATTGGATCTAATCTAGGGTCATCAATAGCTAATCTATTTCCTTGTGCATCTTTATTACGCAGCCCTAAACTTTTATACACCTTTAAACCGCGAGCGCCATTCTTAACATCTTGCTCAAACTGTGCTACAGTTTTTTCTATCCAACCTTCAGCTCCTGCGCCCTCAAAATTAATATTTGCAAACACTACAAACCTATTCGGATAATTGCTCTTGATATTTGCAACCGATTTCATTAGATCATTCCCTGAACGACCACTTAAATTCACCATAATCTGCATATTCAAGGTGTCCATAGCTGCTATTACAGGTGCTAAATTTTGATTTGGCATCCTGTACTGATGTCCATGTACATCAATAAATGGAAATTTTGCCCTTTTAATGACTTTTCCTGGAACAACCAAAGTAGATGTTGGATTATATTCTTCAAAGGTTAAGTCTTGTGCTATAAGACTTGTAGAAACTGTAAAAAGTAATAGTAGTAATGCTTTGTGTAATTTCATGGCTTTCTGAATTAGTTCTTAAATTTACTAATACTACTTTTTGAAACCTTGATTTTATGAATGGTTTAACAAAAACCCATTTAAAAATCTACCTGAGACAATATACTCACCACAGAAGATATCATATACTCAACTCCAATAGCGATAACAATAAACCCAATAATTCTTGATAAAGCATTGATACCAGAAGCTCCCAAAGCCTTTACAATATAATGGCCACTTTTAAGGATTAGATATATACTAAATGCAGCGAGTATCATTGCTCCAACTATGATTGTAATTTCTGAAATAATTTGAAACTCCTGATTGTACCCAATTAACATTGAAATGGTTCCAGGTCCTGCTAACATAGGTATTGCTAAAGGTGTTAAGGCAATCGAATCACGTGACTGAATATCTTGCTGTACACGCTCACGTTTCATTCCTTTATGTTCTCGAAACTTACCTGTTAACAAAGCAAATCCAGAAGAGGTAATAATTAATCCTCCAGCGATCTTTAATGAGTTTAGACTAATACCAAAAAAAGATAAAATGTACTTTCCGGCAAAGAATGACAATAGTAAAATTACCAAAACATCAACTGCAGTCCAAAAGGCAATTACAGCACGCTCCTTTTTAGTATTATCTTGTGTTAACCCAACAAAAACAGGGACTGTCCCTAAAGGATTCATAATTGAAAATAGTGCTCCAAATGTCACTAATAATAACTCCATAGTTTTTTCTGCAAAAACACTAATTTTTAAGGTTTTAACAGTTACGGAATTCTTAAACAATAATTACCAAAATGTTAATCTAATCGAGAAGTTCTTCCACCATTAAGTTGTAATCGTATTGCAGATCCTCGTGAAGTTTAGCTATTGCTTTTTGAGCCATTTCTAACTGTTTGTTAAAGGTATTTGTCAACACAGTATTCTTAAAGATTGATGGTTGCATCTCTTTAAGCTCAGAGCAAAAATATAATAATACAGCGGCTTCGGTTTCTTTCTTTTTTGAATATCGAATATAACGCTTAACCTGTCTTAATATCTTCCTGACACTTTTCTTCATATAGAAATAGCTATCAGTATTTATATCGCCTATTTCACCAGAAATATATTGTTTAACACTTTCTATATAAGCTTCTTCATTTTCCGATTCAAAGACTAAATACGTTAACAACTCTTTACTCTCAAGCTTATATCGAGCTAGCGCAATACAGTAATTAAACAGGTCGTCTCTGGATTTATCTTTTAATTCTTTTCGAAGCTCGCTAATAGTGGCTGATTTCATAGGATATTATTACCTAGTAAATCTAATTAAAAAATACGACCATAATAATTTAAATCTACTATTTCTCCTTTAGTAGTTTTATAGTCACGCCTAATGGTTCCTTCTAGTTCAAATCCATTTTTAAGAGCTACGGCTATACTTCCTGTATTTTTGTTACTAGATCGACAAAGTAGTTTTTTAAAATTATAAGTTTCAATAAGATATTCTATAAGCAAGCCTATTGCATTCGATATGATTCCTTTTCCTTCATAATTAACATCAATAAAATATCCCAATTCGGCTTTAGGAATATGCCAATCAATATTCTTTACATCAATAAAACCAATATATTTTTGGGTTTTACTATCTACAATAACGTATGGAAAATAGCTTTTATCTTCTATCTTTCTTGCAATGATCTTACAATAATCATTAGTATCAGACAGCGTTTTGGTTTTAACAACGGTACCTGCAAAAAAATCTTCTAAACGTAAGCGATTATTATTTATAAGATTAAAGAACTCTTCCGTTTTTGAAGTATTTAATAGTTGAATGCTATAGTTTTGAAAAATCATCATCAGTCAAAACTACTAAGAATCCAGTAAACGTCTATGATAATTAATCTGCCCTAAATGATACACCAAATGCGTTGAAAGATGCACTAAAAAGTATTCTGTGGTCATGTCTTCTTTAAATACATTAATAGGATAAGCTTTTTGCAAGTCTTCTTCGGTTAGTTTAGATAATGTTTGCTCAACAATTTCCATTACCTCATCAACTTGTTGCAATAACTCATTTACAGGAACATCTTTACGAGAAAACTCAAGGTCGCGTTGCCTTATGTAACCTGTGTTTCCTAATTGTGCGCCAATAAAATGACTTAAATTCCCTACGATGTGTAAACATAAGTTTCCAGCACAATTTGATATATGTTCAGGAGTCAACCACAAATTAGATTCGGTATTATATAATTCTATTTCAGACTTTAATTTATTAAGGTCGCGATTAAAAAGTTTGATCAAGGTTTGAGTTAGCATTTTAAGTGTTTTTAGAGTGAATAAATATTGTTGATTAAAATATAAAGACTTAACATAATATTAGCTGTCGTGCTTGTTAGATTTAACTTACTTTTGCCCAATGCAAAATAAACAAAGTTTCGAATTTGAGTTTGTTGCCTTAATGGCATCGTTAATGTCTATAGTAGCATTAAGTATCGATGCCTTACTGCCTGCTCTTCCAGATATAGGGAATGCCTTAGGAGTTGTAGATACTAACAAAAATCAAATGTTAGTAACTATGATCTTTTTAGGTTTAGGATTCGGACAGTTAATTTTTGGACCACTATCGGATAGCTTTGGCAGAAAACCAATAGTGTATGCAGGCTTTTTATTGTTTATTGTGGCGAGCCTTATATGTGTAACGACAAATAATTTTGAAATAATGATTGCTGGTCGTGTGCTTCAAGGTATTGGGCTCTCCTCTCCAAGAACTATGGCCATATCTATGGTTAGAGACACATATAGTGGCAACTATATGGCTAAAATATTATCGTTTGTAGTGATGGTATTTATATTAGTGCCAGTAATCGCTCCTACACTCGGGCAGTTTTTATTAAACTTCTACAACTGGGAATCTATTTTTTATGTCAACCTAATTTTTGGATTAATTGTGATGCTATGGTTTTGGCAACGTCAACCAGAAACCTTAGAAGTGAAACGAAGAATTAAATTTTCAGGACGTATCTTTATAGATGGTACTAAAGAGTTCATTAAGTACAAGCACTCCGTAGCGTTTACATTGGTTTCCGGATTTATTACAGGATCATTTATGGTCTATTTAAGCACGTCTCAACAAATCTTTCAAGAGCAATATAACTTAGCAGATATGTTCCCTTATATCTTTGCAAGTTTGGCTATTGCTGTAGGTTTAGCCACTTATTTAAACAGTCAGTTAGTAGTGCGTTTTGGCATGTGGAGAATATCGTATACAGCTACTATCGCTTATGTAATAATCTCTCTGTTATATGTAGCTCTATACCATAACGGGAACAACCCTAGTATTGGAATATTATTATCATTTTTCGGATTGCAGTTCTTTGCAATAGGATTTCTGTTTGGGAATTTACGTGCTTTGGCAATGCAACCCATTGGACATATAGCTGGAATTGGAGCAGCAATAAACGGATTTGTTTCTACAGTTATGGCTGTGCCAATAGCTAATTATATTGGTAGTTTTGTAAACACTTCTGTTTTACCGTTATTTATTGGTTTTTCTGTTTTTGGCAGCTTGTCATTTTTGGTATTCCTAAGGCTAAAGCTTTCAAAAACTTAATCGCAGTTTTTCTCTCATTTGCTTATTTTTTTTTGCTTTTTGACCTAGGTCAAATGATTCAAAAACCTCTTTCATGATATTTGTAAAAACACTTTAAGTGGTTAAATAAATTACAATTCGTAATTTAGTTTTTTGATTGATGGTTAAAAAGCAGAGTATAAAACTCTGCTTTTTCCTTTTTATATGTTGTAGAATATTTAAATCAAGTTAAGTACATATTGGTATAATATTCCAAACGCTATGGCTAGACCAAAACTCAATAAGGTACCTATAAGAATATATTCTGTTAGCTTTCTGTCTTTTGCTTTTGAAAGGTCTCCAAAACGAAATACAGATTTTGCGGCTAGTAAAAACCCGATACCTTCCCAATAATCCATAACAATAAAGGCAAACACAAAAATACGTTCTAACATACCTATATAAGCTCCAGCATTTTCTAAAGATTCTTCATTGGTATCTTCTTCTAAGCTCCATTTAGAAATAATGGTTTTCATTAGTATAGACGACACAACAGTAACACATAGCACAGCAGTAATAACTAGCAATGTTTTTGTTGAAAACATGGTATTAATACTAAAATTATACGGCGTGTATTTTTGCACTACCATAGCAAGAACTGCAAGATGCGCTAATTGATCGAATCCAAATAACACACGTGCATTAAAGCTACTCTTTAAATGTAGTTTTACAACATCAATAAAGTAATGAGACACAATTATTATTAATATTCCCAACCAATAACTAAAATCGGCTTGTAATACAAGTATTAAAGCTCCCAGATGTACCAAGATATGCCAATACAAAAACTTCGATCTGTGTTTGTGTAACTCTTTGTGATCTACCCACTTTTTTGGCTGTAAAGCAAAATCACCAATTATATGCGCCAAAATAAATTTTATAAATAAAGCAATCATAGTATTCCAATTTGGGTTTTATAATACTGTATCATTTTAGTAATTTCATCAAATCCTGCACGTTTTAAACCTTCACTAATTGTGCTTTGCGACTTTTTAAGAATAGCTGCCAGTTGCTTTTGATTTAACTCAGGATTTTCCAATGTTGTTTTTACAATGGCAGATGTTACTGGTTGCCAATGATTCATTGTTAGTAACGCCAATTCGAGCATTATATTTATTTGAGTATTGAAATCCTCATTCGGAGATTTAATAGCTAAAGAACGTTTCTTCATCTGGTCAAAACATTCACCAGAATTTACAAAGGCACTTCCATTAGATTCTGTAATACTGTTAGCTGTATAGGTTTTATCACCTATTCCAATGGCTAGTCTTACATCAATACTTTTAAACTGCTTAATAGTCGACTTAATTAAAACAGCAGCACTAAGAGCATTATTTACAGCAACTTCAAGCTGAAAACTATCACCTCGATACACTTCCCATTGTCCTGGTGTTGTACCAAAACTGGAAAGTACCTCCTTTAGAGCATGCAACCATTCCTTGGGTTGTGATTCTCTAGAATTAATAATATCTCCTGTTAATACGGCTATCATAACATTGTGTTTCTGATTCAAATATATCGTATTTTTAGCAGATAATCAAATTTATCGTTAAAAACACCGATAATTTAAAATATCGGATATAAAAACGATAAACAAAAAGCACCCTTTTCAGAGTGCTTTTACAAATCAATCAATAAAAAACTAATGTCTTAATCCCATGTCATGAGATCTGTTTCATTAACTTTTTGCTTTAAGGCTTTCAATTCTTCATCAAAAGCACTTATTTCTTTGCCAACTTTGGCTATTTTTCCTTGCACTTGCTTAAATAACATTTCAGAGTTTTGATCAACACTCACCATAGGATTAAAATAATACATAGCAATAGATAACAATTGAGATCGTAAATCTGGTGTTGTACTAAATAGACCTTTAAGATTTTTTGGTACAATTTTATATTTTAAAGTTTCCGCTTTAGCAGATAACCTTTTGTGCTCAGCATTTAACGTTGAGTCTTTTGCTATAAAAGTGGCTGCCTTTTTTAACGATTTGATGGCTCCATCAACTTTCATATAAGTTCCCATTAACATATCGGCACTTTTATTAAAAGTCACTTTACGTTCTAAATTTGTTTTAAAATCGGCATCAGAGATAGGCATTCTAGGATCTTTTAATACCGTAAGCTTTTTAGAATCACTATGCTCACCTATTTTAACAGTTACTGTATAATCTCCAAAATATACATTGGCACCTCCCATAAGGAACATAGACATCATATCTGGCTTTCCTGGAAGCATACTTCCTTTGGTCTTTAAATCCCACATAACACGGTTTACTCCAGGTTTAGCGGCTGTTTTAATTTCTCTAACTACTTCGCCTGCAGCATTACTAATCTCTATTACTACGCCATTTTTTTTCGTGCCTTCTTTTGCATAGTAATTTAACATCGCTCCCATTTCTCTGTTCTTTCCAGCAAATGTTTCAGTAGCACCACCAAAGAACTCAGGGAAACCTACAACACCTAAATAGGTATCTGCTGGTTGGAACATATGTACATCCTTATTTTTTATGTTGGCGTCTGTAGCTAATTCACGAAGCGGACGAATATCATCTAAAATCCATATAGAACGCCCAAAAGTACCCACAACAAGATCATGCTCTCTAGGATGGATCACCATATCCTTTACTGAAACTGTTGGAAAATCTTTTTTCCACTGTTGCCAATTCTTTCCTCCATTTATTGAGAAATATAATCCGAACTCAGTTCCCACAAACATCAAGTTAGGTTGTACAGGATCTTGAACAAAACTTAAAGCAAATCCCCAAACATCAGTTTCATCAACAATGCGTTCCCAAGACTTACCATAATTTTTAGTACGATATACATAAGGTGTCCAGTTATCTCTTCTATGATCTTCAATTACTGCAAATGCCTCTCCGTTATTATACTTTGAATGCTTTATTTGAGTTACCCAAGAGTTCGCAGGAACACCTTTAATATTCTTAGCTACATTAGTCCAAGTAGCTCCTCCATCTCTGGTAATCTGCACATTTCCGTCATCTGTTCCTACCCAAATTAGTCCTTGCTCTCTTGAACTTGGTTCGATCACTAAAATAGTTGTATGATTTTCGGCAGTAGAATCATCAATGGTTAAACCTCCCGATTCATGCTGTTTTTGCTTTTCTGGGTCGTTAGTAGTTAGATCTGGCGACATGATCGTCCACGAATTACCATTGTCTGTACTTTTATGCACAAACTGACTTCCTCCATAAACAATGTTATTATCAAAAGGATCGACATTCATAGCTGCATCCCAGTTAAATCTTAATTTTTTTCCTTCTGGGTGCTGGGGCATAATGTTTTGTACTACACCAGTAACACGGTCATATCGTTGGAAACTTCCTCCTTGTGACATAGAATACCCATAACGACTATCTCTAGGATCTGGGATAACATCAAAACCATCTCCAAAACCAACACTTTGCCATTCGTGATTCTTTATTTTTCCGAACATAGCAAACTTATATGCTGGTCCAGACCAACTACCATTATCTTGCATACCACCATAAACATTGTATGGCATTTCGTTATCGACATTTATGTGGTAAAATTGACCAACTGGTAGATTTTGAGCAAAATTCCAAGTTTTTCCCATATCGTGACTTTGATAAAAACCACCATCGTTTCCATCCATTATATGTTTAGAATTCTCTGGATTGATCCAAAAAGCGTGATGATCACTATGCACACCGCCAAAAAAGTCTAACATTGGTTTAAACGACTTTCCGCCATCTTCACTTCGTGATACAGTTGTCGCAATATGATAGACTCTGTTTTCGTTTGTTGGATCTACTTCAACATCTGAATAATAAAAAGGTCTATCACTTACACCTTGTGATGTTGTTTTCTTAAAGGTTTGTCCACCATTATCCGAACGCCACATGGCATTCTCTGGTTTGGTTTCTATGTTTGCATATACCACATTAGGATTGCTAGCAGCAATTGCTAAACCAATTCTTCCTAGTGTTTCATTTGGCAATCCATTTGCAGCTCCTAGTTTATTCCAGGTATCGCCACCATCCATAGTCACATGAATTGCAGAACCAACACCTCCAGAATTCATAAACCAAGGCCAACGCTGATATTCCCACATAGCTACCATAAGTTTATTAGGATTGGATGGGTCCATTATCATATCAGCAACACCTGTAGACGTATTGGTATAAAGTATTTTGTTCCAAGTCTTTCCTCCATCGGTTGTTTTATAAACACCACGATGTTCACTTGTTCCCCAAGCTGTACCAATAGCTCCTACCCAAACTATATCAGGGTTATCTGGATGAATAATAACACGATGAATACTTTTTGTGTTTTCTAATCCTAGATGTTTCCATGTTTTTCCACCATCTAGAGATTTATACATTCCATAACCATAATTCTGGCTATTTCTTGGATTTCCTTCTCCTGTTCCTAAATACAGTATGTTTGGATTATTTTGATATATCGCTATGTCTCCTACAGAAGCAGTTTTTTGGTTTTCGAAGATAGGTTGCCAACTTGTTCCTGCATTAGTAGATTTCCACAAACTTCCGGCAGAAGTTCCTGCATAAATAATAGAGTTATTGGATTGTACGACATCTATAGAAGTGACACGACCACTCATTCCTGCTGGTCCTATACTTCTAAACTTCATACCATGTAGTAGTGCATTGTCAATAGTTTGAGCAAAAGTTAATACAGTAACAAAACTGATTAACATGGTTAGTTTAATTTTCATGATTTGTATAATGGTTGTTTAGTAAAAAACTAAAAATACAAACCAAAAACGCTCGTAGCTTGTCAAATTTGGTCAAATACCAAGTCTAAATGTTAACTACCTCTATTTCAACGGTATTGTAAGTATCACTAGGGTTATAGCCAAATTTCTTTTTAAATTCTTTACTAAAATGTGCTAAATCTTCGTAACCTAGGTCTAAATAGATTTGAGAGATTGGCTTTTGAGTATACTGCATTTGGAACCGTGAATGGTGCAATCTCTGATCCTTTATCCATTTATGAGGAGACACTCCCAATTTTCGTTTAAACAAACGTTGAAAAGATGACAAACTCGTTCCATAGTTGTTTGCCAACTCTTCTAAAGTTATATTCTTAGTAATATGTTTATACAAGAACTCAAGGAGTTTATCATTTCTGTGATCGCGTAAAGCAGCCAACTCATTATTTGCTTCCTCACATAGTAAATGATTTACCTTCTTTAATAGTTGTTCAATTTCATGATCGGTATAATATGTTTTAGTATAGTAACAATCACGAATGTCTACAAAAAGCTCTTTAAGCGTATCTGAGTCTATTTTGAAGTTTAATTTTAGGTCGACCGTATTATTGAATTCTTGAGTGCAATCTAACCCATCCTGAAAAGCGACTACGATAGACTCGAAATCGTTAGTTTCAGGGTCTAAAATTCTTTGCACCTTATAATCGGCATATTTAGCTGAGAAGAACAATTCGCCAGCAGTACTAATAAATTCTTCCTCATCATTAAAATATCTAAGGCCTCCCTTTACAATATATACCAAAGAGTCGATATTTTGAAAGCCTGAATACACCTCTGTATTATTTGACAATAACCACCCAGAAAATGGCACATTATTATGCACCATTATTTCCATACGTCTATTTTTTTGTATTGTTTTCAAGGTTGGTTTTTGTTCTCCTAAATTTAATAACTTTTTATGATATCTCTATTTTCAAATATTTGTGTATCTGCTTCGGTCATGGCTGCTTCAACCATTTTTTCTGCCAATTGCATCGATGTAGTTGAGCTATTTTTCATTAATCCTTTTAATGGTTTATACAGAAAACGGAATAAGGTATACAAAACATTCGGCTCTTTTCTTGGCACAATAGGATAAATATATCCAGGTCTAAAAATATGTAACCTATGAAAATTTAAAGCCATAAGTTTATTCTCAGCTATTCCCTTTGCTTTTGCAAATAGTGTACGACTTGTTTCTGTAGTATCTGCTCCCATTCCACTTAACAAGCTAAAAACCACATTAGGGCTTTGCGCTTTTATAGCTTTTCCTAAAGCTACAGGCATATCTATAGTTATTTTATTAAACTCATCTTTTGGAACAGCGCCAGTATACACACCAATACAGAAAAAACAAACATCTACATATTTCAAATAGGTTTTTACCGTTTCAAAATTGGTATAGTCATGATGATCGATCTCCTGTAATTTTTCATGGATAATTCCTAGTGGCTTTCTAACAAAAGCTACTACATTATCTATTTCAGGATTGGCAAGGCAAAGCTTTAACACTTCGCCGCCAACCATGCCGCTAGCACCAAGAATTACTACATTTTTCATAATTATATTATTAATTCACTTCCTGCATTTGTCGTATCTGTTTTAAAACGGTTCGTTTTGGTGTAAACGGTATCATTCGCATCATCACCTTTTGCATTGGCTTTAATCCAGATATAACGTCCAACTTCCCTTCTATCATACCATTGTAACCATCTAAAGCTACTGAATATGCCGTTGCTGTTTGTTCAAATAGACCTGTTTTTCCATTCCTGAGGTTTTTGCAAACTCCGATTCTGTTGCTCCAGGCATAAGATTTGTAACCGTTACATTGGTATCGTAAAGCTCCTCAGCAATAGCATTACTTAAAAACGTTACATAGGTTTTTGTTGCAAAATATACTGCTTGTAATGGCCCAGGCATAAAACTAGCTGTAGATGATGTGTTTAATATTTTTCCACTATTTCGTTTTACAAAATCTGGTAAGAATAATTTAGTTAATAAGGTTAGTGCAACAATATTAAGATTGATCATTGCCAGATCGTCTTCAATAGATCTTTCATGAAACTTCCCACGTCCACCAAAACCTGCATTATTAATTAAATAATCTACTGTAATACCTTGTGTTTGTACTTCGTCGTATACTTCTTGTGGTGCATTGGCATTTGTAAGATCCTTTGCTATAACATATACCGAAACTTTATGTTGCGACTCTAACGTTTGTTTTAGCTCATTTAATTTATCTGCTCTGCGTGCTACAAGTACCAAATTTCCACCTTGTTGCGCATGTATGATTGCTAACTCTTTTCCTATTCCGCTTGATGCTCCTGTTATTAATGCTGTTTTCGACATGATTACTTTGTTTAAAATTATAGTACAAAGGTATTTCAGCAAGCTGCCTTAAGGTTGTCTAAAACTTTCAAGGTTACTTGTCTAAAAATGTCACGCTAAAGATTTATAGAATTGTGAAGGCGTCACGTTAAAGAAATTTTTAAACGATTTACTAAAATGTGCCAGATCTTCAAAACCAGATTCCAGATACACTTCACTAGGTCTCATGTTTTTAGTCACCATCATATTACGTGCAAATTGCAAACGCTTTTTCTTTATCCAACGATGTGGTGTGTCGTTAAACAACGACCTGAACTCTCTGTTGAAGGTCGATAAACTTCTACCAGATTGCACAGCAAGCTCCTCTAAAGGAATATTATACAAATAGTTATAATTCATGAGTTGCTCTATATCTGCACGTTCTGAAATGGCAAACTCTTTAAATACGCCTAATAATCTTGGATCAGCTTTTGCTAAAGCATGCAATGCCTCTAAGGTTTTTAGCTCAATAATTTGAGGGTCTACATCCTTGCCATCATCGAGGTATGCAATAATAGATTGCATTAAGCCTTGCATTAAACTGGTATTTGGCACTGATACAAAGCGTTCGCTAATAGGTTTTGTATCTTTAGGAATCTCAATTTTATGAATGACCTTTTTTATAAACTCATTAGTGAGCACAAAGGCATAGGTTTGTGCAAACTCATCTTGTGGCTCCCAGGTTTTAAACATACTACACTGTGTGTATTTACGCAGTAAGGCAAACTCACCAGAATTGACCTTAAACAACTCCTGATTGATCTTTACATTAATATGACCAACCTCTGCATACAGCAAAATAGTAGACGGATAATACACCTCTGTAATATCGTTTGAATTCGCCTCACAAGAGGCTGCTATTTGCAAGTCGTTGGACTTTATAAATCGTATGTTATGTAACTCCATAATGCAAAATTACAAATAAGCTATCATAAGAACTTGTCTAAAAATGTCAAAAAATAATTATTATTTAGAATTGCTATTCATAAAAACACCTAAGATAACTTGTTGATTTTGAAACTCAAAAAGACTAATTTTGCTTAACACTATATGGATCAATAAAACAGTAACATATACCTAAACTAACTACAAGTTAAAAAGTGTAAAATTTATATGATAGATTTTTCCAGATTTGAACCAGCTAAAGAACTAGAACTTAAAGAGGAGATTAAAAAAGTTGGAAACATTCAATCATTCAAAAAAGGCGAATTACTAATTAGAGAAGGACAATATTTAAAAGTACTTCCTATTGTTTTAAAAGGTTCTATTAGAGTTTTTCAAACCAATGAAGAGCGTGAAATACTTCTTTACTATGTATTACCTCAGGAAACCTGCATTATGTCTTTAGCAGCATGCCTGTTTAATAATGAAAGTCCTTCTTTCGCTATAACCGAAGAAGACACAGATGTTCTTTTCATTCCTTCAAGTTTCATCCCTATTTGGCAAAAAAAATATACGTCTTGGAATAATTTCATTTTAAAAGCATATAGAAACAGATACGATGAATTATTGGATTCATTCAATAATGTAGTGTTTAAAAAAATTGACCAACGTGTTATTACTTATCTGAACGAATATGCTTCAAATCATAATACCAACAAAGTGCCGCTTTCGCATCAAGCACTTGCTTATGAACTGGGTACAACCAGAGTTGTTATTTCCAGAATCTTAAAAAATTTTGAAACAAATGGTAAGGTAATTTTGCATCGTGGTTATGTAGAATTAAAAAAATAACCGCTTTGTATCTTTTGATACCGTTTTCAACTATTTACTAGAACGACATTTGTTGTATTAATTTATAAAACTTTAATACAATGAAATCAAAACACATTACATCTACACTATCAATTATTTGTTTAAGCTTAATATTTTCTAACGTTTCTCAATCACAATCAGCTAACAAAACAAATTCAGGCAAGGTCTTATTAATTACTTCTGCGCAAGTAGACTTATTATCTGAAGGTGGTAAAGCTTGGGGATTTACAAAAGATTCTGAAGCAAAAAACAAAGTGCGTGAAAACTTAAGAAAAGTAATAAAAGAAGCTAGAAAACAAAACATTCCTATCATCCATTCTCCAGTAGGCTTTGATTATGAATTGATGAAAGACTTCAAACCTTTGAACAACATCCAAAGTGTCATTATTGAAAATAAATTATTGGAGATAAATTCTCCAGGTGTTGATTTTATTCCTGAAGCTAGTCCACTAAAACATGAAATTGTATTACCATACAGACAAGGTTTCACCTCTTTTTGGGCTCAATCTATTCAGGAGCATTTAAAAAGATTGAGAATTGACACTATATATATTGCAGGCATGTTGGCAGAAGGCTGTATAGAATCTCATGCCAGAGATGCTGCAGAAAATGGCTATTCAACCATTGTTATATCTGATGCTATTGGATCAACAAGTCTTGAACTTCTTGAAGCTTCAGAAAAATCACTAGCATTGCATACCAAAGCAATGATTAGCACAAAAGAGTTCTTAAAAACTAAATAGAATGATTAATAAAAAAGTCGGTGTATGAGCATTAGCGGTTTGAGTGAAAACTCGAACCGCTTTTTGTTTAATTAACTATCATGAATAATAAAATACAGTTGTATAAAATCTGTTTACCTTTAAAAGGTCAGATATCTAAACGAACTCACCAAAAAAGCATCCTATTACACTTCAATTAAATTAAAGATAATACTTAGTAGTTCGTCTGAGTATAACAATACACCTATATAAATCACTCTAAATTATAATCATTAATCATAATTAATTCGATCGCGAATAGTACCATCTTGCCTATGTATGATCACATCGGCTTTATGTTTTTTGGCTAATCTCTTTGCTGCTCTAATTGCTGTATCTTGACGCCTGTGTTTAGACGTAATACGTTTGTTCCCTTCTCGTCGTACAGCCCAAGCTTCTTCATAAGGTACTACATGTTGATGCCACGTTCTTTTTCTTTTACGTGAACTTGTAAAATAGGCTTCAATGAGCTCAATTAAAATATGTATCCAAGATTTTGAAACATCTTTTGACATTCTTAATGATGTTTTACTAATTGTGCTTTAAAACTGTTTTGCTCCTTCAATAATACTTTCAACTACTTCAGGATTCAACAAAGTACTTGTATCCCCTAAATTAGAGGTGTCTTTTCCAGCTATTTTACGTAAAATACGTCGCATGATCTTACCAGAGCGTGTTTTTGGTAAGCCTTTAGTAAACTGTATCTTATCAAGCTTTGCAATTGGCCCAATATGTTCTGTAATAATCTGATTAATTTCCTTACGTAAATTATCGTGGTCTCTGCCTTCACCTGTTTCCTTTAAAATAACATAACCATACAGTGCATTTCCTTTTATATCGTGTGGGAAACCAACAATAGCAGATTCTGCTACTGCTGGATGCTCGTTAATGGCATCCTCAATAGGCGCCGTACCAAGGTTGTGTCCAGATACAATAATTACATCGTCTACACGACCTGTAATTCTATAATATCCAACCTCGTCACGTAAGGCACCATCGCCTGTAAAGTATTTATTCTCGAACGCCGAGAAATAGGTGTCTCTATATCGTTGGTGATTCCCCCAAATAGTTCGCGCCATTGATGGCCAAGGGAATTTTATACATAAACGTCCTTCTACCTGGTTACCGTGAATTTCGTTTCCGTTTTCGTCCATTAATGCTGGTTGTACACCAATAAATGGTAAGGTCGCATACGTTGGTTTTGTTGGTGTAGCATAAGGAATTGGTGTAATTAAAATTCCTCCTGTTTCGGTTTGCCACCAAGTATCTACAATTGGTGCTTTTTTCTTTCCAATATTGTCGTTATACCAATGCCATGCTTCTTCGTTTATGGGCTCACCAACGGTTCCTAATACTTTTAAAGAGGACAGATCGTATTTTTCAACATAATCTAAATTCTCTTTTGCCAAAGCTCTAATTGCTGTTGGCGCTGTATAGAACTGGTTGATCTTATGTTTTTCTACAATCTCCCAGAAGCGTCCCCAGTCTGGGTAGGTTGGAACACCTTCAAACATCACAGTTGTTGCACCATTAGCTAGCGGACCATACACAATATAACTGTGTCCTGTAATCCAACCAATATCTGCGGTACACCAATACACATCATCTTCACGATATTGGAACACATTTTTAAAGGTATAACCTGTATACACCATATATCCAGCGGTTGTATGTACCATACCTTTTGGCTGTCCTGTAGATCCAGACGTATATAGAATAAACAACGGATCTTCGGCATTCATAGTTTCTGCTTCACAAACATCGGAAGCCTCATCTAACAACGGTTGTAACCATTGGTCGCGACCTGCTTCCATATGAATATCAGAATTGATACGTTTTGCTACTAGAACAGTTTCTACACAAGGACAATCGTTTAACGCTTCATCTACAATACCTTTAAGATCGATGGTTTTCTTTCCTCTATAAGAACCATCTGAGGTCAATACCATTTTACAATCGGAATCATTAATTCTGGTTGCTAATGCTGTAGAAGAAAATCCTGCAAACACTACAGAGTGTATCGCTCCTATTCTGGCACAAGCTAAAACTGCAACTGCCAACTCAGGAATCATTGGTAAATAGATACACACACGATCGCCTTTTTCAACACCTTGGCTCTTTAACACATTGGCAAACTTGTTTACACGAGCAGCTAAATCTTTATAGGTGATATGTTCAGCAGCTTCATTAGGATCGTTAGGTTCGAATAAAATTGCAGTTTTATCACCACGAGTTGGTAAATGTCTGTCTATACAGTTTTCGGTAATGTTTAGTTGTGCGCCTTCAAACCATTTTACTTCTGGTTTGGTGAAATCCCAACTTAAAACCTTGTCCCAGCGCTTACGCCAAACAAAATGTTCTTCGGCAATTTCTTCCCAAAAATTCTCAGGGCTCTGAATAGATTTTCTGTAGACTTGATAGTATTCTTCTAAATGTTTTATATGGTAGTTACTCATGGATCAGAAATTAAAATAGCTCATAAATTTATGAGCTATCTAAAGTAATAAAATATTACTTCTTAAGTATCCTATGAATGGTTTTGATATTATTTCTGTTTATAATTTCTAGAAAATAGGTTCCAGATGCCAATCTGGAAACATCGATCATCCCAATAGTTCTGTCTAAGTGCAGCTCCATTTTTTTTCCTACTAAACTATATAGATTCATCTTTTTTACACCATACAGATCAATTTCTTTTATATACAGAGCATTTTCAACAGGGTTAGGATATAGCTTTACATCGGGTTTTTCTTCTTTATTTAAGCTTAGTGTTGGAATGTCTATTGTAGTTGTATAGGTGTCAGACTCCCCACATTTAGTAACTGTTAATGATACGGTATATTCGCCTGCCTCACTATAGTTATGTAAAGGGTTTTCTTCGGTTGATGTTTCTGTATCTCCAAAATCCCATGAAAATGTATTGGCATTCTCTGAAGTATTCGAAAATGATACAGTAGCTCCATCGTTATGATATTCAAAATTTGCCTTCGGATCGAATTCACCAACTTTCCACATACTCAATTGATCGTAAACCACTGCTTTAACAGCACTTCGTATTCTACTTGCTTCTTGATAATTGACTCCCGGATTGTACGTAATAAGCGATGGATCCTTTCTTAAAATAATGGTATAAAATGTTAGCGCCGAAGCGTATGCTCCTGCAAGCGATTGATGTGATTCATCTTCATCGTAAAGATTAACCTGAATTAGATTATCTCGTATATAGCGCCATACCTGACCAACAGGAGAAATTAAGGCATTATTACTGTCTGCTAATATTCTGTAGTTTTGAGCTAGAGCATCATCCATACCATGGTAACTACACATCCAGGGATAAGTTGTACATGTAGGTCCGCCAGCTGCCATTCCATACTCTCTTCCCCAAGTATTATAAAATACTGGTTGGGTACAAGTGTTATTATTTTTAATAGTTTGGCATAATTGAGCAGCATAAGGAGCAACATTATTATTAAAATAATCGCCTGTTAAGGCAACTTCAACACTCTGTCCTTGAAGAACTACAAAATCCCAATTATTAGAATTAATCTTATTTGTAACCGTAACACTATTGGCATGTTCCTGAAGCGTTGCACTTCCAGCTGTTTGTTTGTCTACAAATAGTAGATCTCCAGAAGAGTTAGCTATTTGATATACCATATTTGGAATGTCTTCTATAAAGGTATAGCTATTACCAATAAAGAGGACTTTTTTTTCTTGAGAGAATAAAAAATTGCAACAAAACTGAAGTATCAGAATGAGGGTGATTGGTTGTTTCATTGTTGGTGTCTTTAAACTTAGGATACGAAAACAACCTATAGGTTGCGTGAAATATTTAACTTAATACCCACATAATAAACAACCTACAAAATAAATTGAAGCAAGTTCATCTGTTTTAAGACTATAATTCTGGTAATTTAAAAAGGCTTAATGTTCTACAGCATCACCTGCACCACTAGGAATTCTGATATTTTCTACAATCTCCTGAACCTCTTCTGGAGGCGCCTTTGTGAATTTCATAACGACGATAGACACTACAAAATTGACGACCATTGCGATTGCTCCGAAACCTTCTGGTGAGATCCCAAACCACCATTCACTTTTATCTGGTATGGTATCATCTAACCATCCAAACTTATATTTTACGATATAATAAAGCATGATTAAAATACCAACAACCATTCCCGCAATAGCACCTTCTTTATTCATTCGTTTATAGAAAATCCCTAAAACAATGGCAGGAAAAAAGGATGCTGCAGCTAAACCAAAAGCCAAGGCGACGACTGCTGCCACAAAATCGGGAGGATTAATACCAAAATATCCAGCGATGCATACAGCACCTATTGCAGAAATACGTGCAGCTATCAATTCACCCTTCTCTGAAATATTAGGATTATATACTTTTTTAATAAGATCATGTGATACAGATGCAGAAATAACTAACAATAATCCAGCAGCTGTAGATAGTGCTGCAGCTAAACCACCAGCAGCTACTAAGGCAATCACCCAATTAGGTAAATTGGCAATTTCGGGGTTCGCTAGTACCATAATATCTCTGTCTACAACTAATTCATTTTGAGACTCATCTGCCACATATTGAATCAATCCGTCGTTATTTTTATCTGTAAACGTAATTAAACCTGTTGTTTCCCATTTTTTAAACCATTGTGGCACATCGCTATAAGGTTGGTTAGATACAGTTTCTATCATATTAGTCCTTGCAAATACTGCTACTGCTGGTGCTGTAGTATATAATACAGCAATTAATAATAATGCTATTCCAGCAGACTTTCGTGCATCACGTACTCGTTTTACTGTAAAGAACCTAACAATTACATGCGGTAATCCAGCTGTACCAACCATTAATGCCAAGGTAATTGCAAATACATCTATTAAGGATTTTGAACCTTCGGTATATTCGTTAAAACCTAATTCTGTACTTAAACCATCTAATTTGTCGAGTAGATAAACACCTCCTTCTACCTTTCCTCCCATTCCTATTTGCGGAATAGGATTCCCAGTCATTTGAATAGAAATAAAAATAGCAGGCACCATAAACGCAAAAATGAGTACACAATACTGAGCTACTTGTGTATATGTAATCCCTTTCATTCCGCCTAAAACGGCATAAAAAAGAACAATCAACATTCCTATGATGACTCCTGTATTAATATCTACTTCCAGAAATCGTGAAAACACAATACCAACACCTCTCATTTGTCCAGCAACATAAGTAAAGGACACCAACAAAGCACAAAGCACAGCTACTACTCTAGCTGTATCAGAATAATAGCGATCACCAATAAAATCGGGGACTGTAAACTTTCCGAACTTTCGTAAATATGGTGCTAACAATAGTGCTAGCAGTACATAACCACCAGTCCATCCCATTAAATATACAGCACCATCATAACCTGCAAACGATATAATTCCTGCCATTCCCAAAAAAGAGGCAGCACTCATCCAATCGGCTGCAGTAGCCATTCCATTTGCCCAAGGAGATACGCCTCCTCCAGCTACATAAAACTCTTTAGTAGAATTTGCTCTAGACCAAATAGCAATACTGATGTAAATTGCAAAAGTAACACCAACTAAAATGTAAGTCCAATTTTGTACTGATACAGCTTCAGCTACTAACATATTACTTATCATAGCCATACTTTTTATCAAGTTTATTCATCAGTCTTACATAAACAAAAATGAGGATCACGAATACATAAATAGAGCCTTGTTGCGCGAACCAAAATCCTAATTTAAATCCGCCTAACCTAATACTATTCAATGCATCCTTAAAAATAATTCCAGCTCCATAGGACACTATAAACCAAATAGAAAGTAGTATTAATACGTACTTTATATTTTCTTTCCAATAGGCTTTTGCTTTGTCTTTATCTGTCATGATTTAGCTTCTTTTAAACGTTGCCTATAAGCAGACAATTCTTTAACTACTTTTGGAGCTAGAATAATAGTAGACAACATTGTAGGTATTGCCATAAGTGCAAATACTCCATCAATAAGGTTGATCATTGCACTTAGTGATGTTGTAGCACCTAATATGATACTAATGATGTATATGTAATTGTAGTAATGCTTTTTGTGTACGCCAATTAAGAATGACATACATTTTGTGCCATAATACGAATATGAGAATAGTGACGAAATACTAAAAACGGCAATACAAACTAACAGTAAATACTTACCAAACCCAGGCATTGCTGCGCCAAAAGCAGAAGCCGTTAAACTGACGCCATTATCTGAAGTAGTTTCCCAAACACCAGTCACTAAAATAGCTAAAGCCGTAAGTGTACAAACCACTAAAGTATCTATCGCAGGGCCTAACATAGCTACCAACCCTTCACGAACAGGTTCGTCGGTTTTTGCAGCACCATGAGCTAAAGGAGCAGTACCCAAACCTGCTTCGTTTGAAAATGCACCTCGTTTAATTCCGTGTAAAATTAGGGCTCCAATTACACCTCCTAAAAAGGTTTCCTCTTTAGGAAAATAATCTGCTGCAAAAGCATCAGTAAAAATCAATCCTAAATATTTTGGTACCACATCAATATTAACAGCCAAAATGATTAAAACAGATACAAAATATAATAACACCATAGAAGGCACCATTCTAGACGCTGTTTTACTTATACGTCCTAAACCACCAAGAATCACAATTGATGTTATACCAACTAGTACTAATCCTATTATTAAATTTGAAGTAAATCCAACTTCAACACCATTCGGTTTTAATAGAATATCGTTAATAGCTTGGGTTAATTGATTAACGTTAAATACAGGCAATGCTCCAATCATACAACAAAAAGCAAACATGATTGCTAAAGGCTTCCAAGATTTACCTAGACCTTCCATAATAAAATACATTGGCCCACCTTGCAATTCGCCAGCACTATCTTTGCCTCTAAACATGATTGCTAGTGTAGACGTAAAGAATTTAGTAGACATACCTACTACTGCGCTTATCCACATCCAAAACACAGCTCCTGGTCCTCCAATAGAAATGGCAACAGCAACACCAGCGACATTTCCCATACCAATAGTAGAAGCCAACGCTGTAGAAAGAGCCTGAAAATGGCTAATTTGTCCAGGGTCATTAGGATCATCATATTTCCCTCTCAATACCTGAATAGCATGTCCAAGCATTGTAAAGGCTACAAATTTTGATTTGAAAAGTAAATATAATCCACCTCCAATTAGTAGAATCAACAAAGGTAAGCCCCACATCGCACTAGAAAAGGTAGAGGTTAGTTCATTAAGTAGCTCCATAAAATATTAGTTAGTTAGATTATAAATGTAAGAAAGTTGAATGAAACAACTTAATATGTTATCAATTTCTTACTAAACAAGTAAGTACATAATTGATTTTTAAAATTTTAAAAGCTAACTTCGTTATTGGATGATATAAGTCATTAAAACGACTCATATCTTGAGCGTTAGAGCACATTCATTTTTAAGCATTAATATTAAAATAACAATGAACAAGAAACCTAGACTATTTCTTTATACAAGTATTTTTATTTTAACAATTATAAATTGCTATTCACAAAGTGCTGAAAATGAAGCAAAAGATTACTTTAATCAATTTCTGAATAGCAAAGCACAGTTCGAACTTATTTCTAAATCATTACCTACACTCGATCAGTGCCAAATGGTATTTAAAAATGAATATGCTTCTGAATATTTTGATTATATGTCAAAATTTAAAGAAGAAATAAAGGAATATTCTCAAAAAATAGAGTTGGAAAAACATATAGATTGTAAAGTTGAAACCATTAACACATCAAGCTTAAATGACACAAAAACTTCTAACATGAATGAGTATAGTCATGTTTTTAAACCTAATATTACTTTTTACAGGTTAACGTATATATTAAAAAATGGCGAAGAATCTGTACGCAGCTTATACAAATACTTTGTAAACGCTGATAATAAATGGTTGTTCTTTCCTAATCCAGCCATTGTTTTTAGAAACTAAATTTTCTTTGTTTTAGTGTTAAAATAGAATAATTCTAAACCCTAATTTTAATACATTTATAGTACAAAAAATTGCGCTAATCACATCATTAAAGCAATGGTGTTAAACTGTTGACAGCAATTGAAAAAACTATTTTTAAGCCTCGTATTTCTTATAATTCCGGTAATAGTATCGGCACAAACAAACTCTTTCTTATCTCAGCTAAAATTTAATTCCGACTTCCGTTTTCGGGTAGAACAAGATTGGGATTCAAAAAAAAGTGACGGCTCTTTTAGAGATGACAGAACCAGACTTCGATACAGAATAAGAACAGGTGTTACTTATGCAACAAATCGTTATGAAGCTGGTTTTAGAATTAGAACAGGCAATCCAAAAAAACAGCAAGACCCGCAACTAACTCTAGGAGATGGTTCTAAAGAATTTGGAACCTTGCCAATAGGTATAGAAAAAGCATATTTTCAAGCAACCTGGAATTCTTTTAAGTTTTGGGTTGGTAAAAATACTTTTCCTTTTGAAAAGAGTAACGAACTATTTTGGAGCGATAATGTGTATCCTGAAGGTGTATCGGCAGAAAAGAATTTCACATTACCTGAAGGTTTTTTAAATTCCATTAGTTTAAAAGGTGGTCATTATATTATTGCAACCTCAAATAGATCGTTAGATACAGATGCCTATTTTCAAGGACTTCAAATTTCTACCTCAGTATATCAAAATAAACTCACGTTTTTCCCTTCGTTATATATATTTAAAAATATTCCAAACATCCCAGATGGAAATGATACATTCTTACTTAACTATTCTATTTTACACTTAGGTTCAAGACTTGTAATATCAAAAACTATTCCTTTAAATTTTGAAGTTGATTATTACAAAAACCTAGAAGATTATAATAATCATGATGATATACTAAACTCTATAGAAGACCAAAACTCTGGAATTGTTATAGGATTAAAATATGGTAAGTTAGCCAAGAAAGGTGATTGGCATTTCAGCACAACCTATGCAAATTTGCAACGATTCTCTGTGGTTGACTTTCTTGCCCAAAATGATTGGGGCAGATGGGATTATTCCTCACAAGACTCGCCTGATGGTCGCCTAACCAATTATAAAGGTATAGAGGCTGTGGTAGCCTATAAACTAGAAAACAACATCAACCTCAAAATGAAATACTATACTATTAAGCAGCTTATACCGCTAGGAACTGCTAAAGAAACGGGAAGTAGAATAAGGTTTGATATAGATATTAAATTTTAAAGAGTCTTTTCATTTCAGTGCATAAAAAAGCCCTTGATGTATCAAGGGCTTTTGTCTATAATTTTAGCTTCATCCTAAATAGTCTAAAACGTTTCGCTCAATACGATCTTGAATATTTGAAACATCTGCTTTAACAAAAGTGTCACCAGTAATATTCTCGTAAAGTTCTATATAACGCTCACTTACAGTTTCGATATACTCATCACTCATAAAAGGTACTTCTTGACCTTCTAGTCCTTGAAATCCGTTACTTATAAGCCATTGTCGCACAAATTCTTTAGATAACTGCTTCTGTGCTTCTCCTCTATCCTGACGTTCTTGGTAACCATCTGCATAAAAATAACGTGATGAATCTGGAGTATGAATTTCGTCTATCAATACTATTTGTCCATCTTTAGTCTTTCCAAATTCGTATTTAGTATCAACAAGTATCAATCCACGTTCAGCAGCTAACTCTGTACCACGTTGGAATAATTTTCTTGTATAATCTTCCAGAATCACATAATCTTCTTCGCTTACAATGCCTTTAGCCAAAATATCTTCTCGAGAGATATCCTCATCATGATCTCCTTTTTCGGCTTTAGTAGCTGGTGTTATAATAGGCTCTGGAAATTTATCGTTCTCTTTCATACCCTCAGGCATTGGCACACCACACAACATACGCTTACCTAGCTTATATTCACGAGCAGCATGACCAGACATATAACCACGAATAACCATCTCTACCTTAAAAGGTTCGCATAAATGTCCAACAGCAACATTTGCATCTGGAGTTGCAACCAACCAATTAGGCACTAAGTCTTCAGTGGCTTTCATCATTTTTGTAGCAATTTGGTTTAGAATTTGTCCTTTATACGGAATTCCTTTAGGCATTACTACATCAAATGCCGATAATCTATCGGTAGCTACCATTACCAATTGTTCATCATTTATATTATATACTTCACGTACTTTTCCTTTGTAAACACTTTTTTGCCCTGGAAAATTAAAATTGGTATCTATAATTGTATTGCTCATTACGACTCTCTGTTCTCAATATTTTTATATGCTGAAATGATCTTTTTAACCAGTTTGTGGCGAATGACATCTTTATCGTCTAAAAAGATGATTCCTACACCATCTACATTCTTTAAAATCAATAAGGCTTCCTTTAACCCAGAAATAGTACGTCTTGGTAAATCTATTTGCCCAGGATCGCCTGTTAATAAGAACTTTGCATTCTTACCCATTCTGGTCAAGAACATTTTCATTTGTGCATGGGTTGTATTTTGGCCTTCATCTAGAATCACAAAAGCATTATCTAAGGTACGGCCACGCATAAATGCCAACGGTGCAATTTGTATAATTCCCTTTTCGATATAATTATCCAGTTTTTCATGTGGAATCATATCGCGTAAGGCATCATATAGCGGTTGCATATATGGATCCAGCTTTTCTTTAAGATCTCCAGGAAGAAAACCCAAATTTTCACCTGCTTCAACCGCTGGTCGTGTTAAAATAATACGTCTTACTTCTTTATTCTTTAATGCCTGAACAGCAAGAGCCACACCTGTATATGTTTTACCAGTTCCTGCTGGACCAATGGCAAATACCATATCATTTTTACGCATGCTTTCTACAAGCTTACGCTGGTTTGCTGTTTGTGCCTTAATAAGCTTTCCTCCTACACCATGCACCAATACTTCTCCGCTAGATTCAGAGGTTGCGTAGTCATCGCTTGTAAGGCTTGTAAGTACACGTTCAATAACATTTTCATCCAGCTTATTATACTTTCCAAAATGATTGATGAGCATGGTAACTCTTCGATCGAATTCTTCGAGCATTTCTTCATCACCATAGGCTTTTATTTTGTTTCCTCTGGCAACAATTTTAAGTTTCGGAAAATACTTTTTAAGGAGTGCAATGTTAGAATTTTGGGCACCAAAAAACTCTTTTGGAGCAATCTCTTCCAGTTCGATAATTATTTCGTTCAAACGCAGATTATTTTATTGATTTCTAAACCATTTCACGAACCAAAATTTTATTCGAATTTCTTTTAATTAGAGAAAATTAATACGAAAAAAAATATGTAGGTTTGTAAAAGTCAAAAGTACACAAATTTACATCAAGGTACACTAAAAAAATATCAACATTTTTGCCAATGGCAATCATAACATTAACAACTGATTTTGGAGAAAAAGATCACTTTGCAGGCGCAATAAAAGGGGCTGTTTATAGTGAGTTGCCAGAAGTTAGGATTGTTGATATCTCGCATTCTGTTTCGCCGTTTAGTATTCCTGAAGCTGCTTACATTATCCAAAATGCTTATAGTAGTTTTCCAAAAGGAACAATTCACATTATTGGTATTGACTCTGAAATTAATCAGGAGAACAAACATATAGTTGTAAAACTAGACGATCATTATTTTGTATGTGCCAATAATGGTATTATGAGTATGATCTGCTCTGAAATTGCTCCAGAAAAAATAGTTGAGATCAATATTCATGATAAAATTGAAACGAGTTTTCCTGTACTGGATGTGTTTGTAAAGGTAGCTTGCCATATTGCGCGCGGCGGTACCTTAGAGGTAATAGGGAAGCCTATTAATAAAATAAAGCCTATAAAGAATATTATTCCTTTTGTCAATGCTGAAAAAAATCAAATTATAGGAAGTGTAGTCTACATTGACAATTATGGAAATGTGGTGACCAATATTCGAAAAAAATTCTTTGAAGAAATACAAAAAGGAAGGGCCTTTGAAATATCGGCCAGAAACTATAAGTTTAAAAAAATATATTCTAAATATAGCGATATTGTAAACTTTGACATTGAAGAAGATAAACGCCATGATGAAGGTCGTGGTTTGGTAGTTTTTAATTCATCAAACTATCTAGAAATAGCCATCTATAAAAGTAATTGCGCCACTGTTGGTAGTGCATCAACACTAATGGGACTAAAAATGATGGATACTGTGACCGTTAATTTTTTAAAAGCTTAAGATGTTTGTTAGAATTGTGAAAATGAGTTTTGATAAAACCAAGGTTGAGGACTTTAAAGATCTGTTCCATAACAAAAAAGAACACATTAGAAATTTTCCTGGTTGCACATTTCTTGAACTTTATAGAGATAAAGAGCATTCTAATGTTTTTTTTACTTATAGTTATTGGAATTCTGAAAGTGATCTTGAAAATTACAGACAATCTGAGTTGTTTAAAAATGTATGGGCACAAACCAAACAATTGTTTAATGATAAACCACAAGCTTGGAGTGTGGATAAGGTGATGACTTTAGATTAATATTATGAATACAGTTAGATATATATATTACAAACTCCCTGTGAAATATAGATATTTAGCACGTCGTTTATTTTATTTCCCAACAGATTTTTTATCAAAAAAGAAAGACTTATCTCCTCCAAAAGGTTTAATCTATACTGGTTCTGGTGATTTTAAAAAAACAGGCGAAGAGTTCTTTAGTTATTTTAAGAACTATGGTAACATAACTCCTGAAAGCTATGTACTTGACATTGGTTCAGGTATAGGAAGAATGGCTATACCTTTTACTACATTTTTAAACAGCAAAGGTTCATATAATGGTTTTGACATTGTTAAACAAGGCGTTGATTGGTGTACAAAGAATATTTCTTCTAATCATCCAAACTTTCATTTCACTCATGTTTCATTAAAGAACGACTTATACAATCTATCAGCAAAAAATAAAGCGAGTAATTTTATCTTCCCTTATGAACATAACACATTTGATTTTGTTTTCTTAACATCCGTTTTTACTCATATGCTCCCAAAAGATGTTAACCATTATTTAAATGAAATAAAGCGGGTTTTAAAAACAAATGGAAAATGTTTAATTACATTTTTTATTTTAGATGATGAATCAAGAAAACTAATGGGAAATTCGAGTAAAAACTTTAAATTTCAAAGAGATAATTATGCTTTAATGAGTGAGAATGTAAAAGAAGCCAATGTAGCTTATGACAAATTGTATATATTTAATTCAATTAGAGAAAAAGGATTTATAATAGAAAACTTTTTTAATGGAACTTGGTCTGGTAAAACTGAAAATGTTCTTTCTTATCAAGACATTCTTATCTTAAAAAACATATAGTATGTTATCTATACTCAAAAAAGAAATACATTCGTTTTTTACATCACCAATCGGTTATTTGGTTGTTGCAATATTTTTACTGATTAATGGATTGTTTCTTTGGCTATTTAAAACAGAGTTCAATATTTTAGACTATGGCTTTGCCGATCTGTCGCCTTTCTTCTTACTTGCTCCTTGGGTATTACTATTTCTTATTCCGGCAGTATGTATGCGCAGTTTTAGTGATGAGAAAAAGCAAGGAACCTTAGAATTATTACTTACCAAACCTATTTCGCACCTAAACATAGTATTGGGTAAATATTTTGGTGCATTCTTGTTAATTATTATTGCTTTAATACCTACGCTGCTATATGTCTATACTATTCATGAATTAGGAAATCCCGCTGGAAATTTTGATTCTGGTAGTGTTATTGGTTCGTATTTCGGGTTATTATTTTTAATAGCTGCGTATTCATCTATTGGTGTATTTGCTTCTTCTATTACCAATAATCAAATAGTCGCTTTCGTTACTGCTGTATTTATTTGTTTTTTCTTTTATTTTGGTTTTGACGGTATTGCAGATTTTGCCTCGAGTTCCTTTGCTGAACAGTTTGGAATGAACTACCATTTTAAAAGTATTAGTCGTGGTGTTATTGACACTAGAGATATTGTTTACTTTATAAGTATTACTGCATTTTTTATCTTTTTGACCAAACAACAAATAAGCACCTCAAAACCAACAAAGAAATCGTACGGAACTATTCTTATATCTGTAGTCGGATTATTGGCTCTTAACATTTTAAGTAATTCCATATATAAACGATTTGATCTAACTCAAGATCAGAGATATACATTAAGTCAACCTTCTATCGATATTATAAAAAATGTCGACTCACCAATTATTATTGATGTCTATTTAGAAGGAACTGGATTTCCATCTGAATTTAGACGACTACAAGCAGAAACCAGACAACTTTTGGAAGAATTTTCTAATGAAAATAAAAACATAAATTTTGCTTTTATAAACCCAATTGCAGATGCTTCTACCAGAAATAGAAATATTCAGCAACTTTCGGAAAGAGGTCTCACTCCAATGCAATTAAACATTCAGGAAGATGGTAAAACAAGTCAGGAAGTAATTTTTCCTTGGGCTCTTGCTAGTTTTAATAACCAAACTGTAAAAATTTCATTGCTTAAAAACAAAATTGGCGCCACAAACGAAGAAAAAGTAAGTAATTCTATCCAACACCTAGAATATGCCTTTGCTGATGCATTTAGTAAACTTGTACATCCTAAAAAACGAAAAGTAGCTATATTAAGAGGAAACGGCCAGCTTGAGAATAGAAATATTGCCGATTTTGTGACGACGTTACGTGATTATTATTTCATAGCGCCTTTTACACTTGATAGTGTTGCAAGTAATCCTCAAAAAACGCTGGACGATCTAAGTGAGTTCGACCTTATTGTATCTGCAAAACCTACGCAAGCATTTAGCGAAGAAGAAAAATACGTTTTAGATCAATACATCATGAATGGTGGAAAAAGCCTTTGGTTAATTGATAAAGTAGCAATGGACAAAGACAGTTTGTATAACGATTCTGGTAAAAGCTTTGCCACCGTAAGAGATTTAAATCTTACTGATCTCTTCTTTAAATATGGCGTTCGTATCAATCCTGTTTTGGTAAACGATCTGTACTCTGCACCAATTACCATTGCCGTTGGGGAAGGAAGTGAATCGCAGTTTCAACCTGTACAATGGCAATACTCACCTTTGGCATCATCAACCAATAATCACCCAATTGTAAATAATTTAAATTTGGTGAAATTTGATTTTGCCAATCAAATAGACACCTTAAAAAATACCGTCTCAAAGACCATTCTCTTAAAAAGTTCTCCTTTAACCAAACTTATAGGAGTACCTCGCGAAATAAGCTTAGACATTATTACCAAAGAACCAGACAAAAACACCTATACTAATGGGCAACAACATCTTGCTGTGTTACTGGAAGGTAGTTTTACTTCGGCTTATAATAACCGAGTAAAACCTTTAAAACTAGCAACTAATAAAAACGCTAGTGTAAATACCAAAATGATTGTTGTTGCAGATGGCGATATTATTAAAAACGAGGTTAGCAGAAGAGGTCCATTAGAACTAGGGTTTGATAGATTCACAGGACAATTATATGGCAATAAAGAGTTTTTATTAAATGCCGTAAACTATTTATTAGATGACAACGGACTTATAAACATTCGCTCTAAAGAAATAGCTATTGCCTTCTTGGATTCCGAAAAAATTACAGCTCAAAAAACAAAATGGCAAATCGTAAATATTGCATTACCACTAGTTTTACTGGCTATTTTTGGTTTTGGATTCAACTTCTACAGAAAGAAAAAATACGCGGCTTAGTTGTTAATAAGTTTGTTTCCTATTTTAGCTGCTTTAAGATATATTTGTAGTAACTAATTATACGAAATACATACATGAAATTTATAGTATCAAGTACATATTTACTTAAACAATTACAGGTGTTAGGTGGTGTTATTAACAATTCTAATACCCTGCCAATCTTAGATAATTTTTTGTTTGAACTGAACAACTCTGATCTTACTATTTCGGCGAGTGATTTAGAAACAACCATGTCGTCTACAATTACAGTAGAAAGTGATAGTGAAGGTAGTGTTGCTATTCCAGCAAAACTGTTGCTAGATACTTTAAAAACCTTTCCTGAGCAGCCTTTAACGTTTATTGTTGAAGAAAATAATACTGTAGAGATAAGCTCTAACCATGGTAAGTATGCCTTAGCTTATGCCAATGGAGAAGAATTCCCTAAAGCAGTAGCCTTAGAGAATCCGAGCTCGACGACTATCTCGGGTGATATATTGGCCACCGCTATTAGTAAAACCATTTTTGCCGCAGGAAATGATGATCTTAGACCAGTAATGAGTGGTGTATTTTTCCAGTTCTCTACCGAAAGTTTAACGTTTGTAGCCACCGATGCTCATAAATTAGTAAAATATACACGTAGTGATGTTTCAGCTAGTGAAACAGCAGAATTCATTATGCCTAAAAAACCTTTAAATCTTTTAAAAGGTATATTAGCGGGGAGTGATGATGAAGTGACTATAGAATACAACGATTCTAATGCTAAATTTAATTTTGATAGTTCTGTACTTATTTGCCGTTTAATTGATGGAAAGTACCCTAACTATGAAGCGGTAATTCCTAAAGAGAACCCAAATAAATTAACCATTTCTAGAACCCAGTTTTCTAATTCTGTAAAACGTGTGTCTATTTTCTCAAACAAAACAACACACCAAATTAGATTAAAGATTGCTGGTGCCGAATTAAACATATCTGCCGAAGATATTGATTATAGTAATAAAGCTGAAGAACGCTTAACTTGTGATTATCAAGGTGACGATATGCAAATAGGCTTTAACTCACGTTTTTTAAGCGAAATGTTAGGAAATTTAAATGCAGACGATGTTATGCTTGAAATGAGTTTACCAAATAGAGCTGGTATTTTAACGCCTATTGACGGATTGGACGAAGGAGAAAATGTTACCATGCTTGTCATGCCAGTAATGCTAAATAATTAAAAGTTCAATACTTTTAAAACCATATAAAAAAGGGCTCACAATGTGAGCCCTTTTTACTTATCTCGAATAAACTAACTAACTAATAAAACTAAGAGATAATGGATATTTTTATACAATTATTTTAAAAATTGAATTGAAAACGGATAGCTAGGAATTTCTCCGTTACTAGCTTTTATAGCATTGATAATAGGAAAAACTACTGAAATGATGCCTAAGATTATCAATCCTAATATTCCTAATCCAAATAATATAATCAAAGGAATACAACAAATGCCATATATCAATACACTTAATTGAAAATTGACAATCTCTTTACCATGCGCATCCATTTCTTGAACACGATCTTTATTCACACTCCATAAAATAAGTGGTAAAATAAGACTACCAAAACCAATTACCAATGTAATTAATTGGCTTAAATGTGTTAGCACAATTAGTTGATTGTCCCGTCTCATTGCATAATGGTGTTCTTGTCTCATGATAATAATTTTGATTGATTACCTGTTTGACGCAACTTTTATAAAAATGTTACAACACCAATTAAATTAATCCTTAACCCCTAGTTTCCCTAAAATGGTTTCCATTAAACACCACTTGGTAATTGAAGATTGTAAAAGGTTTGCTCCAACAAAGGCTGTAAACCACAACCAATTAATATTTACCTTAACTGCCAGAACAACACTTATTAGCACAAAGGTTCCAGCTATTGCTCTGATTAATCTATTTTTCATTTTTATTCTTGTTTATATATACTTTTCTATTGGAAGCACAATAGCACGAACAGGGTTATTGGTTTCCATATCTTTATTGAACGTTTTTATTAAATCAAAGAGAGTATCAATCTTATCCTTTGAAGTAAAAGAAAAGAACATTTTAGATTCTGCACTTCCTCTCTCACTAACAAACCAACTTAAGGCAGCTAATACAGGCGTAATATTCTTATATCCATCTATTTCAGAACCACTGAATTGTTCAATCTGTGCATCTTTAAAAAGCTTAAACACCTCTTTTTGAAATTGCTCTACTACTGTTACTATTACTAATTTCATGTTACTTATGATTTTTTCTTTCTATTAAATAATATACCAACGGCACAACCAAAAGAGTTAAAATAGTAGCCGTAATGGTTCCTCCCATAAGTGATATTGCTAATCCTTGAAAAATTGGATCAAATAATATTACAAATGCACCAATAACAACTGTTCCTGCAGTTAGTAATATTGGTGTAGTTCGCACAGCTCCTGCCTCAATAACAGCTTGTTTAAGTGGCACACCATCTTCAAGACGCAGGTTTACAAAGTCTATAAGTAATACAGAATTTCGCACCATAATACCTGCTAAAGCGATCATTCCTATAAATGATGTAGCTGTAAAAAATGCACCCAACATCCAATGGCCTAAAACAATTCCTACCATTGATAGTGGTATTGCAACCATCATTACAATTGGTGCTTTAAAATTTTGGAACCAACCAACAATAAGCATATAAATAATGACAATTACTCCTAAAAAGGCGATTCCTAGATCTCTAAATACCTCCAGTGTAATTTGCCACTCACCATCCCATTTTACAGTATAGTCATCTTCAAAGTCTGGTTGTTTAATATATAGCTCATCCATTTTATATCCTTCAGGCAAAGGAATTTCCTGAAGTTTTTCAGCCATTCCTAAAATGGCATATGCAGGACTTTCTAACTCTCCCGCCATATCTGCCATAACATATACTACACGTTTTTGGTTCTTTCTATAAATACTTTTAGCACGAACATTTTCCTTAATTTCTACAAGATCTCCAATACTTACCATATGACCTTGATTAGATTTTACCTGCAATTGTGAAATATCGTTTAATGTTGATTTCTCTTTTTCAGAAAGCGCTAATACAATGTTTACCTGCTCTGTTGCATTTTCATTGAAAAGTGTTGAAATGGCATTTTCACCAAGAGCCAAATTCATAGTATATACAATTTGTTGCGGAGCTACACCATACAGCATAGCTTTCTCTTTATCGATCACAAACTCATATTCCGTTTGGTCATCTTCCACCATCCAATCTACATCTACTACATCTTGAGTGTTCTTTAAAATATTCTGAACCTCATTTGCTACTTCAATTTGCTTATCGTAATCTGGTCCATAAACCTCAGCAACTATGGTCGATAACACTGGTGGTCCTGGTGGCACCTCTACAATTTTTACATTCGCATGGTATTTTGAAGCGATGTTTTGAATGTCTGGGCGCAGCAGTTTAGCTATATCATGACTTTGAGCACTTCTATCATGCTTATCTGTTAAATTCACCTGAATATCGGCCATATTACTACCACCTCGTAAATCGTAATGACGCACCAGACCATTAAATGTAATTGGAGCTGAAGCACCAACGTAACTTTGATAGTTCACAACTTCTGGTCGTGTAGAAAGGTATTGTGCTATTTCTTGAGTTACAATTGCAGTTCTCTCTAAAGTAGTTCCTTCTGGCATATCGATAACTACTTGAAATTCATTCTTATTATCAAATGGCAGCATCTTTACAGCCACAGATTTTGTAAAGAACATTGACAGCGACCCTAAGAGCAATAATATAGTAACTCCTAAAAATGCCCAACGTTTGCTTTTATTTTCAATTAACGGACGCTCAAACCTATCATACAATCTGTAAATAAGAGAGTCCTCCATTTGTTTCTCTTCCTTTTTAACACCTTTTTTATCTTTTTCTCTTAAGAACAAATACCCTAAATAAGGGGTTATGGTCAATGCTACGAATAAAGACAATAACATAGCAATAGAAGCCCCAATTGGCATCGGACTCATATATGGTCCCATTAATCCAGATACGAATGCCATAGGCAATACAGAGGCGATTACTGTAAAGGTTGCTAATATGGTTGGGTTTCCTACTTCATTAATAGCATATAACGCTGCATCTTTAAACGGTAATCGTTTCATTTTAAAGTGGCGATGCATATTCTCGGC
This sequence comes from Flavobacteriaceae bacterium, assembly GCA_030148025.1. GTDB lineage: Bacteria > Bacteroidota > Bacteroidia > Flavobacteriales > Flavobacteriaceae > JASBUG01. The sequence goes on along the minus strand of JASBUG010000003.1, from coordinate 53,057 downwards.
TATAATAATAGAATCATCTACCACAATACCTGTTACAAATACTAATGCAAATAAGGTAATTCTGTTCAAGGTATAGTCAAGCATATAATAGCTCAATAAGGTTAATGCGAAAGTTATTGGTACCGATAAAAACACGACCAAACCACCTCGCCAGCCCATCGCCAACATTACAACAAATGTAACAGCCACGATCGCTCCAATAAGATGGAGTAATAACTCTGACACCTTTTGTGATGCTGTTTCTCCATAATTTCGTGTTACTTCTACATGAACATCATCAGGAATAAGGTTAGTTTTTAAATGTTCAACCTTTTCAAGAATAACGTCGGAAATCTTCATTGCATCAGCACCTTTTCGCTTTGCTATAGAAATAGTCACCGCTGGATAATCTGCTTTAAACTCTTGTGATTTTTCACTCGCCTGACCAAATCCTAATGACACATAACTTTTTGGTAGTTCTGGGCCGTTTAAAATAGCTGCTACTTGCTTTAAATAAATAGGCTGGTTTTGTTGTACACCAACTACCAAATTTTCAACATCTTCAACGGTCTCTAAAAATTTTCCTGTATCTACTAAAAACTCTGTATCACCACTATTAAACTTACCTGCGCTTAATTGTTGGTTATTTGCTTTTATCATTTCTGAGACCGATAAGAAATCTAAACCACTGGCTGCAAGTTTTTCTTTATCGAGAATTACTCTTAACTGTCGATCTCTACCTCCTATTTTTTGAGTTACAGAAACATCATTGATCTTTTCTATTTCGTTATTAAGCTCATTAGCAATTTGTTTGAGTTGAAAATCGTCATAATTCTCACTCCATAATGTTAAACCTAGCATAGGCACATCGTCAATCGCTCTTGTTTTCACTAAAGGCATTGTTACTCCCTTAGGCATGATATCCATATGTCTATTGATCTCATTATACAGCTTTACAAAAGAGCGTTCAATATCTTCGCCTACATAAAACTGTACGATCACCATCGCTTTTTCTTTCATCGCTGTTGAATACACGTATTCAACTCCCTTAATATTAGACAGTAACTTCTCTAAAGGTTTGATAACACGCGATTCTACTTCGGTAGGGCTTGCTCCAGGATATCCTACAAAAATGTCTGCCATTGGCACATCAATTTGTGGCTCCTCTTCTCTTGGTATTAAAAATGAGCTATATACGCCTATAACCATAAACACTACCATCAATAAGACAGTAAGTTTAGAGGTCATAAACCCTTTGGCTATTTTTCCTGCTAATCCTTCTTTCATAATTCGTTTATTGAATTGTTACTTTAGCACCATTAAACAGCTTACCATTTGCTGAAACTATATAGCTCTCATCTGCATTTAGACCAGATAATACCTCAACGTTATCACCATATTGTCTACCTAATCGTAACCAACGTAATATGGCTGTTTGGGTTTGACTAACAGTATATATTCCTGAAAGCTCTCCTTTTTTTACTAGAACTGAACTAGGAATTAAAACCGTTGTTTGTTTTTCTTTTGATTCAACTGGAAACTGTACCGTTGCAAACATCCCAGATAATATGTATAAATCTGAATTATCTAAAAGTACTTTTACTAAGTATTGTCCTCCTGTATTTTTTGCTGACGAACTAACTTCAGTCACTTTTCCTTTAATGGTTTTATTTAATGACTTTACAAGTACACTAACATTTGTATTATTTGAGATCTTAGAAATTTCTGATTCTGGAACCATCGCCATTACTTGATAAGCTCCTGGAGATTCTACTTCTAACAAAGGGACTCCAGGGCTTGCCATGTCTCCCTGATTTATAAATTTATTACTCACCACTCCATCAAAAGGTGCTCTTATATTTACATAGTTAAACTGAGCCTGAACCTCTTTCTTCATTTGTTCTGCTGCTTCTACTCTAGCCTTTGCCATATTGTAGTTAGCAGTCATATCATCCATTTCCTTTTGTGAAGCACTATTACTCTCAAATAAATTTTTGAATCTTACATAGTCCTTTTCAGCATTAGAGAAACCTGCTTTAGCTTCTACAATTCCAGCTTTAACTTGGGCTAGTTTTGCAGATAGATCTACATTATTAAGGCTCAACAATAACTGTCCCTCTTTAATTTGATCCCCAGTTTTAACATAGATCTTATCTACAAAGCCCATCATTCGTGTACTTAAATTAGCACTCTTAACAGTTTGTATTTTACCACTTGCTGATATAAATGGTACTGTGCTATTTTGAGACACAGGTTTCACAACAACAGATATTGCTGGTGAATCATCCTGAGTTATATTCGTTTTTTCTTTTTTACAACTAGTAATAAATACTAATGTTAGTATGGTAAAAAGTGTTAATAATTTAGTGTTCATTATATTATAGTTTATCTTAATTCGTAGTTAAAAATTTTACATAAGCCAATGTATAATTGTGCTTAAAAATGGTAGTGTAATATTCTAATTGTTTTTGAGCATACTTGGATTCAGCCATTAACAGATCGGTTGTTTTTTCAAGACCTTGCTCAAATCTGTTGGTTCTAATTCTTAGCGATTCTTTAGATTGCTCTAAGGCCAGCTTTGAAAGCTCCAAGTTGTTTTTGGCATCTTGGAGCATTCTTATTGCTGAATTTAGCTCTACCTGACTTTGAGCCTTATATTGTTGAAATTGCAGTTTAGACTTTTCGTATTCTGCTTTACTTTTTTGAGTTTTACCAATTCGTTTTGATCCTTCAAAAACATTCCAGCTTAATTTTGCACCAAACAAATAACCTTTAGCATTTGTACTAAACACTTTATCATCATGAAATTCGTATGTTCCAAACGCATTTAACCGTGGTAAAAAGCTCATTTTATCTGCCTTATACATATGTTTATAAGCTTCTGTTGATTGTTGAATGGCTTGAATGTCTGATCTGCTTTCTGATAGGTTTTCAGCATAAGCTTGCTCAATGTCTATAGTAAGTTCATCAGACGGTTTTAAAACTCCATCATGTGTATCGTTCATTAAAACTTTTAAATAATCTGATGCATTTTTAACATTGCTCTTTGCATACATCAATTGATTTTTAATCTCGGTTACCCTCACATCTACAGCCAATACATCTGCTTTTTGCAAATACCCTTGAGCAAAGCTATTGTCAGCTAACTTTTTATTAGCAATTGCTGCTTCTTTAGCTGTTTCTAAAACAGCTACTGCTTTATAAGCCAACTGCAATTGCATATAGGCTTTTTCTACTTCCAGTTTGATGTTTTCTTTCGTTCTTTCTGATTGAAATGATGTAGCGTTAAATTTTGCTTTAGCCGCTTTTCGCTGGTACAAACCATCAAGGTTTATAAGAGGTTGTTGTACTTCTATTCTTGTTGCAAAATCTTCAATTTGAGAAGGGTCATTTAACAACGATGGATTAAAATCGGCAGATGTTAGTATTTCCTGATTAAGTTTGGAACCAAATGCCATTAACGGATTGGTTGTTGCAATGCCTGTATGAGATAGTTTTATAGTTGGCAATAAAACTGCATTGGTTTGATTATAATCGCCTTTTGCAGCCAAAACATCTTGCTGAGACATTTTTATACTATAATTATTTTCGGCTACTTTTTGTAATGCTTCTTGCTTGGTTATAGTACCTTGTTGCTGTGCAAAACCTATACTAAAAGTGACGAAACCTATATATGTCAAAATTAATTTCTTCATCCGTAATCTATTTTGGACAAAATTAATTTTTGACTGTGTACTAGTCAGTAACAAAAGACACAGTAAAGTGTAACCTTTGTTACAGTAATACTAAAATGTGTATTGAGAAAAAAAGCAACTCGAATGAGTTGCTTTTAAGTTTAATATAATTGATTGTTAAGTATCTCTCCCGATAATTGTAACAGCTCCAACTCTTTTATTTTTGCATTGTATTTAGCCGTATTTAAAGCTGTTTGGGCATTTATCAAGTTTATTTGCGATTGCCTAAACTCAATTGAAGTAACCTGACCTAACTTATATTTTTCGTTAGTTCTATTAAAATTATCGGTTGCAGTATCAAGGTTTCGCTGCTGTGCCTTATAAATAAAAAGCTTGTTATGATAATCTTCCCAAGTATTTGTCAATGTATTTTCAACTACATTAAGCTGCTGCTCTTTTAATATTTCCTGATTTTCTAAAGTAATTTTAGCATTTGCTACTCTAGTTTTAGTAGTACCACCATCAAACAAATTCCATGATAAATTTAAACCAGCATTTAAACCCCTATTTGAAGATTCTGCCAAAAATGATGTAGAAGGGTTGACACTTTTATTCCATCCATAAGAACTTGTTAAGCCTATACTAGGTAAATAATTAGCTTTATTGGCTTTTATATTATACTTACTAATAGCAATATTCTTATCATTTTGTTGTAAAACCACATTGTTTACTTTAGTTCTTTTAAGTAATTCAGTAAAACTTAATAATTCAACAAAATCAACTGTAGTTTCTACATTATAATTAACACCTTGGTTAGTACCCATCACCATATTCAAATTGCGTTTGGCATTTGTTAATTGCTGTCTGGCATCCAACAAATTAATACTATCATTATTAACATCTACTTCGGCATTTAAAAGCTCCAAACGTGTACTCTGCCCATAGTCATATTGATATTTAGCACGTTCTAATCTACGTTTAGAAATGTTTAAGGTTTCTTCCAGATTATTAGTGTTCTCAGTTAGTTGTGCCACCTGAAAGTAGGTAGTAAACAATTGCAAATAGGTGTTTTCTATAGTCTCTCTTGCTTGAAGTTCGGTTAAATTATAGGTTTCTTTTAAACTCTTATAGTTATACTTTCTACCTAAGCCATCAAACAGTGTATAGTTTAAATTTATTGAAGCATTAAAACTTCTAGTTTCGGCTCCAGTAACATTTGTTTCGCTTCCATCCTGACGAATGATATCCTGATTACTTTTATTATAATTTGCTCCAGCAGAACTACTCACTATTGGCAATTTTCCAGTATTAAAAACACTAGAATTATTCTTAGCTACTTCAACATTATTCTTAGCTACTTTTATTCCGTAGTTATGCTCTAAGGTTTGTTTTATAGCGTCCTCCTTTGTTAACACAGTTTGCGCGTTTATCTGAAAAGCACAAAACACTATTGCACTTGCTATTATATATTTAGTGTAATTCATCATCTTCATATTTTGATTCAATAATTGCACGCTCTACTTCTTCTTTTGTGACATTCCCACCAACAAAAATCCATTTAAAGAATACTTTTATATGGTTTGAAACCGCTAACATTAATGGTAGCATTACCAAGGTTAATACTGTAGCAATTCCAATTCCATAAGAAATAGATACAGCCATAGGTTTTAAAAATTGTGCTTGTCTACTTCCTTCAAATAATAAAGGTGCTAAACCAGCAATGGTTGTTAATGATGTTAAGAAAATGGCTCTAAACCTTGATTTCCCTGCTTGTACTAAAGCTTCGTTATACTTCATACCTTCTTTTAGGTATCCATTAAACTTTCCTATGAGTACTAATCCATCGTTTACCATAATTCCGACCAAAGCAATAATACCTAACCATGACAGGATATTAATTTGGAATCCATGAAAGAAATGTCCCCATACCACTCCAATTAAACTAAATGGGATCATCATCATTAACAATAATGGTTGACTATATGTTCTAAATGTAAAAGCAATAACCATATAGATCAACACTAAAATGATTGGTGCAACAATTTGTACAGAGGAAATTGTTTTTCCTGCCTCTCTATTTTGCCCTTCATAAGCTGCTGTAACCGTTGGATATTTTGAGATGATCTCTGGCATGATATTGGTTCTAATATCATTCATTACATCTGTAGCACTATCATCTCTAGATTTTAGATCAGCAGTAACTTGTATTTCACGCTTCCCTTCTAAGTGATTAATAGCTACATCTCCTCGCTCAATTTTATAGGTTGCTATTTCAGAAAATGGCACTCTACTATCTAAAGGAGTGGTAATCCACATATCATCTAGATCTTTAATAGAAGATCTGTCCTCTTTTTTATAACGCACCCAAACACGTATTTCATCTTGTCCACGCTGAAAACGTTGTGCCTGAAAACCAAAGAAACCAGACCTTACCTGAGACATAACACCTTGAAGATTCAATCCTAAAATGTTTGCCTTGTCTTTTAACTCTATCTGTATTTCCTTAATACCTGCAGGATCGTTATCAGATACATCTTTTAGTATAGCATTAGACTCTAAAGCAGCTTTTAATTCCTGCTTAGCGGCCTTGAGCTCTGTAATATTATTTCCTAAAAGTGATACAGCTACAGGACTTCCTCCAAAATTTCCACCAGAACCAAATGTCAAGCTTTCTGCACCATAAACTTTACCAGATTTATCTCTAATGGCATTTGTAATTGCTCGCGATGGAAAATCTCTTAACTCTCCTGGTAGTAAGTTTACTGTTAATGACGCATTAGAAGTTCCAGGGCCAATACGTTTGATGACATTTTGCACCACTGGTTCATTACCAGTTTGTTTTGCTGTAAACTCATCATTTACTAACCACACCTTTTCTTCAATACTAGAAATAATAGAATCTGTAATCGCTTCATTGGTTCCTTGCGGCATTTTTAAATTAATCGACACACGATCACTTGCAATTCCTGGAAAGAATGACATTTTAACAATTCCTCCTCCTATAGCTCCAAGACTGAATATCAATAAGGCTATCGGAATTGCAAATCCAAAGAATTTATTTTTTAAGAAGTAGCGTAAAAAGGGTACGTAAAAAACATCTCTTACCTTAACTAACCATTTATCTGCACCTTGATTAAGTTTTCTAAAAAACAGATCTACTCTATTGAATTTACGTCCTTCGCGTTGTAATGCCTTAGAATGAGCAATATGTGCAGGTAAAATGATTAAGGCTTCAACCATAGACACTAATAATGTTAAAGTAACCACTGTAGACACCTCACCAAAAAATTCACCAATACGACCATCTAAAAAGAAGAATGTCGCAAATGCTATCATGGTTGTTAATAACGCTGAAACCACTGGCGGTAATACTTCCATAGTACCATCTATGGCTGCTCTAATTGGTGATTTACCTTTTTCGTAATGATGGTAAATATTTTCTCCAATCACAATACCATCATCTACCAGAATACCAATAACGATAATCATCCCGAATAATGATAATACGTTAATTGTAACACCTAATTGTGCTGCAAAAATGAACATTCCAAAAAATGAAATAGGCAACCCAAAAGCTACCCAAAATGCTAAACGCGCATTTAAGAATACTGCTAAAAACAACAATACTAATAATACACCAGCGATGGCATTTTCTGTTAATAGCTGTGTACGCTGTGTAAGTGTTATGGACGAATCACTGGCAACATCTAATCGAACATTATCATGCTGCTGATTGAATTTATCTATATATGCTTTTACATCTTCTGCAGAAGCAATTAAGTCTTCATTATTAGTATTACTTACAGAAATATTAATGGCCTTCTTCCCGTTAAAAAAGATACGATCTGGAGTTTCAGACCAACTATCTTCAACATCAGCGACATCTTTAAGTCTAATGATATTTCCGTTAGGTTCAGCCCTTACTATAATGCTGTAAAGTTCATTACCATAATACGAACGGTTTCTGGCTCTAATTAAGTAATCTTCTTCACTTGTTTTAATATTTCCACCAGTAATTAAAATATTAGAGCGACTAACAGCATTTGCCACATCCTGAAACGATAAGTTATAGGCACGTAAGTCATTCTCTCTTACAGAAATAGCAATCTCTTCGGCTGGAAACCCAGAAATTGACACTTGAGAGATGCCTTTAATTCCTCTTAAATCGTTTTCAACATTTCTAGCATACTGTTTTAGAGTTGCTAAAGGAATTCCCTCTCCACTTAAGGTAAAATTAATAGTCGGCCTAACCGATTCTACCTTTGCAATTACAGGTGGTTCCATCCCTGAAGGAAAGGAAGGCACACGATCTACAGCATTTTTTACATCAGCTAAAACTACATCAATATTCTTTCCTTTTACGGTTTCTACACTAATTGTTGCAGAATTCTCACGTGATACAGAAGTTACGCGATCTATACCAACTATCCCTTTTAGATTGTCCTCAATCTTTAATACAATCCCCTCTTCCATTTCAGCTGGTGAAGCACCAGGATAGGTCAAGCTAATATTAATTAATCGAGATTCGGTTAGAGGGAAGAACGATGATAACATTGATTTTGCACCAATGAAACCAAAGATCAAGAATGCAATAATTAAAACATTAACTGCAACAGGAAACTTTATAAAATAACTTATTATCTTTTTCATCTGCTACTGTTTGTCTTCAAAGATTTTTACTTGCATTCCATTGTACGATCCAGGTGTAGGTTTCGCTAAAATTTTTGTACCATTAGCTATACCTTTAATAACAGCTGTTTCAGATGAAAAATACACTGGTTTCACATCTATAAGCTCTAATACTGAATCTCTCACAATGAATAATTGCTTGTTATCTACTAATAACTTTCGTGAAACTTCAATGGCATTTGTTTCACTTCTTGCCTCAAGATCGGCTTCTAAATAGGTTCCTTCTCGTAAATCTTCATGTGCTACTTCTATATAAGCTTTTATGGTTTGTGAATTAGTATCTACCTTACCATTTATTCGTATTACTTTACCTGTATACTGTTTAGTTCTTTCTAAGTTATGAAGTGTCACTGTATTACCAGTTTTTAATAGATCTGCGAACTCAGCATTTACAGACACTTCCATTTCATAAACACTTGGGTCGATAAACTCACCTAACTTTTGTCCAGCTCTAACTAAAGTTCCTGGAGTTACTAGTGCTTCTGTTAAAATTCCTCTATAAGGCGCACTAAGATTATACTTACCTAATTTAACCTCAAGATTTTTTACATTATAATATGCTGTATTGATATTTCTACCTGAAATAAAATACTTTTCTTTTTCTGAATTTGTTTCTGGCAGTTTAGGTGTGCTCTTATTAATATCGAAACTGTTTAAATACTCTAGCCATTTTTGATACTCGTTTGGATAATCCAATCTGATATCAGGCATAATTGCTGTTAAGCTGTTATAAAAATTACTTTTTTGCGATTGTAAATTTGCATAGAATTCATCGCTGTTAATTCGTATAATACTCTCTCCTCGTGAATATTTTGTGCCAGCTTTAAACTCCTTTGATGCAGGTTTTAAAACACCCTGAACTTCTGCGTATAATTCTATTTTACGTTTAGCAATTAAGTTACCACTAGTAGTAATTATAATTGGTATGTCTTTATTCTCTACTTCTTCAACAAAAACAGTTTTTACTATTTTATTGAATTTTGGCTTTGGTTTATTGTTACTATCGATAAAGTATTTAGCAAGAAAAATAGCGCCTGCTAAAACTAAAGCTCCTAAGATTATTGAAATAAATCTTCTCATATCTATTTTTTGAATTTTTATAGTGTATTTGATTGCTCTCCGAAATTGGATTGTATCTTTTTTAAAATTTTTATAACGGTTTGTTTTTCTTCATTTGAAATTCCAGACTCTACCGTTGCTATAATGTTTTTAATTATTGGTTTTGTTGTTGCAAAGACCTCCCTGCCCAAATCTGTTAAAAATATATTGTTACAGCGTTTATCTTCCACACACTGTACTTTAGAAATGTAATTTTTCTTCTCCATTTTAGTAAGCAAACGCGCTAGAGATGACTTATCTCTAAGTACAAGAAACGCTAGTTCGTTTTGATTCATACCATTATTATCATGCAGTTTTTTAAGAACGATCATTTGCTCTTTGGTAAGATCTAAACCATGTTCCTTAAATGCTTTGTGCAAATGGTATTGGGTTACCTTAACAGTTTTCCCCAACCAAGGCCCTAAGGAATTTTCAAAATCTATCACGTTAGACTTCATAAAACACAAAAAGTTTAAACAAAAAAAAGTTAATTTATCACGTTCAAAAAATACTATATACCAACTAGCAAAAATTCTAGACAAACAATAGAACACTAATTATTCACTGTATTTAATAAGACTTTACTCCTCTCCTATATGCTTGTGGTATAGCAGTAAATTTTGGAAGGCAAAATTAGTTCAAAACATCAAATAGTTGCATATACAACTATTTAAAATTTTGTTAATGTTTTTTGAACAAATCTTAAATCGCAAAGACTAGAAAAGTGAATATTGCTAAAAAGAAGACAATTAGCGTTTTCCAAAATAAATGTGCCAATTTAAGCTCCATAAATTGAAATGCAACAACTATAAATTTAAGCACTGAAAAAATTATGATTAAAACAACTGTATACTTCATATTAAACATTGAAGTTATAGACATAATTACTGTAAGAACGACTAAGGTTAAATAAGATATGTTAAATGACTTCATTTTTAAAAGAATAGATAAATGACAGGAAATAATAATAACCATATAAGATCGCACATATGCCAAAAAGCAGCACTAGCTTCATAATCCTCTAGTTTTGGAGCATTTTTATTAAAAGAAAAAAAAAAGGTAGATAAAATTACTAATCCCACTAAAACATGAATAACATGAAACAGCGTTAATGACCAGTAAAACGTAAAAAAGATATTATACCCCATTGTTAGTCCGTTATCTATTTTTAAATAATACTCCACGCTTTTTAGCACTAAGAAAAGAGCCCCAAACAGCATGGTAAGTTTTAAAAACTTAAAAGAACTATTATTTTCATTTGCTTTTAGCTTATGAACTGACACAGCCATAAAGTAGCCACTAGTAATAAGAAATACAGTATTAATCACTCCAAACAGTGGCTGCAATTGTAAGCGTGATTCACGAAACAATTCAGGTTCGTCATTACCATAACTAACCATTGCTATTAAAGCTATTCCAAATGTGATAAGCTCTAAAAAAATAATGATCCAAAGTAAAATCCCTCCTGGTGGATAATAGATGTTTTTATACTCTATTTTTTTAGTAAACATTAGCTTTGATGTTTAATTCTTTCATAAAGTTTCACTAACGATTGCAAAAGCTCTACTGGCGTCGTTAAAATTTGATAATGATTTTGACCAAACATTTGTGGCAAATAGTATTTGGCTTGTGCTTCAATAGCTAAGGCATACGAGTTTATTTGGCGTTCATTTAACTCCCTTAATGCTTGTTTAACATCATTAATACCATATTTACCTTCATACTTGTCATAATCATTTGGCTTTCCGTCAGAGATCAAGATCACCCATTTATTCTTTGTATCTCTTTTATCTAATAAAGCTCCTGAATGTCTTAACGCAGCACCTATTCTAGTATAACCACTTGGTTCTACTCCACCAACCTTAAATTTAGCTTGATTCCAATCGTCGTCAAAACCTTTAACCGTTATATAATTTGAATAATTACGTGTTTTAGAATAAAAACAATTGATAGAAAAATCGATATTAAATTCACTCAATATCTCTCCAAAAAGAATGGATACCTGTTTTTCAATATCAATCACCCGATTACCAGCAGCATAACTATCACTAGATAAGCTAATATCCAGCAATAAAAGTATGGACAAATCCTTTTCTTTTTTCCGTTTAGATAAATACACCTTGTCTGATGGTGTATGACCAGAATGTACATCAACAAACAGATCTGTCACGGCATCTATATCTAGTTCTTCACCTTGTGGTTGACGGCGTTGCTGTTGATATTTATTATTGACCGTGGATAGAAGCTTTCGTAAACCGATTAATGTAGATCTATTTTGTGCAAGCGTATCATTATAGTACGAAACATTTTTTTTTAGGATAGATTTTGGATAGACTTTGCAAAAATTATTCTTATAGGCTCGTTTAGAAAAATCCCATTCATCATACGTTACATGGTACCCTTTATCATCAACATCAGCACTTTCAGAAATTGTAGTGTTTTCAATAAAATCTGCCTGATATACTGAGTGCGCTGTATCATCAACCCTTACCGTGTATTTCATATTCAGATCTTCTAGAGCATTAGAATGATCTTCAAGCTCATCATCACCATCCATGTCACGCCAATTACCACCAAACTCTTCGGCGGTCTCAACTTTTTCAAACTGGTGCTGTAATACCGCATCTTCTAGCTGTTTCTCATCTACCTCAACCGAAATAACTTCTTCAACAGCATTAGCTTTTATTATGGTTTTTGGATCATTCTGATCTTTTGTTTTTACCTTATCCGTAAAATTTTCAAGCGCTTTATCCGACTCAAAATTAGGATCATTCCGCATCCATTTTCCATATAAAAAAGAGGTATCTATAACTTCTTTATCACTTTTAACCTTGGATTGGTATAGCTCTAATAAAGAGGAATGTATTTTTTCTGTAAGTGGAAATTCTTCAAACAATGCTTTAAGTACTCTAACTGATGATGCTTTGGCTTTTTGTTGAGACTCTTGTAATGTATGTTCTGAGGAATCTGTCCAGTTCAAGTTTAAGTTCTTTTGAATAGACAAGTACAAGACACGATAAAGATAAAATGAAATATTTGCGTCAACTTCTTTAAATTCTAAATATTTAGTTGGTAAAAAGAAATTATTGTCTTTATAACCTCCTTCGCGCTCTGCTGGGAATATTTCTATTGGTTCACCAGTAATTGCTCTTGCTATTAACGTGAGTCGTGATTTAATATCATCAAGGTTTACCGTATAAGTAATTCGTTCTTGCTTTTCTTTTTTCTTTCTTTTGAAATAATAAGCAAGTTTGGTGAAAATATACTCATCTGGTTCAAACTCAAACATGGCTATATCATTAAGTCACTCAAATCTTTTAATGCAGAAATAACTTCAAGATCATCTGTTAAAGGTTCTACAATGGCCACATGTACAGACAGACGTTTTGGTAAACCACTATGAATCAATTTTGCGGCATCTACCAATAAACGTGTTGAAACTGTTTCGGTCAAACCTAATTCTGTTAGGTTTCTAATTTTAGTAGCTATATTGACTAACTTTTTAGCAATACCCGATTCAACACCTGTTTCGTTAACTAAAATTTCGGCTTCAATCTTAGGTTCAGGATAATCAAAAGAAACAGCTACAAATCGCTGCCTAGTTGAAGGTTTTAATTCTTTAAACCCTCGTTGATAACCAGGATTAAATGATGCTACTAATGCAAAGTCCTCGTGTGCCTTTATGGTTTCTCCTAACTTATCGATAAATAGCTCTCGTCTATGATCTGTTAAAGAGTGTATTGCAACAATTACATCTGGGCGCGCTTCTGCAATTTCATCTAAGTATATAATAGCACCTTTTTTCACAGCTGTTGTTAAAGGTCCATCTAGCCATACTGTTTCGGCTCCTTTAATAATGTAACGCCCAATTAAATCGGTTGAAGAGGTTTCTTCATGACACGAAATAGTAATAAGTTCTTTTTTTAATGTATGTGCCATAAACTCAATAAATCGAGATTTACCTGTGCCTGTAGGACCTTTTAACAAAAAAGGAAGTTTGTTTTTATAGGCTTGCTCAAAGACTTCAACCTCTTTGCCTATAGCATAATAATATGGTAACTGATTGCTCATAATTTTATTCATTAAAAAATCCAGAGTATAAAATACTTTTAATACTAACCACTTTTATACTCTGGATATCACAGTAAACTGCTGCTATTAATCAATTTTAGTTATCATTCTGCAAGCTCTAAGGCTTCATCGTTTGGTTTACCGTGTTTATAAAAGTCTATAATATATAATACTACACCGAATGTGAACATAGAAGCACATAAAATAAGAACAACAAAGTGAATACTGATTTCATTTTGCACTTCCATAAAATCCATTCCAAATTTACGCTCTAGGTATACCTGGGCAACACCAGCAACACCAAAAGCAACTGTCATACCAATCATTCCTATATTAGACAACCAATAAGCCGCTCTACCTCTAGTACTTTGATATAGTTTTCTACCCGTTAAGTTAGGTAATGCATAACTTATAATTGCCAATACTATCATACCATAAGCTCCCCAGAAAGCCAAATGCCCATGCATTGCCGTAACTAAGGTACCATGTGTATATATATTGGTTTGAGGGAGTGTATGTGCAAAACCTAATAACCCTGCTCCAACAAATGATACAATTGCTGCACCAAGTGTCCAGTATAGTGCTAGTTTATTAGGGTGCTTTTTCTCTCCCTTTCTATACATGTTTACTGCAAATAATGCCATAGCTAAGAATGCTAAAGGCTCAAGTGCTGAGAATATACCACCAACGATTAACCAAATTTTATTTACACCAATGTAATAATAGTGGTGACCTGTACCTAATACTCCAGATAAGAATGTAATACCCACGATTACATACAACCATTTTTCAATAACCTCTCTATCGACACCAGTTAACTTAATTAATAAGAATGATAGAATACCACCCATAATAAGCTCCCAAACACCTTCTACCCAAAGGTGAACAACCCACCAACGGAAGAATGAATCTAATACTTGACTATCAAATGGTAACATTCCTGGTAAGTATAATAATGCTGCAAACAATAATCCCATAGAAAGAACTAAGGCGGTTGTAGTTTTTCGCTTACCTTTAAATAAAGTGACGAGAATGAGTCCTAAAAACAAGAGTACATTTGCTACTACAAGGAAATCTAAAGGACGTGGAATTTCAAGAAATTTTCTTCCTTCCCAATAGTTAAAATGGTATCCTACTATTGCTATAACACCAACAACGGCTAAACTTATAAGCTGTACGTATGCTAACTTTACACTTACCAATTCGCGTTGCGCTTCTTCAGGTATTATATAATATGCTGCTCCCATAAACCCAGATAACAACCAAACCACCAATAAGTTTGTATGTACTGCTCTGGCTGTATTAAATGGAATAATTTCATGTAAATTGTCAAAACCTATTCTAGCAAAGCCCATTACAAAACCATATACTAGCTGTAATACTAGTAATAGCATTGAAAGCGCAAAAAACCAATAGGCAACTTTTTGTGATTTATATTTCATGGTCTTTAGTTTTGGTTATTAAGTCTTCGTTTAGCAATTGGAGATACAATACGGTCAAAACCATTTAAGTCTATTTCTCCAATCCATTTAAAAAATTCTACCATGTCCTGAGCTTCTTGCTCGGTCATACCATAGGCTACCATTTTTCTTCCATTTGGTTGCCATGGCACTTCAGACATTAAAATACTTTTAATAACTTCTTCTCCTTGACCATCATATTTTTCGTTAAGCCGATCAATAACTTTTGTCAATTCTGGAGCGTAATAAGCGCCTTCACCCAATATTGTATGGCATCCCATACAATTGTTTTCCTCCCAAATTAGTTTTCCTCTAACTACAGATTCAGTAATGTTTTCTTCATTGGATTGATCCTGTGGACCCGATAATGAAAATACCGTTAATCCAATAAAAATTAAAAACGTTACCAAGGTACCTCCTAGAAAGAATGCCCTTGCTTGTTTTTTTGATAACATATTTAATTGATTTTAGTTTAATTAAAAAAGGATAAAAATATCTTTTTTCAAAAGTAACGCATCAATGAAAGTAAAAACATGATAAAAATCAGTTTTAAAAAAAGGAAAACAAGCTAATTTTGTGCCGATGAAAATAGGTTCAATCATAGTGTCAATTACATTATCATTTTTAATAATGTTCAATAGCATGCAGATAACGCTTACCTTTGCTTATTATGAAATTGATCCTATAAGTTTTATTGAACAACTTTGTGAAAATAAAGACCAACCTGAACTATCATGTAACGGTAAATGTCAACTAAAAAAAGTAGCAGAATCTAACTCTGGAGATAAAAATACTCCTTTTAGCATGCTAGACTTTAAAGATATTTTATTGTACAACGAATTACCTATTGCATACCAAATTACCTGTTCGAATACTAATTACAGCTTTAACGATTATTATCTAAACCTATATTCTTTTACAGGTTTAAAAGATTGTTTTCATCCTCCACAATCAATGTTCTCATAACATGCTATTTTCAACTAAACTAATTAGTTGAACCCCTTATTATTTAAAAATTTAAAACAAAAAAAATGAGAACAATATATAGTGCGCTATTATGTGTGCTTGTATCGACTATGTCTTTTGCACAAACAAAACAAAAAAAAGTAAAAGACACCACTACAACCGCTAAAACAGTAGCCTTAAACGAAGTAATTATTATTGGAAACCCTAAAACAGACCCTACACATTCTAAGGTTTCAAATAATTACGATGAGAATATCGTACAACCCAAAAATGTCGCAGATCTATTTAAAAATATAAATGGTTTTTCAACAATTAAAAGAGGTAACTATGCTATAGACCCTTCTTTTAGAGCCTCTCAATACGAGCAATTAAATGTACAGTATGACGGCGGTACTAAAGCTATGCATGCTTGTCCAAATAGAATGGATCCAATTACAACACACATAATTCCAGAAGAAATTGCTAAAATTGAAATTATTAAAGGCCCTTACACGGTACGTTATGGTACTACATTTGGAGGCATTATAAACATGGTAACTAAAAACCCGGGAGTCGATGATTATGGTTTTCATGGTAATGCATCTGTAGGTTATGAAGAAAATGGTGGTTCTTTTGTTAATATGCTTGCACTAAAATATGCTTCAGAAAAATACGATGTTACCATTAATGGTGGCTACAGAGATTTTGGAAACTACGAAGATGGTAATGGTGTAGAGATCCCTTCTTCTTTTAGAAGTACAGATTACGGCATAAAATTAGGATATAATTTTTCTGAGAACGAACGATTACAAGCACATTGGAGACAGTCTTTTGGTCGTGATGTTTTACATGCTGCATTACCAATGGATACAGATTTTGATGATAGTAGTATTTTATCTCTGGACTATAAAAAAGAGAACCCAAACAAAAAGGTGAAGAGTATAAGTGCAAAAGCCTATTACAGTTTTGTAGATCATTTAATGGACAATTCCAAACGTCCAAACTTCATGATGGTTGAAGCTGTATCTCCTGTAGAAGCTACTACTATTGGTGGTAAATTTGAATTGAAAATTGTACCAAATGAGAACTGGCAATTTTACACTGGTTTAGATGCTATGCATATTGGCAGAGAGGGTAACAGAACACGTTTAGTGAAAATAATGAATGGAAACCCATTACCTATGCCAATGACCTTTACAGATAAGATATGGCAAGATTCACAAATTACAGATATTGGTATTTTTACTGAAGCAAAATGGTTTGCAAGCAATTCTACCATTTTTAACTTCGGAATACGTTACAATACAGTAATTAGTGATATAAAAGATCCAGCTGATAATTTTGCTGCCATGTACGATCTTGATAAGCGTACAGAAGGTAATGTTAGCGGAACAATATCTCTTAAGAAAATTATTTCACCTAGTTTTACACTAGAAGCTGCCTATGGTCGTGGTGTTCGTTCTGCAAATATGGTTGAACGTTTTATTAATCACTTTACTATTGGACAAGATCCATACGAATATGTTGGTAATCCAGATCTAAAAGCAGAAGTTAATAATCAATTTGAAATTGGATTTAAAGGAAAAGAGAATCTTAGTAATGGCTTTAACAAATTTAGCTACTCTACCTCTTTCTATTATTCATTCTTTGAAAACTATATTGTTGGTGTTGTAGATGAATCGTTAAACAGGTTATATATGCCAATGGCACAACCTCGTCATCCAAAAGTATTCAGAAACTTAGATGGTGCTTACAAAACAGGATTTGAAGCAACTGCAAAATTAGATTTTCTAGATGATTTCTTCTTTAAAACAGAATTTGCTTATGTATACGCAAAAAATAAAGATCTGAAAGAATCTTTACCGTTAACACCTCCTTTTACTACCAAAGTTTCTTTTGGAGTAGAAAAGAAAAAATACTGGGCCAATGCTACATTTAACCTAGTATCAAAACAAGATAATATTGCTGAGAGCTTTGGAGAAACTACAACGGCTGGTTATGAAACCTTAGATATTCGTTTAGGTATAAAACCTATAAAGAATGTAACACTTGGTGTAGCAGCCTTAAATGTATTTGATCAAGCCTATAACGATCATTTAAGTTTTTCATTTAGAAATCAAGAAGGTTTAGGAAATGTACCTATTAATGAACCTGGTAGAAATATCACTGCATTTCTACAATACAAATTTTAACTAGTGACTAAAAACAAAAGCTAATGTTAATTATTGCCTACCTCAATGTTGTATTGAGGTAGGTTTTAAATCTAATTATTAGGGATATTAGGTTTAATTAAAATTGCACCATCAGTTTTTAATCACAAAAAAAGAGGACATAGGTCCTCTTTTTATTTTCTTATTTGGTGAGAAATTAATTTTCCTGATCATCCTTTTTCTTCCCACTATTCATAAAAACAACTAGCGCAATAATTAATATAAGGCAAGCTAAACCAAATACTGCCATCATAATTACACCATTGCTCCAGTCGTATAATGCGATACTTTGATTAATCATAGTTGTTTGTGTTAGTTTTTATGAAGGTAAAAATAATTCTGATAAATTATAATTAATATGACATTTATCACAAAAAATTAAAAAGCCCAAAAATTAAATTTTGGGCTTTCAAACTATTAATCAACTAACAGATTTAGACTCACTCAGTCAAAAATCTAAAATATTAGTTTATGCTTCTTTTCAGGTGTAAAATTACGACTAATTGTCCTATTAAATGGTAACCATTGTTACATTAAAAAAACGCTTTCAACTCTCTAAACTTCTACACCTTTCATCATTTTATTCCAATATAAATGTGGGAGTAAATGCTTTTTAAGCATCCATAATCGCCAATGCTCTTTTGAAGAGTCTTTTATCATTAATGGAAACTCTTTTAGTTTTGGGTCTGGAGTGAAATTTTTATCATAATCAAATTCGGCTAACACCATTTTGCCATATCCAGTAACTAATGGGCATGAGGTATAACCATCATATTCTTTATCTGAAAGTGATTCAGATTCTATCATTTTTAAGATATTAGCCACAGCTACCGGAACTTGTTTTCTAATTGCTGCACCAGTTTTAGAAGTTGGTAAATTAGATACATCTCCCATGCTAAAAATATTGGCATACTTGGTATGCTGCATTGTCTTACTATCTACCGATACCCAACCGGTTTCAGCAGCTAAAGGAGAGTTTCTAATAAAGTCTGGTGCACATTGTGGTGGTGCCAAATGCATCATATCAAAATGAATCCCGTATCTATCTCCATCTCTTGTTACCTTAACATCTTTATAATTGTATTGTATATCTTTGTCTAGCGATGCTTCATCACCATCTGTTATTGTAACACAACCGCCAGCAGTTAAATCTTTATCTATTTCGTACCAAGCAATTTTTTTATCAGCATCAACTTTTACAAGCTTGTGAAAAAATCTCACATTTATATCTTTTCTATCAACCACTTCCATTAAAGTATCTGCAATAATCTTCACGCCAAAAATAGAACCACTAGGTAATGCAAAAACGACATCTGTCTCATCTCTAACACCAGCTTTTTTAAAATGATCTTCTGCCAAATACATAATTTTTTGTGGCGCACCACCACATTTAATTGGTGTTGTAGGTTGAGTAAACAGTGCTGTACCTCCTTTAAAGTTTTTAAGTGTTTCCCAGGTATGTTCTGGATCTGTATAATTACTGCAAACCACGCCTTTTTCCATAGCTTCAGGTAAACCTTCAACCAATTCTGGAGCGATTTTTAAACCTGGAACAACAACCAAATAGTCATACGTAAATTCATTTCCGTTTGTTGTTACTACTGTATTCGTTTCTGGTTTAAATGTTTCGGCATATTCTTTAATCCAATTAACACCCTTTGGTATTATTGAAGACATAGGTCTTACTGTATCATTGTAATTATAAGTATTAGCGCCTACTAAGGTCCAAGCTGGTTGGTAATAGTGTTTGTCTGAAGGTTCAATCAATCCAATATTTAAACTGGCGTTCTTTTTTTTCAATTGAGAAGCAACCATAATGCCTGCTGTACCTCCTCCAATAATTAAAACTTGATGGTGAGTATTCATAAAATAAAAATTTAAGTTAGTAGCTTGATTTTAAATCAACTAAAAATACCACCTCTATTTCATTTAGTTTGTAACAATGGTTACAGGCAAAGAAAAGGGCAGCTTACGCTGCCCTTAAAAATTAATAAACAAATAAAACATTTAAAAAAATTTGATACTAACTAAATTTATTAATTATGTTTATTAACTCATTTTTTTCAATAATTCCAGATTGTCTCCACAATTGCTTTCCTTCCTTAAAGATCATAAAGGTAGGAACTCCCCTAACATGATATTGTCTTGCCAGCTGCGAATTATTATCGACGTTTATTTTAAAAATTGAGACCTTATCCTTTAACTCATCCTTCACTTCTTTAAGAACTGGTGTCATGACTTGACACGGTCCGCACCACTCTGCATAGAAATCTACCAAAACGGGTGCTGTTTTATTTATTATTTCAGAAAACTTGCTCATAATGTTTTATTAAAAGTAATACTCCAAATGCCTCTTACCTGATTTACATCATACCCTGTTGCTTTATCTTCTGGATAAAGCAATTTTAGAGTTTTATATGCATCTGGTTGAATTTGATCGTCTTTTTTACCATGACATTGCAAACACATACTATTGGTTGTTATAGGGTAATAGAACTTCACAACATCTTTTTCTTCTTCAATAATAGCTTTAGGTGTTTGTTTGTTTGCAACCTGTGCTTTAAATGTACTAATATGTTTAAGCTCTATTTTGTTAGCTCTATTATTCATGTTACGAGGTTTATCTGAAACTCTCTTTATGTTGGCGTCAAAAATAGTCGACATACTATCTGTAATTGGGTATGCTTGTTCGTTACAAAACTTTAAAGCCTCAACAGTTCCTTTTTTTTGTATGGTCCCCATTAAGTTTTTACCTAGTTCTTTTTTTGTTGACAATGCATAGTGCAGCCCTATATCTTCATAACTTTTACCAGCCTTATTAAAAATTGTACTTTTAGCTTTCTTTCCTTTTCCTAAACCTCTTCTTTTACCCTTTCCCTTTTTATTTGGATGCTCTTTATTAAAATGATCCTCAAACCATTCTGGAGCTTCTAGCTCATAATCGAACATGTAATCTGCTATCTGCGCAATATCGTCTTCTGAATAAGCCGCATAAGGCATGATTCCAAAGTTTTTAATAGCTCCAGGCATTTTAGCAATATCTTCAGATGGCTCTTTAATCCATAATTGCATATCGCTCAAAAACTCTTCTTTAGTAGTATTGTCTGAAATATAATGACGTTTTATAGCAATCATTGGAGGCGCTATTCTACTATCATGCTCTGTATCTGGGTTATGACATACATAACATTGGGTTTCCATTATTTTTTTTCCTGGATGTTCTTGTTCATTACTGCTTAAATCTTTTATAGCAGATTTTGACGTTGCCTCTTTACAAGCAAACACAAATAAAACTAAAGTAAGTAGGATAATAATTTTCTTCATTCCGTTTAATCTCTAAGCATCAAAAAACACAGATGCCATATTCTATCAAAGTTAGAACATAAACTCATGATACGCAGTAACATTAGTTACAAAAAAAGAGCGACCAAAAGGCCGCTCTTCTCATAATTAATTGTTATGTTCTTAGAGTAATGTTGTAGGACAAACGTACTCTGTTAATGGTGCATCTGTTTCTTTTAAATCTTTGAAACCGCCACGTACATCTGTAACGTTTTTAACACCGTTTGCTTTAAATATTGACGCTGCAACTAACGATCTATAACCACTAGCGCAATGCAAGAAATATTCTTTTTCGGGATTAATTTCTGCAAAATTTTGATGAATCCAATCTAATGGGAAATTTTCAACTCCTTTTACATGTTCTGATTGGTATTCAGATTCTTTACGAACATCTACAGGTTTTTCCATAGAACCTTCAGCCAATCTTTCAGCAAACGTATGAGCTGATATTGAACCTATTTTATCTACTTCAAATCCGTGTGCTTTCCAATCTTCTAATCCACCATTTAAATATCCTAATGTATTATCGTATCCTACTCTAGAAAAACGTGTTACAATTTCGTTAACACGTAATTCGTCGTCTGCTAGGAATATAATTTTTTGATTTATATCTGTAATTAACGCTCCTACCCAAGGGGCAAAGCTGCCATCAATACCAATATACCAAGCTCCAGGAACAGTTCCCTCTTCAGTATAAGCAAGTTTAGATCTCGTGTCTACAACTAATACGTCTTTTTGTTCACTTAATTCTTTAAAAGTTACAGGATCAAGAGGTGTTGTTCCTTTATGTAAAACTTCATCTATACTTGTGTTAATAGATTTATTCATTTTCACATTATTCGGAAAATATTGTGGCGGTGGTTTTAAACCTGTTGTTACTTCCACAATAAACTCCTCTTTGGTCATATCAGCACGAAGTGCATAATTTGTCTTTTTCTGATTTCCTAAAGTGTCAAATGTTTCACTACTCATATTCTTTCCACAAGCAGAACCTGCACCATGGTTAGGATATACAATAATATCATCTGGTAATGTCATTATTTTATTTCTTAAAGAATCAAACAAATGACCTGCTAAATCTTCTTCTGTTAATGTACCTTGTTTTACAGCTAAATCTGGACGACCAACATCACCAATAAACAAACAATCACCTGTACATACATAAGGTGTTTCTCCTTCTTCATTTGTTATTAAGTAAGATGATGACTCCATAGTATGCCCAGGCGTATGTAAAAGTGTAATTTTACCACCTCCCAATGGAAATTCTTCTCCGTCTTTACCATTATATATTTCATACTCTGCTGTAGCATTTGGTCCGAATACAATTTTTGCTCCTGTTTTTTGTGCTAGGTCATATTGTCCAGAAACAAAATCTGCATGGAAATGTGTAAGAAATATATACTTAATCGTAGCATTATCTGCTTCAGCCATTCTTAAATATGGCTCTGTTTCTCTTAAAGGATCAATAATGGCTGCTTCACCATTAGACTCAATATAATAGGCCATTTCAGCAAGGCAACCTGTAAATAATTGTTCAACTTTCATAGTATTATTACTTTATTGATTCATAAATATTTAGGCTAAAAATACTTAAATTTAGTCCTAAGCTCTGTAACATGAGTTACATACTTCACATAATGTTATTGGTTCGCTTGTTCAATATATTTATCAAATTTCGAACTCTTTTTAAAATCATCCAGATAAAAATTAACAGCTTCCTGAATACTCATAAAAAAGTAGTTAGACCCTATTTTTTTCATTAATCCAGATCTCACCATTTTATCTCTAACTGGTCCTTTTAGTCCTGTAAATGCGATTTGAACATTTTTTGATTTAAAATATTCATAAACCTCATTTAGTGTATATATTGCACTACTGTCTAAATTATTAAGGCTTTCACCATCAATAATTAGTAGTCTTAACTTTTCTCCCTTTAAGTTACTAAATTCTTGCAACTTACTCTTAAAAAAGGTTGTATTAGCAAAAAACAACTGAGCATCAAACCTAATTATGAGTATGTTTTCATGAATTTCAACGTCTCTAAATCGCTTTCTATTGCGATAAAAATGAGTTCCAGGAACTTTTCCTAAAACAGCTATATGTGGCTTCGTACTTTTATAAATAAGCATTCCTAGAGATATAATCACTCCACTTATTATGCCTTCGGTAATTCCTACCATAGCAGTTATTAAAAGAGTGATATTCAATATTACTAAATCCCTTCTGGCAAATTTTAGTAATTGCTTAGGAACTCTAAAATCTAATAGCCCAAATACAGCAACAATTATTATAGCTGCGAGGACAGCCTTTGGCAAATAAAAGAATACTGGTGTTAAAAACAACAATGTCAATCCTACTACAATAGCCGATACAATTGAAGACAATTGAGTTTTAGCATTGGCCTGATCATTAACTGCTGTTCTTGAAAACCCGCCAGTCGCTGGATAAGTTTGAAAAAATGCTCCAACAACATTAGATAGCCCCAATGCAACTAACTCTTGATTAGGTAGTACTTTATACTCCGTATGCCTTTCTTCAACAGCTCTGGCTACAGAAACAGCTTCTAAAAACCCTATAAACGATAATGTAAGTGCTACAGGTGCTAATTTCTCAACAATATCTAGTGTAAAAACAGGCATTTTAAAAGCAGGTAATCCCTCTGGGACATGACCAACAATTTGCACACCATAGTGATCCAAATTAAATAGTTTAACTACCAAAAGCCCCAATACAACAACAACAAGCGCCGCAGGGATCTTTTTGTAGTGCTTTTTAAAATAAACCAGAATAACAATAGAAATGATTCCTATAACAGTAGTAAGAAGATTTATTTCCTGAATATTTGCAATAGTATCTTTTATCAGAAATTGAATTTTATTATTCCTTTCAATATCAATCCCAAACAGATGTTTAAATTGATTTAGTCCGATTATTAAAGCTGCAGCCGAAGTAAATCCGCTAATAACTGGTTTTGATAAAAAATTGACTAAAAAGCCCAAGCGCAAAATACCAAAGGCAACTTGCAAAACTCCCATCATAAAAGCTAACAAGATTGCAAATTCGATAAAATGTTCAGTCCCAATTTCAGCTAAAGCTACTACGCCAGAAGCCACAATTAACGAATCCATTGCAACAGGACCAACAGACAATTGTCTTGAAGTACCAAAAATAGCATAGATAATTTGCGGAATTAAAGCTGTATACAATCCATAGATTGGAGGCAATCCAGCAATCATCGCATAGGCAATTCCTTGAGGTACTAGCATTACACCAACGGTTAGTCCAGCACTAATATCGCCTTTTAACCAACGTTTATCGTAGTTAGGTAACCAATCTAATATTGGAATAAAAGATTTAAGATTCATTCTGCTATTTTGCTAAGCAAAGATAAGTTAAGTTGCACAAAGCAGTGTAACCTGAATTACAAAGATTTAAGAAGATTTTGATGACGTATTACACTCTACAAACACTTTTTTTAAACAAGGGGTTGTAATTTTTTGATGAATATAATTTATAGCATCCTTCTTTTGTTTAAAGAAAATGCCATTTCCCATTTTATTAAGAAAGCCTCCCTTTTTAAGCACATCTTGACTCACTAGTTTTAATCCTGAAAAATAAATGCCTCCTCTGTTTTTTTGCCATTTATTTATTTCGTTTGTCAGCCACTCTGCCGCAGCTAGGTCAATAAAATTAATACCATCAGAAGCTAAAAGTACATACTGTATTTTATTTTCTTCATAAAGCTTTGATAGATAATTAGATATTTTTTCAATAGACCCAAAGTATAAAGAGCCATCAATACGAACTATTTTTAAATTAGAGCACTCTTCAGCTTCATCATCTCTAATAATATTAATCAATCTTCCATTTTTATCAAGTCCTAAAACCGCAATATTGGGTTTTGATGTACGTTCCATATAAAAGAAAAAAGAAGTAAGAATACCTGCCAAAAGTGCAAATTCTAAATCGAAGAATAAAGTTCCTATTAAGGTAATAGATAGCACTATTAACTCTCTTCCACTAGCCTTGTATACCTGTTTTATATGATGAAAATCTATTAAGTTATAACCTACTAATAGTATAATACCTCCCATAGCCGCTTTAGGTAAAAATGATGCATAGTCTGCAAAAAGTAAAAGTACAACCATTAAAAATACTGAAGCAAAAATTGCCGACATAGGTGTTCTCGCTCCTGCTTGATGATTCACTCCTGAGCGTGTAAACGATCCAGATCCAGCATAACTAGAAAAGAAGCTTGCCACCATGTTTGATAGTCCTTGCCCTATAAACTCTCTGTTTCCGTCAATTTTTTGGTGTGTATGCAGAGCTATTGCTCTACCAATAGCAACTGCTTCTATTAATCCTAATAAAGCTAAAACCATAGCACCAGAACTTAACAATTTAACATTATTATATGTAAAATCAGGCACTTGAAATGGTGGTAAATTAGAAGGTATTTTACCTACTGTTTCAACACCAACAGCTTCTCCTCCAATTAAAATAGCAAGAAAACTTCCTAAAA
Organism: Flavobacteriaceae bacterium; assembly: GCA_030148025.1. Taxonomy (GTDB): domain Bacteria; phylum Bacteroidota; class Bacteroidia; order Flavobacteriales; family Flavobacteriaceae; genus JASBUG01. The sequence goes on along the minus strand of JASBUG010000003.1, from coordinate 27,067 downwards.
CCATTGCAATTAACATATAATATCTTGACAGAGGTTTTATAAAGACCTTAATAATTATTGCAATTAGAAGTGTTCCTATTGCCACAGAAAAAACATGCCAATTAGTTTCTGAAAAATTCTTTCCTATATAAGTTAAAATTTCTAAAATGGTACTTCCTTGAGGGACTTTGACACCAAACACATGTTTTAACTGCTTAAAAGCTATGAGTATACCTGCTCCTGCTGTAAATCCTATAATTACTGAATGAGATACAAAGTTGACTAATTTTCCCATACGTAATAAGCCCATAGCTAACTGAAATAAACCTGCTAAAAACGTTAATACCAGAGCTAAAGAGACAAACACTTCTAAATCTGTTTCAGGGTTAACAAACTTGATTAAAGTAGAATATACTACTATTGAAATAGCAGTTGTTGGACCAGATATTAAATGATAGGACGAACCAAATAGCGCTGCTACTATTGGTGTAACCATAGCTGTATAAAAACCATATATTGGTGGTAAACCAGCAATCATAGCAAATGCTACTGCCTGTGGAATAACAATGATTGTTCCTGTAATTCCGGCTATAATATCATCTTTTAATGTCGTCTTTGCTAAAGGTAACCAAGTTAAAAAGGGAAATATTTTTTGAAGCATGTACTAATTTACGTTTTTATTTAATATGAGTTAAAAAGTAAATTCCCGCCTAAGCGGGAATTGTGCAATTAATCTTCCTTATCATTATCTATGTAATAAGCTGATTCATCAGGTTTAAACGCTCGTTTAAACCATAGTGGTCTACGTTCTCCATTTGGTCCAGGAGCAGGACGTGTCATTGCTAACCACTCTTTATATATTTCATGCGATTTATTTGTATCAACAAAAATGTCGCCATATTTCTCTCCTTCTTTTGGTTTTTCAATTCTAACACGTTGGTGCCAACAATGCATACCACTAATAGGATCTGGATGTACAGCGTGTGTAATATTTTGATGTACACCTCCGTCTTTCCAGAAAATACGTTTTGAATCTCCATCATGCGAATCGAATGGCTTAATTCCAGAAATAGTATTCATTTTCCAACCGCCGTTTCCATCACCTTCAATATTTACTGTATTTGTAGCCCAACGGTTACCAATTTTATCTTGAGGTCTTCTCCAACGCCCAATATGATGTGAGCAAGCCACTACACCTGGTTTCATACTTTGGGTTACCCAAACCTTGTCTATAAAATAACCAATATCTGTATTCATCTTCACCAAGTCACCTGTTCTAAAGCCCCATTTAGCGGCATCATCTGGATGCATCCAAATTGGATTTCTATTTGATATCTCTACCAGCCATTTGGCATTCCCTGAACGAGAGTGAATTAATGTTGGTAGTCTAAATGTTGGTACTAATACATACTCGCCTTTAGACTTATCTAAATTATCATTATGAATATGGCTCTTTATATATTTTGGTGTTGCATATTCCGGCCAATTCCAATCGACCATAGTTTGCGAATAGAATTCATTCTTTCTTGATGGAGTTGGGAAACCTACACAGGCTTCGCCTTCTATCATCACACCAATAGCTTTTCCATTTTTATAAATAACATCAGTATCCTTATCAATTGTAGAACCTTCTAGTTGTTCTTTAGACAGCTTATGTTCATTCTTTTTGTAACCGTGTTGTTCTACCTCAAAAGCACCATATTTCTGCATATATTGAAGTTCTGTCAATCCTTCTTTTTTAGCAGCTTCTGGTAATCCCTTTACACGCTCAAATATATACTGATAATATTCATCTATAGTAATTTTTTCTCCTGGACGATATGGAGATTCAAAATGCTTACGAATACCCATGCTACCATCAGGATCTATACGCCAGCTTAATTCTATCCAAAACTCATCCTCTTCCCATACTTCGCCTGGGTTGGCTTCATAGGTATATTTTACAGGGTTTCCATTTCTTCTAGCAGCTTCACGAAGCACAGGTTGTCGAAAAGCAACCCATGTACCACTATGTGTGGCATAACTATTAAGGTCGTGTCTTTCTGAGGCTAATCCCATTGGTAAAACAAAATCGGCATAAAAAGCAGTTTCGTTCCATGTTGGTGTTAAGGCTGAATGAATACCAAATTTTGATTCATCAGCAAACATTTCCATCCAAGTAAATCCATCTGGATATGTCCAAACAGGATTAAATACACGTGAGAAGTACACATCCATTTTACCACGACCTTCTTTAAGCATATGAGGCAGTAATTGGCTCATTTCAAAGAAAGCTAAAGGATATTCATTAGGGAAATGTAATTCGTTCCATTTCTTCTGTGGTTTTGGAGGATTAGGCACCTGAGGTTTAAACTTATTCCATGAGTTTGGAGAAGTTCCTCCTTTTGCCCCCACAGCACCTGTAAGTACAGTTAAGAAATGTAAACAACGTGCTACGGCCCAACCACCAAGGTTTGATGCACCGGCTGCACGCCAGTTATGTGATGCAAAACGTTCACCAGCTTCACCAATTTTTCTTGCGATCTCTACAATCATATCGGCTTTTACACCAGATTCCTTTTCGGCATATTCTGGAGTAAACTCTTTATACTCCTCGATCATTGCAGCGATATAATTTTCGAACGTTACTTCTTTATCACTATGTCTAGCTTTTAAGTAAGCTTTCCAATTGGTCCAATTCTCTAAATATTTTCTATTGTATAAACCTTCTTCAAGAATAATAAGTGCCATAGCAAGTAGAACCGCTGCTTCAGTTCCTGGATAACTAGGCAACCAATAATCTGACATAGATGCTGTGTTCGACAAACGAGGATCCATTGTTGCCAATTTTGCTCCCTTCATCTTACCTTCTATAATACGCTGTGCATGCGGATTAAAATAGTGACCAGACTCTAAATGTGCTGATACTAACAGTATAAATTTTGCTTCAGAATGATCTGGTGATGGTCTATCATAACCATACCAAATATTATAACCAAAACGTGCTCCAGAAGAACAAATATTTGTGTGTGAGTTATGACCATCAATTCCCCATGATTGCAACACCCAATTCATGAATCCTTCATGACCAGGGCGACCAACATGATAGGCAATTTCATTATGTCTATCTTCTTTTATAGCCTTTCTTATTCGCTCTGCTATAGTATCTAAGGCATCATCCCAAGAAATGCGTTCCCATTCACCACTTCCACGTTTTCCTTTTCGCTTTAGTGGAAATAAAATTCTATCAGGATCTGTAATTTGGTTAATAGTTGCAGGTCCTTTAGCACAATTTCTTCCTCTACTTCCAGGATGGTATGGGTTTCCTTCAAACTTTTTTACTTCACCACTTTCTTTATCGATAAATGCTGTTAGACCACAAGCACTTTCACAATTAAAACATGTAGTTGGAATAATTTGATATTCCTTCTTTTCTTTTTTAGGCCAAACTTTAGGGTCGTATTCTACCCAGTTGTCCCATTTTTCTGGTGGTGGAAAGTTCTCGTACATTTTTGCCACTTCTTCATCTGAGAAATGACGCATGTCCTTATCAAATTCCTGATAACCTTCTTTATGCAGATCAGGAATTAATCCAATTTTTTCTGCGATACTCTCTATAAATGATGGTTTTTTATATCCCATGATTCTTTCTTTTAAATTAAGCTAACGGAATGCGTTGTGGGGCCTCCACCCAAATTTTTTCTGTAATATAAATACCTATCAGAATTAAAATAGCTGATACGGTTAACATCGTTGCTGTAGGGGTGATCAACAATAACACAAGTGGCACTATGTTACCTAGTAACACTGTTCCAATCCAGAACAGGTTTTTATAACGTCCTTTAGTTATCATTTTCACTACGGTGTGTGCTGATGTGCTAGGGTGCGTCATTGTTAATTCGGTTATCATAGTAAATAAATTAACTGCTAAAGAAACTATAAGTATCATTCCTAAAATTGACATCCAGTTTTCATTTCCAGCGATTAAAGCTACTACAGCAAATATTCCTGCTCCAGCCATAACACTATGCACTAACATATGTAATGCCAATGATGGACTTTGCCAGAAATCTCTACCTTTAGCTTGTGCAAATAAAAATGCTGTATAGATTGCCAACATCACTGAAAATACTGCAGTTACCCATAATAATGGTGTTTCCGGAATACCAAGTTCGAACCAAGTATTCGCTCCCCAAACAGTAACTAAAAGTCCAAATATGGTTATTGTATAACCACCTTTAACTAACCATGAGTTCCATTGCGGACGTAATAGTACATTTAAAAATCTATCTGGTCGATCCAGATCCATTACCAAAAACAGACCCGTTAATGCTAAAAAGCCTAAAGAAATACCTGCAGACCATAGTTTTGCTGTATCAGATACTTCATAACCAAGAAGAATTGCTATAAATGGAATTAAAAATGCGCCAGCAGCAATAGCCTTAGTAAATACATATGCAGATACTTCCCATCCCCATAAAATTCCTTTATCTGGCGTATCATATACACGACGTGCCTTACCATTTAAAACATCTATATAATTTGGATTTTCGGTCTCTTTCTTTTGATATGCAGCTTGCATTTCATTATCAATACTCATTTGTAGTAAATCTACATCGTCATTGGTATGTAGCATCTTCTCTGCTGCTTTGGCATAATGGCCAACACCTCTTGCTTGTGAGTTCCACAATCCAGGTCCCGATTTTGCTGTTGCTTCTGGGTTTAAAGAAGCTTCATCTCCATCAATATAAAACAGATTAGGGTTGGTTCCCTTCTCTGGTTTTCTAACTTTTACCTGTTGTCTTGCCAAAAGTTGTGAGATTTCTGTATTTGGGTTCTGCATATCGCCCGCTACAATGGCGTGTTCTGGACATACAGTAACACAAGCAGGTTCTCTTCCTACTTCAATTCTATGAGCACAGTAATTACATTTTGCTGCTGTATTGGTTTTAGGGTCAATATACAATGCATCATACGGACAAGCTTGCATACACGATTTACAACCTATACATCGATTGTTATCAAAGTCTACAATACCGTCTTCTCGAATGTAAAGTGCTTCTACAGGACATATCTCTACACAAGGAGCATCTGTACAGTGATTACAGCGCATTACAGAAAAAATACGCCGAGTATTAGGAAACTCTCCTTTTTCGACCTGTTTTACATATGTTCTGTTAACACCAACTGCAACATCATGCTCAGACTTACACGCAGTAGTACAAGCATGACAACCTATACATTTTCGGTTGTCAATAATAAATCCGTATTTCATTTGTATTTAAAAATTGGTTGGTTAGAAATTAGAAAATATTGGCTGGTTCTCAAAGTTATACATCTCAACACAAATAGTTTGTAACATTTGTTACGTTTAACTAATGTGGTAGTTTGTTTTTAATAGCGTGATATAACAATACTCCTATTAGGCCACCTAATATCGCTACTAAAATTGTAAATACTCCTCTGCCTAATAGAATAAACATTGGTCCTGGGCAAGCACCTATAAGTCCCCAACCCAATCCGAAAATTGTACCTCCAAGAATATTTCTATAAAAACCCTTTTTCTTAGGCTCAATATTTATCTTATTACCAAGATAGTCTTTTATCTTTCCATTGTTAAAAAAACGAAATAGAATGATCCCAAGTATTACTGCCGAACCGATTACTCCATACATATGAAATGATTGAAACTTGAACATTTCATAAATACGATACCATGATATTATTTCCGCTTTACTTAATACTATTCCGAAAAAAACTCCAATAACTAAAAATCTAAAATGCTTCATCATTATCTTTTTAAAAAATTATTGGAATTAATATCCAAGTCATTATTAATCCACCAATAAAAAATCCAATTACTGATATTAATGATGGTAATTCTAAATTACTTAAACCTGTAATGGCATGACCTGATGTACAACCACCAGCATATCGTGAACCAAAACCAACTAATATGCCTCCTCCTAAAAGAATTAAAAAGCCTTTAAGAGACATCACTGTATCTATACTAAATATTTCATCAGGTAAATATTGTGCTCCTGCATTACTAAAACCTACTTCTGACAAGTCTTGCATTGTCTTTAGGTTAATTGCAACTGATTCGTCTGGTGTTAGCCATTGAAACGCTATAAATCCTCCAATAATAGTTCCTGCTATAAACATTAAGTTCCATCCGTTCTTTTTCCAGTCAAAATCAAAAAACTCATTGAATCTTCCTGCACCTCCAATAGCACACATGGTTTCTAAATTTGATGACACACCAAATTTTTTACCAAAATAGAAAAGGAAAAACATGGAAAGAGTAATTAATGGGCCTGCAACATACCATGGCCATGGCTCTAATATAAAATCCATAAGACTTAGCGTTTAAAAACTAAAAATAGTTTATAATTATTTTTACTGTGTAACAAATGTTACATAACACATATGATTTACAATTAAACTTCTATAAATCAACAATCTTAATATTGTTTCGTTGAAGTTTTATTTTGTTATCTGTTTCTAGCTTTTTAAGCAACCTAGAAACTACTACTCTAGATGTATGTAGGTCATGGGCAATTTCCTGATGGGTAGTATGTATTAAATCGTCTCGATTAACCATTGCTTTATCTCTCAAGTATTTAAGCAAGCGCTCATCCATTTTTAGAAATGCAATGGTATCAATTGCTTCAAGCAACTCTTTCATACGTTCATGATAACTTTGTAATACAAAGCTTTGCCAGCTTTTATATTTATGCATCCATTCTTGCATTTTTTGTACAGGAATCATGATAAGTTTTGTGTCGGTTTCAGCTACTGCTCGAATTTCACTTTTAGTATCTCCCATGCAACAAGTAATAGTCATAGCACAAGTATCTCCCTGCTCTATAAAATAGAGTATTAAATCGTCACCTTTATCATCTTCGCGAAGCACTTTTACAGCTCCACTTAAAATAAGTGGCATGTTTTTTATATAATCTCCAATATCAATTAAAGTGAAACCTTCAGGGACTTCTCTATAAACTCCAATCTTTTCAATTTCCTCAAGTAATTCATCTTCAAATAAATATCCGTAGTATCGTTTTAGTGCTTCGATCATTTTCTATATATTATTGAAAGTAGTTTAAGTAACAACAAGCAATGTTTATTAAGTATCACAAGTTATTTAATAAAACTAAATATAAGTAGATTTTTCGATTTTTTATTACAATTGATGATCAATAAAAACTATTTATCATCATTGGAACAATTATTGTTAACGTTAATATAAATTAAGATAAAGTATCGTTAATCTATTAGTTGGAATTAGTTAAAACCGTACAAATATCTATCTTTAACCCATACTTTGGCTGAAACTTTTGCTATGAAATTTATAATCACTACTGTCTTTTTTATGTTGTGTCTTGGAGTTATTCAAGCTCAAGTAAATGATTCTCAAAGAAGTATTAAAATAGATCCTATAGATAGCTTAAAACAAAAGCAATTAAAAAAATTCTCAATAAAGCCTCCAAAACAGGCTCATGGTTTGACCAATAAAAATTTTAATTACTCCTTAAACCTAAAACCCTTAGCTGATTTTACAAAAAAACGCAAAGGTGTTGATATTAGTGATAATAGTAGATTACCAAGTCCTGAGTGGAAAATAAACCAACGATTTAGCGAAGATTATAAAGACGTAGGAAGATTTGCTAAAGATTTTAATCTAGGAAACTTAAAAACAACATCAAAAACTATTGTTTTAAGATGTAGAGATCATGAATATGTTGATGGTGATAGAATAAAGCTTATGGTTAATAATGCCACTATTCATCCAAACCTTACATTGAGAGGTGATTTTTATACGATAGATATCGATCTTAAAGAAGGTATGAATACCATTTATTTTATTGCATTAAATGAAGGAACATCTAGTCCAAACACCGCGCAACTACAAGTATTAGACCCTGAAGGAAACGTCCTTGCTTCTAACAGATGGCTTATTAGAACTGGTTATAAAGCAAGCTTAACTGTTTATAAGCAATAAGACTTAAAATCTGTTTTTCTTAATTAGAATATTCAATTTATGGTATTTTGCCCACTGCTTTCTTTCTAAATTGTTTAACGGAATAATCTCTACAACAATACTTCTTTCTGTAGGTTCATACGTTTTTTGAAATTCTTCGGGTAACGCATATGTAGACACATAATATTTGTTAATTATTCCTTTTGATTTTGTTTTATCTGGAAACTCAATAATCACCTCATCTTCTACATTAACATTTTTAATTTCGTCTAGATCGAAATATGCTTTAATAAAAACCTGTTCAGGATTATGAATGGTTAATACATTGTCTGTTCTATAACAGGTCTCTTTTTCGTTCACAGAAATTTGTCCAATTACTCCTTTAATAGGCGCTAGATATGAGCTATTAATCGCCCCTTCATTTCCAAATCCGTAAGAAGCATTTAAAGGACTATTATCATCTTTTAATAATCTTAATTGTTCATACAATAATGCGAGTTCACTTTTTAACAATGCTAGTTTAGCATTTTCATCATTAATTTGAGATGTAATTTCGTTTAACTTATCTATAGTATATACATCTAAAAGCACAAGATTTATTATTTTTTCTTTGTTAGTTTTTATTACATATACTTTATCTTTTTGCGCTTTAATTTGTATTTGTTTTGATCTTATCTTAAATCTAAGATCTAGTTCTCTTTTTGCTTTATTTTGAGTTCTTTCCTTATTAGAAAAATAAACCGTTCCGTCATTATCAAACTGATCTTCTAAGTATGTAAAAAGCTGTTGGTTTCTTTTTATAGTATCGCCTTCAAATACATTGAATTTTAACAATCTGATATCATGAGTAAAATTAACATCAACCTTTGCCATTAATACTTGTCCATCTGCATTAATTACTGTGGTTTTGTTAATGACATATCTCAGTAAAAAAAAGAGTCCAACAGCGATAACAATTAAGTATAAAGCACGATCAAAACTCATACGTTTTTTCTTTATTACGGGTTCTTTTAAAACTCGTAATGTTGATTTATTTGATTTAAACGAAAATGATTTCATTGCATTAGTTTTTTAATAGTGTTTGTTCGTATAGCATCCAATCTTGTAGATTTATTAAATCCTGATTATCTGAATCTTCTACAACTTTGTATCCTTTATTTATTAACTGACGTTTAAATTGATCACTTATATTTTTTATATGAACAATTTGAACTTGTTTTAATTCTAAAAATGCCATTTGATGATCAATAGAAAACAGATCTGTTTTGTTTACCAACACTCTTTTTTTAGTACTCGTTTTAAAGGTGTATGCTTCCAATTTTAAATTATTATCTAGTTGAAATAAGTGACTCAAGCTTGTGTACACTTGTCGTTTAATTTGAAGCATATTTTTAAGTATTTCAAACTGATCAATTAATGCATCAGCTAACTGTATTCCCACATGAAAACTATCAACATCACTTTTAATAAGATGAAGTTTTCGTTTTCGTTCTTTAACTACACACCATACTTTATATTGGTCTTTTAAATCTTTTTGCTTCTCTCTATAAGAATTATAATGGGTTAAGGCAGTATTATACTTACCTACACTTTTATCTGATTGTTGTTCGTACAAAATGTTCAATTTATTTTGTCTGAATTCTTTATTAAAACTTCTTTTTAACGGAATCTTTAATCGTACTCCAACAGAAGCATAATTACGATTGACCATATTTGAGTTTACCCAATTTTGATTTGCATATACTGATAGTGAAATATCTTCAAACCATTTGTAATCTTCCTCTAAAATAGATTGCTGTAGTGAATCTATTTCAGTATTTACAGCTTCAGGGGAAAAGCTTTCATTTTCAATTTTTAAAAATGGCAATTTTGTTGTTTCAAACTCAGGGAAAATACTATCTCTAATACTTGTATTAAGCGTTTTATAATTAGCTATTTCTTGCTTTGTCTTCTCAATATCATAACTGATTTTTATAATACATTCTCTATCAATTAACTTCTTACTATACAAGTTTGTTAATACATCGAAATAACCAGTAAGAAACTCAACACGCTTAGCATATAATTCTATAAGTTCATTATTAATAGCGTAAGTGTAACTTAATCTGAATTTCCTTCTCCATAAAATAATTGCTTCTTCATCTTTCTCTAGATTTAATATAGTTGCAGCATCACTTAATTGTCTTGCTTTATTTCTGTTATTAAAAAATCCTTGTTTAAAAAGTTGCCATTCTAACTCTGTTCTAACTCTTGTAGTTATAAACTCATTATTTTCTTCATCAAAAATGTTGTTTAAGTTATGATTTACCGTAGCTTTAAATGACAACCCTAAATCGTTGCGTAAAGCTTTTCTCTGCAATTCTATATCTTGTTCTCTATACTCTTGAAGTTTTGAAGATGCTTCTGGAATTTGAAATTGAATATTATCTAAATCACTTCTATTATAATCTGAAATATTTAAAAACTTATCTGTATTATGATAAATAGTGTTCAGATCTTTTAAAAGCGTTCTCTCTGTTTGTGCATATAGCACGTTAGCTATACACAAGAAAATTGCGATATGTAGTTTAGGGCTTTTCACGTTCTAAAAGTAGTTTTAAGAACGGAGTATTGCCTTTAATTATCGATGGTTAGAAGTTTTGTGTAGACGAATAGTAATTAACTACTGCTAACCCTATAATAGATTTAAACGCTTCATGAGTTCAGGTCTATTTGCACGACTTACAGGAATGATATCTTGTTTAATTAGCACACTATTATCTTCAATATCAATGATTTTAGAAGTGTTAATGATATATGATCTATGTACTTTTAAGAAGAGGCTGTTTGGTAATTTTTCAGCTATTTTTTTTAATGGTGCATGTACTAAATGATTCTTAGCTTCAGTTTTAATATTTATATAATCTCCTTTAGCTTCAATAACATAAATATCTGGTATGTTAATTTTAACCAATCGCCTGTCTATATTCACATAAAGATCATTTTCAGGAAGCTCATTAGATTCATTTACTTTTGACACGGCTGTAGTTTTAGCTTTTTGCACAGCTTTGTTAAAACGTTCTTGAGTAATAGGCTTTACTAAATAATCTACAATACAATCATATTCAAAAGCAGTTAAGGCAAAATCTTTATCAGATGTAGTAATAATTATTTTTGGTGGATTTTTTAAAGTTTTTACAAAATCGAAACCAGAAAATGCAGGCATGTGTATGTCTAAAAAAATAAGCTCTGTATTATTATTTTCGTTTAGGAATTTTATAGCTTCAATTGCATTAGAAAACTCATCAAGAACCTCTAGCTCTGGAAGATCTTGACACATTTTATTAATAATGGCTCTTGCCGTAGTTTCATCATCAATAATTATGCTTTTCACACGTTTAAATTTTAGTAATTATTTGATTATATGTTAATTATGAAATTGACAACGTGTGCAACCACTCGTTATACTCGTTCTCACATTAAAAATTTTAAACATATTCTTTTGCGAAGAAATTTTTAAAATTTATTAATGTTCGTTTCATTGGGATTTAATTCTAATTCACTTTAAATATACGAAAACATTTACAACGTTTTAATGTAGTTTTCTATGGTTTGAAGTATTTGTTTAAAGGTTTCATATTTTGAAAACTCACTTGCTTTTAACTCTTTTTCAAAGTCAGCAGCAATTACATATCCCTTAGATAATCCAAACATATTAATTTTATGTTTTAATTTATGTACATTTTCTGCTGCTAGTTTATAATTCTTGCTGTCAAAATTTTGCAGAAATTCTTTTACTTCAAATGGGTATTCCCTTTTAATTATACCAATTAATTGTGCTTCAAAAGCATCATCACCATTAGCAATCTCCTTTAAATAATTAATGTTTGGCTGTTCTGAATACCTCATTTTTTTAACGTAAAATAAAATGTTGTTCCTTTTCCTACTTCAGACTCAAACCAAACATCTCCATTGTAATACTCGATTATCTTTTTCACTATAGATAATCCTACTCCTGTTGAATCTTCCTGATCATCAAGAGACTGAAACATCTCAAAGATTTTTTCCTTATAAGCTTCAGGAATACCTTTACCATTATCACTTACTGAAAATTCCCAAAAATGATCATGTGATTGGTATTGAACACTTACTTTACCTTGAGGTTTATCTATGCTTTTTATAGCATTACTTATTAAGTTTTGAAATAGTTGTTGGATCCTAAAAAAATCACCATTTATTACAGGAAAATCATTAGACAACTGCATTTCAATATGATCTGGAATATGAATCATATTTACAGTATCCTCTAACAACATCTTTAAGTCTACCTCCTCATTAATTTGTTCTACACTATCAATACTAGAATACCTTAGTACTCCGTCAATAAGACTATCCATTTTAGTCAGCTTATCAATAAGCATTTCGTAAGCATTATTGAAGTTATCTGTATCGCCAGATTCACAATGTTCCTTTAACCAATTAATAAGAGTATCCATACTACGTAAAGGAGATTTTAAATCGTGAGATACTATATGAGCAAAGTCTCTTAAGTCTTTATTTTTCTTTTTTAGATCACCTATAAGTTCTTTACGTTCTTCTTGTAATTTTAAATCTTCTGTAATATCTTCTACTAAAGCTACTTGATAAATAATTTGTCCGCTTTTATCTCTAATTGCCGCCACATTAGTTTTTGCCCAAATAACAGTAGAATCCTTTTTTACGTATCTTTTATTAACCGAAAACTTATCAATAATTCCATTATTGAGTTTTTCCATTAAATCTCTTGAGTTTGGATAATCATTACTCACAGAAATAGACTTAACATCCATTTGCTTTAGTTCTTCTGAAGTAAACCCTAAAAGCTCTTCAAAAGCTTTATTGGTTTCAATAATTTTTCCATACTTCGTTAAAACAATTCCTAAGCTGCTGTTGTCAAAAATAGCTTGTAACTCTAATGTTTTTTCACTGAGATTTCCTTGTAAAGCTTTGTTTGTTTTTTTAAGCTCTTCAGACAATTCGTATAACTGCCTAGATTTATCTTCCAGTATTCTTTCGGCTTCTTTTCTAGCTATACGTTCACGTTCTAGAGCTCTTTGTAATATGTCTATTTTTGTGTTACTCACTAATTTTTACAATTGTATAATTTACTTTAGACCCATCAGATTTAATCTTATCTAAGGTGATTTCTGCTTTTTGATTAAAATGCTCAAACGTTTTATGCATTAATCCTAATCCAAAACTATACATCGCTCTACTAGACATGTATTCTAGAACTAATTTATCAGTAGTTTTTTCTAAAACAGTAAATGTAGGTAGTTCGGCATCAGGGTAAATTTTTCTAACCTCAACATGTATATGATTTTCAATTGAAGCCAGCATTTCTATTGGATCTTTATATCTACTTAACAGTTCTCCATAAGTATTAACTAATACACCAAAAAAGTGTTCGGCATAGGTATATAAAAGATCATCTATACTTAACGAAGTCTTTTCACTTAAATGCACCAATAAGCTTAACATTTCTGAAAAATCATAGGTGCCAATAGATGTGTAAATTCCTTTTGAAGGTAACTCAGATTTTTGAATAATTTCATCAACTGTTTCCAATCCAAATTTGTCTTCAACTAGTGATAAAAATTCTGTAAATACTATTCCTTTCATCTGTTTATATTTGTTTTTTTTAACTGTCAGATGTAATTCGCCATTAAACACTTCGGTAAGCTCTACGTATCCCTTTTAAGCTGGGATTACCAACTAGTTATTATGGCTCATTTCATATAAATTATTTTTAATTTTTTCGAGCGAATTCGTTTACACTCCAGTAAGTTATAAAATTTTCAATTAGCTTTTTATAATCCTGATATTTTAACGGCTTCATTAAATAACCAGCTATTCCCATTTCATAACACTCAAGAATGTCGTTAGGGTAATTTGATGTAGTTAGAATAACAACAGGAATATATTTTAAAACTCCGCTGTTCTTTAAAATTTTCAGAAACTCAAGCCCATTTAGTTTAGGCATATTTAAATCTAGAAGAATTACATTTGGTAATTGCCCAATATTTTTCACAAGCTTTAGAGCTTCTTCTCCATTTTGGGCAATTGTTACTTTATGCTTTTCACTTATTGAACTAACTATTTTTTGAAACTTTAGAGTTTCTATTTCATCGTCTTCAATTAGTAATAATGACAGATTACGCATTCTTATTTGATTTTAGGTATACTAAAGATGAATGATTTTTTATCAATTTAACTTAAAGTTCGATAAATACCTAAGATAAGAGCGGTGAATGGAAGATAAGTGTCGACGAATGGTTTTTAAAGACCGTGCTCTTTTGCCAACCTTGAAGATTTATAAGGATTCCAAGGATCTTCAAACGAACGTTTAAAGAAAAACTCTTTGTAATACGCTATAGTTCGTACTATACGTAAATACATACCAGTATAAAATGTCATAAATGCTACATATTTCCATAAATATTTTTCCTCTTCTCTACGTTCAGAAAACATATATATACTACACATTTGCACATAACTCATTACAAAATACAAGGTGATATTCATAGGAATAACAAACTGTAAAGAGCCACTGTAATTAATACAAATATCTATTATATATATCCACCAAAGTACATCAAGAATAACATTATAAAACACATTTTCTGCTAATGAAAAGAATGTAGACCACTTAAAATTAGCATTAGGAAAATATACATCTTTATGTTTACGTACTCTAAAACGGATAATAGATTTATCCCAACGCAAACGCTGCTTAGTTAATACTTTAAATTTTTCTGGAGCATTGGTTAAACATACAGCTGTTGGTTCAAAATACACTCTATATCCTGATTTTCTAATTTTTACGGTGATGTCACCATCAAGTCCTGGACCAATATCCCAACCACCAATACTACTAATAACATCTGACCTAAAAGCACCAAAGGCTCCAGATATTATTTTATATATCCCAAGATACGATGTCACAATCCTTCCTACAGACACTGTTTTAAGATACTCAATTGCTTGTAGTTTAGCACATAAACTACTTTTATAATTTCTTACCTTAACGTTTCCTCCTACAGCACCAATATTTTCATCTATATAAAAAGGTATTACCACATTTTCTATAGCATCACGATCAAAGGAGCAATCTGCATCTAGATGCACTATGTATTTGCCTTTGCAAAATTGTAATGCAAAATTTGCTGCAGATGCCTTCCCTCCTCTTTGATCGTTTCGCAAGAACAAGTCAATCAATCCGTGCTTTTTCAGATTTTCTCCAATGATAGGTGTGTCATCATCAGAGCCATCATCTACTATTATTAGTTCAAAGTTTGTGTATGTTTGTTCGGATAATGACTTTGTTAATTTATACAAGTGCTTCCCTTCATTTTTACCAGGTATAATAATAGATACCAGGGGATTTTCTAATCTAAACTTTTGTTTAGCTAAATCCCATCGATCTTGTCTTTTCTTTCTGTTTAAATAAAAAATTCCATAAACGATATAATCTATTATAATATATCGTGTAAACTCAAATAACACGAAATACCAGAATATGCGAATAAACTTCCATATTCCAACTTCAAACCAATAGTTTAGATATTCTGGTATTAAGTGGTTCATAGGGTATCTACGTTTATTAATTTATTTTCTATGGTAATATGTGACTTAATATTATCACTTAACAACAATTCCATATTGTAAATCATTTTTTGCTGTAATTGTTCTGCTTCAACTTGCAACATATCTAATAGCAATAATCTTATAGAATTGCCTTCTCTTACATAGCATAAATCGTTAACAACATACTCTCTTGCTACTTGTTTCATATCTTTCCAGAAACTATTTATATAATTGCTATCTAAAATATTTAGCAATTCACCTGTTAATGACACAGTAAACAAGTAGCTAGAGTGTCCTTTAGCAAAATGCCTTTTTCTTTCTTGATCTAGTAATTGTTTAAAAACCAGCGTATCATTTTTAGCTTCAGTTTTATGGACTTGATACTTACCTTCTGCTAAAAGCATTGCTTTCATAGTAAGTTCATAGTCATAAATTGTTACCTCAATAAGCTCTTCCAAACTGTTCACATGATTACAGCTGTGGCATTCTGCTAAAACTTGTGAAACTTGAAAGTTATGGTCGCATGTATTACAGTTATATACTGATGAAGGTTTATCATAATCTATCCCTATATGACGTAAATGCTTGTCGCATTTAGGACATTGTAAATTATCATCTTCACTATTCATAAACTGTTCCTGTGGTGCCACATGAGCACAAGTGAAATGGTGAATTATATCTTGAGCTTCAAGATCAATTGATTTACATTTAGGGCAGGTTTCTTTATAGATTAAATAACTATCGTGGCAATCATTACAAAGCTGTATTTTGTCCTTTAGCTTCACATCTAAAGTTTCATCATTAACTAAAAACTGAAGTTGTTTTTCTATTTCGTATTCTTTATTTGTAAAATACAATCCAATAAACGGATAAATGTACCCTATTTTGGAATGTCTGTTTTTAACAGGAACTAACTTTGCTTCTCTAGTAAAAAGAAATTGCACTAGTCTAGTAGTTACATCAAAATTTTGTTCAAATGCTAACTGAGGTACATTTTGTATTTTATCTACTATGGTTCTAACCATTTCATTTGATAAATCTTCCTCAAATAAACCATCTGTATGAATTACATATTCAGATTTAACATCATACTTATAAAAAACGGGTTTTAAGAATACATTTTTATCCTTATGTGTTCTAAGTTGCAACACTATATCATTAAACCAAGCAACTTCCTTAGTAGCAATTATTACAGCTTTACATGAAGTTAAAGCTCCTTCTAAAGCAGTTGACCACTTTTCAATTATCAAGTAATCAATACTGCCTTGAGTAAGGATTTTTTGGTTATTATTTTTAACAACTTTGAACATGGTTATAAACTTTTGTTACTAGTTAGTTTAAAGTGTTAAATATCTGTGTTTAGGCACTAAATGCTTAAATGTTCCTCTAATATCAAATAAGAAACCTTGAGGCGTTAACATGGTTACAACTTCATCCATACATTGATATTCTTTATGGTTAACTGCCATAATAATTACATCAAAAGGTTTTGAATACGTTTTTTGGCTAGATAGTTCTATCCCATAATGATCAAGTACTTCAGATGGATTTGCTTGAGGATCTTCAACAGTAACTTCAAAATCATTTTTCTTTAACTGTTTGATAATATCAACTACTTTAGAATTTCTAACATCATTTACATCTTCCTTAAAAGTGATTCCTTTTACAAGAATGGTCACTTTTTCTTTTGGTTTTTTAATCCAAAGACGCTTTTTAATAGATTTCACAATAAAATCTACCATTCCTTCATTAGTTTTACGGACAGTTTCAAGTATTTGTGGTCTGATATTAAATTTCTTAGCTCTATCAATTAAATAGTAAGGATCTACACCAATACAGTGTCCTCCTACAAGACCTGGAAAGTAATTGTGAAAATTCCATTTCGTTCCAGCCGCTTTTAATACATCTTTGGTATTAATACTAAGTGCATTAAAAATTTGCGATAACTCATTCATTAAGCCGATGTTTACATCACGTTGAATATTCTCCACTACCTTAGCAGCTTCAGCTACCTTGATACTTTCAGCACGATGCACACCGGCTTCTACTACTGATTCATATACACTAGTAATTAAATCTAATGCTTCATTATTACTACCCGAAACAATCTTTTTAATCTTTGTAAATGTGTGATTTTTATCTCCTGGGTTAATACGTTCTGGTGAATATCCAACCGTAAAATCTTCATTCAACTTTAACCTTGATATACGTTCAAGAATTGGCACACAAATCTCATCAGTACATCCAGGGAATACTGTAGATTCAAATACTATACAATCTCCTTTCTTTAAATGTTTAGCAACCATTGCTGTTGCAGATTTTAATGGCTCCAGATAAGGCATTTTATACTTGTCGATAGGAGTAGGAACTGCTACTATATATAGCTTTGCATTTCCTAATGACCTTTCAGTAGCTGTGAACGTGATATCTTTATTCTTGAAGTCCTCAGTACTTAATTCTTTACAAGGATCTTGAAAATTCCATAGTTGTAAGATCTTTTCTTGGTTAATATCAAAACCTAATACTTTAAATTTTGAAGCCATATGTACTGCTAATGGTAATCCAACATAACCAAGTCCTACTACAGCTATACTTTCTTCTTTATTTACAAGTTTGTTAAATAGCTGACTCTTTTTATAAGCTAGTTTTAATTCGTTATTACTTCTATTTTCTAACTGCTTATTATAGGCTAATTGCGTGTTCATAATAAATTGATTTAAAAGGGTTAAACTTTATTTCTGAACACTAAAGTAGTTTTGACAGGTAGTTTAAATAGGTATTTTTAGACCAATACCTGTTTATCTGTCGACGAATGGTAAGAGGAAAAGGTTTAGCTATATTTTACTATTTATCATAATAGTAACTAAAACAATACATAGTATAACAACTACTTCCAATCTTCTGGATTAAACCTTGCAATATAAATATCTAAATGCCCATCAAAATTTTCTGGATGATCTGAATCTCTAGTAGAAGTAAAAATTAAGTAGTTTCCATTAGACGTCACAAAAGGACTTCCATCTACTCCACTACTATTTAATGAACGCATATTCTTAGGCTCTGACCAAATTCCATTATCGTTGAAACTAATGTATAAGTCTGACACACCAAGATCGCCTTCGGCATACATTCTCACAAATATCATATACGATTCATCTGGTGCTATATAGGCGTCAGACTCCAATAAATTTGTATTGATATAATCTGGAAGACGTTCTGCTTCTTGATAAGCTCCATCAACAAGCTTTGACACAAATATATCATAGCTTGAATCTTTTAATTCCCTACTAAAATATAGATTCCCACTATTGGTTAACATTGGGTAATATTCGCTTAATTCAGAATTGACTGTTTCTGGTAATAACTCAGCATTGCTCCACGTATTTCCGTTACGTTTGCTTCGCCAAATATTTCCATCATTCCTAAGGCTATCATTGGGAATATGCCCTCGCATTTTAAAGTATAAATACTCGCCATCATTAGAAAGTTGAATATCACTAGCTCCTTTATACATAATGTCTCCAATTTTTAATTCTTGCGGAACAGAAAATTGTCCGTTACTAAATTGACTAATCATCATGTTTCTAGAAGAGAAATCATCAGCAGCTCTTGTAAATACAATTTCATTAGTACTTAAAGACAGGCTCCCACCATATTCAACTTCAGAGGTTGTAATATTATCTACCTCAAATCGCGTTGGTGTTTTTCCAACATTACTCAAATAGTTTTCTAATGTTAAGGATTGTTTACGGTACGTTTCAGGGTGAAATCTAACAATATAATGATTGAAGAATGTGTTGTTATCTGTACTTCCTCTACTACTAGTAAAAATAAGATACTTACCATCGTGAGTTACAAACGGACTACCATCATAGCCTTTAGAGTTAATCTCTTCTCCTAACCAAACAGGTGCAGTCCAACTACCATTATTATTAAATGTAATGTACAGGTCTGATTTACCAAGATTTTGCCCTCTTTCAAAACCTGCAAAAATAAGGTATGATTCGTCTTGCGAAACAAATGCATCTCCCTCCAAATTCACTGAATTTATATACTTTGGTAAAGCTTTAGGTTGTTGATACACGCCATTTATATACTTACTAACAAATAGGTCGCTATTTCTTGATCCTTGAGGCGTTGATGAAAAATAAAGGTTTCCACTGTTAGTAAGCCAGGGATAGAACTTATTTCCCTCTAAATGATCTTTAAACAGTAATTCTGGAGTTTTCCATATTCCATTTTCTCTAGAAGATCTCCATATATTCCAGTCGGAAATGGTATCACTTTCATGCTCTTTCATTGTAGAAGAGAATAACATTAAGGTTCCTTCCTGATTTACATAAACATCAGAATGAGACGCATCTTTAGGAAGATTAATAGTCTCATTATTTAGAAATTCTCCATCTTTTAAAACGAACTTTTTAATTACTGAACCTTCATTTTCATTCTTGGTATAATACAATTCACTGGTTTTTGACACAAATACATTATTCCATTGTATTGAATCTGTTGACAAGCTTCCTTCTCCTAGTTTAACTGGAATTGTAATTTCGTCAAATTGTGAAAATGGTGAACTATTGTCTATACAGCTTGTAAAAGCCAACACCATTAAAAACAAAAACATATTTTTCATTATGACTAATTACTTGTAGGAGCATCCATAAAGGCTGTAAAATCAACCTTCCACTCTCCCTCTTCTTTAATAAAAATGCCAATGAATCTGATATCTCTCGAAATCTTGTTCTCTTCTGTATTCACCAGATCAAAACTTTCAATTTGTTTATGCAAATACATGACTTTATTTTTGGCTATTGGAATAAAAGCCACTGATTCTACTTCGCTATCATTGGCCCTATTACCTGCATCATACCACTGTTTTACAAGAGAAAGATATTCCTCTCTATTACGAACTTGATCTCCCAGCATATGCCAATTCTGGTAATTTTTAGAAAACTTGTTTTCATAAGCTTCCCATCCTTCATTGGCTAGGATTAAAGGAATATTCCTTTTTAATGCTTCTATTTCCTTTTTGTCTGCTTCGGAAATTTCATAATTCTCTTCATTTTGTTGTATGCATCCAAAAAACAATGATGATACGATAAGAAGTGTAAAAATCTGTTTCATTTTATTAATTCAATAATTTGTCAAAAAGTGGACGTAGTTCGTTGATTAATCCAGACCCTCCAGTTCCGTTTGTAAAAATGATATAGCCATTTTGATTAGGTAAGAATCCCGAAAAATGAGCTCTATAAGAATCATTTGCTCCTCCATGAGAGAACTCAATATTTTGTCCATTTGTTTTTATTCTTGGTCCTAAACCATAAGTACTTGGAGCTACTGGTGTCATCATATCTCTGGTGATGCTTTGCGACAAATACGAGTTGTTTTCGCCATGATAAGCTTTCATAAGCATGATCATTAGTTTAGAAAAATCGCTAGGTGTTGTCCATAAACCAGAGGCTGCAGCTTCTGGCATAGCCTGATAACCACGAGGTAAGGCAGTTATATTTCCGCTTCTGTTATGTGCCTTGGCAATATTCCCAAAGGATACAGGTAAAGGATTTTTATAACTACTCCTATTCATTTTTAAAGGTTTAAACAAAAGTTCATTAGCGGCTTGATGAAATTTTCTATTCGTTAAATCTTCAATAATTAACTGCTCGACAGTTGTACCACCACCAGAATAACGATATCTACTTCCCACAGGAATGTTTACATATACCTCATTATTCTTTGCTGGCCATTCACCTTTTAAAATTTGAACTGTAGTTGGCAATTTCTCGTTTGGTAAAAAATCGGCAAAGCCATGGACGGTTAATCCAGCAGTATGAGACATGATACTTCTAAGAGTTACAGGTTGCTCCTTGGTATAACTGCTCTCTGGAATTTCCCATGATTTAAGGTACTGATTCACATTAGTATCAATATTTAATTTTCCCTGTTCTTGCAACCTTAAGCTCATTGTAGCAGCACCAACCTTACTAACAGACCCAACAGAAAACATGGTTTCTGTATTTATTGGCTCAGGGTTTCCTTTTTGTATCACGCCATATCCTTTTGCCCAATGAAGCTTCCCATTTTTTATTACTGCAAAACTTACTCCCGGAACATTATGGCGATTCATTCTAGCTTGAAGATCAAATTCCTCTAATGCCTCTTCATAGATATTAGTATAGTGCCTATTTGAATTTTCCTCCTCATTGAAAGAAATTAATAAAACACTAGCTAACAAAAAGAAGAGTCCGTTAATGCTAATTATTAGTAATTTTTTCATCGTTTAATTTTAAAATCCTAATTCGTATTGATTAATCATTATCGCTATAGCTATAACAACTGAAACTCCTAATAACACAAGCCCGATAACAAATTGTTTCTTCATTTTATACCACATAATTACACCAGATATTGCCCAAATTATCATTAATACAGCCAGAGAATCTGCAAAGAATACAAATAGCCATTTTAGTGAAAACCCTCCAAGTGGATAACCATGTACTTGATGTAAATTGACAAAGAAATAATTCCATTTAAACTTGCGTTGATCCAGATCTGCAAGTCTATAGTTCCCCGATTGAAGATCATAGGTTACTCTGTAATTATTTTGATTTGTTACAAGGTCGAATTCTAGGTTTGGTAATCTCTGTATTCTGGAAGACACATTGTTTATTCCTCGGTCTGCTAATACGTTTTCAAACCTGTGTAATATTTCTTCTGTATTAAGTTTATTTAACAAATTAACAGTTCCCCTATTTACAGTGTTATTCTCAACAAAATCGGGTAAAGTCATCATTTCTACATTATTTGTTGGAACGTCAATCTTAATTCTATGGTCTGCATCTTTGTTGGTATATCTTAATATCATCGTATTGTTATACTTTATGTTATCAAGACTAAAACTGCTTATATTATTTTCTCCCTTTATAGAATCAGTTATGGTAGCAGCCAACTCTTCTAAATTAGGAAACAAGGTGCTTAATTGGTCTTTCCCTTCTAATTTAAATGTATCTACAGAGCGATTATCGCTCATTAATGCTGCATGGTTGAATATTAAACCAGATAATCCGAATATAAAAATATAAGGGATCATAAACAGACCAGCATATAAATGAATACGCCTGTTTATTTTATGGAACTTTTTGAATTTACTTTTTTTTGACATGAATGGTTTTTAGTTTATGGCTTTTAATAATTTCTTAATAGCTTTTGCTACAAGTTTAGGTTCATCAATATGTACATTATGTCCACTTTTTTTAGCAATAATTTGAGAGCTGTTGGTTGATAACTTTAAAAGATCTTTTTGTAGCTTTTTAGAATGAGTTACTAATTGTTCAGAGCTCCAATTAGCATCTCCTTCAGGAACATCCTTATTAGCTCCAGATATAACTACCAGAGGTATATTACCTAAATTGTACTTTTCTTTATTTGTAAACATCTCTTGCATTATTTCTGCTTCATAGGTATTACTTTGTCCTTTTACATAGGTCCATTTTCGTTCATTATAAATCCAATTAAAACGCGCTCTATCGTCTTCAGAGAATTTATCGAGTAAATCTCCAAAGTCTCTTCTGGCTTGAAATGATTTTGTTTCTTTTGGCTCACTTAAAGGCGTCGTATTTACTTCTTTTATGGGTTGATCTGCTCTTAAACGCATTCGTTTCCATTCCATTTTTTTGGTTTCTTTATTAAAAACCTTTAATACAACATCTGGATGTGTTGCATCTACCATTACAACTCCACCTATTTCTTCTTTATAGGTAGCAGCAAACAAATTGGCAGTAATACCTCCTAAGGAATGACCTACTACAATATATGGAGCCTTATAGCCTCCTTTTTTAAGAGCTTGATAAGTATCGTAAACTTGCTGATTTAAAGCCAATCCATGACCATGATCGCTCCAACCTTCTCCTGCATGATCAACAGCAACAGCTCTAGCAAATTCTCCTACTTTGGGTAGTACTAGATTCCAATGTAAGGCTATATCACCAGCACCATGAAAAAACACTACCGTTGGACATTGCTTTTCTTCTCCAGCGGTGAGTAGATGAATTTTATAGCCCCCAATATCTACTAAATTTCCTGGCGCAGGATACGCTTTAGTTTGAGAATAAACACTAATAGTACTTAAAAAAAGCAGTGCTATTATTTTATGGATTGTCTTATTACTTATCATGGTTTTTCATTTTATGGTTTTAATTTAGTAATTATAGGTATTTGTATTCTACCTCCTTGTGGCTTAAAAGACACCAATAACGTATTATCATTGGCAATAACTTCGAGAATAATATCGCCATTTACATTATTAGTAATTCCTTTTATAGCTTTTAGCTTTTGCCCGTTTCTTAAACCTTGTTTGTAAGCATTAGAGTCTGCTTTTAATCCAACAATAACTTCTTTATCGATACTGGTTAAAAAATCAAAGCCATAATCAAAAGCTATCTTTTCTTCAAGCTTACTTTCTTCAATAAGCGGTGATTCAATAGGAATTAAGTTACCTTCGACGATATATGTCTTAATCAACTGAGACATATCAATATTAAAATGTGACTTGATAAGGCTAACCATTAGTTTAACATCCAAATTACCATCAATATTGTCTTTTTCAGTATTAATAAGCATCATCATTATATCCTTGAGGTTGTATGTGCTATTTGACTGTTTTCGTATATAACCATCTAAATAAAAGGCAAATACTGTACCTTTGTCATAAGCTAAAGTTCTAAACTTGTCGCTAAATTGATATTTCGCTACAGACTCCTTTAGGGTAGTTTTTGCATAAGGTGACTGCATGTACCTTATTACTTTACTGTTTAAAAAAGTTAGATACTGTTCTTTATTAAAAAGGCCAGCTTTAAGGTTTATTAACCCAGAATAATACTCGGTAAATCCTTCAACAAACCATCGCATCTCTTCCCAATTCTCATTATGTTTCACGAGATTGGTTCCTATCCAACTATGGGCGAATTCATGTGTCAAACCTTTTTGAAGAATGATTGGAATATGCGCTTTTGTAAAATTTCCTGACATATAGAATGAAAAGGAATTATACATGTTTCTACCTGATATTTTTCCGCAATCAACTCCTTTTTGAGTAATAGATATCACATAATCCTTAGAATGATTAAAGTGATTCCAGTGTTGCATTTGTGCGTTAGTTATCAATTCTATTTGAGAAATAAAATCTTGATCTGAAAACTGAAAATCGCCATATATAAAAGTGTGAAAATTAACGGTGTTAGTAGAAAATGTTGCTTTTCTATAAGAACCACCAAAGAATAGAGATTCTCCCATATCCTGAATTGTTATACTTTTATGCACTTGTAATTTTCGTTTTCCATTTTTTAATTCAGCGATGTCAAAATCGTTTGCTATATGCCAAGTATCAGGAAAGTTTAACCACTCTATTTCAAGATCGAAATAAGTTCTCTTATTATTTCCATGTTTTGGGAATACTAAAGACATATCACCATACATGTGAAAGAAGTTTTTAGTAATTGCTGGTGCAAAATAAGCGTCACCTTGACATGGTAAATAGTTTGAATTATCTGCAAAATTTGGGATGGTATAACTTATCGAAATATTCTTTGTAGTTCCCTTGTATCGATATTCTACATCATCACTATTTTCAAGTTTCACTAACTCTCCTTCGGATAACAATTCCAAATTATTAACCAGAATGCTATTCTTTAATGTTGTATTATCATAATTTGAAGGCACTAAAAATGTTAAGGTATCATCTTGAATATTATAGTAGGTCATTATCACATCTATGCCATTTTGCAATTCGTTTAATTTAAACGAATACTGTAGTCTGTTAGGCTGTGCAAAGACAGACAACTGGATAAGAAAACCAATGATGATAACCGAGATTTTGTTCATTTTATATTACAGTCAGCAATGTTTAATTAAATCCGTATCTAGGTGGTGCAATATTGTTTAATCGCAAATACAACACAGCCTTGGCTCTGTGATTGGTTATATGATCTCTCATAAATAACAGCGATTGCCATTTAGTAAGAGGAAATGCACCATGTGTTTTTCCACTTTGTTGTAATTCACTATCTGAAAGCTTTTTTAGATCGCCTATCACTACATCAAAGGCCTTTTCTATATCTGAAATAATAGCCTCTTTTGATAGTTTAGAGGCATCTTTTTCACTTCCTGAATACCTGCTTTTTAATATAAATCGTGTATGCATTGACAGCATGCTATTAGCTATGTGCGACATTTGCTGTCCGAAACTTTTAACATCAGACGTTGGACTGTAGTTATACTTATCTTGAGGCATCGCCTTAGCAACATCCAGAGTTCGTTGTTTGGCTAATTCCCATACTTTGATTTGATTTTGAGCAAAGTTGAAATTTTGTTGTGCATTGCTAATTGAAACTCCAAAGACAAACATTAGCATTACAATAAGATTGACATTTTTTTTCATGATTAATTTTTTAATTATTAATGTGCTGGGTTCCACAAAGGCTTTACTTCTTCACCTAAATTGTTATAACAGGTTACTTTAAGTAACTCAGAATTATTCTTATAGGCATAAACAAACCTTGCTACTCCCCAAGTTTTATGATTGACTAGTTTTTCATTTAAATCTAAATATCTACGTTCTACGATACGTCCATTATTATCAAAATTGGTTGCTACTTTGGCATAACCATTTCCTATATCGAGAACCAATTCTTTTCTAATATTTAAAGATGCTGTTGAAATTGGGTTTCCCTGATCGTTAAATTCGGTTCTAAATTCATGTATCTTACTATCACCTATTTCAATTGGGTTTCCTTCTTTATCAAAATATTTTCTAGAAGTTCTATACATGCCATCTTTAGTCCATTCTGACTTTATTTCACCTACTCCATTATTTACATTTATGTGACTATTATCAAGCCCTAAGAACTTTCTTGAAATTTCATTTCCATAAGTATCAAATTCATACACAACCCTGTGCGCTCCCCAATTAGTGGTTTGAGGCTCACCTTTTTCGTCTATAAATGCTGCATCTTGTTCGCCTCTAAAATTTGATGGTATATATCTAATTTCTGCAATGTTACTCATGCCTCTAATTGGCTTATTATCCTTATCTAAATTCAGCCATTGAATAAACTGTCCATGTGCATCATATCCTATTTTTGTGCTTACTACTCCTGCGTTATCTGCTGCTGGTTGGTTACCTTCCAAACCTAGGTTTATCATTGTATCGAGCAACCCATTTTTATCATATTGAAATTCAGTGATTAAGTAGCCAAAACCAGGTCTATTTCTTTTAATTTGATCATTTATATCAAAACGATGCTCTATAATTCTATTATCGTTTAATTTATTCCACTTATAAGTGGCAATTCCAAAATCATTTTCAATAAGGTTTCCATTGATGTCGTGAAAAGTTAACTGTGTTCTTTCTCCTGATTCATTTAGCAATATTTGTACCTCGTACACACTTCCTGATACTAATGTACGATGTCCATATTCATTATAAAATGTTCTAATTTCTTTATTTTCTTTATAATCAATTTTGAT
>JASBUG010000001.1 GCA_030148025.1 Flavobacteriaceae bacterium | reverse complement strand
ATGCAACCAAAATAAATTAAGGCTCCGGTTAGGCCTAATGCAAAACCAAATTTTTTTACGTTTAATTTATACATGATTTATTTAATTTTTAAGTTATTTATTTTCTTTTAATATAGTTCTATATTCTTCGAATTCCTCTTTTGAGATTTCGCCTTTGGCAAATCGTCTTTTAAGAATGTCTAATGAGTTCTCTTTTGTTCTTCTTTGGTGTGGTATATCTGTAGGAATAAAAAATATCCATAGTATAAATACCAACCAAACAAACCACCAAACTAGGTGCATGCCTCCAAAGTGTCCATCGTAAAAATGCATGATATTTAATTTAAATTTTTGTAATTCAGTAATAATAGAATCTTTCGGTTTTAGAGTGCTTTTCTCAAGCTGTAAAGTGAAAGATGTTTTTTATGCCTAATGAGGAATCCTTATTTTTTATAGGGAAATCTTCATTTCTTATATAGCTTAGAACATGTTCATAATTCTTATTTTGAGCAAGCGTCAGCTATATAGGGTTCATCAAATTGACGTTTGATTTTAAATGTTTTGTCTCAATGATGGTGCTCATTATGTTCTTTCTTATTGCTCTTTTTATCAAGATTATCATCAGACAATCCGTGTGAATGATCTCCATGTTTTATAGGAAGTAAAAGATGAATGGCGAACATTAATATGATAAAAGTAAATAATGTTGTATTCCCTTTAATCCCTAAGACCGGAGCTAAAAAAATTAACAATAATGGAAGTACACAGCATATGACCATCCATAACCAGTGATTTTTCATCGTTCTTATTAGTTTTAATTAATTTCTTGTTTTTAGTGATGAGGAGAGCCTCCATCTTTCTTTTTTTTATTCATCATTCCCATTCCTTTTTCTTGCATCATTTTCATACAGGAGTTCATACAATCTTTGTCCATCATTCCATTTTCGTGCATCATATTCATCATATTACTCATCGTGTTCTTGTCTGTCATCATAGAATGCATCATCCCCTTCATCATTGTACTGTCTTTCATCATGTTGTGTATACCATCGTCGCTCATCATCATTTCCATCATTTTTTTATCTCCTTGCATCATTTGCATGGCATGATTGCTGGTATGCATACTTTTCATAAATTCCATCATGAAGTCGTGATTGTTTAAAATTGAATTAAAAATCTCATTTCTTGTTTCATCCTTTTCAAGGAGTGTGTTCATGTCTGTATTTTGGTTACAACTGTTTAGGGTAACCATACCTAGTATCGAAAAAATAATTACAAATGTTTTCATGATAATATTTTTAAAAGTTATTGATCTCATTATCAAATCAAAGCGCATTTTTAATCTTCTTCAAACCTCTAACCCGCATTCAATAAAAATGCGCCTTGACATGTTTTAATTTGCAGACTTTAGAAACGCTTCAATCTTTTTAACCTCTTTTTCGGTTAGATTAGCTCTCACTCTCATGTGTAAACTAATCGTTTCCCAGTCTGCGTCATTATAATCTGCTGGTGAGGGTGCTAAATGACATCTATTGCATGTTTCACCCCAGTATTGAGCTCCCGATTTTTCAATTATAAGCTCTTTCTGTTCAGTTGCATTAACGTACTTGTCTTTTGTAGAAGAGCAGGCTGTGAAAACTATTGTTAGCATGAATACAGCTATTGCTCCAATTGATATTTTATGTAAAGTTTTCATCTTTTTTGTGTTTAATGTTATTATTATAATCCAATTGCCCAGTGAATAAACAGACCATTGGTCGTTCCGTCACCATCATGACCTCCAATACTCTCTGTGGATTGATAAGCGACTTTTATAACAGATCTCCATGTTAACCAGTAATTTATTGAAAAAGCATATTGATCTGATTGTTCTTCCCATTCTGCTCCTTCAGGGGCATTAAAGTTTGAATACCTTCCCACAAATTCTATTTTTTTCATAAAATCACTGTCAGACATCGTTGGACGATAACTTAATTGGGTATAAAAGGAGTTGCTTTTATTTTTAAAAGTGTATTCTTCTTGATCACCATCTTCATGCATCTCTGTATAAAATGCGTCATCAACTTTAGAGTTGTTATATTGTCCTTTAAGATCCAATATGCCACTTAATGCGGGAATTTGTTTAACAAAAGAGAAATCAATAGCATATAAAAATGCACCCACATCTTCATATGTAGAGCCTTCTTTACCTACCCCGTTAGTAGTATAGGCTGAAAGACCAAATTCTGTAGAAGAATCAGAGAAAGGTAGAAAACCTAACCTTCCACCAAAGGCCTTGCTGTTATTGTTATCTTCATAGTTGTTAAAGGATAGTAACCCAGCTTCTTCAGGTTCAAGGCTGCCGTCTTTTAAACGAGGGCCGTTAGTAGCGTATGCAGAATAATTTAATGTAGAACCACCTAAATCAAATGCACCTCGTACCTCAAATCCAATTCCTGAAGCTGGTGCAATACCATCGTGTCCAAAACCAAGAGGTCTCGTTGGTAACCTATTGATCCAGGCAGGATGTAAACGCTCCATAAAGGTGCCAAAAGGGAGTAGAAATTTACCAGCACGTAAGGTTAAGTTTTTATTTACTACATACATAACATCTGCATACTCCAATCCAACTTCAAGTTCATTACCTTCTAGTACAAATTCAAGTTCCGCCTCAAACATGAGTTTGTCAGAATGTTTGAAAAGAAATATTGGTGCGAATGCTGAACCAACAAAAGATGATTCTTTTTCTTCTTCGGATTTAAGACTATTTAAACCTGTATGGCCATAGCCTCTTACCATAAACTGCGTTTTACTAGGCTTTACAGTTGTAGAGCTGTCATTCATTTCAAAATTGTTGTTTTGTGCATTAACCGTAAAGCACAAAACAAACACTGTTAGTATTAAAGCTAGTTTTTTCATTTTTTAAGAGTTCTTATATAGTTAATAATTTGCCATCTCTTAGTTTCTGGAATAGATGACTCGTAAGACGCCATAGGAGTTCTTCCTTTGGCCAACTTCCAGAATATCGCACCGTCTGTTTGTGATTGAAATTCGTTGTTAGTAAAATCTGTTGGCTTAGGTGTTAGACCTGCACCTGCCATACCATCTCCTTTACCTTTAACACCATGACATACAGAACACATCATTTTAAAGAGTTTTTTTCCTGTTGTCGCAGCATTAATGTCATTTTTTAAAGGGTTTATGATGTTGTCTGCACTTTTTGGAGCAATCCATTTTTCCTGTGGAGGACTCGTAAAAGCTATAGACGAAATGTAAACAATAGATGTAAGTATCAAGCCTACTAAAATTTTTATGGTTTTCATTTTGTATAATTTTTGATTTGTTAAATTGTAGTTGATTTCAATTTCTGCTATTCAGATCAGACTAAACAGTGTAATACATTCAATAGAGTTACTGATCAACTATGATTTGCTATGCGTTTTAAATAATTGATTTAACACACATAGGATTTGGCCAAGAAAGATTTGTTGGCAATATGGGTTCAGATTAAGCGGTTAATCTGTTATTGAAAAATCAAATTAAGAAGGTTTCGTGTAGCACAATTATGTCTTTTGAGACTAAAGGTGGAACATATGTTTCAAATGGAATTACTTGTTTTTCTAATCCCTCGAATAGGTTTATATAGGTATAGAAAAAAGTGCTTAAAAACACAAATGAATCATAATTGAAATAAAAGAAAACGGTTTGTATGTCATCACCTATTTTAACAAAGGATTTGTTGCTACAACAAGATTTATCTTCTGAAATACATCTTTTTATAGGTGTTTTTTGAGTGATTTCACTACAAGTTTTAGCATCATTAAAAACCGCAACATCCACTAATCTATTACAACAAAAATGCATGTCCATTGAAAAAGAAGATGTAGTGGAGAGTATGGCTACAGCTAATGAAAAAGACACTATTTTAGTAATAAACCGTTTCATTTTGTCAATTTTTTAATGATTAACCGTTGTAAGCTGATCATTTGCGTGACGTTGTAATTAGCACTTAGCCGATTGTATAAAATTTGGCGTAGTTGCAAGTACATACTCAAAAGTAGAAAAAAGGATTTTCAGAAAATATGATTTTTATCATGTCGTTGGGAATATGATTATTTTATTTTAACTCTATTAATTAATTGCACTTTGAGAAATATTTTAATTTTTTTTTCTGTTTTAATAATTCATATATCCTATGCGCAAAAGGATGCGATAAAGGTTGTATATGAAGTTAGCTCAAGAGGGTATTCGAAAAAGATAGAAATTTCAAAAGATAATTTAATCCGAACCTTGGGAGTGCAACATATAAAAAGAGATACATTAACTAGTAATGAAATTATTTGGAATAAAGTTAATGACCTTATTAATGAAATTAACCTTCAGGAGATGGCAAATTTAAAAGCACCAACAGAAAGAAGGTTTTATGATGGTGCTCCGCACGCTAATTTGAAAATTTGGATTGGAAAGCGTTTATATGTAACACCTTATTTTGATCATGGATTTCCTCCAAATCAAATAAAAAAAATTGTAAAATATATTGTTGAATTAGGTGAGTTTTAGTTTAAAATTACTCCCCTTTTATTGACAGAATCTTACTTAGGAGGCTATAAAAAAATGTTAAATAGACTAGATATGTTAAAAAAATTGTAGTTTTGTAACATCTAATGAAAAAAATATTTTATAAAATATCATCATTTTTAATGGCGCTTTTAGTGTTGTTTTCAACGTTTTCTTTTACGTTTGAGAGCCATTATTGTGGTGATGTTTTAATTGACACGGCAATTTTCAAACAGGCTAAAACCTGTGGCATGGAGATGAACCAGGGTTCATCCTTGTCTGGTTGTGATATGGCCAAAGAAGATTGTTGCAATGATAAAAAAATAGTTATCGACGGTCAAGATGAATTAAAAGTATCATTAGAGAAATTAACTTTTGAACAACAAGTTTTTGTTGTTGGATTTTTTTACTCATATTTTAACCTATTTGAAGTAGAGGAGTCTAAATCCACTCCATTTGAAAATTATGCTTCTCCTCTTATAGTCAGGGATATCCATATTCTTGATGAAGCTTTTTTGATCTGATTTAAAGTTTAGGAAAAATAACCTGGAGGTCTGTATATGCTGGCTTTGAGGGTATTTTGTTGTTTGTTAAAACATATTCAACACATTTCTAATCACTTTAAATCATTTTTTGATCATGCTCAACAAAAGCATTAAATTTTTAATTGAAAACAAATTAGTAGCAATATTATTACTTGCCTTATTTATTGGTTGGGGCGTAATGGTTGCTCCCTTTGATTGGGATACGGGTGATTTTCACCGTAACCCGGTAGCAGTCGATGCTATTCCTGATATTGGTGAAAATCAACAAATTGTATTTACTAAATGGGCTGGGCGTTCACCTCAGGATATTGAGGATCAGATTACCTATCCACTAACGACATCTTTGTTGGGGATCCCTGGTGTGAAAACCATTAGGAGTTCCTCTGCATTTGGTTTCTCTTCTATTTATATCATTTTTGAAGAGAACATTGAATTTTATTGGAGTCGTAGCCGAATTCTTGAAAAACTTAATTCCTTACCCAGAGGATTATTACCAAACAATGTTCAACCTAGTTTAGGGCCTGATGCTACAGGGTTAGGACAAATATTTTGGTATACTCTGGAAGGAAGAGATGACAAAGGTAATGTTACTGGTGGATGGGATTTGCATGAATTGAGAAGTATTCAAGATTATTATGTGAAATATGCCTTGTCC
The DNA here is from genome assembly GCA_030148025.1 of Flavobacteriaceae bacterium. Lineage (GTDB taxonomy): Bacteria > Bacteroidota > Bacteroidia > Flavobacteriales > Flavobacteriaceae > JASBUG01. The sequence goes on along the minus strand of JASBUG010000001.1, from coordinate 1,058 downwards.
TCGGCCTCCGGAGTTTCTGAGGTAGCTTCAATAGGGGGGTATGTACAAGAATACCAAATTGATGTGAATCCAAACATTCTTAAAGAATACAACATCTCTTTAAATCAGGTGGTTAATGCTGTTCGTAAATCTAATAAGGATATTGGAGCAAAAACCATAGAAATCAATAAAGCTGAATATTTGGTTCGTGGGCTAGGGTATGTGAAGTCTGTAAAGGACATAGAAGATGCTGTAGTTACTTCTGAAAATCATACCCCAATTTTAATTAAAGATATAGCCAAAGTTTCATTAGGCCCTGCTGAGCGTAGAGGGATTTTAGATAAGGAGGGTGCCGAAGTTGTTGGAGGTGTGGTAGTTGCTAGATATGGAGCGAATCCAATGGAAGTAATTACCAATGTAAAAAAGCAGATCAATGAAATAAGTGCAGGTTTGCCTTCTAAAATTCTTAAAGATGGGAGTACATCTCAATTAACCATTGTCCCTTTTTACGATCGTACAGAACTTATAAAGGAAACATTAAATACACTAGATGAAGCATTAACATTGGAAATACTGATTACCATTTTAGTAATCATAATTATGGTATTTAACCTAAGAGCTTCTGTTTTGATCTCTGGGTTACTACCGGTTGCTGTACTTATTGTATTTATTGGTATGAAATTGTTTGGTGTAGATGCTAATATTGTTGCACTTTCAGGAATTGCAATTGCCATTGGTACCATGGTTGATGTAGGAGTGATCCTTTCTGAGAATATAATTAGGCACATGCAGGAAGATAAATTAAAATCTTCTATAAATAATGTTGTATTTAACGCAACAAAAGAAGTGTCTGGTGCGATTTTGACAGCCGTAGCAACTACAGTTATAAGTTTTATTCCGGTGTTTACAATGATTGGTGCTGAAGGAAAGCTGTTTCGACCTTTAGCAGCAACAAAAACTATGGCATTAATAGCATCTGTTATAGTAGCGCTCTTTTTAATTCCTCCATTTGCCGCTTGGTTATTTGGCTGGAAGTCACCCAAGAAAAGAATTAGTTTTGGAATGAACATTCTATTGGT
>JASBUG010000024.1 GCA_030148025.1 Flavobacteriaceae bacterium | reverse complement strand
GCCAGAGGTTCCTAAAGTGAAAAATAAAATTGCATTTGTTAAACCCTATACTACTTTATCGTCATTAAAAGATAATCAGGCTTTAGATACTGATACAGATACTAAAATTGATGCTGGAGTAGATGTGAAAATGGCAATCACAAAATCATTAAGTGCTGATATAACGTATAATCCAGATTTCTCAAATGCCGATGTAGATCAAGAGGTTACAAATATCACTCGTTTTGATATTTCATTACCAGAACAACGTGAGTTTTTTGTTGAGAATGCTGATATATTTTCAAATTTCGGAGGTAATTCAATTTTTCCATTTTTCTCTCGAAGAGTAGGACCTAATACACCAATTGTTTATGGAGCAAGAGTCACAGGTAATATTACCGACGATCTACGAATAGGTTTAATGAATGTGCAAACAAAAGAAGATAATGGTGTTGATGCACAAAATAATACAGTTGCTGCTTTTAATTATAAGATTCTAAATAGATCGCAACTAAAAGGATTATTTGTTAATAGACAAGAAACAGGAAACAGTACGATTAATGATTATGCACGCAATTATGGTGGAGAGTTTACATACATATCTAAAAAGGGGAATTTTAATAGTAGTATAAAATATCATGGATCAGTAACTGATGAAGACATTAAGGGGTCTTACTTTGGATTTAGTGGAAGTTATGCCACTAGAAGATTGAATGCAGGTTGGAATGTAGATGTTATGAATAAGGACTTTCAGGCTGATCTAGGATTTACGCCACGTTTATTTAATTATGATGCTGATAATGGGGTAGTAGTGAGAAAAGGATACAAGCGAATTAACTCTTATGGAATCTATAAGTTCTTTCCAAAAAAATCTACTAGTAAACTTAACTTTCAAGGTATAAGGGCTATAAATAATCATTATTTAAATAGCGATGGAAGTTTAAATGAAAGAGACTTATTTTTATCATATGATTTGTTCTTTAAAAACACATCCCAATTTTCAATAATAGGTGTTAATAGAGAAGTGAACCTACAGTTTGCTACTAATTTTTTGGGTAATCAATACGATAATTTACCAATAGATAATTATACATTTAATAGAGGAACAATTTCTTATAATTCAGATAGGCGTAAACAATTTACATACAGAACTTCTGCTACTTATGGCGAATTTTTTAATGGTAACATAACCACATTAAGTGCTTCAGGCAATATACGTTTTGGGTATTGGGGTAATTTTAGTCTGTCCTACGATTATAACGACATATCGTTACCAGAAAATTATGGGAATCTAGATTTACATTTATTCCGTTTTAGAGGATTAATCAGTTTTACAAATAAACTGTTTTTTAATAATGTTGTGCAATACAACACGCAAAGCGAAAACTTCAGTGTGTTTTCAAAACTACAATGGCGTTATTCCCCACTGTCCGACATTTTCTTGATCTACAATCAAAATAACAATACAGATGGTTTTGACCTACGCAATAGATCTATCATTCTAAAATTAACTTATCGTTTTGCTGTATAATATCATGAATAAATTACTAATTTTTATAGGTTTTCTGAGTATCATTTCAAGAGGGAATGCCCAAGTAGATTCTGTTTTAGTTTGTGATGTGAAGTTTCACAACACTAAGTTCGATAATCCTCATGCTGGAAGTGGCTTTTTATTAGAGCATAAAGGGGAAGTATATGGTATTACTGCAAAACATGTGTTGTTTTTTGCTAAAACAGATAGTATGAAAACCATCAGTTTTGGTAACCATTTAAAAGCTTGGGAGTTTGTTTCTAAAACATCATCTAATAAAAAGGTTTTAGCAGGAAAACTTATCAATGAAAATCCACAAGAAAAATTAGAAATGCCACCAAAGGGTGATTGGTTAATATTTGAAATTAAAGGAGAAATACCTGATGATATTGTAATATACCAGTTAAGAGAAGAGTCTTTACAGATAGGAGAAAGTGTATGTTTTTTAGGTTATCCTTATAAAAAAGAGAAACACGTGAATGTTCAAGGGACATTTATAGGGCTGACAAAGGATAACAACCTTAGACTTAAGGTGCCTAAAGGTACTTATAATGGTTGTAGCGGAGGGCCAGTATTAGATTCCCAAGGAAAATTAGTAGGAATAGTATCGATGGGTTATTTCAACACAGCTGAAAATAAGATGGTTTTTGAACCAGCGTCATTAAACTATTTTAAAAAAGAGATTAATAATGATAAACATGAATAAAATTATCGTCATATTATTATTGTTTGTAGCAATGCCCACTATTGCGCAAAACTGTAATTGTGAATCAGACTTTAAATGGGTAAAAACAACATTTGAATCTAACGATGCAGGGTTTTCATTTGCTATTAAAAGTAAAGGAGAAATGGCATACCAAAGGCATAATGAGGTGTTTGAAGAAAAAGTAAAAAGCATAACAAGCCATTCTGAATGTCTTCAGGTAATACGTGAATGGCTAGCATTTTTCCGATCAGGACATATAGACATCAGAAGTATAGAACAGAATGATAATAAAGCATTAACTAATGAAGATATTATTGATCAATACAAAGATTCTGAAAAGATAGATGTAGATATTCGGGAATTTAAAGCGTACTTAAGCGCTAAGGATAAACATGATTTTGAAGGAATTTGGGTTGCAGGATCGTATACAATTGGTGTAAAAAAAATAGGAGATTCTTACTTAGGATTTATTATTGAAGCCGATGGTGTGTATTGGAGAAAAGGGCAGGTCAAGTTCAAAATTAACGCCGATGAGTCTTCGATATATTATATGAGGGATCATTCTGAAATGCATTTTCCGGGTTCAGAGCTTATTGGAACTAATTATATTCAAATAGGTAGATTCTCCCTCAAAAGAAGCTTTCCTGAACTTACAACAAATTCTGATGTTGAAGATTATTATCAAACTATTACAGCTAGAGCACCATTTTTTAAGAGAATTGATAGTAAAACCACTTATTTAAGAATTCCTTCTTTTAATGGTTCATTAAGAAATGCTATTGATAGTGTTATTCTAACCAACCGTGAGCAAATACTTAAAAGCCCAAATTTAATTATAGATATTAGAAACAATGGAGGTGGTTCAGACCATAGTTATGGTGAGTTATTACCAATTCTTTACACAAACCCTATTCGTACTATTGGTATAGAATACTATTCAACGAAATTGAATAATCAGCGGATGCTAGACATGATCAATGATGCCAGCTATGGATTAAATGAAGAACAGAAAAAGTGGGCGAAAGAATCGTACGATAAACTATCTAATCAACTTGGAAAGTTTGTAAACTTAAATACATCAGCTATTGAAGAAACAAGGTTTGATACAATTTATGATCTTCCAAAAAACATAGGAATCATCATAAATGAAAATAATGGAAGTACAGCAGAGCAATTTTTGTTGGCTGCTAAACAAAGCAAAAAGGTGAAGCTTTATGGTGTAACAACCGTTGGTGTTCTGGATATAAGTAACACCTATTTTGTGAAATCACCTTGTGAGAAATTCGAATTAGGATACAGTCTGTCAAGAAGTATGCGAATTCCAGAAATGGCTATTGACGGTATAGGCATACAACCAGATTATTATTTAGATCAAAGTATACCAAAATATCAATGGATCGATTTTGTAGCCAAATCATTAAACAATGCCATATCGCCCAAATAGGGATTAAAATAAAATTGACATAAAACCATAAAAATAAATTAATGAACATGAAAAAATCAACGCTTTATTTATTCTTTGTATTGAGTTTTCATTTTATCACAGCTCAAAATATTGAGACTGACCTGCAAAACTATTTAGATAATTTGGTTCAAAAAAAACAGCTTCCGGGAATAACAGCAGCGGTTTCAAAAAATGGAAAGCTAATTTGGGCTGGTAGCTCAGGAACTATAGATATGAATAATTCTCAGCTACCTAGTAAAGATAATGTTTATCGTATTGGCAGTGTGTCTAAAGTAGTCACAACAGCACTTTTAATGAGAATGGTGAAAAAAGGAATGGTGGATTTAGATCTCCCTATTAAAACTTGGTTAACTGGCTTACCTGTTGATAAACAAAAAATCACACTCCGTCAATTAGCCACTCACACAAGTGGTATCAGGCATTATAACCCAAAAGAAATATTACCTGACTCTTCATATACTACTGCTTATAATGCAGTGCATCTTTTTATAAATGATCCTTTGCAAATGGAGCCAGGATATGAATGGTCTTATTCGAGCTATGGTTCAAATTTGATGGCAGCAGTATTAGAGAAAGCAGCAAATACACCTTTCCCTGAATTACTTAAGGAAGAAGTTTTTATCCCTTTAAAAATGAATAATAGTTATACGTGGGGTGACTCGATTGATGAAAACCAATTAGTTAAACTATATGATTCAGATAACCAGATAGTCTTTGATGATATTAGCTATAAATGGGCTGGCGGAGGTTTACTTTCATCAGTAAGCGATCTAATTGCTTTTGGCAATGCGCATTTATCAGGCAATTCTTTTTTTAGTAAAGAAGAGCTACAGTTAATTTTTCAAGCACAGTCAACAGTAAATGGTATAATTGAGTATCAAGGTATAGGCTGGAGATTGGATAAGCTTGATACTGGGGAACCTTTTTATTACCACAATGGGCATTTATCTGGAGGACATGCGCATATATCTATTCAGCCTAAGGAAGGTATTGTAGTAGCTGTCTTGTCTAATAAAGGCTCTTCATTTGGTGCTGAGGAAGGAAATGAGCTTGTTAATATACTGTTTGATCGTAGTACTTCTTCCAAGGTTGTTGGTGTAGAGAATGAAAAGAAAGAGTTTATGAAAGTATTTAAACTTTATAATGCTGAATATACATTGATTAAAAATGCGTTTGCGAATAAGAATATAGATGAGTTTAGTAAATGTGTTAGTGCCAATTTTAGGTCTAAAAGTTGGCAAAATAAAGCTTCTTTTATTGAATACATCTCTTCTTTATTTAAAAGCGGTAACATAGTGATAGACGATGCAAATGCAGATATTAAGTTTGATGGTACTGAACCTGGTAGTAGAATAAAACTTGTTGATTTAAAACTGTCTCAAGGTTTTAGTGAGAATGATATAATAGTGCTTAGATACGATGGAAATGAAATAAAAATTATTACAGTTATTGAAGATTAATTTATAAGAACACTAAAAAAATGGAAACAATAAAGTCTATTAAAAGTACAAAGCTCAAAAAAGTGATGTTTTTTGTGTTAGTTATGATCATGTCATTCACCCATGCACAAAAAGTGAATGTCAATAGTATGGAATCCTTAATTGACTTTGAAGGAAACTGGAATGTTGATAACTACGAATTGAAGGATGAAAAGTGGGAATTAATAGGGGCTACTAGTTCTAAAATAACTTTAGAACATGATGGTAAATTTATTTCAGAGAAGGTGAAATACCTAACTAAATATGGTGAAATAAACATGATAACTAATATTGGTTATGATAATAGATTAAAGAAATTTAAGCTTTGTGCAATGGACAAAGAATATGGTTATATGGATGTTTATTTTGGTGAATGGATTAATGAAGAATTAGTGTTTACTAACCTAGAATCTGATATTCCTGTAAAACTTGAGGATGGTAAAACTTTGTCTTTTAGACTTACTTATTCAGCAATAAACAACCGGTCCTTTACTCATTTAGTAGAAGGTACTTATGATAATGGTAAAACTTGGTTTAGTTTTTCCAAGAGTATTTGTACTAGAGCTAAAGATTAGATAACACTAAGCATTTATGGAAAATACTAATTTCTGGTTTTACAACTTGTGAGCTGTGTGAAATTGAACGATATGATAAGAAATGTTTTCACTACTTCTGGGTTTTATCTTATAAACCAAAAAGGTTTAGTGATATATAACTACTAGAGGTATATAAACTGAAGATTGTGATTAAATAGAAGAATCAAATTAGTATTAGAATAGCCTTTCAACAACTACCAAGAAGGTAATTTGAAAGACTAAGTTAGAGTGCATCATAAAGATGCTATTGTTAAATCTTAAACCTAATTAAAATAAATATAGATATGATGAAAATTAATACATTAAAAAGACAAATTGCCATATTATTAGTTATTCTGTTGCCTAATTATATGTTATCTCAGAATATTAAACTTGATCTAAAAGGAAAAGAGGTAAATATACCTGTAGATCTAAGTACTCAAAGACCTATAATTACTTTGAATATTAATGGAAAAGGGCCTTACAAATTTATTTTTGACACTGGGGCTGGAAGGAATTTTATAGATGAAGAATTATCTAAGGAATTAAAACTAGAGGTAATTGGTAAAGACCCAATAGGTTCTCCCGGTACTAACAGGCAAGTAATGTCTAATCGTGTAATAATACCTCAAATCTCTGTTCCAAATGCATTAACATCTAATAATATTAGTATGAATACAATGCCATTAAGAAAAATGTTACCTGTTGATGGTGTTATAGGGGGAATATTTTTTAAGAACTATCTTTTGTCTATCAATTATCCAAAATCGATTCTTACAGTAGCCAAAGGTGAATTAAAAAAAGAAGCTGATGGTGTTATTTCATTTAATCCTGACTCTAGGATATTAAGTACTGAGATAAGTATTGCAGGTAATAAACTTGAAGTTCATTTAGATTCTGGTAACCCAGGGAATATAGATATTCCATTTTCCCTTAAAGATAAATTAGAATTTGTTAAGCAACCCACTGAAGATGGTATGATACGTACATCGCTTGCAAGTCATAAAAGATGGAAGGCTACTTTAAAAGGAGATATTGTTATTGGAAATCTGGTTTATAAATCACCAGAAGTGCATCTCATAGAAGGGTTTGAGTTTGTAAATCTTGGATTTCAATTTTTTAGTCAATCAAGAATAACAATAGATAGGTTAAATAATCTATTAAAACTTGAAAAATCTTCATCTAGTATAAAAGCAGCTGAAAATTTTACTTTACCCAATTCTGAATCAAATGAGTATACAGGTTGGTATGGCGGAAAGGTTCGTAGTGTTTTCCTTGAGGATGGGCAATTGTATTTAAAACGAGTAGGAGGTCCTAAAATTAAACTGGAAATGATAGAAAAAGATTATTACAAAATGAAGTTTTCAATGCCAACAGCTAATGAATTGCCAAATGTACGATTTGAGCGTAATGCAAAGGAGGAGATAACAGGTCTAACATTTGTGCTTAGTAGTGGAAAAGAAGATTTTTCAAAAAAGGATTAAAAAGTACAATAGAATATGTATAGGAGAGAGAGTAATAATATAATTCAATTGATGAAGATACTCCCTTAATTATTAAATTCTTTAGCTGGAATAAATAATCAATTTAAAAAACAATATGAATGGGATGTTTAAGAAGTGTCCTAATCAACACCCTTGGAAATGAAAAAAACCCTGTAAACATTAAGTTACAGGGTTTTTAAGTGGTACCTCCAGGAATCGAACCAGGGACACACGGATTTTCAGTCCGTTGCTCTACCAACTGAGCTAAGGTACCTCGCTAAAGCGGATGCAAATATATATTCATTTTTATTATTCCCAAAAGAAAATTTATAAAAAATGGTTTTGTAAATTTACGTCTTTTATTTTACACATGAATTTAATTGTAGATGTAGGAAATACAAATGTAAAACTAGCTGTTTTTCAGGGAGATAAAGTGGTTTGTAAAAAAACAACAAGTTTAAGCAGCTTAGTAAAAGAGATAAAAAAAATTTTAAAAGAATATAAACTTCTTGATAATGCTATTATATCTTCTGTTGGAAAACTGACCAATAAAGAAGTTGAAGTTATCTCAAATCTTTTAAAAGTACTTGTTTTAACACCTGAAACAATGGTGCCTTTTGAAAATAAATATAGCACTCCACAAACTTTAGGAGTGGATAGAATAGCATTGGTGAGTGCTGCCGTAAAGCAGTTTAATAAAAACAATGTATTAATAATAGACGCAGGTACTTGTATAACCTACGACTTTTTAACAAAGAATAACGAGTATCTAGGAGGTGCTATTTCTCCTGGAGTTTCTACGCGTTATAGGTCTTTAAATAATTTAACGGCAAACCTTCCGTTATTAGATAAGGAAATGCCAAATTATCTAATTGGAGAATCTTCAAAAAAATCAATACACTCTGGTGTTATTAATGGTGTTTTAATGGAAATTGATGGTGTTATTCAAGAATATGAGAAAAAATATGAAGATTTAACAGTTATTTTAACAGGAGGAGACGCAGAATTCTTGTCTAAGCGATTAAAAAGTAGCATATTTGCGAACTCAAATTTTCTTTTAGAGGGCTTGAACTTCATATTAGAATTTAATTCAAACAAATGATAAAACAGCTTTGCTTAGTTTTTATAGCATTTTTAGCCTTAAATATTCATGGGCAAGAGGGGACAACATCTCCTTATTCATTTTATGGTATTGGTAGTTTAAAATTTAAGGGAACTACAGAAAACAGGAGTATGGGTGGGTTAAGCATTTATACAGATAGTATTCATGTTAATTTACGAAATCCATCTTCATATGCTGGTAGTTATATAGAATCTTTTAATGGAGAGGGGAGTGTAATTAAATTTAGCGTTGGAGGAAGTAGTTCTAACACTACATTAAAAACTAGTTCGGCTTCAGATAAAGCAAATTCAACAACTTTCGATTATTTAACATTATCATTGCCAATGGGGAAACTAGGTGTTGGTTTTGGAATAATGCCTTATACTTCTGTAGGCTATAAGTTAGAGTCGTTTAACGATCAAGATTTTTTAGAATATAGATACCGTGGCGAAGGTGGAGTTAATAAGGCTTTTTTAGGAATAGGTTACCAGCTAACAAAGGATTTAAGTATTGGTGTTGATGCAAGTTATAATTTTGGAAACACGCAGAATAGTGTGATAAATTTTAGATATGATGATGAAGGTAATTTGCTGCAATACCAAAGTAGAGAAACTAATAGATCCGATTTAAGTGGGCTGAATTATAACTTTGGTGTTTCGTATAAACCAATGATTTCTGAAAAACTTCAGTTAACATCATCATTTACATATTCACCAAAGGCAGATCTTACTTCTAATAATAAACGTACATTTGCTACCATAGTTATTAATGCAAATTCAGGTCAAGAGTTTCCTGTAAATGAGATTGAAGTTGACTTAGCTGCCGAAGATCTTGATAGAACAGATTTAGTATTACCAACTAAATTAGCTTTTGGTGCTGGTATTGGTGAGCCAAGAAAATGGTTTGTTGGAACCGAGTATACTTTGTTAAAAACCAGTGAGTTCTCTAATGATTTGTTTAGCTTTGCTAATGCAACGTATGAAGATGCTTCAACATTTTCTGTAGGAGGGTTCTATACGCCTCAATATAATTCCTTTAAATATTGGAAAAGAGTAACATATAGAGCTGGACTGAGATATGAAAATACTGGTTTAAAGATAAAGGACGAATCAATTAATGAGTTTGGCATGTCTTTTGGTGTAGGATTACCAGTTGGACGATTATTCTCAAATGTTAATATGGGAATAGAAGTAGGGCAAAGAGGTACTGTTAACCAAAACTTGGTAAAAGAGAATTTTGTGAATTTCCAATTAAGTTTGTCATTAAACGACAGATGGTTTGTTAAAAGAAAATATAACTAATTAATTAATACTAGAATTATGAAGACGAAAATTACACTGTTAATAGCCATGCTTTTTATGGGCATTAACGTTATTTCGGCGCAAGGGAATGAAGAAGATATGAATACATTATCAATTTTTAGTGAATATGCAAAAGCTAAAAATTATGATGCAGCTTATGGGCCTTGGATGGAGCTTAGAAAAAGAAATCCAAAGTTTAACAGAGCCATTTATACATATGGAGAAAGAATTCTTAAGGATAAAATAAAGAAATCTTCTGGTGCAGAAAAAGTAGGATTTGTTAACGATTTAATTAAACTTTATGATGAAAGAGCAATGCATTTTGCGAGTAAAACACCAAAAGGTGAGTTTATGGCAAAATCTAGCCAGGTAAAGTACGATAACAGAAAAGAGCTTAATATTTCAAAAGATGAACTATATGCAAGTTTTGATGCTGCGTATAAAGCAGATGCTAAAACATTTACAAACCCAAAAAGTTTGTATACCTACTTCTCTTTAATGGTTGATCTTTACGATGCTGGGAAAAAACCAGCTCAAGAATTATTTAATAAGTATGATGATGTTAGTGAAAAGATAGAATCTGAAATAAAAAATTATACAGCTAAGCTGAACAAGTTTGTGTCTGAAGGAGATGAAGAAGTACAGTTAAGTCCAAAAGATGCTAGAAAAGTAAAATCATACAACAGTTATCTTAAAGCTTACGGTCAAATTGTAGGTAGTGTAGATAAAAAGTTAGGTGATAGAGCAAATTGTGAAAACTTAGTGCCTTTATATCAAAAAGATTTTGAGCAATTTAAAAATGATGGAATTTGGTTGCAAAGAGCAATGAATAGAATGTATACAAAAGAGTGTACAGACGATCCGTTATTCGTTAAAATAGTGCAACAGAAAAACACTTTAGACCCTAATGCATCAACAGCTTATTACTTAGGAATTTTAAAAGAAAAAGAAGGTAACTGGTCTGAAGCTGTTAATTATTTTAATCAAGCAGTAGAGTTAGAAACAGACAGCTTTGATAAGGCAAAAAGATTGTCAAGTATTGCTGCTAAGTACAGAAAAAAAGGAAGTTATGGTCAGGCAAGAAGCTATTATCAAAAAGCTTTAGCTGAAAACCCATCGTTAGGATCGGCATATATTGCAATTGCACAAATGTATGCAAAGAGTGCTAATAACTGTGGTACAGATAACTTTAGTAAAAGAGCCGTTTACTGGCTAGCAGCTCAAACAGCAAGAAAAGCTGGAAGAGTAGATGCTAGTTTAAAAAAGGCATCGGCTCAAACTGTGGCTAACTATTTAGCAAAGGCACCTACTAAGAGTGAGATATTCTCTAAAGGTAATTCTGGAGAATCAATCAAAATTGGTTGTTGGATTGGTAGAAGCGTTACAGTACCTAAGCTTTAATGAATTCGGTATTAAAACATATAAAAGTTATCATGGTCACAGTATTTACTGTGACCATGTTTTTTTCTTGTAGAAATAACTTTAAAGAGGTTCAAAACATAGGTGTTTTAAGTAATGAACCTGCTACTATTGCCGAAAATATCAATACAAAATATACTGATTCTGGACGATTAAAGTCGCATTTAGTAAGCTCAAAGATGCTTGATTTTTCTAATCGTGATTTTGCTTTTTTTGAATTTCCTGAAGGTATCAATTTTACCATCTATGATGAACAGGGAAATAAAAATAATGTCATTGCCGATTATGCTATTATTTATGATGAAACCGACTTAATAGATTTGCAAGGCAATGTTATTTTATCTACACATAATAAAGACACGCTTTTTGCAGAACAGTTGTTTTATGATCAAAAGCGTGAATGGATGTTTACCAATAAGCCTGTTAAATTCAAAAGGCAAGATGAACTTATAAATGGAGTTGGTTTCGATTCGAACAAAAGTTTTGAAAATGCTCGTGTTTTAGAGGTAACAGGTGTCATTTATTTAGATGAATAATTGTTATCTTTACTAATATTCTAACTATCACTAATTATTAATTTATCACTCTAATAATGAAACTACTACAGTTTTTACAATACGCATATTTACTTTTTGTACTTCTATTTTTATACGATGCTATCATGAATTGGAATATAGATAGAAACCGATCGTATATGTCACTTTTCTTTGCCGCATTGGCGTTGTTTATGTTTTTCTTTAGGAAAAAATTCAGGAAACGCTTCCAGGATAGAGGGAAGCTATAATTAAATATGAGTCCTGAGGTTATTATCATTATTGTGTCTTTACTGTTCTCGGCTTTTTTTTCGGGAATGGAAATTGCCTATGTGTCTTCAAATAAAATACACATAGAACTTGAAAAAAAACAAAACGGGCTTTTAGCCAAAATACTTACCAAGCTTACATCTAAACCTTCTAAGTTTATTGCCACTATGCTTATTGGTAATAATATAGCTTTAGTGATTTATGGTTTTTATATGGGCGATTTGCTCATGAGCTGGTTTCAAGGGTTATCTATAAATAATAACTTTTTAAGCTATTTAATAACAGATCTTAGTCTATTAACACAAACCATTATTTCAACACTAATAATTTTGGTAACAGCCGAGTTTTTGCCAAAGGTGTTTTTTCAAATATATTCTAATTTATTGCTAAAAGTTCTGGCCTTTCCTGCCTATGTTTTTTACGTTATATTTTCGTTGATTTCAGATTTTGTTATTTGGATTTCAGATATGGTGCTAAAGGTGTTTTTTAAAACAGATGGCGATAAGATACAACTTGCTTTTACTAAAGTAGAGTTGGGAAATTATATTAGTGAACAAATGGAATCTGTTGAAGAGGACGATGACGTAGATAGTGAAATTCAAATTTTTCAAAATGCTTTAGAGTTTTCAGAGGTCAAATCTAGAGAAGTTATGATACCTCGTACAGAGCTTATGGCTGTTGAAATTCACGATAGTGTAAAATCTCTAAATGAATTATTTACGTCAACAGGCTATTCAAAGATTTTGGTTTATAAGAATACCATAGACGATATATTAGGGTATGTTCATTCTTTCGATCTTTTTAAAAAACCAAAATCAATCAAATCTATGATCATGCCTGTTGAGTTTGTTCCAGAAACAATGCTTGCTAAAGATGTGCTAAATGTGCTTATAAAGAAGCGCAAAAGTATGTCGGTTGTACTAGATGAATATGGAGGAACTTCGGGTATTATGACTGTTGAAGACATTGTAGAGGAGCTTTTTGGCGAAATTGAAGATGAACACGATAGTATAGAGCTACTAGAAGAAAAAATAAATGAAACCAAATTTCATCTGTCTGCAAGACTTGATGTAGACTATTTAAACGAGACTTATAAATTGGGGCTTCCAGAAAATGAAAACTACGAAACACTTGGAGGGCTTATAGTAAATAGTACCGAAGAAATACCCGAACAAAACGAAAAAGTTCAAATAGAAAATTTCTTATTTACAATTCTGGAAGTGTCAAATACCAAAATTGACGTTGTATCACTTCATGTTTTAAATCAGGATTAAAAATCTTACAATAGGCTAATTAATCCGATATTCTACTTTTATTATTAAGTATAAAATGGTATTTTCGCGCACGATATTTTATAGTTTTTAGGAAGATCATTGGTTGTTAATGATCTGTTTTGTTGAATACTCATTAAGGAGTTACATTAAATTTAAATTACAAATGGCAATTTTAAATAAAATCAGACAACGTTCGTTATTCTTAATTTTAATAATCGCTATGGCATTATTCTCTTTTGTCTTAGCAGATTTATTTAAAAATAGTGATGGATTTTCTAGCAAGTCTCAAAACGTAATCGCTACTATTGATGGTGAAGATATTAAAAGAGACGATTTTATGGCTAAAGTAGAAGCAGCTCAAAGACAGTTTGGTGGCTCGCTAACAAATACACAAGCAATGAATAGAGTTTGGGATCAGGAGGTTCGAAACACTATTATGAATGCACAGTATGATGCTTTAGGAATTACTGTAGAAAGAGACCAAATGAGAGATCTGCTTAAAACAGGATTAGCGTCGTTTGATGAGTTTAAAAATGAAGATGGTGTTTATGACGAAAATAAACTAAATGAGTTTATTGCAAATTTAAAAGCAATCTCTCCTGAAACATCAATGTTAGGAGGGTCTCCAATTAACTATGAAGCATGGACTAATTACGAAAGAAATATTTCGGTTAACGGGAGACAACAAACGTATTACAATATGATTAAAGCTGGTGTTATAGGGACATTAGCTGAAGGTGAATTAGATTATAAACTTGAAAACGATAAAGTAGATATCAAGTTTGTTCAGGTGCCTTATTCATCGATTCCAGATAGTACGATCACTGTGTCAAAATCTGATATTTCAAGCTACATTAACAAGCATAAAAACCAATACGAAGTAGAAGAGTCTAGAGATATTTATTTTGTTCAATTTAAAGAAGAGCCATCTTTAGAAGACGAGACTGCTATTCAAGACAATTTAAAATCTTTATTAGAAGATAAAGAAGAGTATAATGAAACTACTAAAGCTACAGAAACAGTTGTAGGTTTTATAAATACAACTGATGATGAAGGCTTTTTAGCTGCAAATTCAGCATTAAAATTATACGATGATTACGTATTTAAAAATGTGTTACCTACTGCTGTAGCAGATAGCATATTTAACTTAAATAAAGGTGAGGTTTATGGTCCATATAAAGATGGAAACATGTTTAAGATTAGTAAACTAATTGATGTTAAACAATTAGCAGACTCTGTAAAGGTTAGACATATTTTAATACCATTTGTAGGAGCAATGAGAGCTTTACCAACAGATACGAAAACTGACGAGGAAGCCAAAGCAACTGCCGATAGTATTTTAAGAGTGGTAAGAGGTAACCGTTCTAAATTTTCAGATCTTTTAGATCTTTCATCAGATAAGGTAAGTAACGAGAAAGGTGGAGAAATTGAGTTTGCATATAACTCAGGTATGGCTCCAGAATTCAAGGAGTTCTCATTTAATAATAATGTAGGTTCTTTAGATGTTGTAAAGACAGATTTTGGATACCACGTTATCGAAATTTTAAGTCAAGGCGACAAACAGAGAGCGGTAAAAGTTGGTAACTTAGCTCAAGTTATAGAGCCATCTGACGAAACTATAGATAAAATATTTAATGAAACATCTAAGTTTGAAATAGCTGTTGCAGATAAAGATTTTAATGAAGTAGCTAAAGAAAACAACTATAGTGTAATGCCAGTAAGTAGTATAAAAGCTTTAGATGAAAATATACCAGGATTAGGGAATCAAAGAGCTATTGTTCGTTGGGCCTATGAAGATGGTGTAAAAGTTGGCGATGTTAAGCGTTTTAATTTACAAGGAGGCTATGCAGTGGTAATGGTGACTGCCAAAGGAGAAAAAGGATTAATGAGTACAGAAAAAGCTTCAATTACTGCTTTAACAGCTATTAGAAAGGAAAAGAAAGCTGAATTAATTAGAGCAAAGTTCTCTGGTAGTACAATTGAGGATATTGCTGCTAGCCAAGGGCAACAAGTAAAGACATCGTTGGCAATTAATATGAAAAACCCAACCTTATCTGGAGCAGGAAGAGAGCCTAAAGTTATCGGATCTGCATTTGGACTGGAAGAAGGTAAAGTGTCTCAGCCTGTTGATGGAAATCTTGGAGTGTATGTAGTACAAGTAACTAAGAAAACCCCTGCTGATGGGTTGCCAAATTATCAAGCGGCTGCAAATAGAGTAGGAAATACTAAATCTGCTGCTGTAAATACGGCGTTATATAATGCCTTAAAAGAAGCAGCTAAAATTGACGATAATAGAGCAACATTCTATTAAGAATTAATTATAATAGATAAATAAAAAAGGCTTCACATTGTGGAGCCTTTTTTATTTTAATATCATTTCGTCATAAGGAATGATGGTAGTAAATCCTTTTTGTTTAAAATAATTACTTGGGTTGTCTTTTGATGCAACTAAAATAAAATCTCCTCCCCAAGCTCCTAAGCTTTTAATTGAGCCATGAAAGTCATTAAAATAAAGATTTTTAACAGGTGTTTGTTGTATTACAGAAGCTATGATTTGTTCATGTCTAGTTATGAGTTTAGAAAAGGCTTCAAATTGTACACATTTTACAATCTTAGATGTGATGTGATTGACCTCTAAAATTTCTTTTTGAAGATCATTTTTGTTGAGTTTGTAATGAGCAATACCATCACGACTGTTTTGTTTTTTATTTAGATATATAAAATATAAGTTATCTGAAAAAACTGGATTAAAATCCTGCTTTTTTACAATTCTGTCAGAATCTTTTAATTGATAGCTTATTGGAAAATTGTGTTGAGCACAAGCTATATCATAACCACTGCCTCCAAATGTTAGTGCTAACAATTTATAGGCATCTACGTTAGCCCAATTAGCAATGTTGTTGATTAATGTAGAGGAGCTGCCTAGCCCCCAATTATTTGGGAAATCTAATTTAGTAGTGACTTTAATTCCAGAAGTGTTTTTTAGAAAATCTGGATTGATTGTTTTACAGCTTTTTAAAATTTTAGTTAGAGTAAAAGCAGTTTCATTTACTGGAGCTTTAGGTGAGAAGCCATCATTAATTTCAAATTCACATTCAAACCATACTTTGCCATTATGGTCTATACTCTGCCAATATATATTTTTAGAATTAGTGGCTTCTATGGATAACGATTGTCCATAGACGGTTGGTAAAGCTAAAGCTTTTGCACCATCAAGAACTAGATATTCTCCTGTTAAAAGTAATTTTCCGTTGCTATTAAAAGTCTGCAATTCTTAAGTGTTAAAATGAATAATTAAATAAATTCCAATAGCCATAAAAGTGAGCTGAATTACATAACCAGTCCAGATGTTTCGAGTATTAAATTTTTCACTATTATAAAAATCAAAATTGTTTTTTAAACCCGAAATTAAATAGTAAAAAATGGCTCCAAGCATTTTTGAAAACTGATATGCTCCATTTGTAACCATTAATTCCTTAAGTTTTCAATAGCTTCAACAACTGCACTATGGGTAACAGTATTAGTTTTGAAATGTTCAATTAACTTGTTTTTTTCAACTTCATTAGCATCAAACTGGTTTAAAATATTCATAAGGTGCATTTTCATATGTCCTTGTTGAATACCAGTGGTGGTTAACGAACGAAGAGCAGCAAAGTTTTGTGCTAAACCTGCAACAGCAACAATTTTCATCAACTCTTTTGCCGAGGGTTGATTTAGCATTTCTAAAGCTAATTTAACTAATGGATGTAAGCCTGTTAGGCCTCCAACGGTTCCAAGTGCCAAAGGAATTTCAATCCAAAATCTAAAAATACCATTATCTATACTAGCATGTGTTAGGCTGGTATATTTTCCATTTCGGGCAGCGTAAGCGTGTACACCTGCTTCAATGGCTCTAAAGTCGTTTCCAGTAGCCAAAACCACAGCGTCAATCCCATTCATGATACCCTTATTGTGGGTTACAGCTCGATATGGTTCAACTTCAGCAATGTTTACGGCTTGTAAAAACTTGTTTGCAAAAGCTTCTGGTGATATATTATTACCTTCATCAAGTTCTTCAACTTTACAACTAACTTCAGCACGTACCAGACATTCTGGAACATAATTAGATAAAATACTCATGATGATTTCTATATTGCTATCATCATGTGTAAACTCTGGAAAATTGCTAGCGTTCTCCTTAAAGGTTTTAGCAAATTGCTCTAAACAAGAGTTAATAAAATTAGCTCCCATGGCATCCAACGTTTCAAAGGTAGCGTGCAGTTGGTAGTAACCTGGAATATCGTTAGTCTTGTCTATAAGATCTATATCTAGAATACCACCACCGCGCTTTTCCATATTTTTGGTAATATGCTTAGCGTCTTCAAATAGTTGTGGTTTAATAAAATTAAAATAACTATTGAGCTTGTTATACGATCCTGTATATTTAAAGTGTACCTGACCAATTTTTGTGGTCGAGATAACTTCGGCTTTAAATCCGCCTCTGTCCAACCAAAATTTTGCAGCCTTACTAGCAGCAGCTACTACTGAACTTTCTTCAATAGCCATTGGTATGGTATACAAAACATCATTTATAAGAAAGTTAGGTGCAACTCCTAATGGTAAATAGTAGTTGGTAATAGTATTCTCTATAAATTCATCATGCAATTGTTGTAGTTTTTCGTTAGTATTCCAATATTGCTTTAAAATAATTTTTGCAGCTTCTTTATTAGAAAAATAAGTGTCTACGATCCAATCGATCTTTTTTGATTTAGACAGCTTAGAAAAACCAGAAATAGATTTGCTCATTCATTTTTTATTATGAGCCACAAAGATACTATTCTTGACACTATAATTGTTCGCTTTAACGAGCAATTGCGTACTTAACTGTTAATAGTTAGGGTTTTTTGCATAATTTTTAGTAAACTTGACATCATTTTATAGAAAAAAATCGTTTTAATGCAACGCATAAAATTATTCTCGGCTGTTTTGTTCTTAATAACAGCTTTAACTTCAGCACAAAACAAAGAAATTACTTTAGAGGAAATTTGGAATGGTACTTTTAGTGCAGAACGCATGGATGCTTTGCATTCGATGAAAAACGGGAAACAGTATTCTGTTTTAAATTTTGACCGTGCTTCTAGAACAGCATCGGTCGATGTGTTTGATTATAAAACCCTTAGTAAGGTGAAAACCTTAGTTAATTCAAAAGATCTTGAAGAGGTTCAATACTTTACCGATTATACGTTTAGTGGTGATGAAAGCAAACTTATTTTGGCAACTCAAGTAGAGTCTATTTTTAGACGTTCAAGACTAGGCGTTTATTTTGTATATGATATTACTACTAATGTATTAGCGAAAATTTCTGATAATAAAATTCAGGAGCCTACATTTTCTCCAGATGGCACTAAAGTGGCTTATGGGTATAAAAACAATATTTATGTAAAAGACTTAAAATCTGGGCAGACATCGCAAATAACTACTGATGGTGAAAAGAACAAAATCATAAATGGTATTACAGATTGGGTTTACGAAGAAGAATTTTCGTTTGTTCGTGCCTTTGAATGGAATACTAGTAGTGATAGAATTGCGTTTATTCGTTTTGACGAAACTGAAGTACCAGAATTTTCTATGGATGTTTATGGAACAGCATTATATCAAACTCAAGAAGTATTTAAGTATCCTAAAGCAGGTGAAAAAAATTCAATCGTATCATTACATGTATACAATTTGAATACTGCTGAAAAGACTGATGTAAAGGTAACCAAAGCTTATAACGACTTTTACATTCCTAGAATAAAATGGACAAACAATCCAGACATATTGAGCGCTCAATATATGAACAGACACCAAAATGAGTTAGACCTTTGGATGATAAACGCCAGCACTAATACATCTAAATTGGCTTTGGCTGAAAAAGATAAAGCATATATTGATGTTACTTTCGATCTTACTTTTTTGAAAGATAATAGTTTTATCTGGACAAGTGAAAAAGATGGATTTAATCACATTTATCATTACACTAAAGATGGTGAGCTTATAAATCAAATTACTAAAGGTAATTGGGAAGTGACTAATTACTATGGTTACGACGAGAAGAAAAAACGCATCTATTATCAATCGGTAGAAAATGGATCAATTAACAGAGATGTTTATGCTATAGGATTGAATGGAAAAAATAAAATGCGTCTAACAAAAAGTGAAGGAACTAACAGAGCTTCTTTTAGTGCCGATTTCACTTATTTTATAAATACTTTTTCAAATGCTACTACACCAACAGAATATACCTTAAATAAAGCGTCTAATGGTAATTTAGTAAAGAGTATAAAGGATAATGATGCCTTGGCTTCAACCTTATCTAATTATAAAACATCTAAAAAAGAATTTAGTACTATTAATATTAATGGGAACGATTTAAATATGTGGATGATCAAACCAGCTAATTTCGATCCAAACAAAGAATACCCGTTATTTATGACTCAGTACTCAGGACCTGGTTCACAAAGTGTGTCCAATAGTTGGAACGGATCAAACGATTATTGGTTTCAAATGTTAGCACAACAAGGCTATATAATTGCTTGTGTTGATGGAAGAGGAACAGGTTATAAAGGCGCTGAGTTTAAAAAAGTGACCTATTTGAACTTAGTAAAATATGAAACTGAAGATCAAATTGCTGCGGCTCGTAAACTTGGAGAATTACCATATATTGACGAGTCTAGAATTGGTATTTGGGGATGGAGTTATGGCGGACATATGAGCACCAATTGCCTATTAAAAGGTAGCGATGTGTTTAAAATGGCAATTGCAGTTGCACCTGTCACTTCATGGCGTTTTTACGATACCATTTATACCGAGCGTTACATGCGTACACCTCAAGAAAATCCTGATGGATATGATGACAATTCACCATTTAATTACCCAGAGAAATTAAAAGGAGATTATTTGTTAATTCATGGTTCGGGTGATGATAATGTGCATGTACAGCACACTATGCGAATGGTAGAAGCGTTAATTCAAGCCGATAAACAATTTGAATGGGGCATTTACCCAGATAAGAACCATGGTATTTATGGCGGAAATACAAGATTGCACCTTTATAAGAAAATGACCAATTTTATTGGGAAAACCCTTGGAGATAAAATTGAAAAAGAAATAAAAGAAAAGGAGCAGGAAATAAAGATTAAAGGATAAACTAACGAAACTAATAAATAGAAGACTTATGGCAAATTCAGCAACAGTAAATCAAAAAACACTATTTGGGCATCCAATAGGATTGTATATTCTGTTCTTAACAGAAATGTGGGAACGTTTTTCGTACTACGGAATGCGAGCAATATTAGTACTGTACTTAGTAGCAGAAACCGGAGCAGATAACCCAGGATTAGGATGGGCGAATGAGAGTGCTTTAGTATTATACGGATGGTATACCATGTTTGTATACGTAGCTTCAATTCCTGGTGGAATTATAGCAGATAAACTACTAGGCCAACGAAAATCGGTGTTTGTAGGTGGACTACTTTTGGTAGCTGGGCACAGTGTATTGGCCATTGAGCAAATGTGGGCTTTTTATACAGGTCTTGTGCTTATTGTTATGGGTGTTGGTATGTTAAAGCCAAACATCTCTACAATGGTAGGAGGATTGTATCCAAAGAATGAGCAGAATAAAAGAGATATGGGATTCTATATCTTTTATATGGGTATTAACTTAGGAGCTGCTGTTTCTGCTTTATTAGTAGGATATGTTGGTGAAGAATTTGGATGGCATTATGGATTTGGACTTGCCGGAATTGGAATGGCTTTAGGTCAGCTAGTTTACATGATGGGACAAAAGCATCTAAGGCATGTTGGTAACCTTGTAGTTGATACCAGATCTGAAGAAGAGAAAAGTGAAAGTAAAAACCTATTATCAGCAATATTTAAGCATACCAATTCAATTGCTGGATTTACCATTACAGCTCTTGCAGGTTTAGCAATCTGGTTTTTAGGGGGTTCTTGGTCGTATGGATTATTAGTAATTGGTTTGGCATTTGCAGTAGGTGTAGGTATTGTTGTTTATAATGATGGAAACAAAATAGAGAAAGATAGAATTCTTGTTACTTACTTATCGTTTTTGATCATCATTATTTTCTGGGGAGCATTTGAACAAGCTGGAGGATTAATGAATCTATATGCATCACAAAAAACAGACTTAATGTTAGGAAGTTTTGAAGTGAAGGCAAGTTGGTTCCAGTCAGTTAATGCAATCTTTATTTTAATATTCGCAACTATTGTAGGTAGTATTTGGGTATGGTGGAAGAACAGAGGAAAAGAATCATCTTCGTTATTTAAAATGGCTATTGGTGTTATTATTATGGGATGGGGATTCTTCTTTATGTCGGCTGCTTCTGCACAATATGAAAGCGCAGGTGCTTCTGCAATGTACTGGTTAGTTTTTGCATATTTGTTCCATACTCTAGGAGAGTTATGTGCGTCTCCGGTAGCATTATCATTTATCACGAAATTAGCTCCAGAACGTTGGATGGCATTTATGATGGGAGCCTATTTTGCAGCAACTGGATTAGGAAATAAAGTTGCTGGATTGTTAGGAGAGTCTGCTTCAGAGTTAGGAGAGTTTACCATATTCACAGGGATAGCAGTATTCTGTACGGTATTCGGAATTCTTGTGATATTAATTCTAAAGCCTTTAAAGCGTTTAACACATGGAGCTGAGGAAATGGAAGGAACGAAGAACGAAGAAACCGAAGGATTCGAATTAGCAGATCAATAAAATTTAAAATAGTAATTAAAGCCTTGTAATGATTTACAAGGCTTTTTCATATAAAAAAAGATAAGATTATGTCGGCAGCATCTACAAACAATGAATTTAGCTTATTAGGCCATAAACCAGCACTTTTTGTGTTGTTCTTTACCGAAATGTGGGAACGTTTTTCGTACTACGGAATGCGCGCCATATTTGTATTATTCTTAACTGCACCTTTTTCTGAAGGAGGATGGGAATGGAGTAATGAACGCGCTTTAGGTTTATTAGGAATTTATACAAGCTCGGTGTATTTAACTCCAATAATAGGAGGTTGGATAGCAGATAGATTAACAGGGTATCAAAAAGCGGTGGCTTTTGGAGCCTTGGCAATGACCTTGGGACATGCTTCCCTAGCTTTTGAAACCGAATTTATGTTCTATATAGGTGTAGCATTACTTATTATTGGAAATGGTTTATTTAAGCCGAATATTACATCTATTATTAGTGGTTTATATGACAAGTATCCTGAGCGAAAAGATGGTGCTTTTACCATTTTTTATATGGGTGTGAACTCTGGTGGTTTCTTAGGTGTTTTATTATGCGGATTTTTAGCAAGCAACCTTAGTTATTCATGGGGCTTTGGTCTTGCTGGTATTTTTATGCTATTAGGAATGTTACAATTTTGGTTTGGAAGAAAAATATTTGATGGTGTTGGTGAGGCTCCTTCCAAAACTGTAGATTTATCTGATGCAATTGATGGTGATGTTCAAGTAAAAGAAGAGAAGGTAGCTTCTAATGTGCAAAGAGATCGTTATATAGTTGTTGGTATATTAGCCTTTTTTACAGTATTCTTTTGGGCTGCGTTTGAACAGGCCAGTGGATCTATGACTATTTTTGCGAGAGATTATACCCAGCGAAATCTGCTAGGCAATTCTGCAACTATTTTTAAAATAGTAGATACTATTATAACCGTAGGACCTTTAGCTATTATTTCGTGGGTATTAATTAAGCTTTTTGGACAAACTTTTAAGAAAATATCATTGTCAAATATTGTTTTAGGGACTAGCTTTTTGGCAATTTGGGGAATAGCACTTTGGAAATTAAGCGTGATCTTACCAAAAGACAATGCCGAAATTGAAGCATCGTGGTTCTTGATTTTAAACTCACTGTTTATAATCACATTGGCACCGCTATTCTCAAAATGGTGGGAAAGTAAATTTAATCCGTCAGCAGCAATGAAATTTGCATTCGGAATGATATTATTAGGGATTGGCTTTGCTGCATTATCATATGGAGCCTCTTCTATTCCGCAAGGAGCTAAAACAGCGTCTGTAAGTTTAATTTGGTTAGTGCTAGCATATTTACTGCATACTATGGGTGAATTGTGTTTGTCGCCTGTAGGATTATCATACGTGTCTAAATTAGTGCCAGCTAAAAAAATAGGGATGATGTTTGGTGTTTGGTATTTGGCTATTGCAGCTGGAAACTATTTAGCACAATTTGTAGGAGGGTATATTGATGTTATTGTAGAGAAATATTCTATGTCTACATTTTTCTTAATATTTACTCTGGTTCCTGTTACTGCAGGTGTGATATTGATTGTACTGAATCCTATAATGAAGAAAATGATGCATGGTGTTAGATAATCGGATAAATCGTTAAAATAACCGTAAAACGCTCCTATTTTGGAGCGTTTTTTGTAAGTTAGATGTTCGTATTGCAACAAAATCTATTATGAATAAGGTACTAATAATTATAGCAATGGTCTTCGCAACGAATATAGTAGTGGCGCAAAAGATCAATTGGGTAAGTATAGAGGAAGCAGTTGAGCTTCAAAAAAAATCGCCCAAAAAAATAATGATAGACATGTACACCAACTGGTGTGGTCCATGTAAAATGTTAGATAAAAATACATTTCAAAATAAAGACGTAGCGTCTTATGTGAATGAGAATTACTACGCTGTTAAGTTTAACGCCGAAGGAAATGAAAATGTAACATTTAAAGGAAAGGCATATAGCAATCCTAATTATGATCCAGCAAAGGCAAATAGACGAAATAGTGCTCATGAGTTGTCAAGATATTTCAGAATACAAGCATATCCGACTATTGTGTTTTTAGATGAAAATCTGGATGTTTTGGTGCCTTTAAGAGGTTATAAACGTCCGCAACAATTGGAGTTGTATTTAAAAATGTTTAAGAATAATGAGCATAAGAATATAAAATCTCAGGAAGAATTTAATGCTTATTATAAAGCCTTTAAGCCAGTATTTCAAGAAGGTAAATAATTTAATACCTATATATAAAAGCTCCCTTTTTACTAGTTCTGTGAAAAGGGATTTTTTGTGCTTTACAGGTAGACTCCCATCTGTCTTGGTAACTCTTATAATTACTACCATCGCTTATAATTAGTTCTGGCTGTAAAGTTGTAATTACTCTTTTTAGATTAATCTTTGGTGATTGTTGTAAAATAATAATATCTGGTTTAAAGCTAGCTACGTTATATACATTCATACTGTCTATGACTAATACTGTTCTGTTGTCAAATTGGTATACCAATTTTAAGGAATCAGGTGTTATTGTTTTAATAGATGCACCAATGGTGTAGTTAGTGATCATTTTATCCTTACTTATTGTGGAGTCTTTTAAAGACGTGTGTAATGTTAAAATATGGTCTTTTTTAAATCCTATAATATGTTGTTTTGATTTATGGAAAACAATAAAAGCATTTTTGGTTTTAAAGTATTTAGTAGTAATATAATAGATTTGACCAAACACAACAATTAATAATAGAGCTGTTAAAGTTTTGTAGGTCTTTCTTTTTAATACTATAAGAGTTATAATTATAAGAAGATAGCTCATTATAACTTGTTCAATGCTGAAAGAGATGTTCTTAAAAAGAAAAGATTCTTGTTCTGCAATCCAAGTAACAAAAGTATTCATACTAGATATAATAAAGCCGAAAGCAGTAGCTAAGAAATTTGGAAGTAGATTTACTAAAGATAACCCTATTATTACTAGTCCTAGACCTAGAATGGATCCTAGAAATGGAATAATCACCAAATTTGAAACAAAGAATAAACCAGGGAATTGGTGAAAATAATACAAACTTATAGGTATGATACCAAATTGAGCCGATATTGTAACCGTAAAGATGTTCCAGAAAAATCGTCCTATTTTGTTTTTTTGAGGCCATAAATTGTAGAGTATTGGCTGAAAGCTTACAATAGCAAATACGGCTAAATAGCTTAATTGAAAGCCAACATCAAATAAAAAATTAGGTTTAAAAAGTAATAAAAAGAACATCGAAATGGTAAGCGTGTTATAAACATTAGTTGGACGTTCAAGATTCAATGCTATTGCAACAATAGTAAACATACTTACTGCTCGAACTACTGAAGCCGACAAGCCAGCAATAATTGCAAAACTCCACAGGATTATAATTAGTAAAATGGTTTTAATTATTTTACCATGCTTAATATATTCTATAGGTTTAAATAAAAAGTTTAAGAGATATAGAATAATACCAACATGTAAACCAGAGACTGCTAATATGTGTATTGCTCCTGCTTGCGTATAACTGTCGTATATTTCTTTAGAAATATCTTGGCGCTGGCCTAATAGTAAAGCATTAATAATTGCTAGTTCATCTCTTTTAAAATTATATAGATCAAGTTTTTTGTTAATATGTTCTCTTAACTTACTGGCATAGCCGTAAAGCGTATGTTTTCTGCTTGAAATTTTTAATAGTTCGTGACTATCTATAAATAGTTGATGGTAGATGTACTGCTTTTTTAAATAAGATTTATAGTCAAACTGATGTGGGTTTAATGGTGGAATAAGTTCTTTAAATTGTGATTTAGTAATAAAAATCTCATCAACTTTAAATGGTTGTTCTGTAGCGTCTATCGAGACATTAAGTAAGGAGCGACCAATAACTGTTCTATCATCAATTTTAAAGATATCAATAACATATTTACTATAGAATTTTCCAGGTTTTAAAACTTCTTTTACTCTAAAAGTAATTAAAGCAGAATCACTTTTGTTGTTGATAATTTTAGAATAATGGTTCTTGAAGTTTATTTGATCATGGGTTTTAGAAACTAAACAACCAATAGCTATAGTATTTAGGTAAATAAGCATACCAATCCATATTGGTTTTTTACTTGTGGAATTCAAAAGCAATACAACTAATAGAATTACTAATGAAATAGAATTTAGGGCTATTAAAAAGTATAAATTAAATTCGAAACAATAACCAAGTAAAATGCCAATAATTAAAGAAACAGTGAGTTTAATTACTGTAAAATTAAGTAGTTTCATCTATGTAAGATAGTAAATATCTTATAATATGCGTCTAGCCTCTTTAAAGGAGTTGTTCCAGTAGCTTTCAGACAGTGAAGATGTTATAACACCTTTGCTTGTTGTAGAATGAATAAATTTGATATTATCCTTTTTAATTTCAACAACCAGACCGACATGATTTATACCGCGTCTTTTTTTACTTGTTTGGAAAAATAGAAGATCACCTTTTTGCACTTCGTTTAGTTTAATATGTCTGCCTTTAGTAGCCATGTCGCGAGATACTCGAGGAAGGTGTATTTGCTGCGATTTGAAAGCCGTAAATATTAATCCGGAACAATCCATTCCTTTATGAGTTGTACCCCCAAATTTATATTTGGTTCCAGTAAACGATGTTGCTTTAATAATAATATTATGCGCCTTGTCTTTTTTTGTGTGATTAGTTTTTGAATTAACTGCAATTGAAGATTTGTTTCTATTTACAGTTTTGGTAGACTTGCAAGAAGTAACACCAAAGAGGATTATAAAAATTAAGGGCCAAAAACGCATAAATCTTGTAGGATGATGTATGCTAATTTAAAGAATTATAAATTAATTGAGCTACTTTTTCACTAGCACCTTTTCCTCCTAATTTCTTTTCAAGATCATAATAATCTAGGAAAAAACGAGCGCGTTGGTAAGAATCTAAGATAATTTGCAGCTCTTTAGATAAACGTTCAGGTGTAAAGTCGTCTTGAATTAGTTCCGTTACAACTTCTTTGTCCATGATTAAATTTACCAGAGAAATGTATTTTATGTGTTTTACTAAGCGCTTACCTATTTGGTATGATAACCAGCCGCCTTTATAACAAACAACTTGAGGAACTTTAAACAGGGCAGTTTCTAGAGTTGCAGTGCCAGAGGTTACCAAAGCTGCCGTCGATACACTTAAAAGATCGTAAGTTTTATTACTTACAAAATGCACATTAGGGTTATTAATGAATTGCTCATAAAAGCTGAACTCCTGACTTGGAGCACCAGCTATCACAAATTGATAGTCACTAAAATCATCAACAACACTTAGCATAATAGAAAGCATTTTACGTATTTCTTGTTTCCTGCTACCAGGTAATAATGCTATAATGGGTTTTTCGCTTAACTCATGCTGCGCTCTAAATTCGTATTCATCAATTTGTACACGGTCAGAGATGGCATCAATGAGAGGGTGTCCTACAAATTCAACTGGGTAATTGTGCTTGTCTTCATAAAACGATTTTTCAAAAGGTAGTATGACGTACATTTTATCAATGTCTCGTTTTATAGCGTTTATTCGCCCTTCTTTCCACGCCCAAATTTGAGGCGATATATAATATTGCGTTTTATAACCTTTTAGTTTTGCCCATTTGGCAATGCGCATGTTGAAACCAGGATAATCTATAAATATTAAAACATCAGGATTGTAACTCTCTATGTCTTCTTTGCAAAAGGACAGGTTTTTTGTAATGGTTCGTAAGTTCATTACTACCTCGAGAAAGCCCATAAAGGCTAATTCTCTATAGTGTTTTACCAATGTGCCACCAACATTTTGCATAAGGTCGCCACCCCAAAATCTAAACTCAGCATTTAGATCTTGTTTTATTAGCGATTTCATTAGGTTTGAACCATGTAAATCACCCGACGCCTCTCCTGCAATAATGTAGTATTTCATTAATTTAATTATAGTTTTATAACAAAGGTAAAAATTGCAATAAATATAGTAGCTAACAATACGCCTTTTGCTCTGTTATCTTGCTTTTTCTTGATAAAAACAAAAAAAGCAATAAGATTTAAAATAGCTCCTAAACTTACCAATTTGCCAAGAAAACCTTCTTCATTAGCAGCTTTTATGACTGTTAGAAAATCATCTCCTTTTCCTAAAAGTGTCGCTGCCAAAAACAAACCAATAGCATTTGCAATTATGCCTATTAGTATTCCAATAAAAATATCTTTTTTATTCATTTAATGTCCATGTATTTAATTGTGAAATAAAATGGTGAGCTGTCATATCGAACTGCACAGGAACCATTGAAACATAACCGTTTTCAAGAGCCCATTCATCTGTATCTTCTCCTTTATCTAAGTTAACAAATTTTCCGGTAAGCCAATAATAATCTTTACCTTGAGGGTTTTGGCGTTTGTCAAATTTTTCAACCCAATTAGCTTTAGCTTGACGACATACTTTAATACCCTTTATATGCTTTTTGTCAAGCTTAGGGAAGTTTACATTAAGAACAACACCATTAGGTAGCCCATTTTCAAGCACATTAGTTACAATTGTCTTTATATAAGTTTCAAAAGGTTCAAAATTGGCTTCCCAATTATAGTCTAATAATGAAAAACCAATTGCTGGAATGCCTTCAATGCCAGCTTCAACTGCAGCACTCATAGTGCCAGAATAAATAACATTTATAGAGGAGTTCGATCCATGATTAACTCCAGAAACACATATGTCTGGTTTTCTGTCAAGAATTTCATGAACTGCAAGTTTTATACAATCGGCAGGTGTTCCAGAGGTGCTATATTCAGTTTGTGGTCCATTATCAATGTGTTCTTTTCTACAATGTAGCGTGGCATCAACAGTAATAGCGTGTCCCATACCACTTTGCGGACTGTCTGGAGCAACAACTACGACGTCTCCAAGTGTGTTCATGACTTTTATTAAAGTTCTGATTCCTGGAGCTGTAATTCCATCATCATTAGTAACTAGAATAAGTGGTTTTTCTGCCATTTTTCGTTAAGATTTATTAGAAACACAAAAGTAGGTAAATTCGTTTTGAAATAGGTAATTAACAGTGTTTAACAAAAAATTAGTAGCAATACTTAACAATGGCATAATTTTTTCTTTAATTTAGTTGAAAAATTTACCCAATATAAAGTGTTGATTACATGAAAAGGAAATATAATATTTTACTGTTAACGTTACTACTTGCGTTTGCATCGTGCAGTTTTACAACTAGAACTTTTGAGAATGACGATAAGGATAAACTTTTAGTCCAACTGATTACTTATGTTTTAGAGCAGGGACATTTTGATCCAAAAAACATGGACGATCAATTCTCTGAAGCAGTTTTTGAAGATTACTTAAATCAAATAGATCCGTTTAAACGTTATTTCTACGAATCTGATATCAAAGAATTTGAAAAATATAAATCTGATCTTGATGATCAGATAATGGCGTACGATCTCACATTTTTTAATATTACAAACGAACGTTTATTAAAACGAATAGAAGAGTCTAAAGCTATTTATCAAGACGTTTTAGCAAATCCTTTCGATTTTAATAAAGATGAAGATTTTAATACAGATTATAAAGAAGCTTCGTATGTAACTTCTAAAAAAGAAATGGCAGAACGTTGGAGAAAGCAATTAAAATTTTCTGCTATAGCAAATTATCATGATATCATTCTTGATCAGGAAAAAGATGCTAAGAATCAAGAAGATTTTGTACCAAAAACAGAAACAGAAAATGAAGAAAAGGCGAGAGAAGTTACTTTACGCTCATTAAACGAGTTATTCGATTTTATTGGTGAGAGACAGCGTAAAGACTGGTTCTCGGTTTATATAAATGCTATTGTAGAAGAATTTGATCCGCATACATATTATTTTGCTCCTGAAGAAAAAGACGCTTTCGATGTAAGAATGTCTGGAAAGTACGAAGGTATTGGAGCGCGTCTTCAAAGAAGAAACGATTATATAACTATTACTGAGCTTATTTCGGGTGGTTCTGCTTGGCGTCAAAATAAACTTGAAGTTGGTGATATTATTTTAAAAGTAAGACAAGAGAATGAGGAAGAAGCGGTTAATGTTGTTGGTATGCGTACAGACGATGCTGTTAAATATATAAAAGGACCTAAAGGAACTAATGTAATATTAACGCTTAAAAAGGTAGATGGATCTATTGAAGATCTTTCAATTCCTCGTGATGTTATCGAGCTTGAAGAAACCTACGCTAAGTCATCTGTTGTAAAAAAGGAAGACAAAACATTCGGAGTTATAAACCTTCCTGGTTTTTATGCCAACTTTGAAGATTATAACAAACGTAATGCTGCCAGCGATATTAAAAAGGAGATCATTCGTTTAAAAGACCAAGGAATGGAAGGTCTTGTTCTAGATTTAAGGAACAATGGTGGAGGATCTTTAAAAACTGTAGTCGATATGGTTGGTTTATTTATTGAAGAAGGGCCAGTAGTGCAAGTGCGTACCACCGGAGAACCAGCTGAAGTATTGAGTGATAAAGATCGTTCTATTATTTGGGATGGCCCTTTAGTAGTTTTGGTTAACGAATTGTCTGCTTCTGCATCAGAGATCTTAGCTGCAGCAATGCAAGATTATAAACGTGCTATTGTTTTAGGAAGTAAGCAAACATTTGGTAAAGGTACTGTGCAAAATGTATTAGACCTTAATAGAATGATTCGAAGTAATACTAATGGCGATATGGGTGCTTTAAAATTCACTACACAAAAATTCTATAGAATTAATGGAGGTTCAACACAGCTGGAAGGTGTAAAGAGCGATGTTGTAGTTCCAGACCGTTATAGCTATATAGATATTGGTGAAAAAGATCAAGACAACCCATTACCATGGGACAAAATTGAAGCGGCACCGTTTACAGTTTGGGGAAGCTATTTTGATTACGATGCTACTATAAAAAAGAGTAACGAACGTATGAGTAATAGCGAACAGTTAAAGTTAATTGATGATAATGCACGCTGGATAAAGAAAATTAGAGATAACAAAGAGTTCTCTTTAAATTATAAAAAGTATAGAGCAAAATTAGACAGTAATGAAGAGGAAGCTAAACGTTTTGATAAACTAACCGAATATAAAACTGGGTTAGAATTTAAATCACTACCATACGAATTAGCTTTAATGGAAAAAGACTCTACATTACGAATAAAGCGTGAACGTTGGCATGAAGGTTTAGCTAAAGATGTCTATATGGAAGAAGCTTTAAACGTATTGAACGACTTAAAACTATCTTACAAAGTAAATACTAAAGTAGCCGGTATAAAAGATTAATATTAATGGGTAAAACCAATAATTCTCTAACAAGTTTAGCGCTCCAGAAGTTTAAAAAAAACTTTTGGGGCGTTTTAAGTTTCTGGTTTATAGTATTGGTAGGTGTGGTCTCAGTGTTTGCATATGTAATTGCACC
Organism: Flavobacteriaceae bacterium; assembly: GCA_030148025.1. Classification (GTDB taxonomy): domain Bacteria; phylum Bacteroidota; class Bacteroidia; order Flavobacteriales; family Flavobacteriaceae; genus JASBUG01. The sequence goes on along the minus strand of JASBUG010000024.1, from coordinate 30,499 downwards.
TGATGCTTCTCAAAATGCCAATCAAATGCATTTGGCAATCCACTCTAAAAAGCCTGGGTTTAAAGTGCAAATGCTTACAATACCTTCACATTTAGAGAATGAACAATCATTTTTCAGTAAACTTTTTTTTGGAACAATAAGCGGTCATGACGAAGTGCCAATTACAAGTTATTCAGTAGAAGCTGAGAGATTAAATTATACTGAATATGCATCAGATGGTTTAGAAGGTATGCGTAAGTCGTTACCCTTAAGTGCTTTTAAAGAAAGAAATGTTGAAGAATATATCACACAACGAACTTTTTTATTTGGGACTGATAAATATGGACGAGACTATTTAAGTCGTGTATTAATTGGTGCTAGGATTTCATTTTTTATTGGGTTTGTGGCAGTGTTTATTTCATTGGTTATAGGTATTTTATTAGGTAGTATTTCTGGTTATTTTGGCGGTAAGGTAGACGCTATAATTATGTGGCTTATAAATGTAACCTGGTCTATTCCAACTTTATTATTAGTAATTGCTATAACACTAGTGTTAGGTAAAGGGTTCTGGCAAGTATTTATTGCGGTGGGTTTAACCATGTGGGTTGAAGTAGCCAGGGTAGTAAGAGGGCAAATTATTAGTGCTAAGGAAGAACAATATGTAACTGCAGCCAGAGCTTTGGGGTATACCGATCTTAGAATAATTACCAAGCATATTTTACCCAATATTATGGCGCCAGTAATTGTAATTGCGGCAGCTAATTTTGCAGCGGCCATATTAATAGAAAGTGGTTTGAGTTTTCTAGGTATTGGTGCACAACCACCAATGGCAAGCTGGGGAGCCATGATAAAAGATCACTACAATTATATTATTCTTGGAAAACCCTATTTAGCCATTATACCAGGTTTATGCATAATGAGTTTGGTTATGGCGTTTATGCTTATAGGTAACACTTTGCGTGATGCATTGGATGTAAAGGCATAGAAAAGGCTCTCTTCAAGAGAACCTTTTTTAAAATTTAGTTTATAGATTAATACCCTCTGCACTTTCCATTATCACAGATTAGGGTACAACTTTTTGGTCCACAATCATTATTGCTAAAACATGAAGCTAAGTGGTTGCAACCTCCACTTCCACCATTAATGCTTTGTTGTTCTTTTTTGTTTAGTGTTTTAACACCAAATAAATTTTGCAAATTTTTCATAATTTTAGATTTAAAAATTAATTTGCTGTGATCATTTAAAGACACTCACAGTTTATGTCTGTCCTTCGCGAAAGAATATTGTTATTTGTCTATAGCATTTTTAAGCTGATAGAAGAAGCGTTCGAGTAATCTGAGGTCTTCAGTAATAATTTCTGCAACACCTCTCATTTCTTGTTTAAAGTCAATGGTTTTGTTGTAAGAAGTAATAAGTGTTTCTGGCAGTTCAACATCAATAAGATATTGTCCATTATCATTTGGTATTAATGAGATGTTTTTAATGGTGCCTTGTAATGAGCCAAACTCGGTATCTGGATAATTTTCTAATCTGATATTTACATTTTGACCAATTTTTATTTTTCCTGAATTATGTGCTGGCGATTTTAATTTAGCGATGAACGAGGAATTTTGAGAAGGAACAATGGTAAAAACCAGATCTCCTTGAGAGACAGTTTGATTGGTATTCCAATAGTTTAAAAAAGAAACTTTACCGTTAATGTTAGATTTTAGGACATACCTACTTTCCCAATCTTTAATACTCTTCTTCAATTGATTAAAAGATTGAATAACTCCTTTAAGTAAAGTCATTTCTTCACGAGTTTTACTAATTTCTGTTCCTTTAGAGGTTTTACGAGCATTGCTAATAGCTTCACGAATTTGCGATATAGAGGCTTCAAAATTCTTATAGCTTCTTTCGGCTTGTGCTATTTCTAGTTGTTTGTTGTCGTAATTCTGTTCAGAAATAATACCTTTTTCAAATAAGGTTTTATGTCGTTGTAAATCTTTTTGCTTAAACTCGAGCTCAGTTTTATTGATATCTCTTTGTGATATTAAACTACTAAGTCTGCGATTAAGCTGCGATATGGAATATTTATTAGCACTGGCTTCGTTAGAGAATGGTTGTAATTCACTATTTAACTTGTATTGTAAATAACTGTTTTCAAACAAGGCGTACTGCGATTCTATGTCACCAAGAAATAATACTGGAATACTATCCATAGGAAATACAAAGTCTTGATTATTTAGTTTAATAGTGTCAAGTATAGATTTAAGAAAGAAAACATCTTTGTATTCTGCAGGGTTTTCAATAATAGCTAAGGGTTGGTCTTTAGAAACAATGTCGCCATCATTGACTAGTAGTGCTTCCAGAGCACCTGTAGTTTTAGCAAACTCTTTTTGAGGAGGGACAAGTGTAGTAATCATAGCTTCAGAGGTTATAATATCTGGATATTTTATAAAATAGCTCAAGCCTAAGAGCATGATCACTAAAGCAAGAATAAGTAAGTTTCCCCAACGAATTAACCAATTAGGAACGGCTTCAAGTATTTCCTGAACTTCTTCACTACGTATTTCTATATCACTATTATTTGGCATAATTAATTTCCTAATTCTAATTGATTTTTAACTAAATGGTAATAATTACCTTTTTGCTTTACTAATGATTGATGGTTGCCTATTTCAACAATTTTTCCTTTATCTAGCACCACAATTTGATCAGCATTTTTCACGGTACTTAAACGATGCGCAATCACTACAGCAGTTTTATTGGTGAAAAAGGTATTTAGCTTTTCCATAATTACTTTTTCATTATTGGCATCTAGAGCCGATGTGGCCTCATCAAAAAATAAATACTTAGGGTCTTTATATACAGCTCTGGCAATAAGTAATCGTTGTTTTTGTCCTGTACTGAGTCCAGAGCCTTCAGCTCCAATTTTAGTGTTATAACCTAAAGGGAGTCCGTCGATATAGTCAGAGATATTAGCAACATCAATGGCATGTGCTAGTTTTTTCTTATCGACATAGTCTACACCAACTGCGATGTTTTTAGCAATAGTATCGTTAAAAATATAACCTTCTTGCATAACCACTCCGCAATGGTCTCTCCATACTTTTTGTGAGATAGCGTTTAAGTTGAAGTTATGTATTTTAATGTCTCCTTTATCAGGGTTATAAAATCGTAGTAGAAGTTTCATAAGGGTTGTTTTTCCACTACCACTTACGCCTACTATAGCTGTTATTTTGTTTGCAGGAATGGTAAGAGAAAGATCTCTTAAAACAGGCTCTAAACCACCAACATATCTAAAGGTGAGATTATTAACATGTATGGCAGCATTGTTAGGAATGTTGGTTACTTTTTCATCGTTTGGTGTTTCTTCATCTTCCATATTATGAATCTCTCCTAACCGGTCTACAGATATTTTGGCATCCTGAACGTCACGCATAAAACTTATGAGTTGAGTTATTGGGCTATTTAATTGCCCAACAATGTAGCTAATGGCCATCATCATACCTAGAGTAATATCGCCATCAATTACCAATTTAGCAGAGAGTATGGTAATGAACATGTTTTTAAGTTCATTGATAAAGTTAGAGCCAACACTTTGCGTTTGTTCTAAGGCTAAGCTTTTAGTAGCTACTTTAAATAAACGTGCTTGTACATATTCCCAGTTCCAGCGCATACGTCTTTCGGCATTATGCAGTTTTATTTCCTGCATCCCATTAATAAGCTCGATCACTTTACTTTGTTCTTGGCTTATTTCGGAGAATCGTTTATAGTCAAGTTCTTTACGACGTTTAAAAAAGAACAATACCCAGGCAATATAAAGTAAGCTTCCAAGAAGAAATACACTAAATATTTGTAGGCTATAATAGCCTAGTACTAGGCTGAAGATTACCAAATTGAACATAGAGAATAAAATGGTTAGAGACGAGGTGGTTAAGATACGTTCTATACGCTTATGATCATTTATACGTTGCAGTAGGTCACCTGTCATTCGTACATCGAAATAAGAGATAGGAAGTTTCATTAACTTGATAAAGAAATCAGAGATTAATGAAATGTTGATTCGAGTACTTAGGTGTAATAAAATCCAACTTCTAATAATTTCCAGACTAGCCCTACCAAGGAATAAGAAAAGTTGAGCAAATAGAATGAGGTATACAAAGTTGATGTCCTGATTTTTAATACCAACATCAACGACACTTTGTGTTAAAAATGGAAAGATAAGCTGTAGTAAGCTTCCAGCTAATAGACCAATGATAAGCTGAATTACAAATTTTTTATACTTAAGTAAATATTTAAAGATAAAGTTAAACCCAAATTTTTGGTCTTTGTCAAATTCACCTTGATAGAAAAGAGGTGTAGGTTCAATAAGCAACGCAATACCTTCTTCGGTAGTATCGGAGGCATTATTGCCAATCCAGTGTTTTATAAACTCTTGTTTTGTATAAGTAATTAAACCATGAGCAGGATCAGAGATGTAAACAGTATCTTTTTTTATTTTATAGAGTACCACATAGTGGTTTTTATTCCAGTGTAAAATACAAGGCAGTGTAGCGTCTTTTAGTTTAGAATACGATAGTTTTACTCCCAACGATCTAAAGCCAATAGACTCTACAGCTTCACTTAAGCCTAATAAACTACTGCCAGATCTAGTGGTTTCGCTTAGGGTTCGTAGCTGTTGTGTGTTAATGAGTTTGCCATAATGTTTGGCAATTATTTTAATACAGGTAGGCCCACAGTCTTTGGCTTCGGTTTGTTTGTAATTAGGGAATTTTTTCAAGGAATTACTATGATTGGTTATATAACAAAATGTTTAATGAGGTTAAAATGAGGTTGATAAATTCAACCTCATTTTTACTAGTTTTTATTAGGCTGAACCACTAGGGACACAACCATAGCAACCTGTTTCTACTATCATGCTACACCACATTGGAGAATTACAGTTTAATTCACATTCAGAAAGAGACCAACATCGTCCACCTCCATTAATAGTTTGTTGTTCTGTTTTGCTTAGAGTTTTTGCTCCTTTAAGCTTTTGCAAATTTTTCATGATTAAAATGTTTGTAAAATTATATTTGCTGTGAACATTTAAAGACACTCACAGTTTGTGTCTGTCCTTCGCGAAAGAGTGTTATTTTGAGTTTTAATTTTTTCAAAATAAGATGTTTGATTTTTTGGTTTACTAATAGAACAAGTAAAAACCTGCTCTATTAGTAAATGAATAGCATGTTTTAGAACTTATTCTAAGCAAATCCAATAGCATGTGCGAAGAAAAAAGTTACATCTTGAACAAGCAGGACATTCGTCATGTTGATCGCAATGTCCAAAATTTCCACCGTTAATGGATTGTTGTTCTTGTTTTGAAAGTGCTTTAAAGCCCTTTAATTTTTCTAAAGTATTCATACGAAATTAATAACAAGCCCAACATTGACCATTATACCAAACAGCTCCTATAGCATAGCAATGCGTTGATGTTAATATATTAGGGAGTACCATTCCTCCTGTTTTTCCACAAGGGTGTCCACCACCATTAATGGTTTGTTGTTCCTGTTTATTAAGTGTTTTAGCACCTTTTAAGTTTTGCAAATTTTTCATAATTAAAATGTTTATAAAATTATATTAACTGTGTAGATTTAAAGACACTCACAGTTTGTGTCTGTCCTTCGCGAATAAGAATTTATTGCGAGTAATTATCCTAATGAAATAATAGGGGTTTTATTCCAAGTTGATTTATATACAACCTGTCCAAACTGGAGCGGTGCAATTAGGATCTGCATGAGCAAATTGGCATCCAAATTCGGGTGAAGCACACCCATATTGAATTAGTTGAAAAGCAACTGGTTGAGGAGTGCAACATTCATTTGCTGGATCACAACATTCTTGAATACCTAGTCCGCCACCATTAATTGCTTTCTGCTCTTGTTTGTTAAGTGCTTTAGCACCTTTTAAGTTTTGCAAATTTTTCATAATTAAAATATTTAATAAAATTATATTTGCTGTGAACATTTAAAGACACTCACAGTTTGTGTCTGTCCTTCGCGAGAGGATATTGTTCTAGAGCCTAGATTTTCTAGGCTCTTTTTTTTAATTGTTTATTAACTTATCAATAGTAAGTTTAGACTCTATATTGTTTAAGTTAATTATCTTAATTTCCTTTGTTTCATTAGCTAAACCATAGTTTTTATAAACTGTGTATTTTAAATAAGTAGGATTAATTTTAGGTGTCTTGCTTATTGGTTCTATATTTATTAGCCATTCACCAGCTTCATCGTCATCAATAATGAATTCTTCGGTGTAATATCCTTTTGTTATACCATTAAGCATTCGGTCTTTATTTTTAAAAAGAGTTTGATTCCAGTTAAAGAATTTTTTTTGTGGGTTAACAAACTGCATTATAAATTCGGTATTTGTATCGTTCCAGTCAATAACAATACGTATATCATATTTAAATTTTGGATCTAGGTAATCAGCATGTATGTTTGAATAATCAACTTTATCTCTGTTTTTAGCTATGAATTGTTTTAGTTCATTAATTATTATTTGATTTAATCCTGAAAAATCTACACCATCAATATTATTATTAAGCATGTCTCTATAAAGTTCTAAGGCTTGGATATAATTTTTGGTTTGAGTATAAATTAAAGCAAGATCTCTATACACTTGGGCTTCTTTTGGTTGTAAGGAAGCAATACGTTGGTATACAAGCTTAGCCTTTTCAAATTCACCTAAAGCTTCTAAGCTATACGCTAATGTTTTTAGTGCTTTAGGGTTATTGTAAGCAAGTGTATTTATATCTTCTAAGATAGTAGAAGCATACTTTTTATCCCACTTTAAAAAGTAGTTAGAAACATCTATTAAGTAAGGGATACTTATTTGAGATTTGTTTCTTTGAGCTAGGTATATGTTTTTTGCTTTTTTAAAAGAGGAAGCTGTATTTAATTGATTTAAATACGAAGGACTTATAGAAATAGTATCTAAAAGCTCTAAGTTTTCATGGTATTCGTTGCCTTCAAGAAGTAGTGCTGGAGGCTCATTTTTTGTTGAGCTAGTGTTGTCTGAACCATACATTTTTGTTCTAATAATTATGACGCCACCACGACCTCTAGAGCCATATTTATTTGTAGCAGCTAAAGATTTTAAAATCATAATACTCTTAATGTTTTGTGGATCAACATAAGGTGGTCCAGCTCCAATATCATCGAATCCATAAACAACTCCATCAATATCATAAGCTGCATATGCTTTATTGCTTAAAGAACCACTTCCTCGAAGCATTACCGCAGGAGGATCTCCATCTCCTACATTAACTCCAGCAAATTTCCCAGTAAGCACCTCTTTTAATTTATAATGTTGAGAACCAATATCTTTTTCTGTCATAATGCTTATAGAAGTGCCAATTGCATCAAAATTTTTCTTTTGTCCGAAGCCTAAATCTATTTTCTCTTCTTTTTTACCTTCTCCTTCTAGGTATATTTCCTCTAGTATTTCTCCATCAGATTTTAATGAAATATTTATTTTCGAAGTATCTGCTATTTGAATCTCTTTTGTCTCCATACCTAAATAATCGAAAACAAGAATGTCCTCAATATCTGCATCAATTCTAAAATTACCATTAACATCTGTTTTGGTTTCATTAAGGCTATTCTTAATCTTAATTACAACATTCTGAAGCGGTACATTATTTATGTCTGTAACTTGACCATAAATATTACCAAGGTTGTTTTCTTTGTTATCTATAACTTTTTTACTTACTCTTTTTTTTGGCTTTAGATAAATTTTATTCGTGTTCTTTAGGAGTTTATATAACTGTGAGATTTCAACTTTTATAGGCGTATAATTTACTTTTGTAAATTCTATACTATCTTTTTTAGATACTAAGTTTTCGTCGTATGTTAAACTGATCTTTCCATTAATATTTGAGATGGTTTTTACCTCTTTATTAAGAATGTTAATGTTAACGAACTGTAGGTGTTCACCAGTTTCTTCATTTAACACTACAGCATCTATAACTATTTGGTGTTGCGCATTTGTAGCGGTTGTCGTTAAAGCAAGAAATACAAAGAATATTTTTCTCATTTAATAATTATTAGATTAAGTTAAGAGACTCAATCTGAAATAGTGTTAAATATGGATTGAGTCTCTAAGATAAATTTATTGATTTGCTCCGTCACCTACACATACAGAGTAATAATCAATTGTAGCTAATGCACCACAAAAGAAGGTAACACAAGAAGAACCTTCTGGACAAGGCACATTGGCTGCACATTCATTTATACAATAACCTCCTCCGCCATTAATACTTTGTTGCTCTTGTTTGTTAAGTGCTTTAGAACCTTTTAAGTTTTGCAAATTTTTCATAATTAAAATATGTAATAAAATTATATTTGCTGTGAACATTTAAAGACACTCACAGTTTGTGTCTGTCCTTCGCGAGAGGATATTGTTCTAGAGCCTAGATTTTCTAGGCTCTTTTTTATGTTGTAATTGGTACATTATAATCAGGCTTTTGATAATGTTCCTGTAGATCTTCAATAAAATATATAAGGTCGGTTCTATCATACTCTTTTGGGTAAATATTACCATTAATAAGTACTACTGGAGTAAAATTGTAACCATTGGTTTTACACCAGGTATGTTGTTTTTTAAGTGTTTTAAATGTTATTGTGTTTCTTGTTGCGCTATAAGTTTTAAGCCAAGTTTCTAAGTTGTTATTGTTATATATGTCATGCATTGCTGTTAAGCAATCTTTTTCACCTGTAGCTTGATAAATGTCTATAAGCTTGCTGGCTATTTTTGTTAAAGCATTTTCAGGAGCTTCGGTGTTGGTATTGAACCTTATGTTTATTTTTACAAGATTGCTATACTTTTCCAATATTTTTTCTAGAGTATCATGTACTGGTTTGCAATGACCGCAAAAGGGACTTGTTACTACAGTTATCTCTAGATTGGCATTTGGGTTGCCAAAGGTTATTTCTAAAGAGTCGTCTATAGAGGTGTCAACTTTTTTAGAGCTCTTTAATAAGGTGTTGAATAAATTAAAGTTGCGTTTAAACCTAAAATGATCGACCTTAATTTGCTTTAGTTCATTAAATAAATTGTGTTGTGGAGATATTATGTTCCAAATTACTAAGGCTAAAGTGAAATTGAGAGCAGTATATAAAATCGAAATGCTAGAAACGTTAAAGGTGGTTAAATTGTTTAGTGAGAATATAGAGATGCCTGTTTGAAACCAAAGAACAGCAACAATGCATAAACACAATAAACACCATTTTTTTACTATTATGGCTTGATAATAAATAGAGAATAATGTAATAGAAGCACTTATTATACTTATAGTAAAAAGTATAGTAGTATCTATTCTTAATAATGTAAAAGACAGAACACTTAATGAAAGGGCTGCAAAGTAGATGATGCTTATATCGCTTAGTTTATATTGCCCTAATATATTGGCTCCTTTTGATGATAAAACAGCATCACAATCTTTTGTTTTTGATTCACCAGAACAAAATGTGTTACCTAAAACAGTTTGTAAACCAAGCTCTTGTTTCTTTATTGCGATACTGATAAACAAACCTAATAAAGCTGCTATAGAAAATAAACCATTAATAATACTTAAGCCAGAATTAACTAATAAATAACTTAAAAGTGCTATAAAAGTAATAGCAATTAGGTTGTTAAATATTGAAAGGCTAGGCTTAGTTTCATCAATTAAGTTGGTCCTCTCTACAGCTACAATTACTCCAGTGAAAATGTCTAGAAACTCCTTTGTAGTAAGACGTAGCTTTTTATTGTTTGAAACAATAGCTTCATAATATTTGTCCTTATTTATAATAACAACAAAGACCTCTTTTTGTTCATAAACTATTTGAGCAAGAAATACTCTTGGTAGTTGAATTAGTGTTTCTAGGTTCTTTGGAACGTTAAGAGCTAGATTATCTACATAAAAATGATCTAAAACACCTGTTACTGCATGTAAGCTAGGGTAGGAAGGATGACTTTGAATTTGAAATTTGAGTTCTTTTTTGTCAATTGAAATCTCATTTAGCAAAAGCAATTGCCTAACAAGATAGAATAGCGAGTCTTTCAAAATAGAATTTTAATTATTAATATTATTGATGGCTAAGATTTTCAAAAAGTTTACGTAAACTTTTGAAAATCAATTAATATTGATAATTAGCAATTTTAGGGAGTAAGATTGTTGCTCAAAATTTGATTAACAATCGTTATAAATATATAGTTATTAATTTATATTTAATTACGGAAAAACCATAAATTAATACAAGAAAAATACTACAAATTTTAATAAGAATTTATAATACGAATAAAAAATCAATATACTCATTAATAGTAATGTTAGTATTGATTGTTGTTTTGCTTATGTAGTTTATTTGGATAAGGCAGGGCTTAATAATACTATTAAAAATACATTAGCGGCATCCTCTAGTCGTAAAAGTTAGAGTTTCTAAATAAAAAAAAGCGTTTCTATTGAAACGCTTTTCTATTTTATTTCCCTGCTCCTGGAGGATATTTTTTCATGATCTCTGCAACAAATTCTTTAATTCGTGCTTCTTTCTTTTCCATACTTTTAGCAATATAACCACTGCCCATACCTTGCCAAACCAGTTCTTTTTTATTGGCATCTATAAGGTCAACAAAAAGAGTTCCCTCAGTTGAGCGTGTTACAGTTGTGTTATTGAAATTATTCCAATACCAAGGGCTCCATCCCCAACCATAACCATATGGTCCAAAACCATTATTGTTATAAACATTGATTTTTTCTCTAGACTTGGTAAAAATACTTACCAAAAGATCTGGGTTCTCAGACTTAGTAAATCCTTTGGCTAATAATTCAGCTTCAATAGCTCTTAATATTCTGCGTTTGTCCAGATCACTAATTTCGGCCTTATCAATACCAGTTTTAAAGAATGCAAATGTTTTGTATTCATTAAAATTAACTTCTTTATCATAATCTGACGCCACACGCACCGAAACGCAAGATGTCATAAATAGCATGATTAGTGCTATAGGAACAAATTTCAATAACTTTTTCATAGCAAATTTATTAATGGTTAAAATGTATTTAATAACTCGTCATCAACAATATTCGGTAGCGTCACTTTTAAATTTGGTTCTACTTCCATAGCACGTTTTATTGCAAATACGGCCTCATCATTTCTTGCCCAATTACGTCTGGCAATTCCATTGTTAACGTCCCAGAATAACATTGATTTTAAGCGCCTTTCAGCATCTTTAGTACCATCAAGAACCATACCAAAACCACCATTTATAACTTCGCCCCAGCCAACGCCACCACCATTATGTATACTTACCCAGGTAGCACCTCTAAAACTGTCTCCAATCACGTTGTGAATAGCCATATCTGCAGTAAACTGCGAACCGTCATAAATATTTGAAGTTTCACGATATGGTGAATCTGTTCCAGAGACATCATGATGATCACGACCTAAAACAACATAACCAATCTCTCCCTTGGCAATAGCATTATTAAAAGCATTGGCAATTTTCATACGTCCTTCGGCATCTGCATACAGTATTCTAGCTTGAGAACCTACCACTAGTTTATTTTCTTGAGCGCCTTTTATCCATTGAATGTTATCGGCCATTTGTTGCTGAATCTCTTCAGGAGAGTTTTGCTTGATCTCTTCTAAAATTTCACAGGCAATATCATCTGTTTTTTGTAGGTCTTCTGATTTTCCAGAAGTACATACCCAACGGAAGGGTCCAAAACCATAATCAAAACACATTGGTCCCATAATATCTTGCACATAGCTTGGATATTTAAAATCAATACCATTATCAGCCATAATATCGGCACCAGCTCTTGAAGCCTCTAATAAAAAGGCATTTCCATAATCAAAGAAATACGTACCACGAGCTGTATGTTTATTTACAGCAGCCGCATGACGACGTAATGATTCTTGTACTTTGTCTTTAAACAATTCAGGCTTATTAGCCATCATATCATTAGACTCTTCCAGCGATAGACCAACAGGATAATAACCTCCTGCCCAAGGGTTATGTAACGAGGTTTGGTCACTACCAAGATCAATATAAATATTAGCTTCATCAAATTTCTCCCAGACGTCTACCACATTTCCATGATACGCTATAGAAACAGTTTCTTTAGCAACTTGAGCAGCTTTAACCCGAGTTACAAGTTCATCCAAATCAGAAATAACCACATCTACCCAACCTTGAGAATGGCGTGTATGAACTGCTTTTTTATTTACTTCGGCACAAACGGTTACACAGCCAGCTATGTTTCCCGCTTTAGGCTGAGCACCACTCATTCCTCCTAAACCTGAAGTAACAAATAAATTACCTTGAGGAGATTTCTTTATTTTTCTAAATCCGTTTAAAACGGTAATAGTAGTTCCATGAACAATACCTTGAGGACCAATGTACATATAACTTCCAGCAGTCATTTGGCCATATTGAGTAACACCTAAAGCATTGAATTTTTCCCAATCATCTTGTTTGGAGTAATTAGGAATCATCATTCCGTTAGTGACAACTACTCTTGGCGCGTCTTTATGAGATGGGAATAGCCCTAGTGGATGACCAGAATACATGACTAAAGTTTGTTCATCGTTCATCTCTGCCAGATACTTCATGGTCAATCTGTACTGTGCCCAATTGGAAAATACAGCTCCGTTTCCACCATATGTAATAAGTTCATGAGGATGTTGTGCTACAGCATAATCTAAATTATTCTGTATCATCAACATAATAGCAGCTGCTTGCTTAGATTTTGCAGGATATTCGTCTATAGGGCGTGCATACATTTTATAATCAGGACGTAAACGATACATATATATTCGTCCGTAAGTGTCTAACTCATTTTTAAATTCCGGGATTAATTCGGCATGATGTTTTTTGTCAAAATACCTTAAAGCATTTTTAATGGCTAGCTTTTTCTCCTCTGGAGAAAGGATGTCTTTTCGCTTAGGAGCGTGATTTATTGAATTGTCGTATGGTTTTACTTGTGGTAATACTTCTGGTATTCCTTCTAATATTTGTTCGTGAAAAGTCATTGTGTTTTGTTATATAGTATTAATAAAATATTCTAAGTCTGAATAGATTATAAACACTATGGATAACGTATGTCAACACGATGATGTGTATTAGCAACCTTAACTCTATATGTCATAAAAAAACCGTCCAACTTATTGTTTTTTAGTTGTATTAGTATTCCTGTCAAAACCATAAGGGCAATGTCTGCATCCACTCTCGCAACAATAGCCTCTTTTTAGGTGATATTGCTCAGTAAAACAACGGTAGCCTTCGGGAGTTAAATAGTAATCTCCGTCTTCAATTGGGACGATCTTCTTCATAAGTCGCAAAGATAATGTAAATTACATTGATTTTTAGCTTGTCAACTATGATTTTGATTTCCAAATATTTAGTACCTAAAGGATACACAGGAGTTGCTATTTACCCATTTGTACTATTAAAATACCATAGATTAAAAAGTGATGCGGTGTTAATTAATCATGAACGTATTCACCTAAGACAGCAAGTAGAACTGTTAGTTATTCCATTCTATATTATTTATATGTTAGAATTTGTTTTAAGGCTTGTGCAATATAGAGCATGGAAAAAGGCATACATTAATATCTCTTTTGAAAGAGAATGTTATAAGAATGAAGAGAACTTAGATTATTTGCAAACAAGAAAATTTTGGCAGTTTTTAAAGTATCTTCGCACCAATGATATTTAAACTTGAAAACAGCGTTAATCAAAAGCTAACTTTACCAAACACATATGGTGTTAGCGTATGTGTAAAACGTGAGGATAGAATTCATCCTTTTATATCTGGAAATAAATACCGGAAATTAAAATATAATCTGCAAGAAGCGCAACAATTTGGGTTAGATACATTACTAACTTTTGGTGGAGCTTATTCAAATCATATTGCAGCCGTTGCATCAGCAGGAAAGGAATATGGTGTAAAAACTGTAGGCGTGATAAGAGGTGAAGAGCTGTATAGTAAGATTAAAGATAACCCGACCTTAAGTTTTGCTAAAGAACAAGGCATGCAGTTTAAATTTGTTTCTAGAAGCGACTATCGAGATAAAGAATCAATAACATTTATAGATAATTTAAAACAGGAATTTGGAGAATTTTATTTGGTGCCTGAAGGCGGAACAAATACGTTGGCAGTAAAAGGCTGTGAAGAAATATTAACTGAAGCTGATAATGTGTTTGATTATATATGTTGTGCAGTTGGTACAGGAGGAACCATTTCAGGGCTTATTAATGCGTCTGGAGAACACCAAAAAATTTTAGGGTTTCCAGCATTAAAAGGCGATTTTTTATCAGACAATATTAGTAAATTTGTGGCCAAGAAGAATTGGGAGTTGATAACCAATTTTCATTTTGGTGGGTATGCCAAAATAAATAAAGAATTAGTTGATTTTATCAATGATTTTAAGAGCTTACAAAATATACCATTAGATCCAGTATATACTGGAAAGCTAATGTTTGGCGTTTATAAGTTGATAGAAAAGGGATATTTTAAAAAAAATGCTAATGTTTTAGTAATTCATACTGGTGGCTTGCAAGGCATTTCAGGAATGAATAAAATTTTAAAACAAAAGAAATTACCATTAATCAATGATTAAAAGAATAATAGTTGTTTTAGCTTTAAGTGTATTAACTGTAAGCTGTGGTGCAAAAAAACGTTCGGCTCGAAATGTAGATACCCGAATTAAAAAGGTCGATACCAAGCCTGTTGTGAAAACAGACGAGAACAAACCAGTAACAGCACCAACAAAAGTTAAAACAACACCAAAAATAAATTCTACAACACACTATATTTCTGTATATAAAGACGTGGCAATTTCTGAGATGAAACAATATGGTATTCCTGCTAGCATTACTTTGGCTCAGGGAATATTGGAGTCAGGGTCAGGTAAAGGGCGATTAGCAGTTAAAGCTAATAATCATTTTGGAATTAAATGTCATGGCTGGAAAGGCAAGAAAATTTATCACGACGATGATGAAAAAGGAGAGTGTTTTAGAAAATATAGAAATGCTGAGAAATCATTTAGAGATCATTCAGAGTTTTTGGCAAATCGAAAACGTTATGCCAAATTGTTCAAGCTAAATAAAGACGATTATAAAGGCTGGGCAACAGAACTTAGAAAAGCAGGATATGCTACAGATAAAAGATATCCGCAAAAGCTTATAAGCTTAATTGAGCGATATGAATTGTATCAATATGATGATAAGCCAAAAAGATCTAAACGTAAACTTAAAGAACGAAATGTAGTTACTACCTATAAGGTGGTTAAAGGCGATACCTTATACTCCATTTCAAGAAAATATAATTTAACCGTAAAAGAACTTCAAAAACTCAATGGCTTATCTGGAACAGAATTAAGCATTGGGCAAGTTTTAAATATTCAACCGAAAGAACATAATTAATGATTTATAAACGTAGTAGTGCCTTATTTGCAGAGGCTGAAAAGGTAATTCCAGGAGGTGTAAATTCACCAGTAAGAGCATTTAAAGCAGTAGGAGGAACACCAATTTTTGTTAAACAAGCTAAAGGCGCCTATTTATATGATGAAGATGGTAATCGTTTAATCGATTATATTAATTCATGGGGACCAATGTTGTTAGGTCATGCTTACAAACCAGTTGTAGATGCTGTCGTTGATAAAGCAAAGAAGGGAACATCATTTGGAATGCCAACAGAAATTGAAACCAAGATCGCAGAATTAGCAGTGTCTATGGTTCCTAATATTGATAAAATTCGTTTTGTAAACTCCGGAACAGAAGCCTGTATGAGTGCTATTAGATTGGCAAGAGGTTATACAGGAAAAGATAAGATTATCAAGTTTGCTGGATGTTATCATGGTCATAGCGATTCGTTTTTAATTCAGGCTGGAAGTGGCGCAGTGACGTTTGGAAGTCCTAATAGTCCGGGAGTTACTCAAGGAACAGCAAAAGATACTTTGCTGGCAGGGTACAATGATATTAAAAATGTAGAGGCCTTAATTGAAGCTAATAAAGAGGAAATTGCTTGTATTATTCTTGAGCCCGTTGCTGGTAATATGGGATGTATACCACCAAAAGCAGGGTTTTTACAAGCGCTTAGAGATCTTTGTGATGCGAATAATATACTGTTGATCTTTGATGAGGTTATGACAGGTTTCAGATTAGCAAAAGGAGGAGCACAAGAACTGTTCAATATTAATGCAGATATTGTATGTTTTGGTAAAGTAATTGGTGGTGGTTTACCAGTTGGAGCTTTTGCTGCGAGAAACGAAATAATGAACCATTTAGCCCCTTTGGGACCGGTATATCAGGCAGGAACTTTAAGCGGAAATCCTTTGGCTATGGCAGCTGGTTTAGCAATGCTTTCTGAAATTGATAGGGATGAGGATCTATTTAAAAGACTTGAAGAAAAAACCACCTATTTACATGAAGGCATCTCGAAAGTTTTAAATAATGCTAATGTTACGCATACTATTAATCAAGTAGGCTCAATGATATCAGTGCATTTTGCGGCTGAAGAAGTTAAAGATTTTGATACCTCTGCTGCTGGGAATAATGACACATTCAAAGCATTTTTTCACGGTCTATTAAATGAAGGTATTTATATTGCGCCAAGTGCTTTTGAAACTTGGTTTATCACAGATGCTTTAACTTATGAAGATTTAGATGAAACTATTTCTGCTATTGAAAAAGTAGCCAAGGAACTATAATAAATAAAAAGCATTGCTCTTGAGCAATGCTTTTTAAAACTAACCAATCAAAATTTATGAAGATCGTTATGATCTTCGTTTTTCAGCACGTTTTCTCACTTTTTTGCGCTGTTTCATTTTTCTGTGTTTCATGCTTTTTTCAAACTTCTCGTACTGCTCTTTAGTTAAAATAGATTTTAACTGTTTCTTTTGAGCAATTTTCTGATCCAAATGATCGTTCATCATTTTGTACTTCTCGTCTTTAGAAAGCGTTTTTCTATCCTCGTTACCCTCTTTCATTTTTTTGCGAGCTTCCATTTTTACCTTGCGCTCTTTAGCAGAGGCTAAGTTCATTTCATAAATTTCTTTTTGCTGCGATTCTGTTAGATCTAAATGAAGTGTCATTTTTTTAGTTTTTAAAGTAGCCATTTCTTCAGCACTTAGATCTTTTAGCATTTTTGCATGCTCTTTACGATGTTCTTTTTTATGTCCACGCTTGTGTTCTTGAGCAGTGACCTGTAAAGCCATAAAAGCGAGGGCAATTAATACTAGTTTTTTCATGTTTTTTGTTATTGATGTTATATACTTAGGACTATAGCAATATTTAAAGGTTTAAACAAGTTTGTGTTTTTAACTACGAATTAACAGTTTGAGCAGCTTCAATAAGCTTCAAGGTGGTAACATAAAGTTTTTTTCGTTCCATTTTACTTTTCAACCAAGCATAAAAACTCATAACAAAAATATCTTCATGTTTTACATCTAGCCACTCAAAGGAGATTTCAACTTTGTTGAAAAAATCAGTAGTAGTTATTGTTTCTGGATTTTTATAATAGATTTCAACAAATTTCACGAAAGTTATAGCGCGTTCCTGGTGTATTTCTTTTAGGTAAGGGAAGTGTTGGCGTTTAAAACTCAGAAGGCGTGACTCAACTAGATTTATGTTTTTTAGATCAATATGTAAAATTAGCTCTATGAGATTTTTTTTAATAACCCATTCTTTGCCAACTTTTGATTCATACCAAGCATTTGTGTGGTAGAACTTTGAAAATATCTCTTTTGCTTTGTCGAGTTTGTTGGCTTGTATGTATATCATAGTAAGTGCAAGATGAATATCTAAAAGTGATTCCAGGTCTTTATGTTTTTTGCCGCTAAAGGGTTCTAAAAGAGTGATTGCTTGTGTTTGGTTATTTGTGTAATTCAAATTCAAAGCACGTAATAAACTATATTTTAAATAAAAAGTAGAGTAGTATTTTTTACGCTGACCAAGCATTTTTTGATGCATTATATCTAAAAAGCTTAGTGAGGCTTCAAATTTTTTATTTCTAAATAATGTATTAGCTATTAAATACAGTATTTGTATATGATAATATGGATATTTGGTGATATGATTGTAATTCAAATTTACTTGCTTATAAGCATCTAATAAAAAAGGTTCCGTATTATAATAGTCTTTAGTAATAAATGCTGATATGCTTATAAGGTTAACCAGTTGAAATAGTGATTTAAAGGATAAAGAGTTTTCTAAATCAATATCATGTTGATTGAAAACATCTTCAACTAATGTCTTAAAATCATTTGTTTGATTATTGTAAAAAGAGTTATTTACTGCTTGTTTTATTTTGGCAGAAGCTATATTTAGTTGTTCCTCGTTGTGTTGTAGTTTTTTTATGAATTCAAATTCGCTGATTAATGTTTTTAGGTTTTTTGAATTTTGTGTGTGGGCATATTGAATTTTTGTTTGGTAAATTTCGTTCAAAATAGAGAAAAGTTCATGTTCTCTTGAAATTTGTTCAGCTTTATTAAGGATATTAAATCCTGTTTTGTATTGCTTTCGCGTTAAGAAAGCACGGGAAGCAATTAGGTATTTTATAGCAAGTATGTCAATTGAATTTTCTTCTTCAAGATTTATTTTAGCAGTAAAGTCAATTAGAGAATGGTATAATCGTTTTCTTAAAGCGTGATAAGCTTGTTTTTTGTATGAACCATATATGGCAATACATGTCTCTTCTGAACTTAGTTTTTCTTGTTTTAGAAGATTAAATAATTGAATGTTTTTTGAATCTTTTCTTTTGTTTTTTTTGCCCAAATAGGTGATGAATTGCTGTTGTTCATCTTGGTTAAAAGATGAAATGATGTTTTTGATATTATTCATTTAATCGTCTGTAATATATCTGTTTACATGCTAAATATAGTGCTTTAATTAGTTTTATTATCAAAATATATCGTCAGTTATTAACGAACTATGTGTTTCAGGTTTTTGTAATGCTCTTCATTTTTGTAGTGTAATCATTAAAAACAAAATATTATGAATTATGAAACAACTGTTTCTGTTAAAGAAAATTTAGAAACAAAAAAAGCTAAGAAATCTGCTAATGGGTTTGATCAAAAACCTACATCAGCATTTATTGGTGCTTCTTGGTCAGCATTATTAATTGGAATGACTGCTTATTGTATTGGACTTTGGAATGCTGATATGCAACTTAATGAAAAGGGCTACTATTTTACCATTCTGTTATTTGGCTTGTTTTCAGTAATTTCTGTGCAAAAAGCAGTTAGAGATAAGTTAGAGGGGATACCAGTAACAGAAATTTATTATAGCATTAGCTGGTTTACAACCATTACTTCTATTGTTCTGTTAGTAGTTGGTTTATGGAATGCAGACTTACTTTTAAGTGAAAAGGGATTTTATGCAATGTCATTTTTACTTAGTATGTTTTCTGCTATCGCAGTTCAAAAGAATACACGTGATATTAAATTTATTGATGAAAAGGCAAACAAAAAGTTATAAAACTTTTGTTTTGATGATTGGTTAATTAACCGCAAGAGCTCTATAAAAATTTTTATAGAGCTCTTATCATGTATTGACTATTGAAATGCATTTTAAAAAGAGTAACTTTGAGCATCACTTAAAACAATATAATCAATGAGGCAAATAACTTTAATGCTATGTCTGGCTTTTATAATGGTTTCTTGTAATGAAACTAAAAAAGAGGATGCAAATACTGTAGATAATAGCAACACTGAAACCCAATCGGAAATGCAAAAGAATTTAAGTAAATATGTTACTGTTAAATTAACTTCAGACCTTAGTACCTTGTCTGAGAAGGAGCGACAAATGCTACCTATCTTGATCAAGGCTGCAGATAAAATGAATGCACTTTTTTGGTATGAGGCTTATGGCGATAACACAGAGTTATTAAACTCAATTTCTGATGAGGATACTAAAAAGTTTGTAGCTATTAATTATGGTCCTTGGGACAGACTTGAAGGAAATGCACCTTTTGTTGAAGGTGTAGGCGAAAAACCAGCTGGAGCGAATTTTTACCCAAAAGACATGACTAAAGAAGAGTTTGAAGCGGCAGATATTGAAAACAAATCTAGCATTTACAATTTTGTACGTCGTAATTCCGAAGGAAAGTTATATTCTATTCCATATCACAAACAATTTGAGGCCGAAGTAAAAGAAGTTTCAGGATTATTGATGGAAGCATCAAAACTAGCTGAAGATGCTGGGTTGAAAAAATATTTAGAGTTAAGATCGCAAGCGTTGTTAGATGATAATTATCAACCTAGTGACCTAGCTTGGATGGATATGAAAACCAATACGCTTGATGTTGTAATTGGACCAATTGAAACGTATGAAGATCAATTATTTGGAAATAAAGCAGCGCACGAGGGATATGTGCTAATTAAAGATATGGACTGGAGTGCAAAACTTGCAAGATTTGCTAGTTTTTTACCAGAATTGCAAAAAGGAATTCCTGTAAGTGAAGACTATAAAAAAGAAACTCCAGGAACTGATTCAGATTTAAATGCTTACGATGTGGTCTATTATGCTGGAGATTGTAACTCAGGAAGCAAAACCATTGCTATTAATCTTCCAAATGATGAAGAAGTACAGTTGCAAAAAGGAACGCGTAGATTGCAGTTAAAAAATGCCATGCGTGCTAAATTTGATAAAATATTAATGCCGATCTCTAAAGTATTGATCGATGAGAGTCAGCGTTCGCATATTAAATTTGATGCATTTTTCGCCAATACTATGTTTCATGAAGTGGCTCATGGTTTAGGAATTAAAAACACCATTAATGGAAAAGGAACCGTTAGAACTGCATTAAAAGAGCATGCCAGTGCTTTAGAAGAAGGTAAAGCAGATGTTCTTGGACTTTACATGGTGCAACAACTACATAAAATGGGAGAGATAGATGGCGATATGAAAGATTACATGACAACCTTTATGGCAAGTATTTTCCGTTCGGTACGTTTTGGAGCTTCTAGTGCACACGGTAAGGCAAATATGATTCGTTTTAATTTCTTTAAAGAAAAAGGAGCGTTTAGTAGAAATGAAGACGGTACGTATACAGTAAACTACGATAATATGATAGTAGCGATGAAAGACTTATCGAATGTTATACTTACTTTACAAGGTAATGGAGATTATGACGGCGTAGCAAATTTAGTTGCTGAAAAAGGAATGATTTCAGAGGAATTACAAGGAGACTTAGATAGATTATCTCAAGCGAGTATTCCAGTTGATGTAGTGTTTGAGCAAGGAATAGATGTCCTTGGATTGAAATAATCAAATCAGAAACGATCATCATAAAAAAAGGCGCCAAATTTGGCGCCTTTTTTATTAATAGTTTAGACTATTTAGTGTCTAAAATCTCTTCGATACGTTTTACAATATCTTGTAAGTGGTACCTTCTTATTGTATTTCCAGAACCTGAAGCATTTTGAGCACTTCTCTTTATTCTATTAAGCTCGCCTCTAACAACAGGAATAATGTCAGACTGTTTAATGGTTACAGTTGTACTTTTAACATAACTAGACCCTCTACGTTGTCTTTGGTTTTTAGCATCGTTCATTAAGAAACCTAAACGCTCTACATGCGCACGTTGTAAGTTTCTTCTATAAGTGTCGATGTTTCTTCCAGAACGTAATTCAGACCAAATACCGTTTCTAAGATCACCCATCATAGAAACTAACGTATAAGCCTCAGAACCGTTAAGCGTTTCATTTTCAATCATTCTCGTCATACGCCCTAAACTTAAAATATTATTAAGTGTTCTAACTTGAATACCTCTAATACGCTCTGTAAATCCAGAATATTCGGTTCTGCCAATAATGTCTTTGTCAATTAACCAAGTAGGTGTTTTAAATAATTGTTTGTTTACAAAAGCTAAACAATTCTTTTGGTGTGTTTTGTCTACATGTGTATAAACTGCTCCTTCTTGGTCAGTTGTTTTATAATGTTCGTAAACACCTCCTAGATTTGAAGAAACGTGTCCCATGTACCTGTTAAATTGAGATACTACATGTCCATACATTGTTCCTAGATCATCATATGTTTTTCCTTCTCCAGAAGTCCATTTAATTAAGTTAGGTACAATACGTTTTAAGTTAGCAATTCCGTAAGTACTTGCTAAAATAGCATCATCTCCAAGATCTTCGGTTTGTGAACTTGGGTCAACTACATCACCTACTTGCTGGTGCCCAAATCTGTACAATGGATCTCCGGCATGTTTTAATATCCATGCATCTAGAGTTTTCTTTTCATCTTTAGGAGTTTTAGCGTCTAAAATTGGACGGTATCCCCAGCTAATTGCATACTTGTCGTATACACCAATATTAGGCATAAGTGCAACACCTTCGTCTCCAGGTTGTGCCACATAATTAAAACGAGCATAGTCCATAATTGATGGTGCAGTACCATATTTTTTAGTGAACTCTGGGTCTCTTAGGTCTTCAACTTTATAGGCGCAACTACTTCCCATGTTGTGAGGTAATCCTAATGTATGACCAACCTCGTGAGATGATACAAACTTGATAAGTTCTCCCATAACCTCGTCACTAAATTCAGCAGTTTGAGCATCTGGATTAATAGCAGCTGTTTGCACAAAGAACCAACCATTTAATAAGCTCATTACGTTATGGTACCAGTTAATATCAGATTCTAAAATTTCTCCAGAACGAGGGTCAGCAACGTGAGGGCCATTAGCATTCGGTATTGGAGAAGCTAAGTATCGTACAACAGAGTAACGTACATCTTCTGGTGTCCATTCTGGATCTTCTTCAACAGTTGGTGGGTCTTTTGCTATGATAGCATTTTTAAACCCGGCAGCTTCAAAAGCTACTTGCCAATCTTCAATTCCTTGTTTTATGTATTTACGCCATTTTTTAGGAGTAGCTCTATCGATGTAATAAACGATTTGTTTTTTAGGCTCTACTAATTCACCACGTTTAAATTTCTCGATATCTTCATCTTTTACTTCTAGTCTCCAGCGGTTTAAGTATGTTACCGTTTCACTTTTTTGAGCGTCAGAGCCATAATCTACTTGACCACGAGCAAACCAGCCAACACGCTCATCAAAATAACGACGTCTCATAGGTTCTTTAGGTAGTAATATCATAGAGTTACTCATTTCTACAGAAACAGTACCTGTGCTTGTGTTAGATGGAGGCGCACTTGCCATATATGTTTTTACATGTCTTGATTCAATATTAAGCGGATAACTTTTCACACTTTCTATGAATGATTTTTTAGAATCAAGTCTAGTGATTTTATAACTTTTTCTTAAGTAGCTAGGAAGCCCTAAAGCCTTAACATCTGTATTGTATAGGTCGGTTACATCAATTACTGTAGCAGTTTTATCTTTATTAAATGCTTTAATTGGAAAAGTATAAAGTACAGGCTCGAAGTTTGAGTTTACAACAGCTTCGTGAACTGGTAATTCTTCATCAGCAACAATGTTATGAGATACCACACGAACAACTATTTTCTTGCCCTTTTTTTGCCAGCGCAATACTTGAGTGTTAGCTTTCTGACCTCCAAAATTTCTGTTGTTAGAGGTGTTTTTAGCAATTCTAGTAACTACTAACATTTCTCTTTCTAAAAGAGAATCTGGAATTTCGTAAAAGAATTTTTCATCAATTTTATGAACTTTAAAAAGTCCATCATCTGTTTTTGCTTTTTTAGTAATTACCTTTTCATAAGGTAGAATATCGCCCTTTTTTGGTTTAGGTTTTGCTTTTTTTGCAGCTTGAGCCTTTTTTTCAGCTTCTGCTTTTGCCGCTTTTTTTGCAGTGTTACATGAAGTCGCTACTAAGGTTAATGATAGTAGCAATACTTTAATAGAATGTTTCAAATTAACTAAATTTTTGGTTGAGCTAGTGAAAATAATAAAAGCAAAGTAGAGTCTACTTTTAGATCAAAAAAATTAGTAATACTTTAACGAAACGTTAAGAGATTTATAGCTAGCGAAAGGATAAAAGCTTTTATAAAGAATCTAGATATGCCTGAATTAAATCATACCCTTCAGTGTGTACCATAGTTGTCCCTATTAATGGCATACTTGTTCCTGGCCAATAGGTTCCCATTCTTGCAGAAATACTAAATCTTCTAACATAGATATTTGTATCTTCAAAATCTGTTTCATATCTAAGATCGAGTGTAGAAAGATCATCGCAAAAACCACCTGGTTCGTGGCAGTGTGCACAATTTACATCAAAATAAGCACGACCGCGTTCCTCAAGACTTAAACTAGTATCTTCCCAATTTGGAAGAGCACCTATTGAACTTGGTGAAGGAGCACTTGATAAATGTCCGTTATCAATAAATTTTTGTAACTGATTTACACCATTCACGTTAAAATTCATGGTTCTTAATTTTGGACCAATAGGAGTAACATTATTATAGTTGCTATGGCATTTCACACAATCATTAGCACCAGGAACAACATAGTCAACACCTACCCATTGTCCATCGGCATTTTTAAAATCTATTTTTACATCGTGTTGCGCTTCAGATAAAACAGCTTCTGTTTGTTCCTCGTTCCAGACATAGTTACCAATGGTCCATGCGTCACTTTCTTTAATTAGAACACGAGTTTCAATAATTCGCTTTTCCGAATTAGGATTTGTTTCATCTAAATTGTAATAAAATGTTTTAGAAATAAGTGATCCCGTTGGAAATATTGGAAAACCATCACCATTATATTCTAATGAAGCTCCTGGAGGAAGTGCAATGGTTCTTAATTTATGAGCGTAATCTGTATACAATTGTGTATTTAACTCATATTTAAATGTTTTAGGGCTAATATTTAGGGCTGCCAGATCACCACTAAACAAATGTAATTGTGATAAATTAGGTAAAAACTGAGCAACTACTGGAGTTGCATCGGTAGTAAAAGAATTAACATCGCTAGTTAATGCAGTGTTATCTATTGAGCAGTTAGCTGTAACGTAAAAATCGTAAGTAGTTGTTGGCTGTAAATTGCTTAATATTATTGAAGAATCACTAGTGAAAACCTCAATTCCTGAACCCTTTTGAAAACCACTTGGACCATACTCGATACTTACTTCGGTTATTCCATTTTGATTCGTCCAATTTAAGCTTGCACTATTATGTGTAATGTTTGAAGAATTAATTTCTGTAGCTAGATCACAAGCTAGAATTACATTTTCATCGTCATTATCACAAGATGTAACTAATGCAGTAAATAAAAAGAAGACTAAAAGGCGTTTCATTATTTGGGTTTTTGTTAATAGCAGGCTGAAATTAATAAAATCAATAAATAGATTATGAATAAAATCGATGTGAGGCGATAATACTCTATAAAATAATTGTTTTAATTCCTAAAAGATGTAACCTTTTTATTTTCTGTAAGTTATAGTTGAACATAATATTTTTTATCTTGTGTTGTAAAACAGATAGTTATGCCGTTGTGGTTGCAGATTATTTTAATTGTATTTGCTGTATATATTGTAATTAGTATTGCATTATATTACTTACAAGATTATTTGTTGTTTAAACCCGAAAAATTACCTGAAGACTTTCAGTTTTATTACGAAAATCAAATCACGCAAGAATACAATTTAACTACACGCGATGGAGCCGTTTTAAATGGTTTGCGTTTTCGTGTCAAGCAACCAAAAGGTGTTGTGCTATATTTAAAAGGTAATTCTAAAAGTATAAAGGGATGGGGAAAGTTTGCAGTAGACTTTACACGTCATGGTTATGATGTATTTATGCTGGATTACCGAGGTTTTGGGAAGAGTACAGGCAGACGTTCGCAAAAAGCTATTAAAAGAGATCTGCAGGAGGTGTACAATAAGATAAAAGAGCGTACATCTGAAGATAATATTATATTGTATGGGCGTTCATTAGGTTCTGGATTTGCAGCAAAACTGGCATCAATAAATAATCCAAAAATGCTCATACTCGATGCACCTTATTATAGTTTAACAAAAGTAACAGCCCGTTATATGCCCTTTATGCCATTGTCGGTATTAATTAAATATCCGTTGCCTACCAATAAATGGTTAAAATATGTACAATGTCCTATACATATTATACATGGCACTCATGATAAACTTATTCCTTATAAAACCAGTGTTAAGTTATCTCAGGTGAAGCCAAAGCTAACAAGGTTACATACTGTGATAGGTGGCGGACATAAGGATTTAAATAACTTTGAGTCATATCATAAAATGCTTGGAGAGATCATTAACTCTAAGCCTCTAGAGATCGATTTTTCAACAACCAGTATTCATGTTAAACACAGCGCCAAAAAATCTAAAGCAAAAGGCTAAAAAAGTATTTTTAGTTCTTTTAGCCTTATATCTTGTAATAGGATTAGTTCTTTTCGTTTTTCAGGAAAACTTTTTATTCAGGCCTGTTGAGTTACCTCAAGATCATGTGTTTAAATTACAATATGATTTTGACGAACACTTTTTGGAAACAAACGATAATGCAAAGATTAATGTATTGCATATAAAACCTAAAGATCCTAGGGGTGCTATTTTATATTTTCATGGTAATGCTGGTAATCTAGAACGATGGTCAAAAATTACAGAATACTTTGCGGGTTTAAATTACGACATATATATAATGGATTACCGTACCTATGGAAAAAGTACTGGCAAGTTAAGTGAAGAGGTTCTATATAATGATGCTGAGTTGTGTTATCAATATCTAAGACAGTTTTGGGATGAAGAACACATAACTGTGTATGGAAGATCTTTAGGAACAGCTATGGCAAGTAGAGTAGCTGCAACCCACAATCCTAAGCAGCTTATTTTAGAGGCTCCGTTTTATGATATTGCCGATGTAGCTCAAAGAAGATTTCCTATCTATCCAATAAATTACTTGCTTAAATACGAACTTTCAAACTTCAAACACCTTCAAAGGGTTAAATGCCCTGTAACTATAATTCATGGTACAAAAGATTATGTGGTGCCATTTAATTCTGGAGAGAAGCTATACAAGAGTTCTTCAAAAGAAAAAACAAGCTTTACAATTATTGAAGGTGGTGGCCATAACAACTTAATTAAATTTGATTCCTATCATAGGTTAATCGGTGAAATTCTTCGCTAAAATTTCCTAAAAAATTAACAATTTAAATCGGCATTCTTAAAAAAGAATTAAAAAGAATTTAAATGTGTTAAACATTTCTAAATATGCGTAACGTTTTGGTTTCTTAATAGTCTATATGGGTATAAAACGAAAACAAAAAAACTAAAATATTATGAACCGATTAACGTTATTATTTATCGCATTGATAGCTTTTAAAGCCAATGCAACAATTGAAAAAATTCCCGTCGATAACAAACTAGTAACTTATAAGACGATGGAAGAATTAGATTTGGAAAAATCAATTTTTGAAACTGAATATCTAATAGAAGAAACATTAGATATTGAAACTTTAGAGATCGTTGAAATTGACGAAGAAGTGGAGATCAACTTTGATACTAAAAAATATTTACCAGAAGGGTTTAATGCTTTAGAAGGTAAAGACGATATTGACTGGAATTCAGTAGAGCTTATTGAGCTTGAAGAAGAAGTAGATCTAGGATTTGAAACAAAACCGTATTTACCAAAAAATTTCAATGCTTTAAAAGGAAAAAACGATCTAGATTGGAGTTCTATTGAGCTAATAGAACTTGAAGAAGAGGTAGAGATAGGCTTTGATACCAAAGCACATTTACCTAAAGGATTTAATCCTTATAAAGGAATGAATTGTGGAAAAGAAGTAGTAGTGTGTCTTTATTAATTTAGCCAAAGATTATTAATAAGGACTAAAAGCCAGCACATTGTGCTGGCTTTTTTTATTCGTTAGATAGCGGAACTTGTCCCGTTTCATCCAAAATGCCTTCCATTTTTAAATGTGTAATTACGGGTTCTTTTGCCATGCGTATCAGTGTTACATGGTCAAAAGCCATAGAATCTCCTGCTTTTTGTGCACCGCCTGTTGTTCCTAGCATGGTATAGTCACGACCATGTCTCTTACGATGCGAGAACGAATGGAAATGACCATTAATTACTGTATAAGGTCTGTCTTTTAATAAAGCTTCTAGTTTTCCTAAACCTTTATTGTCCTCTCGCAACCAAAGCGGTTTGTGCATGAGTACAAAGGTCCATTTTACGTCAGGATATTTTTCTAACACCGATTTGTAATAATTAAATTGATCGTTACTCATACCTCCAATTCTTCGTTCTGGCATATGGTAATATTCCGATTCTTCATAAGTGCCTTCAATCTCACCATCTATTATTTTTAGAGCTTTAGCACGAGCATGGTAAATTTCTAGCATACGTTTCTCTTCATAATCTTCAGAGTCCATCATTAAGAATAACACATTCTCATATACAAAGTGGTAATAACGTGGGCCGAAGCGCTTTTTCCAAAACGCTCGCATTACTGGATTGGTAAGGTCATGATTTCCCCCTAAATGAAAAAAGGGCATGTTTAATTTTGAAGTTCTGTTGTCAAATGAATCCCATTCTTTAGCTAATTGTAATGTGTCTTCTGTACCGCCATCAATTAGATCGCCTACACTTAACACAAATGTTGGATCTAATCGGTTTAATTGCGATACGGCAGTGCTATATACGCCCTCTCTTTCACCACCAGTTAGATCTGAAATAATTGCAAATGTAAAGTCGTCTTCTTCAAGCTCAAAAGTATCATTGGTCCATGGTGTTGGCCCATCTGCTACATCATGTTTAAATTCTGGTTTGTGTTTGGTGTTTGCGTTGCAACCAATAAGTAATAGGCAGATTAAAAAAAGTGTGGCGTGTTGTTTCATTTCATCTGTGATTAATTTAGTAATTAAATCGAAAAACTAAAATTGATATACCTGACAGAAACGAATGTAATCGTTTTTTCTCACTAAATCAATAGGTTAACTTGCATTTAAAATTGATTTAAATTGCAGGGGTTAAAATAAATTAACCTATCAGGTAGCCCTTTACATAATTATTGCGTCTTTGTAAATAGAAGATTAAATGAACTATATATTATAATATTTTTTATTGATGATATGCTGCGTTATGAACCAAGGGACTACTACAAGTGCTACAGTTACCAGCAGCTCCAGCTCCGCCAGCACATCCTTTTTCACAAGTATAATGCCATACACCAGCTGTGTTTTTACCAGACTCGGCAGTAGGTGGATTCATAAAAGGAATAGAAGACGGCGTACTATTTGTATTATTGGCTTTGGCATGATAAGCCTGATTATGCACTAAAAGACTTCCACAATTATTGCAATTAACAGCTGATCCAGCGCCTCCAGCGCAACCTTTACTGCATGTATAGTGCCAGACTCCTTCGGTGTTTTGAGAGGCCTCAGTAGTAGCGTTGTTTTGATTAGTGCTACTTTTTGAAGTAGGCAAATCTGAAGCTTCAAATGGTTTTAGAGGTTCATTTTTTGATGAATTTGTGTTGTTATTACAGGCAAAGAAAGTAAGAACTGAACCGAATATTAATATTGCAAAGATTTTTTGGTATTTCATAATGTGTTTTTTTATATCTGTAATGTATAAAGCAAGATAATTAAACTTTTATATCTTTTGATTTAATGGTCTATTTAAAAAATAATATAAACAAATTAACCTTTATTTTCAAATTAAACACAATGACTGTCTACGAATTTGCTTTAATAGTTTATAGATGTTGTAAACCGAAGTTAGTTGTTTTTGCTCACTAAATCAATAGGTTAACTTGCATTTAAAATTGTTTTAAATTGCAGGGTTTAAAATAAAATTAGCCATCAGGCAACCCTTTGCATAATTATTGCGTCTTTATAAATAGAAGATTAAATGAGCAATCCATTGAAAGTCATTCAGCTTTACAAAAACGAATCGCAGCTTATTAAAAAGGCCTTACAAAATAACCGTGAGGCACAACATAAGTTATACGAATGGCATTCGCCAAAAATGCTAAGTGTGTGCAGATATTATATAAGCGATGTACACTATGCTGAAGAGGTAATGTTAAATGGATTTTTTAAAGTGTTTACAAAACTGTCACATTTTAAAAATGAAGGGAGTTTTGAAGGTTGGATAAGACGTATCATGGTAAGAGAGGCTATTTCATTTTTACGTAAACAAAAGAATATTGAGTTTTCGCAAGATGATATGGAAGTTCATGATGAAGAAACTAACAATATTAAAACAGAAATTGAAGTTTCAGAGATCCAGCAACTTATAGACGATCTTCCAGAAGGTTACCGAATGGTATTTGTAATGTATGCCATTGAAGGGTACAAACATCAAGAGATTGCACAGATGCTTAACATTACAGAAGGAACCTCAAAATCACAGTTGTTTAAAGCCAGAAATCTGTTGCAGCAAAAAATCAATGACTTAAATAAGACAAGTTATGGCACCAATTAAATTGGAAGAACATATTAAGGACAGGCTTGAAAAAAGAACCATTCGGCCATCCGCTGACGCTTGGAATCAATTGGAAAGCCGATTGGATATTTCCCCGAACCAACATAAAAACAAACCATTTGTATGGTTAGGTGTTGCGGCG
>JASBUG010000022.1 GCA_030148025.1 Flavobacteriaceae bacterium | reverse complement strand
GATAAATGGTGCTCTTACAAATCTATCTGAATATGATCGCAGCTTACCATTTAATAGGTATTTCACCTCTACTAGTCTTCCAAAAGCATCATGTTTCAGCTCAAAATGAGTGCAGTTTTCGGCCTCTTCTTTTGTAATAATTCTTGCTGCTCGTATATCTGCAAATGGAGTTTCACGAAATACCATACTAGATGCATAAATTGTTTTACCGACATCCTGATTTGTTTGTTGTTTTTCATTGCAGCTAAAACTGACAACCATTAGTATAAGTAGAAAAATTGCTCTCATTTTTTTATGGTTTTAATTTATTATTCCGAATCGTTGTTTAGCGAAATCTATGGCAATGGTATTATTAAAGAAAAATGCATTACCAATAATGCCCAAAATACCTTCTCGTTTTAGAAAATCGGTATTCCATTGTTTAGGGTTTTCATAGACCATTCCAGACAGTTCAATATCTCCCAGTTTAAAAGGTGTTTTCATTTGAGCTCCCAGAACATTATATTTTTCACCCCAAGAACTGGTTGCCATTGTATCTATTTTTGAGTTCTTATCCCGCCACT
The DNA here is from genome assembly GCA_030148025.1 of Flavobacteriaceae bacterium. Lineage (GTDB taxonomy): Bacteria > Bacteroidota > Bacteroidia > Flavobacteriales > Flavobacteriaceae > JASBUG01. The sequence goes on along the minus strand of JASBUG010000022.1, from coordinate 5,975 downwards.
CTTCCCATAGGTCCATATTTGTCATTAATGGAAACCAGCTAGCTCCAGTATCAAACATAAACCACTCTTGCTTCCCATTTACAGTAAGCGGCATTTTTATTCTTCCATTCTCAATATTCAAGTTTATCCAGTTTACGTTTTTACCAAAATCATTATTTACCGAATCTTTAACAGCAAATTGTTGATTTGGAAAATCGATAACAAGCACCTTATTTTCAAATGCATTGACTCCTATTGTGCCAATTGACAAATCATTACGAGATAAATCTGCATTAGAATAGTTATTACCGAAATTGGTGAGAAGTCCCAACTCTTTATTTTCTACTGAATGTTTCCCAACATTAAGATCTATACTTTTTAGAAACACTAACTTATTACCATTAATGTTATAGCCCTTATCAATAGTATCCAGATTAGAAAATGCTCTTTTGTTTTGAGCTATAAAGCTTTTGGTAGCATTCTCGTAGATCATAGAATGAGGAGCGCCTAGATCTAATTGTGCACGTAATTCTTTTTGAATTCCTTGTAACTTTACCGGAATTTTTAAAGCTAATTTTTCAAACCATCTACCATTTATACTATCACCTTCCCAATAAAATGGACTCCATTCGGTTTGAGATTGATGCTTATTTGGTGTAGAGTTACATGCAAAAGTAAAGACCAATACTAATGTTATTAAAGCTTTTATAGATTTGAAAAATGCTTTCATAATTACTTGAGTATTTATTCTGTTATTAGGGCTCTATATTTTTCCAGATCAAAAGACACATAAAACACATTAAAAAGCTCTTCTTCATTGGCTTTTTCTGGATGTCTTCCACTGGTAAATATTAAGTATTTATCATCTGCAGTAACATAAGGACTCCCATCATAGCTATGTGAGTTTATTTCTTTTCCTAGGTTTATAGCCTTAGACCAACCTTTATGAGTCTTAAATGAGATATACAGGTCACTGCGACCATAATTCTCTTCTCTTTCAAAGCCTGCAAAAATTAAAAAACGTTCTTGACTATCAATAAAAGGGTCTCCCTCAAATTTATTGGTATTGATCTGTGATGGTAGTTTTATAGGCTTTTCGTAATTCCTTTGATTGTACTTTGAGTAAAAAATGTCCATATTTCTAGTACCATCAGCAGGTATGTATGCAAAATATAGATTCTTATTTTCTGTCGTTGTTGGATAACCAAATCCACCTTCATAATCCATTTCCAGTTCAATAAAATCTGGATTACCCCAACCAGTAGTGGTTTTATGAAATTGCCAAATACCGTTTTTAGAATTATCGTCTACACCACCATTTTGAGGTAAGGTGCTTGTTAAGGTAATAGTATTACCATCTAATGACATGCTTGCATCTGCAAAAGAGTGCAACGTATCGCTTACAATTGGTTCTGGATTAGAAAACTTACCATTATCGAAAGTTTGCGTCACCACTTTTGAAGGAGTTATTCTATCACTAATTGTATACACTATTTGAGAACCATCTTTACTAAAAGACGACCCAAAATGTCTTAACCCTCTTTTAGTAACAACACCAGGCATAAACAACTTTGGTGTTGTTATTGTTTCTAATTGTGATTCAAACACTACTGCTACTCTTGCATTTTCAGCACATGAAGAAAACAGCAAACTGATCATTAATACGATTAAAACATTTTTTTTCATATGTTTTATCATTAAATATTATTCCTTTTTAAAATTAGCTTTCGAAAAAACAAACCATGTCTTACCTTTATCCATAGTCCCTTCAACTAAATGTGTAAAGCTATTTTCTGTAATTTCTTTATAGGTAAGTTTAAACCATAAAGATTTTCCATTATCCATGATAAACGGAGCATCAGAATTTAAGTTTGTAAAGACAATATCATTGTTATTAATTTTCCCTAAATAAATATCCATAGCTCCATACTCTTTGTCCATAGCAGATAATTTGTATGATTTAATTCTATGGTCATAGCCTATAAAAGTTATCATATTTATTTCACCAGAAGCAGTAAGGTATTTTACGTTCTCTTTTACAAACTTTCCATCATGCACAAATGAGTTCTTTGAGTATGTTTCTCCTAGTGATTCCCATTTTTTATTACTATTTAATTTAAAGTTTTCTACAGTCCAGTTTCCTGATAAAAAATTAAAGACCTTCATTTTTTCTTTTATTACACTAGCTTGCGCATTAATTTGTATTTGGCCTAGTAGCAATAAAAAAATTAGATTGACAAATAATAATTTTAAAAATTTCATAGTGGAGTTAATTTTCACAAGGATCATTACAGATATTTAACTATTTGATTTCTTTACCATCTAAATTGTATTTTCTCATTCCAGAAAAATTTCCGCTCTGGTCATATTCATATTTAATGAGATGAGTTCCCTTATTATTTTCTGTGGGTTTGTTATGTTCATCGAAGTATACCTCTTGAAAGCCTTTGTGTAAACCCAACCTTTTATTCTCCCAGTTAAATTTGTAAACTACTTTTGCAAAGCCATAATCCATACCTAAATAATCTTCTCTATTTGACAGGTTTCCGGAAACATTTTGGAAAGACCAACCAAGTTCATTTCCAAATTCATCAAAATCAAAAATTACCGAAGCATATCCTGCACTATCATTCATGATTAAATCTCCCTCATCATTAACATTGGATATTGTGTGTAAGAACCCATTTTTCTGTGTAGTGATTTTGGAAGTATAAAAAGGAAAGTATAAAGTCAACACATTCGCACTACCATCTTTTTTGAACTGTTTTTGAATAAAACTCTTATCATCAATTTTGTGAAATTTAAATTGGTAAGAGCCCATTCCACTTTCAATTTGGTTGTTTGCAGAATCTTTCAATATCAAAGATGCTCTATCTTTATTTTTATCTAATTGAAAAACCTCTTTATGTATATTACCACCTGAATAATAGTGCCTATAAGTAGAAGCTTTTTTCCCTTTGGCATTGTAGTAAGATCTAATAAGTTGGTCTTTAAGATAATTGTACTTTACTTCATGAGTGCCATAATAACTGTTATCGTTTGGCTGATTATTTTCGAAATATTGAATTTTCAATAACCTTCTCTTGTTATAAATAAACCTATAATGCTTTAAAGTTTTAGCTTGTGCCTTAGATATTTTTCCTCTACCTAAATATTCCAAATTGGGGGAAATAATTCCTGCTATATTGGTATAATATTCAGTTACTAGGTTTTCATCCTTTTCGATCTGACCTAACATTAGTATAACTAACAGATTGACAGAAAGTAATTTTAAAAGCTTCATAGAATAATTATTTTAAAGGCTCAAAAGCATTTTATTGTCTTTGTACTTCCTCCATATTGATATCAAAGAATTTTCTTCCCGAAAAACTACCGTCTTCTGCATAATCATGTCTAATAGCTGCAAAGTTTGCTCCTTGAGGTGTACGCAATTTTCCATTTTCATCAACATATCTAATCCATTCGATACGTCTTCCATCTTTGCTATACTCACGTTTTACACGCTGTAGTAAATTGTCATCTAAATCAAAAATCTTTACTTCAATTTGATTGTTATACTTATCGTAAGTATTTAATATTCTCGCAACTCCAGTTGGCATTGCTTTTCTTTCTCCAACAACTCCAAATCCGCGCAATTCTACTTTATTACCACGAGCATCATATAAGTGTTCACCAATAGCAAATTCTGGAGCATTACCATTAACTGGTTTTAGATCTTTATCAAATACCATCCAACGAGAAAAATTTTCTTCTTGATCGTAAACGATACGATCCATTCCTGCTTTCATAGTATTGTTTATGATATTACCTTCATCATTAAGGTGGTAAACAAAATCTAAAAGATCATCATCACCAAATTCAAATCTAACTGTATAAAATGTGAAGTTTGGACGAAATGTTTTTGGCTCACCCTTTAGGTCAAAACGCTTTTCAAGAACTTTTCCATCTCCTAAGTTTGTCCATTGGTATTCGTGTATTCCCCATGAGTTCTCTGATGGTTGATCGTCCTTGTCATAGAACTTTACAGCTGTTCTTTGCCCTTTTTCATCTAATTCGAAAACAGCCTTATACATTTTTCCATGAGCTTCTATTTTTTCATTCAAACGGTTGTAATAGTATCTAATCTCTTTATTGTTTGAATATTCAATGGTCATTTTTGGAGAGAACCAAATAAAGCTATCCCAGTTATCATTATCGTTTATAATGAAATCACCTAGTCTATGAGATACTTCAATTAATCTATTCTCATTATCATAAACAAAACGATAATGTGTTTCTTTTTGAGCAGTTGCCTTATCTATTTGATGGTTTCCTCTGGTATCTGAAAAAGGTGTTTCTCTAAAAACTAAATGTCTGTAATATTCTGTTTTTTGTGCAAAAAGTTGAGTAGTTATAGTAAATGTTATTGCAACGATTAATAGTTGATTTTTCATAGTCCTATATATTTATTCTATAAATTGATTTTCAGTTGTAGTTCATTAAAAGTTTATACACCAAAGCGATAAGTCATTTTTAATATGATAGATCTATTACGTAAATCGAAACCATCTGTGTTATTATTCTGGTTATAGATCAAGAAAATGTCAGACAAAGGAGAGTAACGCCATTGTAGTTTTGAGAATACACTAAAGTTTTCACTTTGCGTGTTGTATTGTACTACATTGTTAAAGAATAGTTTATTAGTAAAACTGATCAACCCTCTAAAACGAAATAAATGCAGATCGAGATTACCGTAGTTTTCAGGTAACGATATATCATTATAATCGTATGACAGACTAAAATTACCCCAATACCCAAAGCGTACATTTCCTGTAGCTCTTAACGTTGTAATGTTGCCATTAAAAAATTCGCCATAGGTAGCTGCTGCTGCATATGTAAATTGATTTCGCCTATCTGAATTATATCTTGCTGACACACTAGTGAAATTATAGTTTTTAGCTGGTAAATTATCATATTCACTACCTAAGAAATTAGTAGCGAAATTCAAGTTGACTTCTCTGTTTGTTCCTTGTATTGTAAATAAAGAAGTATTCTTAAAATCTAGATCATAAGCAATATTATTTTGTCTCTCATTTAGAGTTCCATCGCTATTAAGATAGAAGTTATGCCAAGTTCTTATTCTTCGAAAATTAAGTTTGCTACTTTTTTTCTTTGGGAAAAACCTATAGAGAATATAAGGGTTCACGAAAATATACCCTTGCCTAACAATTGCATCACTATTAGCATCATAATTAAATAATCTGGGGGTAAATCCTAAATCTGCTTGATAATCTTTATCTAGTATATCAAAATTCCATCCTGTTCTAAGCTTTCTATTGGCATAAACACCATTAATTCCAAAATAAGATCCTCTAGTTTTGTCATTATCAATGGAGCCATGATATTTTATGCTATTACTAAAATTACCCTTTTTAGATATGTATGTAAACTCTGCACCATAATTTCTTGCATTATCATTTATTGCTTCATTTCCTGTTTCTTGTCTATTAACAAATAAGCCTCTTACTTGTGATCTATTTAAAACTTTATAATTAAATGCTGCTACTGTATTATTTTGTGCATCAATATCATCCTCCTTTTTTGTTTGTACATTCATAACGCCGATTCGTAGATCGTCAGTGATATTACCTGTAGCTCTTGCACCATAAAGAATGGGCGCAGTTAACCCTACTCTTCGAGAGAAAAATGGATTTATTTGATAACCTCCAAAATTTGTAAATATATCTGCATTCTCAACAAAAAACTCACGTTGCTCTGGTAGTGAAATATCAAAACGAGTAATATTTGTAACCTCTTGATCTACATCGGCATTAGAAAAGTCTGGATTGTATGTTATATCAGCACTTAACGATTTAGTGATTGCCATTTTCACATCTACTCCAGCATCAATTTTAGTATCTGTATCAGTATCTAAAGCCTGATTATCTTTTAATGACGATAAAGTAGTATAGGGTTTAACAAATGCAATTTTATTTTTCACTTTAGGAACCTCTGGC
>JASBUG010000002.1 GCA_030148025.1 Flavobacteriaceae bacterium | reverse complement strand
GGTAGCGACACATACTTTTGCCATTTAGAAAAACGTCCTCAAAAATGGAAAAATCGTTTCCTCGAGCAAAGAGCAATTAAAATGGCTAATGCTTACATAGCACCAACAGACTTTGCTGGTGAACTAACTAAACAGTTATTCGGCATAAAAGAAAATAAAATAAAGACCATTCACTATGGTATAACATTAGATGATTTCAAAAATGAAAGCCCTTCGGTTTTTGAGCCTAATACCATACTTTACATAGGCACCATTATTAGAAAAAAAGGGGTTCTAGAATTAGCATCAATTTTTAATGCTGTTGTAGATGCTAAACCAGATGCAAAGCTGGTTATGGTTGGTGCAGACAGTCCAGATATACAAACAGGTAATGTATCTACTTATTCGTTATTTGAAGAGCAATTATCTACAAATGCTCTTAAAAATACTACGTATTTAGGTAAGGTGCCTTACACTGATGTTAAGAATCATATAAAGAATGCTCATGTCTGTGTTTTTCCATCTTTTGCGGAGACTTTAGGTATGGTTACCATAGAGTCTATGGCTTTGCAAAAAGCAGTAGTTAATACTAACATTGGTTGGGCAAAATCTTTAATAGATGATGGTGTAAATGGATTTTTAGTACATCCTACTGAGCACAAGCTATATGCCGCAAGAATTGTTGATCTACTAAGCGATATACCAAAATGTATTGCCATAGGTAAGGCTGCTAGATTGAAGGTAGATAATGAGTTTAACATGGAGCTTCAGGTTAATAAAAATATTGCGCTTTACAGAAAACTTATAAGCAAGTGATTGAAGTAAAACATAACGGATATAAAATTTTAGAGATATACCAAAACGGAAGTCTAACCAAACTTTCAGGTATAGATAAAAATAAAGCTTTAATCAAGCAAATATATTTTGTTGCGTCTCAGTACCAAGACGAAATAATATTATGGTATCACCAGAGCCACCAAGCTCATGTAAACAGAGAATACGTTCTAGACAATTTTGAAAATCATATGATTTGGTCATATACCATAGTACCATATGTAAACCATCGTATAGGTTATGTAGAAGATTCTCCTTTTATCAATGTGAACAATAGTGTTAAGTATCCGACTTGGTTAATGGGAAGTGATTGTGGAGTCATTCACTCCAAGAATTTATTAAAGTTTCAGGATATTGTTAATGATAAAAACTTTGATTTTGCTCTTAATTCTATCGCAAAGTTGGGAATGGCTATTGGTTTATGGTGCTATTCGGTGCCTCAAATACTGGTAAACAAGGTAAAAGCCAAATGCAAGACTGCTAGCATATTCAGTTTGTATAAGTTTATTGCACTGCACTATAAAAAAAGATGGGTTGTTTTATTTTTTATTAATCTTCTGATTTACGAAAAACGATTAACGATTTTAGGATTCTTATATGGGATTTTATTCAAGAAGCGTAAGATTGATTTTAGTATTCAACCTGCTAAAACTGATAATGTTACAGGAGGTGAAAACTCATCAATAGATGTTATTATCCCAACAATGGGAAGGAAACAGTATCTATACGATTTTTTACAAGATTTAAAATCGCAAACCCTTTTGCCGGTTGCTGTTATTATTGTTGAACAAAACCCAGATGAAGCATCCAATTCTGAACTAGATTATATATATAACGAAATATGGCCTTTTAAAATAATTCATAAATTTATTCATCAGACAGGAGCTTGTAACGCACGTAATATGGCCTTAGACTTGGTGTCTTCTAATTATGTTTTTTTTGCAGATGATGATGTTAGAATAGAGGACAACTCATTATTGCGAGATGCACTTAGAAGTTTAGGGCAGTTAGATATGAACGTTCTTAATTTGGCATGTCTACAATTAAATGAGGTTGACCAAACAAAAGAAATAAAACAATGGGCAGCTTTTGGCTCTGCTAGCAGTATTGTGTTGTCCAATACTGTAAAAGACCTTAGATTTAATATGGCTTTTGAACATGGATATGGAGAGGACGTGGAATTTGGGATGCAGTTAAGAAATATAGGAGAGGACGTGATTTATGTTCCAGATCTAAAATTACTACATCTAAAAGCTCCTATGGGTGGTTTCAGAGATTCTAATTTAAAGACAAATACCGAAAATATAGAAATAGTTCCCAAACCATCACCGAGTGTTATGCTGTTTAGAAAGTTACATCATACCAAAACGCAGCTTTTGGGATATAAGACCATATTATGCCTTAAATACTATAAGCTTCAACATGTTAAGAACCCGATGATATATCTCAAACGTTTCAGGAAGAGTTGGCGTGTAAGCGAAT
>JASBUG010000035.1 GCA_030148025.1 Flavobacteriaceae bacterium | reverse complement strand
TTAAATACTTGCTTTTCTACTATCCAACCTTTATCTAGTTTTACTATTCTAAACATAACTTTATATTTACCACATCGCCTTAGCCAGCATTACATATCTAGCAGCAGCGAGCGTGTCTGGTTCGTGTCCGTCTGGTTCTGGGATGATTTTACCGTTTTCATCTACTTTCCATCCCCATTTATTGCATCCGTCTATGATGTTTTGAGAGCGTTTTGTAACCAAAATATTGTAACCTCTCATTCTTTTTATACCTTCAGATACACTGCCAGCCTTTTTTTTTACACCTCTAGCGTTGTATCTATTCTTTACTAGGTCTTTTAATTCAACACGTCCACTACTATCGCCTATAATCATCCATGATTTAGGGTGTTTTACTTCGTCCATCTTATCTGATATTGACATACGTTCTGCACCTTCTATCTTTTCAGGCATAAGATTGTTCTCAACAAAGACTTCATCTAAGTATAAATCGATACCATCTAAATAAACATCTACTAAACACGTAGGGTCTGGGCTTTGTCCGAAATCCATTCCGCTAGGTAGTCTTTTAATGCCTTCAGGTACACTTTCTACAATAGTATAATTATATATCTGTCTTTCGCTATAAGTACCTATCTTACCATCACCATATACGCGCCACCAATTAGCCCAATGTTGGCTTTTTATGTTGTCTTTGTTATAAAGCCCTGTTTCTTCTTCTAACTCTGGATTATGAAATGCTTTTGACTTCTTAACCAATAGTTCTTCTAAAGTTTCTTTAGGACATGCTTCGTTATCTCTATACGTCAATGAAAGAAATTCTGTGTTTGGCTCTGGTAGTATTTCAGTATGCGCCCAAAACTCTTGGTCGGCATTAAAATCGATATATGTTTCTTTAGACCTGGTTATAAGAGCATCTGCAATAGAGTAGGGTATATGGTTTGCTTCATTTATAAATAGTATATCCCTTTTTCCTGCCGCTTTTGCCTTACCAACACTATCAAACGATTTGAATTGTATTCTGGATCCGTTTACAAAAGTGTACTGCATTGGATTACCTACCCAATTATCATCTATCCATCTATTGGTGTTTTGCATTACTTCTTTGAAGATGTCTACACAACCATCCTTTACAGCTGGTATGGTTTCAGCTACTATGGTAATCTTTAGATTTGGTGTTTTGGCTGCTTTGTCTATTAATACTGGAATAATACCGTAAGTCTTACCAGCATAAGTTGAGCCTTGAATAACTCTTTTACGAGCTTTCATTTTGCGAATCTTTCTAATCGCTGTTGTGTATATGAATTTAGAATCACTCAACGTCGTCACCGAATAGAGGTTGTTCTTTTTCTACTCTAACTTGAGACTTGTCTATAAGTCCTAATTCTCTAGCTATTATATTACTGTTTAGTAAGTCTGCTGCAGCCCCTGTAAACTTTTGAGTGAAGATTACATCGCGTATGCGCGTAATGATTTTAGAAAACTCTTCATTATCATCTTTATTAAATTGATTAAAATAAGTTTCATTAACACCTAAAAACAAACAGAGTTCCCTTAATGTATAAGCTCTCATCTTATTTATTTCGCCTTTAGTAATAATGCCTTGATATTGAAATATTTTCTCTTCTTTGAAAGGGTTATTGTCACACCACTCAAAATATTCACAAGCTTTTTCCCATAAATCTTCAGGTGACTCAAACTTAATTGGTCTACCTAACTTTTCAGGGTCAGCCATTTGCCAAAACTTATTTCCTTTAGGTGCCGCCAATTTAAATATATTTATAGTTTGATTTATTTGGGTTTTGTCCATTCAGCATCGCTCTTAATGCTGAGTAAGTAAAGTTTATATCTTTATCTTCTCTAAAGACCTCTTTTAAACTTCCGTAAGATTTTTTACTCTTTATGTTTAATACTTTTTTCGAAAACCCATTTTTATATCCATAATTTTTAACTGGTTTTCTTATTCCTATTTCAAAAGCATGTTTTATGTTTTCTGATTGAGTAATTACTTCTAAATTAGAAATTCTATTATCTTTTTTATCCCCGTTGATATGATTAACAACTAAAGAGTTATTCTTTTTGTAGTTTAAAAAAGCTACAGCTACTAATTGATGAACTTTTATTGCCTTGCCTTTTATGTTGACAACTGGATAACCATTGATTTCACCTTTGTTAGATAATATTTTTCCTTTATAAAAACGATTTCCATTTTTTGTTTTAATAACTCTATCCACACTTTTAACTCTACCAAATGAGGATATTTTATAATTACTATTTATATTTTTCCATATTTCTTCAGGTGCTGCCATTGTTTAATGCTTTACATAGTGTTGTGCGAATGCTTCTTGTTTTGGGGTTAAAGGCATATACTTATTTTTTAAAACTCTAATTTATTACCATTAACAAATACAGGCTCGTAAGCGTAACCTTCAGAATTGTTAGAGGTCAATGTTATGT
>JASBUG010000023.1 GCA_030148025.1 Flavobacteriaceae bacterium | reverse complement strand
CTCCTTTACAATTAATAAACATCATTTTAATGAACTTCTTCCTCTAAAACATCTCCCGTTTTAGCGGCTGCAAACATACAACCTTTTTTTATTCAAAAAAGCTTTTTTTAAACTTTTTTTAAATCTTTTTAAAATCTACTTTTTTTGAACGTTTTGCTTACCCTTTTATCTCCCATCATCCCTCCGTAAGCGGCTGCAAATATAAAACCCTTTTCTTCCCCCACAAGCCTTTTTACAATCTTTTTTCTAAACATCAATAAACACACCACTCAACACCATCACAACCAACTGTTTATAACTGTAAAAAAATTGATTGAAACGAAAACTAGCTCATAATACTATCACTTAAAATATACCTTATATATATATTGTATGTAATTTATTATCCTATTATCTTTGCGCTTTAATTTTTAAAACACTTATGATAAAGATTACTTTACCAGATGGAAGCGTAAGATCGTACAATGATAGTCTTACTGCTATGGATGTTGCTAAAGACATTAGCGAAGGGTTTGCAAGAAATGTAATTTCGGCAAAGTTTAATGATGTGACTATTGAAACTTCCACCTTATTAACCACCGATGGTAATCTTATATTATATACATGGAGAGATGATGAAGGTAAAAAGGCCTTTTGGCATTCATCATCACATATACTAGCTCAAGCATTAGAAGAGTTATACCCTGGAGTTAAACTTTCTATTGGTCCAGCTATTGAAAATGGATTTTATTATGATGTTGATCTAGGTGATCGATCTATTTCAGATAAAGATTTCAAAACAATTGAAGATAAAATGTTGGAAATAGCTCGTGGCAAACATGAGTTTAAAATGAAGTCTGTTTCAAAAGCTGATGCCCTATCCCTATATAAGGAACAAGGAAACGAATATAAAGTTGAGCTAATAGAGAACTTGGAAGATGGAGATATTACATTTTGTGATCACTCTACATTTACCGATTTATGTCGCGGTGGACATATTCCAAATACTGGAATTGTGAAAGCAGTAAAAGTACTAAGTGTAGCTGGCGCTTATTGGAGAGGAGATGAAAACAACAAGCAGTTAACACGTGTATATGGAACTTCATTCCCAAAACAAAAAGAACTAAAAGAATATTTAGAACTTTTAGAAGAAGCTAAAAAACGTGATCATAGAAAACTAGGTAAACAGCTAGAGCTATTCGCTTTTTCACAAAAGGTTGGCCAAGGATTACCATTATGGCTACCAAAAGGAGCCGCTTTACGTTCACGCTTAGAAGACTTTCTAAAAAAAGCACAGCAAAAAGCCGGTTATGAAATGGTGGTAACACCACATATAGGTCAAAAAGAGCTGTATGTAACTTCTGGTCATTATGCTAAATATGGCGAAGATAGTTTCCAACCTATAAAAACGCCTAAAGAGGATGAAGAGTTTTTATTAAAACCTATGAATTGTCCACATCATTGCGAAATATACAACGCTAAACCATTTAGCTACAAAGAACTTCCAAAACGCTATGCTGAATTTGGAACAGTATATCGTTATGAGCAAAGTGGTGAACTTCACGGCTTAACAAGAGTTAGAGGTTTTACTCAAGATGATGCACATATATTTTGTACTCCAGACCAATTAGATACAGAATTTAAAAATGTAATTGATCTTGTATTATATGTATTTGGTTCACTAGGGTTTGAGAACTTTACGGCCCAAGTATCTGTAAGGGATCCTGAAAACCCAGACAAATATATAGGTGATGTTGAAAATTGGGAAAAAGCCGAACAAGCCATTATTAATGCTGCATCTGACAAAGGTTTAAATTATGTAATTGAAGAAGGCGAAGCTGCTTTTTATGGACCTAAACTTGATTTCATGGTAAAAGATGCTCTAGGGAGAAGTTGGCAATTAGGAACCATACAAGTAGATTACAACTTACCAGAGCGATTTGACCTTACCTACAAAGGTAGTGACAATGAGCTTCACAGACCGGTTATGATCCATAGAGCGCCTTTTGGAAGCATGGAACGTTTTGTGGCAATTTTACTAGAACATACAGGAGGAAATTTCCCGCTTTGGCTTATGCCTGAACAAGCTATTATTTTGTCTATTAGCGAGAAATATGAAAAATACGCCGAAAAAGTTTTAAATTTGCTGGAAAATAACGAAATTCGCGCCCTTATTGACAATAGGAATGAAACCATGGGTAAAAAGATTCGGGAAGCCGAAATGAATAAGATCCCATATATGATTATTGTTGGTGATAACGAAGAAAAAGACAATAAAATATCTGTGCGTCAACACGGTGGTGAAGATTTAGGAATGATAAGCATTACTGAGTTTTCAAACATAGTTGAAGCCAAAATAAATGAAACATTAAAACAGTTTTAAAGTTTAATTAAAAATTTAGAGCCATAGCAATACGTAGAAGAAGAAATCGCGGTCCTGCTAGAATAATTAAGGAGGATCAACACAGAATTAACAGAAAAATTATCGCACCAGAAGTTCGTTTGGTGGGTGATAATGTAGAAGTAGGTGTTTATAAAACATCGCAAGCATTAGCAATTGCTGATGAACAAGGATTAGACCTAGTAGAAATTTCTCCAAAAGCTGTTCCTCCTGTGTGTAAGGTTATGGACTATAAAAAGTTTCTTTACGAACAGAAGAAACGTGATAAAGCTTTAAAAGCAAAAGCAACCAAGGTTGTTGTAAAAGAAATTCGTTTTGGTCCACAAACAGACGATCATGATTACGAATTTAAAAAGAAGCATGCAGAGAAGTTTTTAAAAGACGGTGCTAAATTAAAAGCATTTGTATTTTTTAAAGGCCGCTCAATCATCTTTAAAGAACAAGGACAAATCTTATTGTTACGTTTAGCACAAGATTTAGAAGAGTTTGGAAAAGTTGAACAAATGCCAAAATTAGAAGGTAAACGAATGATTATGTTTATTGCTCCTAAAAAAGCAAAATAACATATAAAAGCATAAGCGAAGTAACTTAAATAAGAAGGAGAACAATGCCTAAAATGAAAACAAAATCTAGTGCCAAAAAACGTTTTAAAATAACAGGTACTGGTAAGATCAAAAGAAAGCACGCTTTTAAGAGTCACATCTTAACAAAGAAGTCTAAAAAGCGTAAGCTTGCATTAACTCATGCAACCTTAGTTCATGAGAGTGATGAAGCGAGCATTAAGCAACAATTACGTTTAAAGTAATTAACGCTTAGGTTAAAATTATTTATAAACCATGGAGTTAGGCTCATAAAAGTTTCGATTATCGAACGCCTACTACAAAAAAATTTAAAATTATGCCAAGATCAGTAAACTCAGTAGCTAAAAGAGCCAGAAGAAAAAAGGTTCTTAAGCAAGCAAAAGGTTACTTCGGACGTCGTAAAAACGTTTGGACAGTAGCAAAAAATGCGGTTGATAAAGCGATGCAATACTCGTATAGAGACCGTAGAAACAAAAAAAGAACATTTCGTGCATTATGGATCATGCGTATTAACGCAGGAGCTAGACAACATGGAATGTCTTATTCTCAATTCATGGGTAAATTAAAAGCTAACAATATCGAATTAAACCGTAAGGTTCTTGCCGATTTAGCTATGAATAACCCAGAAGCTTTTAAAGCAGTTGTAGATAAAGTTAAATAAGGCGTTTCGCCTATTGTATAATATATTTCGCTTATTTAAAATCCGATTCTTACGAATCGGATTTTTTTATATCTATATTTTGGTATTACATCATTTTCATACCATTAAGAAAACCTAAATTTCACATAGTAAAGTATAAATCTCGAAGTAACTAATAAAAAATATTGGCAATATTATGCAGGCTCCAGAAGTTCTATTTTTAAAAAGAACTTGAAGAAAGTATAGGTTTTGAACTAAAAGATTTAGGAAACATTAATAGGGCAATCATTGAAAATTTTTACAGAATTTAGTGAACGAATTAGGCTCCAGTTTTTTTACTAATAGTTGAACCTTTTGTAACTGCTGTTCTTCCTGTACCTGTTTTTTTACTAATGGTAGATCCCTTAGTAACTGCTTCTCTTTGATTTGAGTTTTCCTTGTTTTCAGTTTTTTGTGACATGATATTTTTTATTAAATTACACTCTATATTAGTAAAAATAAGTAACTTAAGCAAATAAACCTCCCCATCCTTACTCCGATCTTGACCGGTCAATTGCTGAATGAACATAAAAAAGTTTCTAAAAGAATGCGGTCAAAGAGAGGTCTTCAAACTACTCTCAATTTATATTGTTTCCAGCTGGGTAATTCTACAGGTATTAGCTGTAGTAGCTGACCCTTTAGGTCTTCCAGATAAGAGTATTTCTGTATTAATTCTGCTATTGATAATTGGCTTTCCTATATATATAATTTATATCTGGAGATCAAGACTATCAAAATCGTGGAAGTCTGAAGAGGATGATAGTTCTGATGAATTATTAAACAAGCGAAAATTTAGACAAATGTATTTCGCCAGTGTGGGGATTATTCTTTTTCTAGCTGGTCTTTCCGTGACATTTATATTTAACAACACTATTTCTAGTAATGTAAGTTTAAAACGAATTGCTTCAAACGATAAAATAGCTGTACTACGCTTTGAAAACTTAACCACAGATAATAATCTAGATGTTATAGGTGAAATGGCAGCCAATTGGATATCGCATGGAATAACCGAAAATAATGCAGGTCAAATTATATCTCAAGAAATCGTAAAGGACTATTCTGATGCGATGAAAACCCAAAATAAAAAACTTACTAGTAGCGAGATCTTAACCAAGTTTTTTAATCCTGGAAAACGCGTAATTGGCACTTATTTTTTGGACAATGACGAACTTATTTTTCAAAGTTCTGTAATTGATGGTCTAAGCGGAAAGGTTCTTATTTCGTTAGAACGTGTTGCTTGTAATTCTGACAGCCCTTTAAAATGTATTGAAGAATTACGACAAAAAATAGTTGGTTATTTAATTGTCGAACAAGACGGTAAATTATATTTAGAAAACAAACCTCCAAAATATGAAGCCTATAAAGCTCTTCTTGAAGCAAAAAACTCTAAGAAAGAAGGAAACCTAGCCAAACACCTTGAATTGTTAAATAAGGCAATTGCTATAGACTCAGAATATTTTGAACCACAATCCTTACGAATAAGCTATTATTATAACCAAGGTTCATATACTATTGCGGATTCTTTAATTGATAATATTACTTTAAAAAGCGGTATTAGTGAACGACAACAAAATTTAAACAATTTATACAAATCAGCTATTGAAGGCAATAATCGCAAAGTGTATTTATTTAATGATTATGAGTATAAAATAATACCAGACGATATGGAGACCAACACTTCGCAAATGGTAATTGCGCTTCAGTTTGTCAACAAGCCTGAAGATGTAGAAGCCATTTTTAAATCTGGAACTATAGAAGAGTTAGGGATTGAAAATTGTTCACTATGCATAGACAGAATTCACATTATGTCCATGGCTTATAACGAACTTGGTAAATTTAACAAAGCTATTAAACTATTAGAACCTCATATAGATATTATAGAGGAACGCTTTTTTTTAATGCCCATCTTTAAAGCCTATGCTAATACTAATAGAAAGAATGCTATAGATGAGCTGTTAACTAAATTAAAATTAAAAATTTCATCGAACGATTGGTTGTATATTAATCTTTTTACTGCTAGACAATTTTTATTGCTTAACCAAAAAGAACTTGCTATTTCTTACTTAAATAGCATTATTAACACGAATAATAAAGAAGGAAATGAGTTTATTATTGCAGAAGCCTATTCCGAATTAGAGAAATATAAAGAAGCAGAAATTCTTTATTCAAACCTTTTAAAGGAAGATCCTGTCAACCCACAATTAATAGTAGGATTAAGCAGATGTTATTTTAAAAATGGAAAAATGACAGAGAGTGACTTGTTAATAGAACGATTAGAAAAATTAAGAGCACCTTATCAATACGGAACGATAGATTACAGATTGGCACAGATTTATGCCTCTAGAAATGACGAAGAAAAGACTTTAGATCACTTATTAAAATCAATAGCCCAAGGCAATTTTTATATTAACGAAACCTTTAAGAACAGTACGAGCTTTATTCCTTTTTCTAGTTCAGAAAAATGGAACGATATACTTACCTACTGGCATTAACATGCCTAGTTAAAAGCCTCAATTTTAATTAATATGTAAAGATCAATAATATATGGACTCTTTTAGCAATTCACACGCCTTAATTATTGGGATAGATGATCCTGAATTGGCATCAACACAAGATGCTACAGATATACATGATGTATTGATCAATAAAAAATATTCAGGCTACCCTAAAAAAAATGTCATTTTATTAACCAAAGAAAAAGCAACAAGACAAGGTATTCTGGATGCTTTTGATACACTGATAAAAAACACCAATACCGACTCAAAAGTATTTCTATACTATTCTGGACATGGTGCTATTGATGAGAGTACATTTCCTGCAGCATACTATTTACAAGCAGAAGGTTGGGATATTGAAAATCCAGCTCAAACTGGTGTTAAAGGTGATGAGATAAAAGATAAGCTCAATGAATTAATGGCTGAGCGACTTATTTTCTTTTTTGATTGCTGCCATGCTCAAGGAATGACGGAAGGCCCTGGATTATTAGATATTGGCACTAAACAAGAAGCTCTTGCAAATGCAAACAATCAAAAACTAAAAAACCCTGAAGGTCTTGTGCATGATATCGATGACGAAGAAGGAATGGCAATCATATCGTCCTGTAAGGATCATCAGGAATCTCTTTATTTTAAAGGAGACAGAAATAGTTTATTTACAGCTTACTTATTAAAAGTTTTAAAAGGAGAGCATAAATCATCATTTGACAATGAATTCATAAAAGTCTTAGAAGTTGCCAGCTATTTGGTTGAAGAGGTGCCTAAAGATGCAGCAAGAGACAACTTGAAACAGAACCCATTTGTTAATCTTCAAATTGATAAGAATTTTGAATTAAGTAGAGTATCCAAATCTAAGTTAAAAACAACGAAGAATGAAGAAACTAAAACGGATACAATTGTAAAAAAACCAATAAAAAAGATTTTTAGAGAAACTGAAAATGCCAATAACGCTATTATTTTTGTTCATGGTTTTTCTGGAGAAGCTCATGAAACTTTTGGCAATATGCCAGAACTGTTTATGGAAGAAAAACAATTAAATGGATGGGACATGTTTCCTTTTGGGTTTAATGCCAATGTAAGTCCAGAAATGGGAAAAGAAGTTTGGGCGACAGTTAATGATATTAATAGAATCTCTGACAACTTAGCTTCAGCTATCAATTACAAATTCAAAAAATATCACAGAATTGCAATTATTGCTTATAGCTTAGGCGGTTTGGTTGCACAACGAGCTATCTTAAATCTTGATAAACCAAACAGAGACCGTATAAGTCATCTATTATTATTTGCGACACCTAATAACGGAGTTACAAATAATGCCTTAAAAAATCTTTGGACTAATAAAATTCATGAGTTAATAGAAGATCAACCATTTATTACCGAGCTAAGAAAAGAATGGAATGAAGTTTTTAAGAACAATCATCCATTTAAACTAAAAACTGTAGCCGCTACCAAAGATGATTATGTTATGACCGATTCGAGTCTAAAACCCTTTAATAAAGAGCATTGGGTAACCATTTCAGGAGATCACTTCTCTATTGTTAAAGTAGAGAACAAACAAAACGACAGCTATAACTTAATACTAAATACACTTACTGACAACGATTTTTTTAACAGGTATACCAACAAAGAAGAAGTAAACCTTGCTTTAGGAAACTACGAAGCCATTGTAGATACCTTGAACCCAAATATTTCAGATCTAGACGAAAAAGGATTAGAGAATTTAGTAAATGCTTTAGAAGCGCTTGGCAGAAGTTCTGAAGCCGAACGCATTTTGCAAACACACCCTTTAGCAGTCAATGATGCAGACATGCTTAATTTACTTGGTAACCTATATAAAGCTAAATACCTAGACAACACTAAAGCTCAAGATGGAACTGCTGCTTTTAATTGTTACACCAAAGCTTTAAAATTAGCACAAGAAGATGAACAAACTGAACAAATATGCAAAAATGCCATCAACCTTGCTTTTTTAAATTTAATGATGGAAGAAGATTATAAAGATATGGGCACATTTGCAAATATTGCCATTGAAGCTGCAAATAGCTTTCCTTTTCCAAAGCTTTGGAAACATCGTGCATTAGCCGAAGGGCATTTATATTTAAATGACCTAGAAACTGCTAAAGCCAACTATTGCATCGTTTCCAAGAAAGCTTCAATTAAAGAAAAAATACAAATTTATACTAATGCCTATACTGCATACGTACTATTGTTTGACACAAAAGACCCTAATGATTTATTTCTTAATTTTCTGAAAATGAATTTATTATCATAACAATCAATTGTCTTTTTTGAAAAAAAATACTATATTCACTACTCCTAGCACTACAAGTTCCTCTCCTACTTCTCTTAAAAAACACTAATAATGACAACAGATTCTGTTTTTATTTGTTATTCAAATAAAGATACCGACTCTGCAAATAGCATTGCTAATTCGCTAAAGTCTTCTGGTATTAATATTTGGATAGATACAATCAATGGAAAAGATGATGATGCCATACAAGAAGCTATAAAATCCTCAAAACAGTTTTTAATAATCACTTCACAAAATGCATTAACCGATGAAACGTTAAAGCAGGAAAAGGACTTTGCCAGAAAGAACAATATAGATAGAATACTGGTTAAGATTGATGATTGTGATATTGAAAACAAAATGAGATGGGACGGTCTTCCTTGTGTTGATTTAACATCAAATATGGAGGAAGGCATAAATACTCTTATAGAAAAGTGTAATGGTAGAGTTACAGTTACTAAAACTTCCACAAAAAAAGAAGAAACTCCACTTAAAAATGATACCATTTCAGAAGCTTCAAAACCAAATCCTAATAACGCTTCAAATGATGAAGATACGCTTCGAAAGGAAAGTCTATTAGTAAGCGATGAAGATATTAATAGTGTTAAAACTATTATTGAAAGCCGATTAAAAGGCGCAAAAAATCAAACCTACATATATATAGCTGGAGCAATTGGTTTAATAGTGTTAGTTCTTGCAAATGGTTCGTTCCAAGAGATGTTTTCTGAAGGAAAAGATAAAGTAGATAGTGCTTTAGGATTTATTGAAAAATTCTATCCAGGTATTACTGCTGCTTTACCTACAATAATTAGTGGTGGGGCTTTTAAAAAGCTAAAAGAACACAAGCAGAATATTATAGTAGTAGATCAAATAAAAAATAAACGAGATAGAATTAAAAAAGCAATTAATTCGTTTTCAGAACCCGAAATCATAAAGCTTGAAGAAGATCTTGAAAAATTAATTAAATTTTAAAATATAATAATGGGGAATTTATCAGATAAAATAAAGGAACGAGAACGCAAATCAAAACAAAACAAATTAATGATGAATGTTTTGGGTGTTGTTGTAATTATCTTTATGGTTTCAAGTGTACTACTCTACAGTAAGTTAAAAGAGGAAAAAAGAAAATTAACTGAAAGTGAAACCAGCCTGCTAGCAAGTGAAAAAAGTTTATTAGCAAGCAACAAAGAATTAAAAACCAAAGATTCTATTTTAATCATTCAAAACAAAAAACTACTCGAACTAAGAGGTAGTATTGATAATTTTTGGAATGCTGCTCAAAACTCTAACAGGATGAAAGATTATGCCAGTTATTTAGAACGAGCTATTGAAGATGACGACCATTATAATGATGCTTTAACATTGTTAAATTCTCTTGCAACACAAACAGGTTATGTGCAAGTGACCGAATCGAATGGAAATATACTTCTACAAAAAATAGAAAATTTAAATACTGAAGATCAGTTTTATAAAGCTTTAAGCGATAGAAGTATTAGAAGAGGCGTTATTAATAATCCAGATTTTCCTAATTCTAGTGTAAAAGGTACTTTAAGAACAGATGATGTTGTAAAAGTTGTTCGTTTAATTCCTAGTGGAAATGCACAATGGGCAGAAATAAGATATGGAAACTAAAAAAGTTTACTATAATAATTAATTCTTATTTATAGAAAATATACTCACTTCCTTTTGTTTACCTTTTAGTATAATACTTCCAATTTCATTGGTAATATAATCATTCTCTAGGTCAAGCTTATTTACAAGGCTTTTAGAAATAAGTAATTGTTGATTGTATTTATTGCATTCTCCCTGAATTCTAGCTGTAGTATTGATAACATCTCCGTGATAAGCCATTTCTTTTTTCACAAATCCAACTTCAGCGATCATTAATTTCCCACCGTGTAAACTTGCTTTAAATTGAGGTACTGTGCCATATTTTTGATTATAATAATCAGCTTTTTCATGAAGCCTATCAACAAACTCAAAAAATAGCTTTACACATCTGTTTTTATTGATTCCTGTATTATAATTCCAGGTTAAAACAACTTCATCTCCTACATATTGATAGATCTCTGTATCGTACTTTGATATAATACTATTTAAATCAAAAAAACAATCCTGTATGAGCTGACTGTATTTATAGTGCCCTAGTTTTTCTGCCATTGATGTGGAAGACTTAAGATCTAGAAACATAAATATCTTATCTACTTCACTTGGTTTTCTGTAAGTACCAATTAGCATTTTAAAGAACATTCCTCTACCAAAATGTGAAATAGCCATTCTCATAAACGAAAAAATAATAGCTGCCAATAAAAAGTACGATGCCATTAACCAAAAAATTTTGCTTGTTTGCCACCAACCTCTTTCATTAGGCAAGTCTATATCTAAACTCTCTTCTATTAACAGAGTTATAAAACTTAAAGACAGAATAAGCAGAATAAGATACGTGATAGATTTTAAAACTATAGTAAGTCCTAAATAGGTTTTTGGAGTTATATATCTCTCAAAAATCGCCTCAACAAAAGCATAGAAAAACCCAATAATTAAACCACCAATAACACCAAAATGTAGCCATTCGGTAATTGGAATATCATACATTGGTTTTAAGACCAAGCCCTGTTCTTCGTTTAAAGCAAAATATCTAATAAAAATGAAAATACAGAAAACTACAATCCAAAATCCTATGGATTGCATCATTAATTTTAAAAACTGTTTTGTTCGTCTATTCAACTAAAAAGCAATTATTCTATGTTTTCTGTTTCTTTTTTCTGGCTGCCGGAAATAGAATGTTATTCAATATAAGCCTATAGCCCGGTGACGTAGGATGTAAATCTAATTCTGTTTTAGGGTCACCTACACGATGTGTATAATCTTCAGGGTCATGACCTCCATAGAAGGTAAAAAAACCTTTCCCTTTTATACCATGAATATATTTAGCCTCTCCATTGGTTTTATTTTCACCTAAAACTAAAACCTTTGATTTGATCTCATTTCTTGTAAACGAGGTTGTTTGTCCCATAAACCCTTTAACCAAAGCAGTATGATTTTGGTTTAGCATGGTTGGAATAGGATCCCATTTAGCCGAAAAATCCATTAAAGTAAAATAGTCTGTGGTTTTAGGAATACGTCTTTTTCTTGTCATATCTATCGACGAGAACTCATAAATATTAGGACTACGTTCTAAAATGAAATTAGTAAATGCAAAGGTATTGTTATAGTCTATTTTATTTTGGTAATTAGCATCGCTTCCATCACCATCAAACATAGGCTCACAAATATCGATTCCTTCTGCTGCAAGTGCAATATCAAAACTATCGGTAGCACTACACATTGCAAACATAAAGCCACCTCCAACTACATAATCTCTAATTTTTAATGCAACATCTAACTTTGCTTCAGATACTTTATTATACCCAAGTTTTTTAGCTAGATCTTCAGCATCTTTTTTTTCTTTTATATACCAAGGAGCTGTTCTATAACTTCTGTAGAATTTTCCAAATTGCCCAGTAAAGTCTTCATGATGTAGGTGTAACCAATCGTATAACAATAAGGCATCATTTAAAACCTCTTCATCATACACTGTTTCATATGGAATCTCTGCATAGGTAAGCACCATAGTAACAGCATCATCCCAAGGCTGTTTCCCATAAGGTGTATAAACAGCTATCTTAGGAGCTTTCTCCAAAACTACAGCTTCCATATTCTTACTTGGACTACTAATTTCTTGTAGTATACTTTCTGCTTTCGAATCGCTTATAATTTCATACGACACACCTCTTATTTGGCATTCTTTCTGTATTTCTTCAAAGTCAGGAAGTAAAAAAGCTCCTCCTCTATAATTTAAAAGCCATTTTACTTTTTCTTGTTTTTCGAGTGTCCAATAGGTAATACCATAAGCTTTTAAATGATTCTTTTGGCTCTCGGCATCCATAGGAATAAGGATATAAGAGGCATACGTGTTTACCACCACAAAAAGGAATAGTATCGAGGCTATGATCTTTTTCATAACTGAAAGATACTTAAAAAATAAACCTTATGTTATTATTTTAAGGGAATTTTAGGGATTAAAATGGCACATCATTATCATCATCCATAGAACTTCCAAATGCCTGGTCTGGAGTTGGGAAACTATCTGGCTTAAATGTATCATCATTAGCAGCAGCATTCATTTTAGAATGGAATTCGTTTCCAAATGGCGAGTCAAAATCATCTAAATTATCAAACTTACCTAAGTGACCAATGAATTTTAATCTGATATTTTCTAAACCACCATTTCTATGCTTCGCTACAATAAACTCGGCTTGTCCTTCAGTAGGTGAGCGTTCTTCATCATCCCATTCATCAATTTTATAATATTCTGGACGATAGATAAATGATACAATATCGGCATCCTGTTCAATTGCTCCAGATTCACGAAGATCAGACAGTAATGGTCGCTTACTACCACCACGTGTTTCTACAGCACGCGATAACTGAGAAAGTGCAATAACAGGCACCATCAATTCCTTAGCAAGTGCCTTTAGGTTACGAGAAATCATCGATATTTCCTGCTCCCTGTTTCCACCATGAGAACCACCTCCTGTCATTAATTGAAGGTAATCAATAACAATTAATTTTATACCATGCTGTGATGCTAAACGACGAGATTTGGCACGAAGATCGAAAATTGACAAAGATGGAGTATCATCAATAAACAAAGGGGCTTTCTCTAAAGCCTTTACCTTTACATTAAGCTGTTCCCATTCGTGTTTTTCAAGTTTTCCTGTTCTTAATTTTTCTGATGACAAGCCTGTTTCAGATGAAATAAGCCTTGTAATAAGCTGAACTGAGGCCATCTCTAAAGAGAAAAAGGCTACTGGTATATTTTGGTTAACAGCAATATTTCTAGCCATCGTTAAAGTTAGAGCTGTTTTACCCATACCAGGACGAGCAGCAACAATAATTAAATCACTTGGTTGCCAACCAGAAGTCAATTTATCTAACTTATCAAAGCCTGTTGGAATACCACTTAAACCTTCTTTATTTGAAATCTCTTCAATTTTCTTCTTGGCCTGAATTACTAACTCTTGAGCCGTCTCAGACGATTTCTTAATATTGCCTTGAGTAACCTCGTAAAGTTTAGATTCTGCTTTATCCAACAGATCAAAAACATCCTTAGTTTCGTCGTAAGAGTCTTCTATGATCTCACTTGAGATTTTTATTAAGCTACGCTGAATATATTTCTGTAGAATAATACGTGCGTGAAATTCGATATGAGCAGAAGATGAAACCTTTTGCGTTAATGATATTAAATAGAAGTCTCCACCAACCATTTCAAGGCGTCCATCTTTCTTCAATTGCGTTGAAACCGTTAATAAATCTATTGGTTCACTATTTTCAAATAGTTTAAAAACTGCTTCAAATATATGTTGATGTGCTTCTTTATAAAAGGCTTCAGCACTTAGAATATCGATTACTTCATCTACTCCTTTCTTATCAATCATCATCGCACCAAGCACAACTTCCTCCAAATCAATAGCTTGGGGAGGTATTTTACCTTTTTCTAAGCTTATTAAAGTGCTTTTATCTACTTTGAAGCCCTGTAATTGGTTAGGTTGTTTCATGATAGCGAATGTAACTAAATTGTTAAGAAATTTAACCTATTTAAGATACGACATTGTTCACTGGAAGTCAACAATTTCATTGTTAATAAGTTAACAAAATTTGTTAATAAGGATAAAAAAAGCCGAAGCTAAAAGCTTCGGACTTCAATTATTCTATGATTTATAAGCATTAATCTTTAAATACTCCCATTTGAGAATATTTATCCATGCGTTGATTTACTAATTCTTTTGGTGATAAGTTTTTAAATTCATCATAAGATTTTACAATCGCATCTCTTACAGTTGCAAATGTTTTTTCTCTATCCTTATGAGCGCCTCCTAAAGGTTCTTTTACGATTTCATCAACCAACTTCATTTTCTTCATATCCTTTGCAGTAAGCTTTAAAGCTTCGGCAGCTTGCTCCTTATATTCCCAACTTCTCCATAAAATAGATGAACAAGATTCTGGAGATATAACCGAATACCAAGTGTTTTCTAGCATTAAAACTTTATCTCCAACTCCAATTCCTAATGCACCACCAGAAGCACCTTCACCTATAATTACAGTGATAATAGGCACTTTAAGACGTGTCATTTCTAAAATATTTCTAGCAATTGCTTCACCCTGCCCTCTCTCTTCTGCTTCTAAACCTGGATAAGCACCCGGAGTATCTATTAGCGTTACAACTGGGATTCCAAATTTCTCGGCAGTTTTCATTAGCCGCAATGCTTTTCTATAACCCTCAGGATTGGCCATTCCAAAATTACGATATTGACGCGTTTTAGTATTGTATCCTTTTTGCTGACCAACAAACATATAACTTTGGTCCCCTATTTTACCAAGACCTCCAATCATTGCCTTATCATCTTTGAAGTTTCTATCTCCATGAAGTTCTAAAAACGATTCTCCAAAAATAGCATTGATATAGTCTAAAGTGTATGGTCTGTTAGGATGACGTGACATTTGTACACGTTGCCAAGCGGTAAGATTCTTATAAATATCTTTTTTAGTCTCAGCCAATTTTTTTTCGATCTGCTTGCAAGTTTCGGTTACGTCAACATCACTTTCTTCACCTATTAACTGACATTTTTGAAGCTGATCCTCTAATTCTTTTATTGGGAGCTCAAATTCTAAATATTCCATAGAAATTTAAGATTATTAGTTAGTGTGCAAATATAAAAACTTTAATCATCATAACTTCTTATGATTCGCTTCTTTTTATTTTTTTAGAGTTTTTTAAGTATTCCGTTGAGTATGACGGTACTAATTATAATAGCAGCTCCAAAATAAAACTGTGGACTCATTTTTTCGCTCTCTGGAAATAATATTATAGCTAAAGCAATTCCATAAATTGGCTCTAAATTATACGTTAATACAACTGTATATGGACTAATATACTTCATAACATAAACAGCGGCAATAAAAGCATACGCAGTACAAATGGATCCTAGAATAACAAGGTATACCCAATCTGAATTATTCAATTTAAAAAACTCTGAGTTAAATCCTTCGCTTCCAAAAAGAATAAAAATTGAAATAAAAAACACACCGCTCACAAACTCATAAAATGAAATAACCGAGGCACTATAGCGCTCTACAAACTTGCCATTGATCACTGCAAATAATGTTGAGAATAAGGCAGACAAAACTCCTAACACAATCCCTTTAACATATCTTATTTCAGTTTGTGTTATAAGCCAAACACCAAAAATTACCAGAATACCAAATACAATTTCGTAGGTAATAATTTTCCTTTTATAAAATAAAGGCTCGATAAGCGATGCAAAAAATGCACCTGTTGAAAACATCGCTAGTGTTATTGATATGTTTGATTGTTTTATCGCTTCAAAAAACGTAATCCAGTGAAGTGCTATTATAATTCCTGCAAGTGAAAATTTTACAAATGTACCTATAGATATGGTCGTTGGAATTCGCCTATATTTTATATATGCAAACATTAAAACACCAGCAATTAACATTCTAAACCAGACCAATGGAATTGCATCAATAGAGATCAATTCTCCTAAAATAGCAGTAAATCCGGCTATAAATACTAATAAATGAAGATGTAAATAATTCTTAAGTTTAGCGCTTAGCATTATATAATAGATATACAGCTAAAATACCGAAAATGATGTTAGGAAACCAAACTGCAATAGCTGGCGAGAAGTTAGATTGTTCTGCCATGACACCAAAAACTTTATCGAAAAACACAAAGATCATGGCTATAAAAATTCCAAATGCTAAGTTAACTCCCATTCCTCCTCTTCGCTTTATAGAAGATACAGCCACAGCTATAATTGTAAGTATGAAAACAGACACAGGTAAACTCCACTTTTTGTATAACACTACTTTATATCTACCTATACTAGATGATCCTCTGGATTCTTCCTTTTCAATAAAGGATGTAAGCTCTCCATAACTTAAGGTTTCTGCTATGTATTTTACAGGCGTAAGGTCTTCTAAATCGAAAGGAAACAAAGTATCTTTACTCCGTTCATGAATAATTATATCATCATTCTCCCCAATAATTCTTTTAGAAAATTGTGAGAGCCTGTAAGAGGTGTCCTTATCTAAAAACCTAATAGAATTAGCACTAATTTTATATTCAAGCTTGTTACCGTTAAAATGCTCTAAAGTAAAATTGGTTCCCGTTTTCCGTTTAGGATCAAAGCTCGTAACATATATAATCTCATTATCGTTTATTTGTCGATATAATTGCCGCGTGTCTTTATCTTTTTTATTACCGCTTAAATACTTGTATGTAAACTCATTAAAACCCTTACTTGCTTTAGGTGCTAAAACCATACCTAGTAATAAAGCAAATCCAGCAACTATTACACCACCAATAATATAAGGTCTTAAAAATCGAGAAAAAGAAACTCCCGAGCTTAAAAAAGCAATAACCTCGGTATTATTTGCCAGTTTAGAAGTAAAAAAGATTACAGATAAGAACAAAAACAAAGGAAATAATAGATTAGCAAAATAGATAGTAAAATCTAAAAAGTACTGCGCCACTTCAGGAAAAGGTACTTCATTAGCTAAAATCTTATCAATTTTCTCAGCCAAATGCACTGTTATACCAATAGGAATAAACAACAGTAGCATCATTGAAAATGTAAGCAGATAACGTTTTAATATGTACCAATCTAAAATTTTCATACAGCTTTATAAACGCTTATCCATTTGTTTTACCATTTTGTCTTTCCATTGCCTAAAATCTCCTGCTAATATATGTTTTCTAGCTTCTCTAACCAACCATAAATAGAAGCCTAAATTATGTATGGTTGCAATTTGTTTTCCAAGTAATTCATTTACAGAAAACAAATGCCTTAAGTATGCCTTGGAATATTCTGTATCAACATAAGTTATTCCCATTTCATCAATTGGTGAGAAATCGTCTTCCCATTTTTTATTTTTTATATTAATGGTACCATGAGCCGTAAATAACATACCATTTCTAGCATTACGAGTAGGCATTACACAATCAAACATATCAATACCTAAAGCGATATTCTCTAAAATATTGATTGGAGTACCCACACCCATTAAATAACGTGGTTTATCTTCTGGAAGTATTTCACAAACAACATCGGTCATCGCATACATTTCTTCAGCAGGTTCACCAACTGACAAACCACCTATAGCATTTCCAACTGCTCCAGCATTAGCTATATATTCGGCCGATTGTTGTCTTAAATCTTTATATGTACTTCCTTGTACAATAGGGAAAAACGCCTGAGAATAATCATATTTAAATGGCACCTTCTCTAAATGATTTATACACCTATCCAACCAACGATGCGTCATATGCATAGAACGTTTGGCATAATTATAATCACACGGATAAGGTGTACACTCATCAAATGCCATAATGATGTCGGCACCAATAGTGCGTTGAATTTCCATTACATTTTCAGGAGTGAACGTATGGTAACTCCCATCTATATGACTCTTAAACTTTACGCCCTCTTCCTTAATCTTTCTATTTGCCGATAATGAATATACTTGGTACCCTCCAGAATCGGTTAAAATATTTCTATCCCAGTTCATAAATTTATGTAAGCCTCCTGCCTTTTCTAAGATTGGGGTTTGTGGTCTTAAATATAAATGATATGTATTCCCTAAAATTATATCTGGATTAATATCATTCTTCAATTCACGCTGATGCACACCTTTTACCGTAGCTACTGTACCTACAGGCATAAAAATTGGTGTTTCAATAACGCCATGGTCTGTAGTAATTTCACCAGCTCTTGCCTTACTTTGTGAATCTGTTCCTTCTAGTTTAAAAATCATACGTTTCATTTATCAACGAGCAAAGATAATTAACTCAACATTCTATCTTATATAATTATTATGAAATTAACTTATCAACAATATATATAGCTTTTTAACAAAGCTATCATTTCACTTTTTTAAACCCCTCTAAAAACCTATTTTTGCCGCTTTAAAAGCAACAAACTAAACATGTCAAACACACAACATTTAAAAGACTTAACAGTTCAAGTTCGTAGAGATATTTTACGAATGGTTCATAAGGTAAATTCTGGGCACCCAGGAGGATCTTTAGGATGCGCTGAATTTTTTGTAACACTATACAACGAGATCATGGATCGAAACGAAGGTTTCGATATGGATGGTATTGGTGAAGACCTTTTCTTTTTATCAAACGGTCATATTTCACCAGTGTATTACAGTGTTCTTGCCAGATCTGGATATTTTCCAGTGGATGAGTTAAACACTTTTAGATTGATCAATTCTAGGTTACAAGGTCATCCAACCACGCATGAAGGACTTGAAGGTGTAAGAATTGCATCTGGATCTTTAGGCCAAGGAATGTCTGTCGCTATTGGTGCTGCACAAGCTAAAAAACTTAACAATGATGATCATTTAGTATATAGCTTACACGGTGACGGTGAGTTACAGGAAGGTCAAAACTGGGAAGCGATCATGTATGCTTCTGCTAAAAAAGTAGATAATTTAATTGCTACAGTAGATCTAAATGGAAAACAAATAGATGGTGCCACAGATGATGTTCTGGCAATGGGAGATGTAAAAGCCAAATTTGAAGCTTTTGATTGGGTTGTCGTTGAAATTAAAGAAGGTAATGATATTGATGCCATACTTAAAGGAATGGCTGAAGCAAAATCATTAACTGGACAAGGAAAACCAGTTTGTGTTCTATTAGAAACAATGATGGGTAATGGTGTCGATTTTATGATGCATACACATGCATGGCATGGTAAAGCACCTAATGATGAGCAGTTAGCCTCTGCCCTAGAACAAAACCCGGAAACTTTAGGCGATTATTAATTCAACACAACACAGAAAATGAAAACTTACACATATACCGAAAAAAAAGATACGCGTTCTGGATTTGGAGCTGGTTTAGCTGAACTAGGAAGGACTAATCCAAATGTTGTTGCACTATGTGCAGATTTAATAGGTTCTCTAAAAATGAATCAATTTATTGATGAGAATCCTGATAGATTTTTTCAAGTTGGAATTGCAGAAGCAAACATGATGGGTATTGCTGCTGGATTAACTATTGGTGGAAAAATACCGTTTACGGGAACCTTTGCTAACTTTTCAACAGGACGTGTTTACGATCAAATACGCCAGTCGATTGCTTACTCAGGTAAAAATGTAAAAATATGCGCTTCTCATGCTGGATTAACATTAGGTGAGGACGGTGCAACACACCAAATTCTAGAAGATATTGGCTTGATGAAAATGTTACCAGGAATGGTAGTTATTAATCCTTGTGACTATAACCAAACTAAAGCTGCCACTATTGCTATTGCTGAACACAATGGACCAGTATATTTACGTTTTGGTCGTCCATCGGTTCCAATATTCACTCCTGCCGATCAAAAATTTGAAATTGGAAAGGCCATTAAAATGACCGAAGGTAACGATGTGACGATTGTAGCTACAGGACACTTAGTTTGGGAAGCTTTGGAAGCGTCTAAGTCCTTATTTGAAGAAGGAATTTCTGCTGAAGTCATTAATATTCATACAATAAAACCGTTAGATGAAGCAGCTATTTTAGAATCTGTTGCCAAGACTGGTTGTATTGTTACTGCCGAAGAGCACAACTTCTTAGGTGGTTTAGGAGAGAGTGTTTCTCGAGTATTAACACTAAATAATCCAGTACCTCAGGAGTTTGTTGCTACTAACGACACATTTGGTGAGTCTGGAACTCCAGCACAATTAATGGAGAAATATAGCTTAGACAGTAAAGCTGTTATACAAAAGGCTAAAGCTGCTATTGCTAGAAAATAATTAATTATTATAATAATATCTTAAAAAGGTCTTTTAAATATTTAAAAGACCTTTTTTTATGATTTCATTAAGTTTTAAGAAATAATAATTGTTTGGCAGCGTTTTTGATTAATGAACATTCAAATCTTAAAACGAATATTATGAAAAGTTTAAAAAACTTTCACGAACACTTAAACATGAATCGTTTCGTGAGTAAAAAACTAATTGTATTAGTATTACTAGCTACCACCAGTGCTTTTACGTATGCGCAATCTGGGACTTCTTATGGGATTAAAGGAGGTCTAAATTATAATGCTAACGGTGATTACTTCAAGTCTATTAGTTCAAATTCTGAAAACCCAGATAGAAATATTGGGTATCATATTGGAGTCTTTGGAAAATTGGGAGACAAACTTTATTTCAGGCCAGAACTAATTTACACTTCTACTAAAAGTGATTATGACAGTGGTGATTTTGATATGAAAAAATTAGATGCGCCAATGCTAGTTGGTGTTAAAGTACTCGGACCTATAAGTGTTTTTGGGGGACCTGCATTTCAATATATTTTAGACTCCGATTCTGGATTTGACGGTATTTCTATTAATAAAATAGAAAATGATTTTTCTGTTGGACTTAACTTTGGTGCTGCCATTAACTTCAACAAATTTGCAATAGATATACGCTATGAAAGAGGTTTAAGTAATAACGAAGCATCCTTTTTAAACAATAATAATATTGAAATTAACGATCGCTTAGATACTAGGCCAGATCAATTAATATTAAGTTTATCTGTAGCACTTTAAAAAGCATAAAAAAAGCCGTGTTAAACACGGCTTTTCTTTTTTATATGAAAACTATCATTTAATTCTCTAAACTATAATCTGTAGTCACTTCTTTTTCTAAATAATCATCTACATTATTAGAATTAGCATCTACAATTTTCACTGTTTTTATAGTAATAATACCAGCATCTTCTGTTCTTTCATATTCAAATTCATTACTAGCTAATACTGGCTCTACCTCACCCTCATTGGTATTTACAACATATTCTGTTCTTTGTAATTCATTAAAAGTTAAAACGCCATCTCCATCATCATCTTGATCTGAAATATTTGGTATATCATCACCATCTGTATCATCATTTGATGGGTCGAGATCATTATTAATATCTTCTAAAAACGATGGAATTCTGTCATTATCATGATCATTAAGTTCTGTTTGGTATAACTCAAACTTAAAAGCTAGACTAGAATAGACTGGTATTCCATTTGTAGACGATGAAAAATATGCTAAACCAGAAGGTATAAACATAACTCCTATTCCCGGGTTGTCGAAACTTACAGTACCATCTGGATTCTCAACAAAAGATGATGCTGCATTAAAATCTGGAATTACTCTACTCCAACCTGGGATTAATGATACTAAATCAAATTCGATAGGACTAGCAGCACTATCAAAAACTGTAGCATCTAAAAGATTACCTGAATATCTTAATCTTATTTTGTCAGTAAAATTAGGACTATCTTCCCCTTCCCCTTGTCTTATTTTTAGCACATAATATTCATATTCAATATCTTGAAAAACTGTAGTTTTAGCAGGCATTGCCGCTCCATCAGCACTTAATAAGGTATGTCCATCTGGAACAGTTTCTCCTTCACCCAATTTAGTAATTACAATATCATCTATAGATGGATTAGGGTTTGCAGCTAATTCAGCTGAATTATAATAATGTGTTTGTAAATATTCCGTTAGAATTACTTTATCCTTATCCTGTCTTTCTTGTCTATCTTCTTCCGGAACTTTGGTAATACCATCGTCCTCTTTCTTACAAGAATTCAATACAAGCATTAAACTAAAAAGGGTTAAGAAATAATATCTAATTTTCATTTTGCGTATTTTTGAGGTGCAAGATACAATTTTATAATATTTTTGTGCTATTACATTAACGTTGTTTTTACAATTTTATGCGCATAGATAAATACCTTTGGTGTGTTAGATATTTTAAAACCAGAAACATTGCTACTACAGCATGTAAAAAAGGACATATTAAGGTCAATGACGTTGTGGTAAAGCCAAGCAAAGAAGTATATCCTCAAGACAAAATTTTTGTTAGAAAAAATCAAATTAATTACGAACTTATAGTAAATGACCTACCTCCAAACCGAGTTGGAGCGAAATTAGTTGATATTTATAGGACAGACATTACTAAAAAAGAGCAATTTCAAGCTCAAGAACTTCTAAAATACAGTAAAGACTACTATAGAAAAAAAGGTATTGGAAGACCTACTAAAAAGGACAGAAGAGATATTGATGATTACCTAGACATACCAAATGAATAAAAACAGTAAAGATTTTTGGGAGCATAAATATTTATCAAATGATACTGGCTGGGACATAGGTTATGTTTCCACCCCTATAAAAACATATTTAGACCAATTAGAAAACAAGGATATAAAAATTTTAATTCCTGGTGCGGGAAACAGTTATGAAGCTGAATATTTATGGAACAATGGTTTTAAAAATATCTACGTACTTGATATTGCTTCACAACCATTACAAAATCTAAAAGAACGGATCCCAGATATTCCAGACAAACAATTGCTAAATCAGGATTTTTTTGATCTTGATGACACCTTCGATCTAATTATAGAGCAAACATTTTTTTGTGCGCTTGATCCCAAGTTAAGACCTAAATATGCTACACATATTTTTGAAAGACTAAACACTAATGGAAAACTAGTAGGTTTATTATTTGATTTTGAACTTACTTTCGAACAACCACCTTTTGGAGGTAGCAAAGATGAATATTTAGATATATTCTCTGAAAAATTTAATATTAAAACCATCGAGAGATCATTTAATTCGATAAAACCAAGACAGGGTAAAGAGCTCTTTTTTATCTTTGAAAAAAATATTTCCAATGAAACTTCAGCATAACAGAATACTTTCTCATGAAGAAATAAATCATAAAATAAAACGAATTGCCTATCAAATTTATGAAAGCAATGTTGAAGAAGCTGAAGTCATTTTAGCTGGAATTGATAGTAATGGATATATTTTAGCAAAAAAGCTTAAAACCATTTTAAAAAAAATATCGCCTATAAACCCTGTTCTATGTAAGGTTAATATAAACAAAAAGAATCCTTTAGAATCAATAACCACATCTCTTTCTGAGTCTGAATACACCAACAAATCTGTAATACTTATTGATGATGTTCTAAATTCAGGGACTACTTTAATTTATGGTGTTAAGCATTTTTTAAACGTCCCATTAAAGCAATTTAAAACTGCTGTTTTAGTTAATAGGAATCATAAAAAATATCCTGTAAAAGCCGATTTTAAAGGTATTTCTTTATCAACCTCTTTGCACGAACATGTAGATGTTAAATTTGAAGAGAAAAACTATGAGGTTGTTTTAAAATAATTCTAAAACTACCTCTTCAACTACTGCTTCTTTTGACTTATTATCTGTATTTATTATCATTTTAGCCTGATTATAATACTGAGAGCGTTCAAATAAGTGCTTTCCTATAAATTCAACTAATTCTTCCTTATTGGAAATATGAGCTACTAATGGTCTTTTGTTTTTAGCATTGGTAAGTCGTTTAGCTATTTCTCCTATAGAAGCCTTTAAATATATAGTAATAACAGAATTGCTTGACCTTAAAACCTCCATATTAATACCATAGCAAGGTGTACCACCTCCTAACGATAAAACAATATCATTCTGAACATTTGTAATTTCTTTTAGATAATATGTTTCTTTTTTTCTAAAATAGATCTCACCTTTAGTTTCAAAGATCTCTTTTATTGTTGCCTTTTCTTCTTTTTCAATATAATGGTCCAAATCCACAAAATCATATGCAAGTTTTTTTGCTAAAACCTTCCCAATTGTGGATTTTCCAGATGCCATATAGCCCATTAAAACTATTATCATTTTATTCTTTTCACTGATTATTAAAAGTATACGTTTTGCTCAAACAAAAAAACAAAAAAATATAGAAAAAAAGTATTGTTTTATTAATTAAACGTTTTATATTTGCACCCGCATTCAAGCAATGCAGGAGACCAGTTAGCTCAGTTGGTAGAGCATCTCCCTTTTAAGGAGAGGGTCCTGGGTTCGAGCCCCAGACTGGTCACAAAAAAAAGTTAAGCAATTATCGCTTAACTTTTTTTATTTTTAATCACTTCAATTTAATGCGCACGTGGCGGAATTGGTAGACGCGCTAGCTTGAGGGGCTAGTGGCCATTAGGTCGTGGAAGTTCGAGTCTTCTCGTGCGCACATCACAAAAAACATTTTAATCTTTTTTATTTATTTTTGTTTAACAATATGCAAACAAAAATGAACAATATAAAAACCTCATTTAGTATAAAAGATCTAGAAAATCTAACTAGTATTAAAGCTCACACCATTAGAATCTGGGAAAAAAGATACAACCTTTTACACCCTAACAGATCAGACAGCAACATTAGGAACTACAGTATTGAAAGTTTACAAAAATTACTTAATGTATCTTTTCTTAACAGACATGGATACAAAATATCAAAAATAGCTAAGCTACAATCTGAAGATATTCCAAAATTAGTAAGAGAAATAGCCTCCAAGGGAGAACAAAAACACCACGCGCTTAATGCCTTTAAAATGGCAATGCTGAACTTTGATCAAACATTATTTTTCAATACTTACAACAACCTATTACAAGAAAGTTCTTTTAAAGATATTTTTTACGATGTATTTATACCATTATTAAATGAAATAGGCATTCTATGGCAAACTAATACAATTACACCAGCACATGAACACTTTATTTCTACCTTAATAAAACAAAAAATATTGGTAAATATTGAAAAGGTTCAAAATTTACAACAACATACAAAAGACAACGTTTTTGTATTGTTCTTACCATTAAATGAAATTCATGATATAGGTTTATTATATATTAATTATGAATTAGTATGCTCGGGATATCACTCTATCTTTTTAGGCCAGAGTGTTCCTATCAATAGCCTAATTGACATTTCAAATCAATACACCAATATTACTTTTGGAACGTATTTTACAATTAAGCCAGAAGTTGATGACATTATTGATTACTTAAAAAACTTTAAAGACACTATACTTCATAATACTCATCACAAATTGTTTGTATTAGGTAAAAAAACAAAAGACATCAACCCAAAATTATTACCAAAAGAAATTACAATATATACCTCAATAAAAGAGCTGATTAAAACAGTTTAAAAAATCAATATTTTCATTTTGTTTAATTTTTTTATATATTTGTTAAACAAAATGAATACAACAATTCACATAATCGGTTCCGGATTCTCATCTCTATCTGCTGCATGCTATCTAGCTAGAGATGGATATGATGTGACAATTTTTGAAAAGAACGCGTCTATTGGAGGACGCGCAAGACAATTAAAAAAAGAGGGATTCACCTTTGATATGGGACCAACATGGTATTGGATGCCAGATGTATTTGAAAAGTTCTTTTCCGATTTTAACAAATCTTCATCAAACTATTATTCATTAGAGAAGTTAAATCCCGCTTACCAGGTATACTTTGATAAAGAAGACTACATAACAATTGAAGACTGTATTGAAAAAATATATAAAGTATTTGAAAAAGAAGAAAAAGGGAGTTCAATTCAACTCAAAAAATTTATTGATAAAGCAAAAGAAAATTATGATATAGCAATAAAAGATCTAGTTTATAAACCAGGGATTTCACCACTAGAGCTTGTTACAGCAAAAACCATTTATAAGCTAGATCAATTTTTTAGCACAATTAAGAAAGATGTACAGAAAAGTTTTAATAATAACCGCTTAGCACAAATCCTTGAATTTCCTGTGCTCTTTCTTGGTGCTAAACCAAGCGACACACCATCCTTTTACAGCTTTATGAATTATGCCGATTTTGGGTTAGGAACATTTCACCCAAAGAAGGGAATGTTTGAAGTAATTACTAGTTTAAAAAAATTAGCGATCGAATTAGGTGTTACCTTTAAAACACAAGCGCCTATTGAAAAGATAGACGTTATTGACAAATGTGTAAGAGGTATAATCTCGAATGGAAAATACTATAAATGTGATATTCTTTTAAGTGGCGCTGACTATCATCACACAGAATCATTATTAGATAGAAAACACAGACAATACTCTGAAACATACTGGAGTAATAAAACCTTTGCTCCATCATCATTATTATTTTATGTTGGTTTCAATAAAAAATTAAAAAATGTGTCTCATCACACATTGTTCTTCGATGTTGATTTTGACACACATGCCAACAATATCTACAACAATCCAAAATGGCCCGACAACCCCTTATTTTACGCGAGTTTTCCTAGCATTACAGATTCTAGTTTTGCTCCCAAAGATAAAGAGGCCGCAACATTTTTGATTCCATTAGCTCCAGGATTAGAAGACACTCCAGAATTAAGAGAGGTTTATTTTAAAAAGATAATTACACGGCTTGAACATGTAACCTCACAAAATATAAACGACAGCATCCTTTTTAAGGAATCATTTTGTATTAAAGACTTTATTAAAGATTACAACTCATATAAAGGCAACGCATATGGTATGGCTAACACACTACTACAAACAGCATTTTTAAGACCAAAGCTTAAAAGCAAAAAAGTGAAGAATCTATACTTTACTGGACAATTAACAGTTCCTGGGCCTGGTGTGCCTCCTGCTCTTATCTCAGGAAAAATAGTTTCTGAACTAATACAAAAACATGCGCCTCTAAAAATACCCTCTTCGCAAACCATATTACAATACACAGAATAAAATGAAAGCACTATTTGACAATGTATCCTATAACTGTAGCAAACTGGTTACTACAACCTATAGTACTTCTTTTTCACTTGCAACTAAAATGCTATCTAAAACTATTAGGCAAGACATTTACAATATCTACGGTTTTGTAAGGTTTGCTGATGAAATTGTAGATTCTTTTCACTCCTACAATAAAGAAGACCTCTTCAACAAGTTTGAGTACGACCTTGAATTAGCGATAGACAATAAAATTAGTTTAAATCCAATTTTAAATGCATTTCAACACACATTCCATAGATACAATATAGATAAAGCATTAGTCGACGCTTTTATAAACTCGATGCGCATGGATCTTCACAAGTTAACATATTTAACAACAGAAGAGTACAAGACGTACATCTATGGTTCGGCAGATGTAGTAGGCTTAATGTGTTTAAAAGTATTTGTAAAAGGACATGAAAAAAAATATTATGATTTAATGAATTCTGCTATGGCTCTGGGTTCAGCATTTCAAAAGGTGAATTTTTTAAGAGATTTAAAAGCTGATCATGAAGAATTAAACCGAACGTATTTTCCTAATACCGATTTGAATAATCTCAATGAAACAACAAAACAACAAATCATTAATGATATAGAAGCCGACTTTAAAGAAGGTTTATCAGGAATTAAAAGGCTACCTATAGAAGCACGATTTGGTGTATTTATGGCTTATAGGTATTACAAACAACTTCTTAAAAAACTAAAAAAAACACCTGCTTTAGAAATCAAAAACTCAAGAATAAGGGTTCCCAACTATAAAAAGATAGAGCTACTAACTCGTAGTTATGTAAAATTCCAATTAAATTTATTGTAATTATGACTACTTTTTACTGGATATTGACCTTTTTAGGAACCTTTGCATTTATGGAGTTTATGGCATGGTTTACACATAAGTATATCATGCATGGTTTTTTATGGCATTTACACAAAGATCATCATAAAAAAGATCACAACAGTTGGTTTGAACGAAACGACTTCTTCTTTGTTTTTTATGCTATTGTAAGTATGAGTTGCTTTTACCTATGGCGCTTTGAGTCCGTTTGGTTTTGCCTACCAATTGGCTTAGGTATTTTAGCCTATGGCATAACATATTTTATCGTTCATGATATATTTATTCATCAGCGTTTTAGAATGTTTAGAAATGCAAACAATTGGTACGCTAAAGGTGTTCGTCGTGCACATAAAATACACCATAAACACCTAGGAAAACAAGATGGTGAATGTTTCGGGATGCTTATAGTTCCATTTAAATACTTTAAAAAGTGAAATCGTTGTATTTAATATTAAATCTTGCAAGTATTTCTATACCTCTTGCCTACAGTTTTCACCCTAAGCTTCAATTTTATAAGCAATGGAAACCATTATTTCTTTCCATTTTCATTACAGGAAGTTTCTATATTATTTGGGACATTATGTTCACAATAAACGGTATTTGGGGGTTTAATGAGGCTTATTTTTTAGGTTTAAAAATTTTAAAATTACCTCTCGAGGAGCTGTTATTCTTTTTATGTATACCATACGCATGTGTCTTCACACATTATGCTTTGTTACACTATTTCCCTAATCTAAAACTAAACTCAAAGATAACAACGATCATAAGCTACTTGTTAACTATATTGTTTGTTTTAGTTGCAGTCTCTAATTACAGTAAATGGTACACTTTTGTAAATTTTATTGTAGCTACCTTAGTTTTAGTTATTGGCTTTCTAATTCATAAGCAAATCCTACAAAGCTATTTCATAACCTTTCTAGTGATGCTTATCCCCTTTTTTATTGTCAATGGCATTTTAACAGGAAGCTTTATTAATGGAGAAGTCGTTTGGTATAATAACCATGAAAACTTAGGACTTAGGTTGTTTACTATTCCTATAGAAGACAGTGTTTATGCATTTTCACTTATACTTAGCAATCTTATATTAATGAAACTATTCCGAAAATGAGAATTTGGTCTTTACATCCTAAATATCTTGACACAAAAGGTCTGGTTGCCCTCTGGAGGGAAACACTTTTAGCAAAACATGTTCTAGAAGGAAAAACCAAAGGGTATAAAAATCACCCACAATTACTTAGATTTAAATCTATGCAAAATCCATTATCTGGTATTAATCAATACCTATCTGAAGTTTACAATGAATCTATAAAACGAGGATATCACTTTAATCGAGAAAAAATTGATTGGACGTTTACACATCAAGCTGCTCTCGTAACCAAAGGGCAAATAACCTATGAAAGAACTCATTTATTAAATAAATTACAATCTCGCTGCCCTAATTCATACCAAATACTTCTGCAAATTAACGAACCTATAACGCACTCGTTATTCCATACTACAGAAGGAGATATAGAGCCTTGGGAAATTATTTAAGCAATTCATCTATTTGTCCCCTAACCTTATCACTATTCCAGTTTGCAGCTCCAGTTTTATCAATAACAATGTTTCCGTTCTTGTCAATTAGTAGTGTTCTGGGTATACTTGAAATGTGCAACCCTTTTGGATATTGATTAAGTGGTGTGTAACTATTTATATTAAACTTCTCTTTATCTAAAAATGCCTTAACTACTTCTTGCTTTTCATTAGAAACCAGTACAAATGCTACTTTCGTTTCATAGTCTTCGTAGAGTGCTTCTATATGAGGAAATTCTGCAATACAAGGTGGGCACCAAGTCGCCCAAAAATTAAGCAAAACAACCTTACCTTCTAACTCTTTGAAATTAATTTCATTTCCTGACAGATCTTGTAATCTCCAATTATCAAAAGATATTGATTTTCTATCATCTACTGCAATGGTTGAAGGACTAAAAGAAGCCAGTACTTTTTGCAAAACAATCTGAATAGGTTTTCTTGTTTGTGGTATTATAAATAATGCTATTAGCACTACAAATAGGATGTTATTCCGTTGCGATTTAGTAATCTTCATTCTAAAAAATTAAAGCATAGTCTCTCTGTCGAAACTATGCCTTAAATCTAACAAAAAAACAAATTAACCAATGTCTACCTTGTTACAGTACCAGACAATAATGTTACTGGTCCTGTTCCCATAGTTATTGTGGTATGATTAGCCGCATTAGCAGGAACCATATGAGCCAAAGGTTTTAATGTAAATGGTGATGGACTATTATCTGGGCTTGGTTCTACAGAAATTACAATTGTTGTCCCTTTTAGATCTGTTGGAAAAGTTAATCCAGCAGGCGCATTTTGTAAATAGTCTTCTCCAGGATAATTTGGACCATTTCCAGCATCTCCTTTAAAAACCGAAGTTGCCGCATTATCATCAGCCATTGCTGGATCTATAAAAGTTCCTGTACTTACTGGCATTCCATTAATTACTGCCCATCCTTCATATTTCCATCCATCTGACAGCGTTGGTAATGACAACCCTGCAACAGCACTACCACTTGAATTATCTAAAAACCAAACACCACTTTCTTCATTTGTCATATCGCTGTCTGTTGGTGTTGCTAAAATATATTTTCCAGTTGCACTAGAAAAATCTGCAACGATGCCATTTGAATTAACATTAGCACTATTACCAGAGAAATCTCCAACAAGTATTTTAGTAGCCGCCGGAGCAGGATCTGGATCTACAGCTGGCTCAATAGATAATACAAATGTAGTAGCCGATGCTAATTGTGAAGCATCAACCGAAAATGATTGCGGGAAGCTTACACTGGTAAACGTTCCTGTAGATATTGGATTACCATTAACAATGATCCAACCTTCATAAACAAAATCATCTCCCAAAGCCTCTAAACCTGAAAGATTAAGTACTAAATTTGAAGTTGATGGAGCGTTGTCATCATCACTACAAGAAGTAGCTAACAACGCCATAGCTAACACTCCTAAAAACATTTTTCTTATCATAACTATAATTTTTTTTATTATAATTTCAAAATTACAGTCTGGTAAGATTATAAAATGTTAGCCAGCTAACACTAAGCAGTTTTTTTATAGATTCTTATTTCTTTTCTACTAAAATCTAGAAAATTTTCTTCCTTTAACTCATTTAAAAGCACATTTAAAGTCGGTCTTGAAGTACCTATTAATGAGGCTATATCTTTTTGTGTATACGGATGCTTTATCACATGATCGCCTGTTTCTTTACAGTCATAACCATATTCATTACATAATTCATCTAAAAATTCCATGAGACGTGTTTTTGCATCTTTAAATAACAGTAACTGCAATCGTCTTTCTAATTTTTTGAATTTTAAGCCTATAAATTTATACACCTTAAAACTAAAGGTTTGATTGTCTCTCATAAGATCATGCATCGTTTGAACTCCTATGGGACAAATAGATGTGTTGTTATCTACAGACTGAGCAAATTCATCACGCTTTAATTCACCCAAAATGGCCTTTTCGCCAAACAACTCTCCTCTGGTTAAAATTGCTTTTACAACTTCGTCACCAGCCTCTGTATAATAACCTATTTTTACTTTGCCTTTTTCAATAAGATATACCTTATTTGCTGAATCCTCCTCAAAATAGATATAGTCCTTCTTTTTATAAGCATCAAATTCGTGTGTACTCTTATAAGCTTTAAACTTATGAGGGCATAAAATTTTAAAAAGATTTACATCTTCAAAAAACCAAACAGTTTGCATGTTACAAGATTTGAAAGTTTTATTTAAGTTCGAAAAGTGTTAATAATACTTACAACCAAGCATAAAAAAACTCCCAATAAAAATTGGGAGTTCTCATATTATTTTAAGAAAAATACTTCTTAAGCATTTTGCTTCTTAATTAAATTTAAAGCAGATCCTTCTTTAAACCACTCTATTTGTCCTTCATTATAAGTGTGATTTGCAACTATCGTATCCTTAGAGCCATCAGCATGAACAACTTCGATAGTCAATGGTTTTCCTGGTGCAAATTGATCAAGATCTAAGAAGTTGAATGTATCATCCTCTTGTATTAAATCGTAATCGTTCTCATTTGCAAATGTTAACCCTAACATACCTTGTTTTTTAAGGTTTGTTTCGTGAATACGTGCAAACGACTTCACTATTACAGCAGCAACACCTAAATGACGAGGTTCCATGGCAGCGTGCTCACGTGATGAACCTTCACCATAATTATGATCTCCAACTACTACAGTAAAAATACCATTGGCTTTATACTCACGTTGCACTTTTGGTACAGCATCGTATTCACCATTTAATTGGTTCTTTACAAAGTTAGTTTGTTTATTGAATGCATTTACAGCTCCAATTAACATGTTATTTGAAATATTATCTAAGTGCCCTCTATAGCGTAACCAAGGTCCTGCCATAGAAATATGGTCTGTTGTACACTTACCAAAAGCCTTAATAAGCAATTTAGCTCCAGTAATTGAATCTCCTATTGGCGTAAAAGGTGTTAGTAACTCTAAACGTTCTGAGCTTGGATCTACAACCACATTTACATGACTTCCATCTTCTTCAGGCGCAATAAATCCTGCATCCTCAACAGCGAATCCTTTAGATGGTAACTCCCATCCTGTTGGTTCATCTAACATTACTTCTTCTCCATTCTCATTAATTAACTTATCTGTTAACGGATTGAAGTCTAAACGTCCCGAAATTGCAATAGCTGCAACCATTTCTGGTGAAGCAACAAAGGCATGCGTGTTAGGATTCCCATCAGCACGCTTAGCAAAGTTTCTGTTAAACGAATGTACTATACTATTTTTTGGTGCATTTTTAGGATCTTCATAACGTCCCCATTGACCAATACACGGTCCACAAGCATTCGTAAATATTTTAGCGTCTAGTTTTTCAAACACATTTAAAATACCATCGCGATCTGCAGTATAACGTACTTGTTCAGAACCTGGATTAATTCCAAATTCAGCTTTAGTTTTTAACCCTTTATCAAGTGCTTGTTGTGCTATAGAAGCTGCACGTGATAAATCTTCGTAGGATGAGTTGGTACAAGACCCTATTAATCCCCATTCAACTTTTAAAGGCCAATCATTCTCATTAGCTTTATCTGTCATTGTTCCAACAGGAGTAGCTAAATCAGGTGTAAATGGTCCGTTTAAGTGTGGCATTAACTCATCTAGGTTTATTTCTATTACCTGATCGAAATATTGCTCTGGATTAGCGTATACTTCAGCATCAGCCGTTAAATAATCTTTTATTTCATTAGCAGCATCAGCAACATCATTTCTATCTGTTGCACGTAAATAACGCTCCATAGATTCATCATATCCAAATGTAGAAGTCGTAGCACCTATTTCAGCTCCCATGTTACAGATGGTTCCTTTACCTGTACAAGACATGGCTGTTGCTCCAGGTCCAAAGTATTCAACAATGGCTCCTGTTCCTCCTTTTACAGTAAGGATTCCTGCTACTTTAAGAATTACATCTTTTGGCGCTGTCCAACCAGATAATTTACCTGTTAACTTCACACCTATTAATTTAGGAAATTTAAGTTCCCAAGGCATTCCTGCCATTACATCTACTGCATCAGCTCCACCAACACCAATAGCAACCATTCCTAATCCACCAGCATTTACAGTATGTGAATCTGTACCAATCATCATTCCTCCAGGGAATGCATAATTTTCTAATACTACTTGGTGAATAATACCAGCTCCTGGTTTCCAGAATCCAATACCATATTTATTAGAAACAGACTCTAAAAAGTTAAAAACTTCGTTACTATTATTAAGTGCAACTTGCAAATCTTTTGTCGCACCAACTTTAGCTTGTATTAAGTGATCGCAGTGTACAGTTGTTGGAACTGCTACCTTCTCTTTTCCTGCTTGCATGAATTGTAACAACGCCATCTGTGCTGTTGCATCTTGACAAGCAATACGGTCTGGTGCGAAATCGACATAATCTTTTCCTCTTTGAAATGCTTTAGATGCTGTTCCATCCCAAAGGTGATTGTATAATATTTTTTCTGATAGTGTTAATGGTTTTCCAACAACTTCACGAGCTTTATCAACTCTTTCAGTCATTTGACCATACACTTTTTTGATCATGTCTATATCGAATGCCATAAGTAT
Source organism: Flavobacteriaceae bacterium (assembly GCA_030148025.1). GTDB lineage: Bacteria > Bacteroidota > Bacteroidia > Flavobacteriales > Flavobacteriaceae > JASBUG01. The sequence goes on along the minus strand of JASBUG010000023.1, from coordinate 220,199 downwards.
TTATTTTAAATTTTTAATTTCTTTTCAGGTCACGCAAAAGTACAAAAATTTAATTTATTTTAAAATATATACAATGAAATCGGCTTAAATCAATAAATAATTCAACAAAACAGCAAATAATTACAAATATTTTATCAAATCAATAATTTTAGCATTGAAAAAATAATAAATTAACAATGAACAGCAATTTAGGGTATAAAAAAAAGCCTGTTAAAACAGGCTTTTTATAATTTTTTCTTCGGTAATTCCTTCCGCTTCTGCTTTATAGTTCTTAATAATTCGATGTCTTAAGATACTATTTGAAACGGCTTGTACATCTTCAATATCTGGTGAGAACTTACCATTTATTGCAGCATGAGTTTTAGCTGCCAATATAAGATTTTGTGAGGCTCTTGGTCCAGCACCCCAATCTATATATTGTTTTATCAGATCGGTAGCAGCATCACTATCTGGTCTTGTTTTTCCAACCATTCTCACCGCATATTCTATAACGTTGTCTGCAACTGGAATACGGCGAATTAAATGCTGAAAATCGATGATTTCTTGTGCTGTGAACAATGAATTTACTTGTGGAAATTCATCTATTGTAGTAGACTTAACAACTTGCACTTCTTCTTCAAACGAAGGATACTTCAAATTAATAGCAAACATAAATCGGTCTAACTGAGCTTCAGGTAACGGATACGTCCCTTCCTGTTCTATTGGATTTTGTGTTGCTAATACAAAATATGGTAAATCTAACTTATAATGGTGTCCAGCTACTGTAACTGCACGCTCTTGCATCGCTTCCAGAAGTGCTGCTTGTGTTTTTGGCGGTGTACGGTTAATCTCATCTGCTAAAATAATGTTAGCAAATATTGGTCCCTTAATAAACTTGAAATGTCTGTCTTCATCAAGAATTTCACTTCCAAGTATATCACTAGGCATTAAATCGGGAGTAAACTGAATACGTTTAAAATCTAATCCTAAAGCCTGTGCTATGGTATTAACCATTAAGGTTTTTGCTAAACCAGGAACACCTATTAATAGTGAGTGTCCTCCTGAAAAAACAGAAATTAAAATTTGATTGATGACTTCTTCTTGACCAACAATAACCTTTGCTATTTCAGTCTTTAGATCTTTGTATTTAGAAACAAGTTGTTCTACCGCAGCTACGTCCGACATATTCTAGTTTTCCTTTTTTAGCCAATCTGAGTTAAAATCGCATTCACGGTGCTCACCATTAACCTTGATAAAGGTTTCTTTGATTTTTTCTTCTTGCCAATCAGCTATTAATTTTAATTGCTTCTTCTGTAGCGCTAACTCTTTTATTTTTAAATAATCTTTTGCAAAATCAGCTTTATGTTCATTAATTCGATCTGTAATAGTAATGATCTTAAAAATGACTTCGTTCTCTCTATCTCGCGATTGTAATACTTGTGTAATTTCGTTATTCTTTAGATCTTGAACTTGCCCGTATAATTCAGGGTCAATTCTAGTTAATGGAAAAACAAAATCCTGAGTTTCTGGGTGACGCATTTGCCCGCCTTCAAACTTTGTTTCTTTTTGATCACTAATTTCTAAGGCTGCATCAGCAAATGTTATTTCATTATTTAAAATTCTTGTTCTAGCGTTTTCAATTTTTTCTTTAGCAGTGTTAATTGCTTCAGCAGTAAGTTCAGGTTTTAATAAAATGTGTCTTACATCATATTCCTGCCCTCTAATTTTTTCAAGAAAAATAATATGATACCCAAATGGTGATTCAAAAGGTTCTGATATTTCACCTTCTTCTAGTGAAAATGCCACCTCTCTGAACTCTTTTACCATTTGTGGACGCTTTCTATTAAGGGTGTATTTTCCACCTTTAGATCTAGATCCTGTATCATCTGAATACAAAACGGCTTTAGTAGTAAAACTTGCGCCATTTTCTATAACATCAGCCTTAAACTCTTTTAATCTATTTATTACTTTTTGTTTCTCTTCTTCAGAAGTTTCAGGAATCACAACTATTTGAGCTAGTTTTAGTTCTGTTCCAAATACTGGTGGATCATCTTTTAATTCATTATTAAAAAACTGACGAACCTCTTCTGGTGTAATTTCTACCTCATCAATAATTTTATTCTGCATCGAAGCAATCATTTTATTGCTCTTATTTATCTCGAACATTTCGTCTCTCAACTCCTGCTCTGATGCTTTTTTATAGTATGCTACCAGTTTTTCTACAGAACCAATTTGTTGTGCCATACCATTTATCTGCTGGTCAACATACGATCTGATTTCGGCTTCATTTACCTCAATACTATCTTGAATAGAATGATGCATATACAGCTTATCTTCTAACAATTTACCAAACATTTCACAACGCGATATACCATCTACATTTCCACCAGAAGCTTTAATTTGGGCAAATTGCTTATCAATATCTGAATCTAAAACCACATAATCTCCCACTACCGCAGCTACTCCGTCAAGCTTTACACGTTGAGAAAGATCCATCTTTTTTTTAACCTCCTTTTCCTCTTTCTTATCTTCTATAATTTCTTGCGCCATTGTGGTAAACGACGACAGCATAATCATGCTTAATACAAAATATTTCACCTTAGTTAAAAATTTCAAATTGTTTATTTTTAATTGCATCCTTAGTTATATCCTTTTCTAATTCTCTTATAAACTCCAACTTTCGTTTATTTATAACTATTTGCTTGATAGTTGGCATTACAAATTCAATTGGTGCTGTATCGTTTCGAAGAAGCACCTCATTTATTTGCATCAAATATAAACTTAATGAGTCTTTGAGTTGTATAAAATTAGATTTTTTTAACAGTTCTTCTTTATTTTCTGCTGTTATGACAGGTATTTTTAAAACTGCCTGATTTGCACGTATCCAAATAGAGTCGTTTAATGAATACGACTTAAATTGAATCGCGATAGAATCGAGTACTTTTTTATCAATAGAATCGAAGCGCTTAAATCGGGTTTCAATTTCATTTAAATCCGCAATATTTTCATTTACGTTAATATATCGAAACTTAATGAGTTCTTCATTTAACTTAAATGTTTCTTTATTACGATTGTAAATTTCTTGTGCTTCTTCCAATGTAACACTAGTATCTATACTTCGTTTTACAAGAGCTTCAAGATAGGCCTTAATAAAAAGATCCGACCTATATTGGTCTACCAAACCATTAAATTCTTCCTGTTTTTCTTGTGATAAATTAAGTTGAGCACCATCTATTAATAATTGTTGTGTTGCCCACTGATTTATAAAATTGGTGACTCTTAAAATACTATCTTCTCTCGAAGTTTCATCTGTTATAAGGTCTTTTATATCACTCTTATATAAATACGATTCATTAACACGTGCAATAACTTCGCCTTCTGGAGTCTTCTTTATAAAATTACAAGACTCGACAAGTATTACAAATAGAATTAATATGTAATAATTAGATTTCAACTACTTTTTGATTTCGCTTTTGATCTTTAATAGCACTTCATCATTTATTGATACCTTATGCTTATTCTTTAGTTCTTCCAACCATTTTTTCTCAACCATTTCCTGATAATCACTTATTACCAAACCACGTGCTTCTTCAAGTGTTTTTATAGTTTCAGGCAAAATTTTGTTAACCTTAACAACATGATAAGCATTATTATGTTGAAAGATGCCTGAAACCCCTTCTTTAAAAACAAAACCCTGCGGCAACGATTGATGTTCTTTTGTCATTTCTCCCTTAGTAAAAATAACATTTTGCTCTCCATTACTATTTAATTTTTCTTTAATAGCCTTTGTGGTATTTCCTTGCTTTAATAAACGGCTTGCTGTTTTTATGTGCTTTTCTTTTGACGCTGTAGCAACAACAGCATCAATACGTTTGCTTTGTTTGTAATTCTGTTTGTTTTGATCGTAATATGTTTGAATTCCTACTGTATCAAATTTTACAGTATTCCATATTTTGTTTTCCATAAGATCAAACAATAGCAAACCTTCTCTATATTCGGTTAAAATATTTGCAAACTCTTCATTTTCATTCTCTAAATTTCCTTCGTGGTACGCTAGCACATTCTTATTTACAAAAACTTCGAAAGCGTCATCTACTATAGCTGCAAAAGGTTTCTTTTTTTCGGTTCCTTTTTGTTGAAGTTTCAAAAAGTTTGCAAACTGTCCATAGGTACAATTTCTATCTCCAACGGTGAATATGGTCTTTGATCTATCTAAATCATCAGGAACCATCCATTTTCTCTTATAAAACTCCTCATTTAAAACAGAAATAAAATAGTCCCTTCCTGGGTTATCATTTTTTATATTATACTGCCTTCTTAGTCGTTTTTGCAGAGCTGTATTAATAAGTTTTGACCTAGAATCCTTTCTAACCATAGTCTCCAGTTCATATTTCATTTCTTCAAAAGATCCCACAGGTTTTTTTTCGATAAGCTTAACAATATGCCATCCAAACGCAGTTTCAAAAGGTTTAGACACTTCATCAACATTCGATAAGCTAAAAGCTACATCTTCAAATTCTTTAGAGCTTAATTGCCCTCCTTTAAAAGCAGCCAATCTACCTCCCTTTCCTGAAGAACTTTTATCATCAGAAAATTGCTTTGCTAACGATTCGAAATCTTCTCCTTGAGTTACTAACTTATTAATTTCTTGTATACGTTCCTCTGGAACAATAGTAGAATCATTTTGTCTATTAGCAACCATAATATGAGCCACAGTTACTTCGCCACGCGACTTTCTTTTATCAACTGTTTTGACTATATGAAATCCAAACTGGGTTCTAAAAGGTAAAGACACCTCACCTACCTTTGTATTGAAAGCCATACTTTCAAAATCGTAAACCATTTTAAAACCAGAGAAATAACCAAGATCTTCTACCAAAACAGAATTACCATCATGCAACTCTTTTTGCACAGTAGCAAAGTCTTCATTCTTCAATTTTTCACGAAGTTTTAAAAGATTATTATAAGTTACTAAAGTATCTTTTTTCGAAGGGTTCATCTTCACTAAAATGTGCTGCGCCCAAACATCGTGCGATACTCTATCATGTGCTTCTCTCACTAAAGCTTCTGTTACCTCATGATCTGTTAAATAGTTTTTGGCAAGTTGCTTTTTATAGCCATTTAACTCTCTTACATACTTTGGCTTTTTATGGTAACCTAACTCTTTGGCTTCTGCCAGCTTTAGTTTGTAATTAAGAAATAGCTTAAAATACTCATCAATATCTTTTTGAGATTCGTCTTTTATAATATCTAAATTCTTATGGTATACTCTTAAAAATTCTGAAGCATATACAGGCGATTCTCCAACAGTAAAAAGAACCTCACTGCCTTTAACCTGCGCATTACTAAAAGAAATAAAAAACAGCGCTAAACATGCTGAAATAATGTACGTTTTCATAAGATATGGGCTTTTTTTCGATTGAAGCAAAAATAATACAATTCAACTATAAAACAAGTAATTAGTACAACGATAAACAACACACATTAGTACATCACAACGACTATATTTTTATAAATAAATTTTCTAGATTATCTTTAATAGCAAAACACTATACATCATGAAATATTCAGTAGACATTATTATTGAAAAGCCCCGTGAAGAAGTGATTCGTAAAATGGATAATACCGATAATATGAAACACTGGCAAAAAGGGCTTGTATCTACCGAGCATATTTCGGGAATTCCAGGTGAAGTAGGAGCTAAAATGCAATTAAACTATAAGTTAGGTAAACGTGAGTTTACACTTATTGAAACCATATCTAAGCGCAACTTTCCAGACGAATTTCATGGTTCTTATAGTGCCAAAGGCATGTATAATGAGCAAAAAAACTATTTTAAAGAAACTCCGGAAGGCCATACAAAATGGATCTCTGAAAGCGAGTTTGAACCCGGAAATTTCTTTATGCGAGCAATGCTTTTTTTAATGCCTGGCGCCTTTAAAAAGCAATCAAAGCAATATATGATCGCATTTAAGGACTTTGTTGAAAATGGCACTTCTGTTGCTGAAAAGTAATTGTTTTTCAACCTATGAAGGCAATTAATCAGGATATAGTAAACTATTTACCTTGAATAGTTAGGTGCTTCCTTAGTGATCATCACATCGTGTGGGTGGCTTTCATTGATTCCTGAGGCTGTAATTTTTACAAAGCGTCCAGTTTCCTTTAAGGTTTCTATATCCTTAGCGCCACAATATCCCATTCCTGCACGTAAACCTCCAATAAACTGGTGGATACTTTCAAACAGTTCACCTTTATAAGGTACACGACCTACTATACCTTCTGGTACTAATTTTTTAATATCGTCCTCAACATCCTGGAAATAACGATCCTTACTACCTTGTTTCATAGCTTCAACCGATCCCATTCCTCTATACGATTTAAACTTTCGTCCTTCGTAAATAATGGTCTCACCTGGTGACTCTTTGGTTCCTGCTAACAGCGAGCCTAACATCACGCAATCGGCTCCAGCTGCAATAGCTTTGGGTATATCACCTGTATAACGAATACCTCCATCTGCAATTACTGGTACGCCACTACCTTTAATAGCAGCTGCTACCTCAAGTACTGCAGAAAATTGTGGAAATCCAACACCAGCTACTACTCTAGTTGTACAAATAGAACCAGGACCTATTCCAACTTTTACAGCATCTGCTCCCGCTGCTACTAAATATTTTGCAGCTTCAGCCGTAGCAATATTACCAACTATTACATCTAATTCAGGAAACTTTGCCTTTACTTCTTTAAGCACATTAACCACACCTTGAGTATGACCATGAGCGGTATCAATAATAATAGCATCTACACCTGCATTTACTAATGCTGCTGCTCTATCTACTGCATCGCCAGTAACACCAATGGCTGCTGCTACACGTAAACGACCGTATTTATCTTTATTTGCAATTGGTTTTTGCGTAAGTTTTGTAATATCTCTAAACGTAATTAAACCAACCAATTTATAGTCTGCATCAACTACTGGTAGTTTTTCAATTTTATTTTCTTGTAAAATACCTTCAGCATCTAATAATGAAGTCCCTTCACTTACTGTTACAAGATTTTCACTTGTCATGATCTCGGTAATTGCTCTTTCATTATTCTTTTCAAAACGTAGATCACGATTGGTAACAATTCCTTTTAACTTACCATTATCATCAACTATTGGAATACCACCAATACTATGCTCTTTCATGCTCTGCTTAGCATCAATTACCTTAGCAGATAATGGTAAGGTTACAGGATCGATGATCATTCCGCTTTCAGCACGTTTTACTTTTCTAACCTTAATTGCTTGTTGCTCAATGGTCATGTTTTTATGCAACACACCTATACCTCCTTCACGAGCCATAGCAATAGCCATACTACTTTCTGTAACCGTATCCATAGCTGCTGAAATAACAGGTATGTTAATAGTAATGTTACGCGTGAATTTTGTTTGAATATTTACTTCTCGTGGTAAAACTTCGGAATATGCTGGGACTAAAAGTACGTCGTCATAAGTAAGACCTTCGCCAACAATTTTGTTTTGATGAGCTATCATTGCAATTACGTTTTAATTGCATGCAAATCTACGCTTTTTATTTTATTTAATAGCACTTTGTTTGTGAAAGTATTTATACAATTTCAAGATAAAAAACAAAACATCTGTTATAAACAACATACATTTTTATGAATGCCCATAAATTGTTATTTTTAGACTTTATACATTACTATGGAAGCCTACGCTAATGCTTTATTATATGCTATTCCGTCTTTTGTGATTCTGGTTTTAATTGAAATTGCCTATGGCCATTTTGCTAAGAAACAAACACATACCTTGATGGATACTATTTCTAGTTTAAGTTCTGGATTAACCAATATTATAAAAGATTCTTTAGGATTGATTCTAGTCTTGGTTTCTTATCCGTTTTTATTAGAGCATTTGGCAATTTTTGAAATTAATGCTACATGGTTAGTATATGTGCTTGCATTTATAGCTATTGACTTTGCCAGCTATTGGAATCATAGGTTATGTCATAAAGTGAATTTTTTCTGGAACATACATGTTATTCATCATTCTAGTGAAGAATTTAATTTAGCATGCGCGCTAAGACAAACTATTTCTAATATTATTGGCTATTTCCCTATATTATTAATTCCTGCCGCTATACTTGGCATACCAAACAAAGTTATTGCTGTGCTCGCTCCCCTGCATTTATTTGCGCAATTTTGGTACCACACCAAGCATATTGGCAAATTAGGCTTTCTAGAATATATTATAGTAACACCTTCTCAACATCGTGTTCATCATGCTATTAATGATGTATATATAGATAAAAATCTTGCTGCTATATTTTGCGTTTGGGATAGAATGTTTGGAACCTTTCAAGAAGAGCTGGATGATGTTCCTCCTGTATATGGTGTTTTAAAACCTGTTTCTACATGGAATCCTATATTAATAAACTTTCAACACTTATGGCGCTTAATAAAAGATGCTTGGCGAACCAATAATTGGATAGACAAACTACGTATCTGGTTTATGCCAACAGGATGGAGACCTAAAGATGTAATTGATAAATTTCCAGTTAGTATTGTTGAGAATCCTTACGAGCTAAAAAAATATGATAGTAAACCGTCAAAAGCTTTAATGAGCTGGTCCTTATTTCAATTATTAGCTACGACACTATTAATGTATTTTATGTTTTACAATTTTGGAAACATTTCATCACAAGACCTACTTATTTACGGATTGGTAATATTTGTTGGAATTTTTGGATATACCACCCTAATGGACAGACATAAATATGCCTTATTTTTTGAAGTAGTGTTTTGTAGTTTAGGCTTCTATATTATATACTCTACTGGCGATTGGTTTGGAATAAATGCAATATGGACCTATGCTAGCTATGTAGTTTTAAGCTACTATATAGTAACTCTTTTTGGCAGTTTTTACTTTGCGCTAACCGAATCGAAAGTAACACAAAACAAAGTGAGAATTGCTTAGATTTTTGGGCAACGTTTGCAGTTGGTCTTTCCTTTCTTCTTGTATTTTTTACAGCATTTCTTCTTCTTTTCACCACAACCACCAATAACACATGGTGTTGCTATCATTACACATGAAGAAGCTAAATTCAAGTCAGACATTTTTATTTTTATTAAATCTAAATAAACCAGTGCAAATGTATACAAAAAAAGGTTTCTAAACAGAAACCTTCATCATAATTTATGTTAATTATTTTATTCTGGCCCTTGATTAGCCTCAGCTATCATATTTATATCTCTGTCAAATAAATAATGACCTGATTTATCATCACCTATAATATTTAATTTATCAAGTAATGTTCTAGCTGTAGCTTCTTCTTCCAACTGCTCTGTCACGTACCATTGCATAAAATTATGCACATTGTACTCCTTATGCTGTAAACATTCATATATAATATGGTTGATCTGTTCAGTTACAAAAATCTCATTCTCAAGAAACACTTCAAAAAGCTCGTTTAAAGAACCATAGTCACCTTTTGGTTTATCTAAAGCTGGTACAATTACATTACCACTACGCTCATTGATAAATTTAACCAATTTGGTCATATGTATACGTTCTTCTTCAGATTGCGCATAAAAGAATTCTGCTATACCATTGTAACCATTAGCATCTGCCCATGAGGCCATAGACAAATATTGCATTGATGCTGATGCTTCGTATTTTACTTGATCATTTAATAATTTTTCAATTGCTTGATTCATACCTGTAATTTTAAAGTATAAAGATACTTAAAAGATTAGGTTGAAAGAAAAGTTACCCTAATTTAGAATTACTCTTTTTTAAATTTTTCGACATCCATGTTTTGAGAGTAATAAACATTGCCTTTATCATCAACTATAATACATTCAATACCTTTTAATTGATTTATAAAATCGATGCCAATGTCTTTACCCATAACAAAAATTGAAGTTGCCAAGGCATCTGCCAATTCTGCGCTTGGTGCAAATACACTTACACTTACTACACCGCTACTTGGATAACCTGTTCTAGGATCAATAATATGAGAATAACGCTGACCATTAAAGCTCACATATTTTTCATAATTACCAGAAGTCACAACCGCCTCATTGCTAATTGGTAATAGTGCAAATACTTTATTTTTATTCAACGGATTGGTTATGCCAACGTTCCATTCTTCTCCATTTGGTTGTAAACCCCAAGTATTCATATCGCCGGAAGCATTTATAATACCAGACACAACACCTTTAGACTTTAGGAGTTTTTTAGCGCTATCTGCGGCATAGCCTTTACCAATAGCTCCAAAACCAATTTTCATTCCTTTCAATTTCAAAAAAACAGTATTCTGTTCGTGATTGAGCTCAATATTTTTATATCCTACTTTAGATACCGATCTCAAAACCTCTTCTGGATTTGGCATTTCTTTCATAGTGCCATCAAACTTCCATATTTTATCCATGGATGCATAACTTATATCAAAAGCTCCTTCGGTTAATCTTGAAATATGAATCGATCTATTAATTAGATCAAAAAGTTCTTGATCTACTTGTACTGGTTGTATTCCAGCATTTTTATTGATAAGTGATGTTTGCGATTTTGAATTCCAGGAAGATATTAAATTTTCGATTCTCGAAATTTCGACAATTGCCAAATCGATATATTCATCTCCTAATAATTGATTTTCTGCCACTACAGTGATATCGAAACGACTTCCCATTAAATTTGAAGTACGCTCGTATATCTCTTGAGAGAAGATACTAAATGGACATAGTAACAGGACAATTATTAAGGTTCTCATCATTGTTACAAATGTAGTGGTTAATGTTGTAACAAAAACAGGTCACTAAATTAATTAAGAACAAGCCTACTAGCTCTTATTTTTTTTAGCACATAATTGCACCAAAATAACTGCTACAGCAAAAGCAAAACAAACAGTCATTAACGTTCCCGAAAGCATTACTATATACTTCATCCAAAGAACGCCTTTCCATAAAAAATACAAGCCTCCAAAGGTGAGAATTACAGATACAAAAGGCTCAACAATCAATATTAGTTTTAGTTTCTTTCCAAGTTCAGTCACACAAACTATAAGCCCTAGTAAAAAGAAAATAATGGACATAGATAAGATGTGATTATGCACTAGAGTAAGCATTTCCTTTTCACTCTTTTTAAACTTCATAACTGTTGCATCCTCATCGGCTTCATTTCCCAAATATTGTTCTTCAATACCATTAGGTTTAATAGACGAGGTTTCTCCTACAAACATTAAGCCTGTAAAAAAGCCTATACTCAATACAATAACAAATGCTCCTATTAGCAGTTTTAGCTCTTTTGGAAAAGTATATATTAATCCGTTTAGTGTCATTAAAGAAGTGCTTTATTGTGTAGGATTTTAATTGACGCTAGTAAATTATTTACAGCATTGGTCATTGAACGAACAGATATAGTAGCGCCGGAAATTACTGCAATATTATCGCCGTAAATCAGCTTATCATTTTGTGTTTTACCAATTAATTGTTTCAACCAACGTTTGCTTCCAATTTCGCCACCATAATCTTCACGGTAAGCCAACACTTTAGATTTTGTAATAATGAGATCGTTATCGAACAATACCAAATAATCAAACTGATCTGTTTTACTAGGAGCCTTAGATATGTAGGCGTACCCAATTTGATTACTATTAGAAATGATCTTGAAGAAATTATTTTTGCCAAATTCTGAAGGAAGTTCCTTAACTACATCTGTTGGCAACTCAACCAATTGCATTGAAAAATCTTCAACTACATAGGTCTTTTTTATTTCTTTATCTATTTTCTTTTGAAGACTCTTAGGGATACTAGAAGACATTAAAATGAAAGAAAACAACACAAACAAAACTGGTTTAAATTTCATACTACAAAGATACTATTATTAAAAACACCAAATAGCTAAAGAGCATATCTCTTTAGCTATTTGATAAAAAAACTAATCAATTTAAATTACTCTAGAACCAAACTCCAAAACCAATATTCAATTGTCCTTTAGAATCGTTTCCACTTACAGCATTATCAAAAATCTGATAATCAGCTTTTACAACGGCACCAGGTGCTACATGATAGCTTAAACCAGTTGTCCACTCATTTCTATTATAAGAATCGTTTCTTGTTAAAGCACCTTCAACATCTGCGTGCGTATCATATTTCTCATATCTTACAAAAGCATCTAATTTTTGCTCTCTTCCTAATGGTATTAAGTTATAAGCAGCCTCTAAATACCATCCTTGTAACTTCGATCCTAAATCTGCTGAATTTAATGTGTTATAATCTTCAGTATCAGATAAAGATGCCTGGATAAATTGTCCTCTAGCAGAAAAACGCTTGTTAATGTAACGTGCATCCAGTCCAAACATTGAAATACCCACATCTGCACCATCAAGGTCTTGAACATCATCAGCAGCTTGTGTACGACCAAAGTATCCAGATAAACCTAAACGTAACCCTTGAATTCCGTAGTAATCTAACTTAGCTGAGAAATTTGGTGTATTAATAGTAGACTCTGCTCCTTTTTGACGACCGTTTCTTAACCCGTTTTTACCACCAAGCACTTTCGTCCCGTTTACAGATGCAAAACCATTAAAAATATAAGCTTGGTAACGTAAGTTAGCCTCATCAAACTTACCTGTAACACCAGCACCAATCTCTCTCCATGTTGTAGGTACTATACTTTTATCCATACTTGGCCTTTCAACCCCATTAAATGTTGTTGGTTCGTGATATTCGTTCACAATACCCATTGGTACTAACATTAAACCACCACGAACATTAAAGTTATCATTAACACTATAGTTTAAAAATGCTTGCTCGATATATACTTCTTTTACATGCTCATACTCGATTTCTGTAACAAACTGTACTTTGTCACTAAACTTATAACCAAATAACATTACTAAACGGTGTACATCCATTTTACCATTAGCACCTTCTGGTTGGTTATAATCAACCTGTGCATAACCACCAATTGTAATTCCGTTTTGAGAACCATTACCACTCAAGATATTTTGAGCTGCGTTCATTTGACGGTTTCTTGTTGCTGTTGTATCCTGACTTACCGTTTGTGCGAAACCATAACCTGATACTAAAATTGCCATTAAAAGTATAGCTTTTTTCATTTGTTTTTATTTAGACTTGTTTTAAATAATAATTAAATTCAGGCGCAAATGTAGCACTCAAAACTACAATAACAAAGTTTATTTAGATTTATTTTAAATAAAAATAAGAAGAAATGATTAATGGTATCTACTAAATATTTTAGTAGCCTCATTATAAGCACTTTCAAAGCTAAGTGCATTAAGATTGTTCATTTTATTTGTAGTAAAAAAAGATACTAGTTTTTCGGTTGGCATATTTCCGGTAAGCTCATCTTTAGCCATAGGACATCCACCAAAACCTTGTATTGCTCCATCAAAACGTCTACATCCAGAACTGTATGCAGCATTAATTTTTTCAAACCAAGTAGAAGGTGTTGTATGCAGATGCGCTCCAAATTCAATATCTGGATAGCTAGGTATTAAATTAGAAAAGAGGTACGAAATATTTTCAGGATTAGAACTACCAATAGTATCACTTAATGATAATATCTTAACACCCATTTTGCTTAAACGTTCAGTCCACTCTCCTACTATATCGACATTCCATGGATCGCCATAAGGGTTCCCAAATCCCATCGATAAATAGGCTACTACCTCTTTATTGGATCTATCTGCAACATTTAAAATTTCTTGAAGCGTGACAACAGATTGCGCAATGGTTTTGTGTGTATTACGCATTTGAAAATTCTCTGAAATAGAAAATGGAAATCCTAAATAATTTATTTCGGCATGTTTACTAGCATCTGTCGCACCGCGTGTATTAGCAACAATAGCAAGAAGTTTGCTCTTGGTTTTAGAAAGATCTAATTGCGATAACACCTCGGCTGTATCTACCATTTGAGGTATCGCTTTGGGTGACACAAAACTCCCAAAATCTATAGTATCGAACCCTACCCTAAGTAACGATTGAATATACTGTACCTTTTTTTCGGTTGGAATAAACATTTTTATTCCTTGCATAGCGTCTCTTGGACATTCAATTATCTTAACTTCTTTTGGCATTCTAATGGTTCAATACGCAGATAAAAATACTACTATTTTTCTAAAGGATTGTATGCAAAAAACACTTCATCATTTTGTAAGATTCAAACATATCTCGTAAGGATTTGTTATACAGCTCGAACCAATATCTAAACTTGCTATTATGAAACACTTTTACTATTTATTCTTCATTCTATTAGTTTCAGCTAATAATACATCTCTAGCTCAAACATCTGCTATTTACGATATCGTATTTACTAGTACTTGGAATGCTACAGATCATGGCACTTTACCTGGTGGTGCACATTGGTCTCAATTGGTTGGAGCAAACCACAATAGTAATATTACCTTTTTAGAAATGGGTCAACTGGCAACCCAAGGGATTGAAAATGTTGCGGAATTAGGAAATAATACCATTTTTAATAACGAAGTTCAAACCAGTATTACAAATGGCAATACTGAACAGTATATTAATGGAAGTGGCCTTGGTACTGCAACTGGAACAATTACTATTAGCAACTTACAGGTATCTGAAGATTTCCCTTTACTAACATTAGTTTCTATGATTGCACCTAGTCCAGATTGGATGATCGCTATAAACAGTTTAAATTTGAGAGATAATGGCAACTGGAAAAGCACCATAAGCGTAGACCTCTTTCCATATGATGCAGGTACTGATAGCGGCATGAATTACACCTCTGCAGACGCAGACACAAATCCAAAAGAGAATATTTCAAGTTTGGTTAATATAGCTCCTTTTGGTTCAGAAAAAATTGGAACTTTAACAATAACACTTCAATCGGTGCTTGGTTTAAACGATACTGATCTCAATAAAAGCATTAGTATATTTCCTAATCCTGTTAGCCAAAACTATTTAATGGTGGATCAAGGTAATTTAGCTGGACAAACTAAATATACCATTACAAACATTATTGGTCAGAAATTAATAGAAGGCGATCTTGACAATAATAAAATAGAAGTAAACCAATTAGCTTCTGGAACCTACTTTTTACAATTAAAAACAGAAGGGTCAAGAATTACAAAAAAGTTTATTAAAAACTAGAACTACTGTTTTAGAATGGCTTTATTAATAGATTTAATAAGTTGTGGGCCTTCATAAATAAAACCAGTATATATCTGTACTAAGTCTGCTCCTGCATTCAATTTTTCAAGGGCATCATCTGCAGAATGTATACCGCCAACTCCTATTATTGGAAATGCCTTATTACTTTTTTCGGCTAAATATTTTATGACTGCTGTACTCTTGTCCTTTACTGGTTGTCCACTTAACCCACCATTACCAATGGTTTCTAAACGTTCTTTTGAGGTTATTAAATTCTCTCTGGACACCGATGTATTTGAGGCAATAACACCATCAATTTTAGTTTCTGCAACCAATTCAATAATCTCATCAAGCTGAATGTTATTTAAATCGGGAGCAATTTTAAGTACTATTGGCTTTTGTTTTTCAAAAGTTGTATTTGCTTTTTGTACTTCCCTAATAAGCTCTACTAAATAATCTTTATCGGTTAATTTTGCATGACTTCCTACGTTTGGACAGCTTACATTTAATACAAAATAATCTACATAAGGATGCAACTGATTAAAACATTCTAAATAATCTTTGGTGTAACCTTCTGGACTAGTTGCTGTATTCTTCCCAATATTGCCTCCTATAATTACTTTTCCTTTATTCTTTTTTAATTGTTCTATCGCAGCTTCAAGACCTTTATTATTGAATCCCATTCGGTTAATAATACCTTTATCTGCTTTAAGTCTAAACAAACGTTTTTTAGGATTTCCTACCTGTCCTTTAGGCGTCACCGTTCCTATTTCTACAAAACCAAATCCAAAATTTGCTAATTCATTGTACAGCACAGCATTCTTATCGAACCCTGCAGCTAACCCTACTGGATTTTTAAATGTTAATCCGAATAAATTTCGTTCTAAAGCTTTATCATTAACTTGGTATAATCCTCTAATTAATGCAGGCACTAATGGTAGTCTAGAAATAAATTTGATAAATGAAAAGGTAAAATGGTGTACTTTTTCTGGATCGAAACAAAAAAGTAATGGGCGAATCAGTAATTTATACATTATACAGATTTTGAGTGCAAAAATACACTAATTCTATGCATAAAAAAAGAAACATTTTTTGGCTTGCCACTTACAAAACCGTTGGCTATTTTTGAAGAAACTCAAATTAAAATATGCTAAATAGAGAACATATAATTAACCGATTTATAAGCTACGTTACTATAGATACCGAAAGCGACCCAAACAGCAATACTACACCTAGCACAGAAAAACAATGGGATCTGGCTAATAAGCTAGTAGAAGAGCTAAAAGCTATTGGTTTAAGCGATGTCACTATAGACGAAAATGCATACGTCATGGCTACTTTACCTAGTAATGTAGAACACGACGTACCAACTATTGGATTTATATCTCACTTTGATACGTCTCCAGATTTTACCGGAGCCAATGTCAAACCTCAAATTATAGAAAATTATGATGGTTTAGATATTATTTTAAATGAAGCTGAAAACATTGTACTGTCTCCTAGTTATTTTGATGATTTGTTAATGTATAAGGGGCAAACTCTTATCACCACTGATGGCACAACACTTTTAGGTGCTGATGACAAAGCAGGTATTTGTGAAATAGTTAGCGCTATGGAATTTCTGATCAATAATCCAGATATAAAACATGGTACCATTAAAGTTGGTTTTACGCCTGATGAAGAAATTGGTCGTGGTGCACATAAGTTTGATGTTGCGAAATTTGGTGCTGACTGGGCATATACAATGGATGGCAGTCAAGTGGGTGAGTTAGAATATGAAAACTTTAATGCAGCTGGCGCCAAAGTTAAGATCAATGGTAAGATTGTACATCCTGGATATGCAAAAGGAAAAATGATCAACTCTATGCATTATGCTACCGAGTTTATAAATAGCTTACCAAAAAAAGAAGTACCAGAACATACCGAAGGTTATGAAGGCTTCTTTCATTTACATGATATGACAGGTAAGGTGGAGCAAACAGAATTGCAATATATTATTCGCGATCATGATCGTGAAAAATTTGAAGCCAGAAAAACACTCATGCAAAAAGTAGCAGATGATATAAATGCCAAATACAATAGAGAAGTTATAGAACTGGATATTAAAGATCAGTACTATAATATGCGTGAAAAAGTAGAACCTGTAAAACATATTGTTGATATTGCTGAGGAGGCAATGAAACAATTAGACATAAAGCCATTAATAAAAGCTATAAGAGGTGGCACCGACGGATCTCAATTAAGTTATATGGGATTACCTTGCCCAAATATTTTTGCGGGCGGACATAACTTTCATGGACGTTACGAGTATGTACCAGTAGAAAGTATTTTAAAAGCAACACAAGTGATTTGTAAAATTGCAGAACTCACGCAAGAACGTTATAAATAAGATTTATATCTTTAACTATTATGAAGAAAAAAGTAAGCTCTGTAGAAGAATATATAGAAACCAACGAAAAATGGTCGGAAGCATTAACGCTATTGCGCTCTATAATGCTACAAACCGAATTAGAGGAAACACTTAAATGGAGTATTCCAACGTATACCATTAACAACAAAAACGTATGTGGTATTGGTGCTTTTAAAAACCACTTTGGCGTCTGGTTTTTTAATGGTGTATTTTTAAAAGACGAGCATAAGCTATTACGAAATGCACAAGAAGGCACAACCAGAGGTATGCGTCAATTAAATTACACATCTATTGATGATGTTGACAAAAACCTACTGCTACAATACGTAAAAGAAGCTATCGAAAATCAAAAAGCTGGGAAAGAGATAAAACCAAACCGTGGTAAAAAAGAAACCATCATTCCAGAAGAATTACAAAATACCTTAAACAAAAACACCGAGCTACAAACAGCCTTTAATGCGCTCTCACCTTATAAACAACGTGAATACTGTGAACATATAGCTACTGCTAAACGAGAAGCTACTAAATTAAGCAGACTAGAGAAAATAACACCAATGATCTTACAAGGTATTGGCTTAAACGACAAGTATAAGAACCGTTAGGCTCAATATTTTATATTGAAAGAATTTTCTTTATATTTATTAAAATATACGGGAGGTACGTATATTCCTAGTTGTGTATAATTTGAAATGACAATATTTGAAAAAATAACTTTTGTTTTTGGAACTGCCATTTTTATTTATTTATGGAACAAATATGCAGTTACACGATTAATTAAAAGTGTTACAAAAAGTAATCCGAATAATCAATGGATGTATCAGAATCAGGAAACAATTATAAAAATATATCAAGGTTTCTTTTGGGCTTCGCTTTTGTTATTAATATACAATATGATTATCAGTAATTAACCCTTATTGTCGGATGCGAAAAGAGGATTTAACATATATAGATTGGAATTTGTTTTCAATTCTCAAAAATCCCAAATTGAATCCTCATATAGTTCTGAACGACTTCTTAAATAATAATTCTGAAAAGATAACTTTAGTTTATTCAGATGCTCATCTTGGAGATTTAGAAAAAACATCTACAGACTCTTCTGAAAGAAGAAAAAGTGACCTCAAGTACCTTTCAAAAAAAACTAAAGATTTGGTTATTGTTAAATACTTTGGGAGAGATTATGTGGATTTAGAATATCGAAACGCGATTGAATTTTATGAAACCAATGTGACTGACAACTCAACAGCACCATTAGTTCAATGGCAAGCAGTTGTGAAACTAATGGCTGACAATTATGGATCTTTGAGAGATGATATAATAAAAGCACATTTCAATTTAGACCCGAAAAGTATTTGCAATTTTACTGTTTCCCAACTTGACGAATTAATTAAAATGATGGGAATTAGTAAATCGCTAAAAGAATTTATAGAATTCGGATTACAATTAAGAGGAGATACATCAACCAATCCTTTGACTTACATTGATTACTATACGACGGCTTATATGAATTTAGACCTTATTGGTTTTTTTCCAGATTCAATGAGCGAAAAAGGAAATTTTAGTAATCTTCTTAATGATTCTAAACACTCTGCTTATGGTTCAATGTGTAAAGCTTTTATAACAAATGACAATAAGTGTTATCATAAATCAAAATTCCTATTTGAGTATTTCAAAAGCGACTCAAAACTAATTAAGACTTGTAAACTAAAAAATGGAACAACAGAATTAGAACAAGATTTAAAAAGCTTAACTGAATAAAAACTATGCACAACACCATGTATAATTAATTCCGAGGAATTAATTAACTTGTTTACTCATTGGAAAATCATAACTGATTTCCCGTAACTAATCATACACGAACCGTTAGCAACAATTTAAAAATGAATAAAAAAAGGGCAACTCGTTTGAGTTGCCCTTTTAATACTATAAGTTTTATTTTACTTGCTAGCTGGCTGATTTAGTTTTTTACTCATTTCCATAGAAATGGCAGAGCGCTCAAACTTGATCTTTCCTGCCGATGTTTCGATCACACAAGAGCTATCTTTATCGCTCAATTCAACTATTTTACCATGCATGCCGCTTTTGGTAATTACCTTATCGCCACGCTTCATTTCTTTAGCAAAGTTCTTTTCCTGTTTAGCACGTTTCATTTGCGGTGCAATCATAAAGAAATACACTACTGCAAACATTGCTATAAACGGAAAATATGGTCCTAATGCCTCCATTAATCAGTCTCTTAGAGTTAATTATTTATTGTACTTGAGGTGTTGGTGTTGGCTTTGCATTTGGATCTGGCTTAATAAATGCCTTGATCTTTACAGTTTCCTTACCACTCTCTGTATTTGCTGTTACTGTAACTGTTTTTGTTACGTTGTTAGCACCTTTACCATTAAATTTAACAGTAAACTTAGCTGAAGATCCAGGAGCTAAAGGCTCTTTACTCCAATCTTGAGGTACTGTACATCCACAAGTACTTTTAATATCTGTAATTACCAATGGTGCTTTACCTGTGTTAGTGTATGCAAATACAGTTTCTACTGGCGTACCATTTTCTATTTCACCAAAATCGTGTTCTTTTTTATCGAAAGTTAATACTGGAAAATCTCCAGCTACTGCATCTCTCTCTGCTGCTTGTGATACATTTTCAGACTTGATCTTACTTGTAGCATCTTCTTTACAAGAGGTAAACGCTACCATACATAATGCGCTTAATCCTAAAATTACTTTTTTCATAATTTTCATTTTTAATTGTCTATTCAAGATAAACATTTGGGTTACTAGTTCTTTATTTTCGGTTGTTTTCGGCCATAAATGTAATAAATTTTTTATTACATCAATCCACGGCCTATTTTATTTAACGTTCCTTTATCAGTATATTCCTTAACCAATTTGTCCAAAATTCCGTTAATAAATACGCTACTTTTTGGTGTAGAATACTCTTTTGCTATTTCTAAATATTCATTAATTGTTACTTTAACTGGAATAGATGGAAACTTTTGGAATTCACAAATTGCCATTTGTAAAAGCACAAAATCTATATTAGCAATACGCTCTTTGTCCCAGTTGGCTGTCTTCCCCTCTATTTCCTTACTATAAGCAGATAAATTCAACAAGGTTTTCTTCAACAAATCTGTAGCAAAATCTCTATCGTCTAAATCTTTAAACAATTTTGGCACAAAATGGCTTTCTGTAGTTTGCGCTTTTACTTTTCTAAGTAGTTTAACTATAGTGGTATTTATTACAGGCAAATCATCAAGCCAAGTAATATTTTTATCTTCCAAATATTCATAAAGCTTATCGTTGGGCGCGATGATTTCTTTAAACATATCTATTACAAACAGTTTGTCTTCTTTAAAAGTAGACACTTTTGTAGCCATATAGTCTTTATAAAGCTCGCTATCTAATAGGGCTCTAAAAAGTATATCTACATACTCATCGTCGAGCTTCCAATTATTGATCTTTCTGTTTTCAAGCTCTTCAGCCAATAACGCATTGTTTTTAAGCAATGCTAAAAGTTCGTTGTTTATAAATTTTCTATTTGGATTTTTCTCTTCTGAAGTAGCTAAATGCTTCTTTTGTGATTTAACCAAATAATCTTCAGCTTTTGCTTGTACTTCTATCATTAAAGACAAAACTAGAAGATATAGGTTATACATATTCTCCATGCTTTGAAGCAGGAAGCGTTCGTTTTTTTTAAGATCATCACTTTCACTTCCTTGAAATGCATATATAATTTGCATTACTTTTATACGAATATGTCGTCTGTTAAGCATATTTAAAGAACTTTTTTAATCCTGATTGATACGTTTAAATTCAAAATTAAGGGCGAAAGCCTATGCTTTCGCCCCGCAAAAATAATATTATTTTAAAAGAATTTATTTAGAATTCTCTTTTTTTCTTGTTGCAATTCTTTCTCTAGCAATATTTAATGCCGCCTGATTAGTAGTAATACTATTTGCAGTAGCATTTTCTAATATTTCTAAAGTAGTATTATAAATGTTTTCTGTCTTTCTGTTTATTTCTTGACGACCATAGCCTTCAAGTTCTGCATATACATTAATAATACCTCCAGCATTAATTAAGAAATCTGGAGCGTATACTATACCTCTTTGTTGCAAAATTGCTCCGTGTTTATCTTCAATAGCAAGTTGGTTATTAGCAGCTCCAGCAATAACCTCAGCTTTTAGTTTGTAAACCGTATCATCATTAACAGTAGCTCCTAAAGCACAAGGAGCATAAATATCCATCGACTCACTATAAATATCGTGCCCTTTGTAAATTTCGGCTCCGTATTTTGAACTTACTGCTTGTAAACGTTCTTCATTAATATCGGTAATAAGCACTTTTGCACCTTCATTAGTTAAATGCTCTACTAGTGTTTCACCAACATGACCAATACCTTGAACAACTACTTTTTTACCTTCTAGAATATCGCTTCCAAATTTATATTTTGCGGCAGCTTTCATCCCCATATATACGCCATAAGCTGTAATTGGTGATGGGTTTCCTGCACCTCCTTTACTTTCAGAAATACCAGTAACATAAGGCGTAACCTCACGTACCAGATCCATATCTGAAGTTTCCATACCAACGTCTTCTGCGGTTATATACTTCCCGCTTAAAGAGTGTACAAATTCACCAAAACGCTTCATAAGCTCTGGTGTTTTTTGAGTTTTAGCATCGCCTATTATTACGGCTTTACCACCACCAAGGTTTAACCCTGTAATGGCTGCTTTAAAGGTCATTCCTCTTGACAAACGAAGCACATCGTTTAGCGCTTCCCACTCATTGTTATATTGCCACATTCTAGTACCACCAAGTGCTGGCCCTAAAACCGTATTATGTATTCCTATTATTGCTTTTAAACCTGTATCTTTGTCGTTGCAAAAAACAACTTGTTCATGGTTATCAAATGAAAGTTGCCCAAATACTGGATCTACTTTTTTGATGTCTTTGGAGTTAATGATGTCTGAAATCATCGCTATTGTTTTTTAGTTATGTGTTATTGTTTTTTTTTGAAAACTTTATAATAACAGCGTGCAAAAATAACCTAATATTACATTTTAAACAAAAAAGCATTCGTTAAAATACGAAATCGATAATTTCGTGTTATCAATTCAAAAATTGTAAATGAAAGAATTACAGCATCTTAATAAATACTTTCTAAAGTATAAATATCAATTACTAGTAGGCGTAGTAATAACTGTAGTTGCAAGGATCTTCTTGCTTTTCACCCCTCGTTTAATACGTCAGTCAATAAATGTAGTTGACGAATTTAGAAAAGGAACCGTTACAGATATTGCTATTGTAAAGCAAGAATTGGTCTTAAACATCTTATACATTATTGGTGCAGCATTAATTGCAGGTGGTTTTACCTTTTTAATGCGACAAACTATTATTAACGTATCCAGATATATTGAATTCGATCTTAAAAATGAGATCTATCAACAATATCAACGCTTATCTCTTAATTTCTATAAAAAGAATCGTACTGGAGATTTGATGAATCGAATAAGTGAAGATGTTGGAAAAGTACGAATGTATGTAGGTCCAGCAATAATGTATACTATTAATACTATTACCTTATTTGTTATTGCTTTGATCTATATGTTCAATCAAGCACCAAAGCTTACACTGTATACCATTATCCCATTACCTATATTATCTATAGCGATTTATATATTAAGTAAAGAAATACACAAGCGTAGTACGATTGTACAAGAATATCTTTCAAAATTATCAACATTTGCCCAAGAGTCTTTTAGTGGAATTTCGGTAATTAAAGCTTACGGAATAGAAACTCAAACTAATACATCGTTTGAAACACTATCGACAGAAAACAGGCAAAAACAAATTAACCTTACCAAGGTACAAGCATTGTTCTTCCCTTTAATGATCTTACTTATTGGAGCAAGTAATTTACTAGTAATTTATATTGGCGGTTTACAATATATTAATGGTGAGATTGAAAGCTTAGGAACCATAGCCGAATTCATTATATATGTAAACATGCTTACGTGGCCAGTAGCTACTGTAGGATGGGTAACTTCTATCGTACAACAGGCCGAAGCTTCTCAAAAACGTATAAACGAATTTTTAAAGGAAGAGCCTGAAATTAAAAACCTTGTTGATTCATCATCACAAATAGAAGGTGCCATAGCTTTTAACAATGTACATTTTACATACGAAGACACCAATATTGAAGCATTAAAAGGAGTTAGCTTTAACATTAACAAAGGAGAAACGCTAGCCATAATTGGAAAAACAGGCTCTGGAAAATCAACTATTTTAGATCTTATTGGACGTCTTTATGATATTAACAAAGGGAGCTTAACCATAGACAATAAATCTATTAGAGATATTAATTTGAATGACCTTAGAAACAGTATTGGTTTTGTTCCTCAGGATGCCTTTTTATTTTCAGACAGCATTAAGAACAATATAAAATTTGGATCGGTTAACGCTACTGATGAAGATGTTATTCAAGCTGCTAAAAATGCAGTAGTACACAAAAACATTGTCAACTTCGCTAATGGTTATGATACTGTGCTGGGAGAACGGGGTATTACGCTTTCTGGTGGGCAAAAACAGCGTGTTTCTATAGCAAGAGCCATTATTAAAAACCCTGAAATTCTATTGTTAGATGATTGCTTATCTGCCGTAGACACTGAGACAGAAGAAAAAATCCTTAATAATCTAGAGCAAGTATCTAAAGGTAAAACAACCATTATTGTAAGCCACAGAATCTCTTCAGCTAAAAATGCTAATAAGATCATTGTACTCGATGAAGGAAAAACCATTCAAGAGGGCACTCACGAACAGCTTATAAACGTAGATGGTTACTATAAAGAGCTCTATTTAAAAC
Organism: Flavobacteriaceae bacterium; assembly: GCA_030148025.1. Lineage (GTDB taxonomy): Bacteria > Bacteroidota > Bacteroidia > Flavobacteriales > Flavobacteriaceae > JASBUG01. Next base: position 195,804 of record JASBUG010000023.1, on the reverse strand, counting down.
AACTCTCTGAAAAAGAAATATCATAATTAGTTGGTTGCTATACTTTTTTTTTAGATTTTTGAAACACTATAATTTAAAATCAAACTTAATCGCACGACTATGAATAATAATGGTATGATGGAGAAAGAGGAAATTTTTTCGAAGGTATTAAGAGCTGGCAGACGCACCTATTTTTTTGATGTAAGAGCTACCAAAGCTGGTGATTATTATCTAACGATCACTGAAAGTAAAAAATTCACAAATGATGATGGATCATTTCATTATAAGAAGCATAAAATTTATTTATACAAAGAAGATTTTGCTGAATTCAATAGCATATTAAGTGAAATGACTGACTATGTAATTCAAGAAAAAGGTGAAGAAGTTATAAGTGAGCGTCATCAAAAAGACTATAAAAGAGAAGATTATAACTCTGAGGAAAAGTCAACGTCGCCAGAAAGCTTTACAGATGTAAACTTTGAAGACATTTAAAAATATCCATCCATATTTTAACATAAAAAACCGTTACCTAATCGTAACGGTTTTTTATATTTATAGCTTAATCTAATACTACAAATAACCAACCATGAAAAAGCTTTTTTCACTTCTTTTTTTACTTTGCGCTTATGCAAATGCTCAAAGTAATGTAGAACTATCGTATTATTTACCTCAACACGAGAGTTATAACAAAACTATTCCAACTCCAGAAAGTGTTATTGGACACCAAGTTGGTGACTGGCATGTCACTCATGATAAGCTTGTACAATATATGTATGCGCTTGCTAATGCTTCCGATAGAGTAACTATTGAGGACAGGGGAACAACATTTGAAGGCAGACCAATTTTGTTACTAACTATAACATCTTTGCAAAACCATCAAAATCTTGAGTCTATTAGAAATGCACATATAGCTGCCACAGAGAATAATACAACCGATGTTTCAAACAGACCAATAGTTGTATATCAAGGATTCTCTATTCATGGTAATGAACCAAGTGGATCTAACGCTAGTTTATTAGCTGCTTACCATTTAGCCGCTTCTAATAGTAGTGACGTAAAAGAATTATTAGATAATGCCGTTATTTTATTTGATCCGAGCTTTAATCCAGACGGATTACAACGTTTCGCTTATTGGGCAAACACGAATAAGAGTATTAATTTAAATCCAGATCCAAACGACAGAGAATATGATGAAGTATGGCCTGGTGGTAGAACAAATCACTATTGGTTTGATATGAACCGTGATTGGCTTCCAGTACAATTACCTGAATCAAGAGCACGAATTGCTTCATTTCATAAATGGATGCCTAATATTTTAACCGATCACCATGAAATGGGAACAAACTCTACCTTCTTTTTTCAACCAGGTATTCCTTCAAGAACACATCCATTAACACCTAAATTAAATCAGGAGTTAACAAAAGGAATAGGGAATTTTCATGCTAAAGCTTTAGATAAAATTGGATCGCTATATTATACTGAAGAGAGCTTTGATGATTTTTATTATGGAAAAGGATCGACATTTCCAGATATTAATGGCGGTATTGGTATTTTATTTGAACAAGGTAGTTCAAGAGGACATATTCAAGAAAGTGACAATGGTATTTTAACATTCCCATTCACTATTCGTAATCAGCTAACTGCAGCTTTATCTACATTAGAAGCTGCTAAAAATATGCGCACAGAAATTTTAACCTATCAGCATAATTTCTTTAAAAATGCTAGGAATGAAGCAGCAAAACAAAACAATAAAGCAATTGTATTTGGCGATTCTAAAGATGCTGCTAAAACTTATCATTTAGCCGAAATTTTAAAACGCCATAAAATTAAATTTCACGAGGTAAAACAAGATTTTACAGCTAATGGTAAACGATTTAAAAAAGGGTATAGTTATATCGTTCCTAAAAATCAGAAAAACACCCGTTTAATAAATGCTATGTTCGAGAAACGCACAACGTTTCAGGACAGTTTATTTTACGATGTTTCTGCATGGACTTTCCCTCTAGCGTTTAACGTAGACTACGCTGAAGGTGTTTCGACCAGTAATGCAGGAAATGAGGTGACCGATCTGCAACATAAAGATGGAAACGTGTCTGGAATGAGTAATTATGCTTACTTAATGGAGTGGCATGAATATTATACACCAAAGGTTTTAAACAAAGTATTGAAAAAAGGCCTAAGGGCTAAAGTTGCAATGAAGCGTTTTAGCTTAAATGGTAAAGATTATGATTATGGAACCATCATGATCCCAGTTCAAAATCAAAAATACAATGCTAAAGACCTAAACACTATTTTAAACAAATTGGCTAAAGCGAGTCATGTTCAAATTGATGCTGTTGGTACAGGATTAACTCAAGGTATAGATTTAGGAAGTAATAATTTTAGAGCTTTAGAGCAACCTAAAATAGCCTTAATAGTTGGAGAAGGTATTTCAAGTTATGATGCTGGTGAAATATGGCATTTATTTGACACACGCTACAATATTACTGTTACTAAATTAGATACCAAATCAATTGGAAGAGCAGATCTAAGCAGATATAATACAATAATAGTATCAAATACTTGGGGAGGACTTAGTGACGGTAATTCTAAAAAAATAAAGTCTTGGGTACAAAAAGGAGGAACTTTAATTGCTTATAGAAATGCACTAAAATGGCTAAAATCTAAAGAATTAGCTAAACTAGAATTTAAAAAACTAGATGTACCAGCAAAAAACATATCTTTCGAACAACGCAGTAATTTTAGAGGTGCGCAAGTTATTGGAGGAGCTATTTTTGAAACTAAAATAGATCGTTCACATCCAATAAACTTTGGTTATAAAAATGATAAGTTAGCCATGTTTAGAAATACTACCATTTTTATGAAACCAAACAAGAGTAGTTATAACAATCCTATTCAATATACTAGTAAACCTTTACTAAGCGGTTATATTTCTAAACCTAACTTAGATAGTATTGCTAATACTGTGCCTTTGCAAATTAAGCGATTAGGACGTGGGAATGTTGTTGCTTTTACTGATAACACCAACTTTAGAGCATTTTGGTATGGTACAAATAAGTTGCTAATGAATGCTATTTTCTTTAGAGAAGAATTATAGCTTAACAGCTATGAGACTCAATAACAAAGAAACCAACAAATAGCTAACAGCGATATTAAGTGTAAGTAAATTACTTAATATCAGACAGATAATAAGGAGATAAACAGGAACTAGAGTTATTGCAACTGCAAATCTAAATGTAGATGTAAACTCTAGTTCTTTTATTTTTGGTTGCACTAAAAGTTTCCAAATAGTATAAGGTAGAAATAGATTTATAATTAAAAGAGTTCTGAATAGTCTTCGTAGCCCGTTTAAATTGGACTTCTTTATACTATTACAATTCTCAAAATTGTTTTTAATACAAGTGTTTACTAATTCAGGATTTAAGAAATCTATGTTTAAGTCTTCTAATTTTTTAAGGTCTTCCTTATAATGCTCTTCGGGAATATGTGTTGTTAGTTCGGTAAGCTTTTCATGTATAACTATCTTAAGCTCTTTCACGTTATTATGTCTATTGCTTTTTAAAAAAGAATTAGCACTAATAGGCTCCCCAAAATAAATAGCAGCACTATCGGGACACGTTTTAGCACTTACATAATTTACACCAATAGGCACAAGTTGAAGATCTAAATCAGGATACCTTTCTAAAGTATCAAATACAATTCTGGTAAATCCTTTACTTAAAACACGAACTCTTCTTGCCAAATTATGACTCCCTTCTGGAAAGATCACTACTGCTTCTTTATTGCTTAATAATTGGGTACAGGCTTCAAAAACAGCATTGTTATTAGCAATAGTATTCCAACCATCTCTCACGCGATATACTGGCAACATTTGTAAACTCTTTAAAATCTTGCTTACAAACGACTTTTTAAATACGCCTGCTCTAGTTAAAAAATAAGAAAATCGTCCAGATTTACTTGCTATAAGTAACGGGTCTAACAACGCATTTTGATGATTTGCCAAAAAAAGTACCGCTTTATTTTTAGGTACATTATGTGTATTGTGTATCTGGATTCTTCTAAAATAAAAGAACATTCCTAATCGCAAATATGCACGTATACTATGTAACCAGAGTTTTTTCAATATAATTTATTGTTTTCGCGACCAATAAGAAGCTAATACCAAACCAGAAACAATGTGCCAAATTCCCCAAAATGCAGCAATTACAGCCATTCCTCCCAATCCATTAAAAAATGTAAAAATAAGTAACAATCCTAATCCGGAGTTTTGGATTCCTGTTTCAATAGCCAAGGTTTTTTGATCTTTAAAAGATAATTTAAATAACCTAGCTAAACCAAACCCTAATAAAATAGCTAATAGATTATGACCGATACCTATGGCAAGAACATGGTGTACATAATTATTAAATATATCAAGGTTATTTGAAAATGCTATAACAACAATTGCAATAAAAACCACTATAGATAATGGTTTTAAAATCTTAGATAATGTTATTGATAGCATTTCATATTTACGTCTCATGGCCATTCCCAACACAAGAGGTACGCCTAAAATTAAAACCACCAATTTTATCAAGTCAAAAGGCTCTATAGAAACCGCTTTTAAAATTTCTGAAGTAGGTTCATACAAATTACCGTATAACTGGAAATTTAAAGGTGTCATAAAAATCGCTAAAAAGGTAGCAAAGGCTGTTAAGCTCACAGACAATGCGGTATTTCCTTTGGCCAAATGTGTCATGAAATTAGAAATATTACCTCCAGGACATGCCGCAACCATCATCATGCCTAAAGCAATACTAGGCATTGGCTTTATTACTAAAATGACCAAAAAAGTAATTAATGGCAGTAATACAAACTGTGATAATACACCTAATAACACTAATTTGGGTTGTTTTAAAAGGCTCTTGAAATCATCAATGGTTATTCCTAAGGCCACACCAAACATGACTACCGCTAAAGCAATGTTTAAAACCCATAGACCATTACTATCAAAATTTATTTGAACCTCGTCTAACTGCTGCATAGGCTAAGCTACTGTTGAACCATTTTTAACCTTTTGCTCTGGTGATAGAAGAATCACATCCTTCCCTTCAACCGCTCCCATAACCAAACATTCACTCATAAAATTAGCGATCTGCTTTTTAGGAAAGTTAACAGTAGCAACTATCTGCCTATTTAACAACTCCTCTTTTGTATATAAAGTGGTTATTTGCGCAGAAGATTTTCTAATGCCTAGATCCCCAAAATCAATAGTCAATTGGTATGCCGGATTTCGTGCTTTTGGAAAATCGTTGACCTCTATAATAGTTCCCACACGAAGATCTACCTTGGTAAAATCTTCAAAGGTTATGGTGTCTTTCATAAAATTACAGTTAGTTAGATGTGGAAGATATAAATTTTAATTTACAATTATATTTAGTCCTAGGGTTTCTTTATTTTTGAATAAGAAGAAAAATCTATTGCTATGGCTAGAACACCGTCAAACATGCTTCCCTTAGGAACCAAAGCTCCTAACTTTAATTTACCAGATACCATTAGCGATTCTGTTATGAGTTTAGAACAGCTAAAAGGAAATAAAGGTACTGTAGTTATGTTTATTTGCAATCACTGTCCGTTTGTAATCCATGTAAATGAAATACTGGTAAAAGTGGCTAATAACTATTTTGATAATGGTATTAGTTTTGTTGCTATTTCCAGTAATGATGTGGAAAATTATCCGCAAGATGCTCCTGATAAAATGAAACTTCACGCTAAAGAAAACAATTATCCGTTTCCTTACTTATACGACGAAACACAAGCAATAGCTAAAGCTTATGATGCCGCTTGCACTCCAGATATTTATCTTTTTAATGAGAATTTAGAACTGGTATACAGAGGGCAACTTGACGATAGCAGACCCGGGAATGGCATCCCTGCTACCGGTGAAGATATTGAAAACGCACTTGATTGCCTGCTACAAGGAGTAGATAACTCGAGACCACAAAAACCAAGTATTGGTTGCAATATTAAGTGGAAATAAGTGCTATGATCAAAAGGTATGCTTTTATTCTCATTGTTTTCCTCCTTTCACTAAATGTTAGTGCTCAACATATAGATTATGCACGATATGTTGTAGATACCTTAGCCTCGAAAAGTTTTAAAGGCCGTGGTTATGTTGACAATGGTGATAAAAAAGCAGCCAACTTTATAGCCAAAGAATTTGAACTATTAGGATTACAACCTTTCTCGAAAAATTATTTTCAAGAATTCACCACTTCAGTAAATACGTTTCCTTCTGAAATGCATTTAGAAATTAATGGTGAAACATTAATTCCAGGTAAGGACTATCTTGTAGATCCAGGTTCTCGTAGTATCAAAGGAAAATTTGAAACTGTTACTTTAACCATTTCCGATATTTCCGATCAAGAGAGCTTAAAACAATTATTAAAAAAAGCTTCTGGAAAATTTATTGTCATCCCACCTTTTGATAACAAAAGTTATGATAAAACACTCTTAAAACAACTAAATGTAGCAACAGACTTTCTAAAATATCATGTATTAAATTCGTCTGCTGGACTAATTGTGCTAACCAAAGAAAAACTTACATGGAGTGGTTCAACCAAGGCTAATGCGAAACCAGTATTTACTGTTTTAGCTAATGATTCAACTTCCATTATTTCTAATGTTAATGTCAACCTAAAACACCAATACTTTCAAAGATATAGAACCCAAAACGTCATAGGGCATATTGAAGGAAAGAATAAGGATTCGCTTGTTGTTGTAACTGCTCATTACGATCATCTTGGAATGATGGGAGCAAAAGCTATGTTCCCAGGAGCAAATGATAATGCTAGTGGTGTTGCCATGTTGTTAAGCCTTGCAAAACATTACGCAAAAAACAAGCCGGAATATACTATGGTTTTTATTGCCTTTGGTGCAGAAGAAATTGGTTTAATTGGCTCACAATATTTTGTAGAACATCCTTTGTTTGAATTAAACAGGATCAAATTCTTGCTCAATTTTGATATTTCAGGAACTGGTGATGATGGCATACAAGTAGTGAATGGGAAGCTTTATAAAAACAAGTTTAATAAGCTAGTCAACCTAAATAACGAGCAACAACTACTAAAGCAAGTTAAGATAAGAGGTGAAGCATGTAATAGTGACCACTGTTTGTTTCATTTAAGCAATGTACCGTGTTTTTATATGTATACCTTAGGTGGTATTAAAGCGTATCATGATATTTACGACAAAGCGGAAACATTACCATTAACCGAGTTTGAGGATTATTTTAAACTCATTCAGCAGTTTATTGATACCTTATAAAATATTATGTATGTTTGTAGTTCATGAACAATACTTCATTAAACAACTTTTCTATAATAGCATTGTTACTGGCTTAGTAACAGGTATGCACTAAAGTTATATTACCTAATTCTTGGGCTATTTTGGTATACCTGAATATTTCGTCTGCATATTTTCGCTCTGCTACAATCACATTTTATTTACTAAAAACAAAAACAATGATTAGAAAACATACAAACAATGACTTGGAATCTATTTTAACTATTTGGCTAAACGCCTCAAACTTAGCGCATCCCTTTTTGAACGATGCCTTTGTTAAGGAAGTAGCTCACGCTATGCGACATATCTATATTCCAAATTCTGAAACTTGGGTTTACGAAGAGAATAATACTGTTCTTGGTTTTATAGGAATGCAAGGAAACGAAATTGGTGGTTTATTTGTAGATCCAGAGTATCATTCTAAAGGCATTGGAAGCAATCTTGTAAACTATATTCTTAATATGCATGATACTCTTGAAGTAGAAGTATTTAAGAATAATAGTATTGGGAACGCATTTTATAAGAAATACGGCTTTAAGCAAATTAAATCCTATTTCTTTGAAGCAGCCCAACAAGAAGTGTTACGCTTAAAGTTTGACAAATAATTTAAAAAGAGGCTGTTTTATAAGAAACAGCCTCTTCTTTTATCATGGTTATACAAAAACTAATTAATACCTTGCTAGCAGATTAAAAACAATACCAGTCATGTTACGTCTAAAAAGAACCAATTCTCAAGATCCCGATTTTGTTTCACTTGTAGAAATGCTTGATAAAGATCTTGCGGTATCTGATGGAGATGAACACGATTTTTACCACCAGTATAATGGCATAGACCTGATTAAGCATACCATTGTTGTTTATGACGGCAACAGGCCTGTTGCAATTGGTGCTATCAAAAAATACAATGATAATACTGTTGAAATAAAACGTATGTACACACTACCACAAGCACGTGGAAAAGGTTTGGCTACCAAAGTTCTTGACGAGTTAGAGGCATGGGCAAAAGAGTTAGGGAATACACGTTGTATTTTGGAAACTGGTAAAAAGCAACCTTATGCTATTGCTCTCTATCATAAAACTGGATATACTATAATTCCTAATTACGACCAGTATGTTGGCATAGATAATAGTGTATGCTTTGAAAAACTACTTTAAAATAATCTTCCACTTATATTAACAATGAAACTTTCTTTTGCTACTGTTATATTTTCTTTACTAATTACCTTGCAATCTTTTTCTCAAGAGATAAAAGGTAAAGTAATTGATCTACAAAACACCTTCGAACTTGCTAATGTTCAAATAAAAAGTGTAGATGGCAGTTATTCTACATCAACAAATTTTAGTGGTATTTTTATTGTGCCCAAAAAAGGCACATATATTTTTGAGTTATCTGGATATGAATCAAAATCAATAATAATTGATGCTTCTAACAAAATTGTAGAATTAAAGATCATTCCTCAAAAAATTGATGAGATCACTATTACCTCCAATAATTTTCAAAGCAAGTTAAAAACCTTACCTACTTCTATTGCAACTATTTCAGCAAAACAAATAGAACAAAATAACACTGTTAATATTGCTCCAATATTAAATAATATTCCTGGAGTTTTTATGCACAGTGGCACGCTATGTACCAATAGAATAACAACCAGAGGTATTGGATCTAGAAACTTATTTGGAACAAGTAAAATAAAAATCTATTATCAAGATATTCCTCTTACTAATGGCTCTGGTGCTTCAACAATTGAAGATATTGAATTAAGTACCCTTGGTAGAATTGAAATTTTAAAAGGGCCTTCGTCTAGTATGTATGGTGCTGGATTAGGTGGAACCATTCAATTAATTCCTAATAAAGGAATGTATAATGAAGTATCAAGTAATTCGGGCGTTACATTTGGGTCTTTTGGATTACAAAAATATCTGCTTCAGTCAAACTTTGGAAATCATAAAAACACAGCGCGATTATCCTATTCAAATCTTCATAGCGATGGTTATAGAAATAATAATGAAACAGACAGACAGGTATTAACACTAGCAACAAATCATTTTATTGGGGATAACGACAAACTAACAATTATTGGAAATTATGTCGATCTAAAAGCATACATCCCAAGCTCTCTTAATGAAGATGATTATAAAAACAATCCTAAAAAAGCAGCTTTCACTTGGGGACGAGCTAAAGGATTTGAAGATTATAAAAAAGGTCTTTTTGGTTTGACATGGCAACATGATTACAACTCAAAAACACAACATAAAACAAGTGTCTTTGGATCGTTTATAGATTCTTATGAGGCAAGACCATTTAACATATTAAAAGAGAACACTTACGGTTTAGGAATTCGAACACGTATTATTAAAAAAACTAGTCTATTTGAAAAATCATTTGAATGGACTCTTGGAGGTGAATTTTTTAAAGACAATAACTCTTATCAAACCCATAGAAATCTATACAATGATTTTCCTCCAGAAACAGGAAGCGTAGAAGGGGAAAAACTTAGTGATTTTAAAGAAAAACGCAGTTATTACAATTTATTTTTCGATTCAAAATACCAAATTTCAAATAACACCAACGTAACACTTGGTATCAATTATAATTATACTAAATATACGCTTAAAGATAAATTTACAGGAAACGGCTCCGATTTTTCCGGGGATTATAATTTTAAAGCAATGATCTCTCCTAAACTAGGAGTCACACATCAAATTTCTCGAAATACTATGGCTTATATTACCGCTAGCCATGGTTTTTCACCTCCTTCTTTGGAAGAAACATTACTTCCTGATGGCTTGATTAATACAACAATAAAACCTGAAAGCGGATGGAACTATGAATTCGGCTTTAGAGGGAACCTATTTAACGACAGACTATATTATGATGGTGCTATTTATAGAATGGATGTAAAAAATCTACTCGTTGCAAGACGTACTGACAGTGATGAGTACATAGGTATTAATGCTGGAAAAACCAGATATAACGGTATCGAACTAATGGCTAATTATTTATTATTCGCTAACAATAAGATTAATATTAGTCTCTTGAATGCAACTGCCATTAATGACTTTAAATTTAAAGACTTCATTGATGATCAAGAGGACTATTCTGGCAATGAATTAACAGGAGTACCAAAATTTACGTTCAACTCAAACATCGATATTACAACAACTAAGGGACTTTACGGCTCTATTAACTATAATTATGTTGGTAAAATGCCCATAAGAGATGACAACACTGTATATTCAGAAAAATACCAGTTAACCAACCTTAAACTTGGTTATAAAAATGGTAATTCAAAAAAAATACAGTTTGACATTTTTATAGGATTAAATAATGTATTTGATGAAAAGTATGCTTCAATGCTATTAATCAATGCAGGGAGTTTTGGAGGAAATGCACCACGGTATTATTATCCAGGAGAACCTGTAAACTTTTATTCTGGAGGAAATTTAAAATACGTTTTTTAATTTTTGTATTTTCACAAAATTATTAAACCAACGACGTTGCTTAACATGAAAAAATTCTTTTTTGTATTACTATTATTGGTAGTATCTATTTCCGCTTGTAATGAAACAACTTCAAAGAAAAGTGATGTTAAGGCAAATCAAAAAACAGCACCCGAAGAATCTTCTGAAAAGGATGAAGTAAAAGATAGTATCACAAATACGACATCAAAAATTGTTGAAAATCTCGTTCCAGATACTGATAATGGAGGATTGACCTTACCAGATAATTTTAATGCTATAGTTGTAGTAGACAGTATAGGTCCATCACGTCATTTAGCTGTTCGTGATAATGGTGATATCTATATTAAGTTACGTACTGATAAAGGAAGAAATGGAAATGTAGCCATACGAGATACTAACGGAGATGGGAAGGGTGATATAATTAAACGTTTTGGAGATTATCCTAATGATGGAACTTTTGCTACTGAAATGAGGATACATAATGGCTACCTATACTTTAGTTCAGAATTAGTGGTTTATAGACAAAAATTAACTCCCAATAAATTAATTCCAGATGGAAAACCAGAAGTTATAGTTATTGACCGCTTCCCTATTAGATGGCATAATGCAAAATCATTAGCATTTGATAACGATGGAGGGTTATATGTTACTTTCAGTGCACCTACAAATGCCTGTGAAGATTGGGAGTCTAGTGAAGGTGAATCTACAGCAAATGTGAAAGGTGAAAATCCATGTTCTCAATTGAGAATTCTCGCTGGAATTTGGAGATTTGATCAAAACAAACTCAGACAAACTCAACAACAAGGACAACGTTATGCTACTGGTTTAAGAAGTATTGTTGCACTATCATGGAATCAAGAAGACAATAGTTTATATGCATTAAATCATGGTCGTGATTATTTACATAACCACGCTCCTCAATATTTTAGTGAATGGGATAATGCTGTATTGCCTGCAGAAGAGTTTATGAAAATTCAAGAAGGAGATGATTTTGGTTGGCCGTATACCTATTACGATCATTTTAAAAACAAAAGAATGTTAGCTCCCGAATACGGTGGTGATGGTAAAAAAGTTGCTACTAGCTATACCGATCCTTTAATGGGAATGCCAGCCCATTGGGCACCTAACGACCTATTATTTTATAAAGGCGAGCAGTTCCCTGAACGCTATAAAAATGGGGCTTTTGTAGCCTTTCATGGCTCTACAAATAGAGCACCATACCCTCAAGCTGGCTATATAGTAGCTTTTATCCCTTTTAAAAACGGAAAACCAACAGGAAAATGGGAGGTCTTTGCAGATGGATTTGCTGGAGCAGATATCATTCCATTAATGAAAGATGCACAGTTTAGACCTATGGGTCTTGCAGAAGGCCCTGACGGTTCTTTATACATCTCCGAATCAACACAAGGAAAGATCTGGAGAATACTCTTTAATGGGGATAAAGCAAAATTTGGTAAAGCTGATCTCGCTAAAATGGAAAAGCGTAAGTCAAGATCTTATATAAGAACCCCTCATAAAACAAAGGATATCTTAAAATAAAAAGGCGCCATAATTTAGTATCACTACCTCCACCCTTCTCTTATTAGTAAGTTTTCAATATGCGCGTAATGGTGATTGCAATGCCAGGCATAAATACCAATATTCTTTTTTAAAACCACTTCTTCATTATGCTCAGGATGAATAAAACTCTTATTAAGGGCTTCATCGCTTAAGCTTTTAAGAAGATATACTAATTTAAAGTGTACTGCTTTTAAATGATCGAGCGACATTTGTATTGGAGCATGCTTTGCATCTGATAATTCAGCCCAAAGTGCTTCAAAATAATACTTAATCACAGGCTTATCTTCGGTTAGAGCCCATTTAAACCTAATATAGCTATGATGGTGGCTATCTGACACATGATGTACCACTTGACGAACAGTCCAACCACCAGGACGGTAGGCCGTATCTAGTTGTGCATCGGATAGATCAACGACAAGGTTTGATAATTTTGACGGAAACTGTTCTAATACCTCGATCCATTGAGAAATATACTCTTGAGTGATGATTTTAGGGCATTTAAATTCACCTATTGGATATTTTAACTGTTCTAGCTCTTCTGCTTTCATTTGTTTAAATAAGCTATATTTTTAATTTTTTTTCTTTTGGTATTCGGTTACAAATTTGTTTGCTTTACGATTATGTTCATTTAATTCTAAGGTCTTTTTAAAGTTTTCAAAAGCCTGCAAGCTATCTCCCTGTGCCAGATATCCATCTGCTAAACTATCATAAACATTAGCACTTTCTGGATATAATAGCACATTCATATTAAAAACTTCAATTGCGTTATCATACTCCTTTTTACGTAATAATCTATAACCAAGACTATTCAGCTCAGCTTCATCTATCAAAACATTAGTAGAATCTTGAGCCTTAATTTCTAAATACCCTTCTAAAGCTTTATCATAATTACCACTTTCTAAATGCATTCTTGGTGTTTTATAAGTGTCATCGACTTTTAAATAATCATAAGAAATAAGATTATCATTTGCATCAGATATAATAGATAAATATCTTTTCTTTGTTTCAGGATGTTCAACAAAGCGAAACTTTTTATATATATCTGCAACAAAAAACGTTTCTTCATCCAGAATTACTGGCTCAATGGTTTTTACACCTCCCAATGTCACAAACAATTTTTCATTTTCATAGAATACGTCAATAATATTATCTTGATCAAACAAATATCTACCTGAAGTCTGTTCTACATACTCTTTTGTATACTTCACACTCTTGGTACAACTTAAAACAAAAAACACCATTAATAGCATCACTACTACAGAGGTAAGTTTTCTCACTTCAGTCTCTCTCGGGTATTGTCTAATAAAAAAAAGCATTTTAATGTGATTGTTTGGTTTTACTAAATGAGACGATAATTGCCCTTATAAGTTACCACTTTACATTTAAAACTAAAAAAGCACTTCGGTAAGAAGTGCTTTTGGTTTATTTAACGTTCATTAGTTCTACATCAAATATCAACGTGGCATCTGGCGGAATAACACCTCCTGCACCTGCACTTCCATAGGCAAGATCACTTGGTATTACAAATCTGGCCTTATCACCAACTTTCAATAATTGTATACCTTCATCCCAACCAGGAATTACTTGTCCAACGCCTAAAGCAAAGTCAATAGGCTGATTTCGTTTATATGACGAATCAAATACAGTTCCGTCTGCTAGTTGGCCTTTATAATGTACAGAAACCATTTTTCCTTTTTCTGCTTTCACACCACTTCCATCTTGTAATATTTGGTAACGTAAGCCACTATTTGTTTTACTAAATCCAGCAGCAAGCTTTTCCATTTCGGCTTCAGCCTTGGCCTTAGCCTCAGCAATACGCTTTTCTCTAGCACCTTCAAAGACTCTAAATGATTCTACAGCATTAAAAGCTTCAGCATCTGTACCAACTCTTACAATTTCTAAACTGTCTATTGTATCACCTTGTGCAATAGCATTAACAATATCCTGACCTTCAGACACCTTTCCAAAAACAGTATGTTTTCCATCTAACCAAGCTGTTTCAACATGCGTAATAAAAAACTGGCTCCCATTTGTTCCAGGACCAGCGTTGGCCATAGATAACACACCAGGACCATCGTGTTTTAGATCTGGATGAATCTCATCATCAAATTGATATCCTGGGTTACCTGTCCCAGTTCCTTGAGGGCAACCTCCTTGAATCATAAAATCTGAAATCACTCTATGAAATTTCAGCCCATCATAATATGGTGTTCCTTGAGGTTTTGCAGAATTCTCAAGATTTCCTTCTGCTAAAGCAACAAAATTACCAACCGTCCCCGGTGTTTTTTGGTATTCTAAAGCGACTAAAATCTCGCCTTTGCTTGTATTAAATTTTGCGTATAAACCGTCTTGCATTATTCTAATTTTTAAGAAAGTGCAAAGATATAAATAGATTTACGATTTTTAATCAACCATCTATTAATTTTAACTATGATGTAATTTTAGATTTTAATTAGCCATCTCACTAATAAACTTGATACGATACAAACGTAGTTCATCATCGTCATAATCGCCATCAAACTCTTCAATAGCTTCACTTATTTTATCGGTTTCAGATTCCATAAAATAATCGTGAATCTCTTCTTGTTGATCTTCATCAAGAATCTCATCTATCCAATAATTAATATTAAGTTTGGTACCTGAATAGACAATGGCTTCCATTTCCTTAACAAAATCTACCATCTCCATTCCTTTGGCCGAAGCAATATCATCTAATGGTAGTTTTCTGTCAATGTTTTGAATGATATACAATTTTAATGCTGAATTAGATCCTGTAGATTTTACAACCATGTCTTCTGGTCTCACAATATCGTTCTCTTCAACATATTTGGCTATAAGTTCTACAAAATCTCTCCCGTATTTTTTTGCCTTTCCCTCTCCTACACCATGTACATTAGATAGTTCAGCCAAATTAGTAGGATACTTTAAAGCCATATCTTCTAAAGAAGGATCTTGAAATATTACAAACGGCGGTACCCCAAGTTTTTTAGCATTTCGTTTACGAAGATCCTTTAACATTTTCATTAAAGCTTCGTCGGCTGTTCCACCACCACCTTTAGTCGCAGTAATTATACCTGAGTCATCTCCTTTATCATACACATGATCTTCCGCCATTAAAAAAGAACTAGGTTCTTTTAAAAATGCCTTTCCAGCATCAGTCACCTTTAATACACCATAGGTTTCAATATCTTTTCTAAGTAACCCTGCTACCAATACTTGCCTAATTAAAGCCATCCAAAACTTATCTGGATGCTCCTTACCTTGTCCAAAGAATGGCTGTGTATCTGTTTTATGCGATTTTATAAGAGCATTCTCTTTGCCTATTATCACATTCACCAAGTCCTTACTCTTGTATTTCTCATTTGTTCTGGAAACCGTATCAATTAAGGTTGCCACTTGATCTTTAGCTTCGGTTTTCTTTTTAGGATTTCTAACATTATCGTCCATATCGCCTCCTTCTCCAGTTTCATTGTCGAATTCCTCTCCGAAATAATGCAAAATAAATTTCCGTCTTGAAATAGATGTTTCAGCAAATGCCACTACTTCCTGCAATAATGCATGACCAATTTCTTGTTCAGCTACTGGTTTTCCAGACATGAACTTTTCTAACTTTTCAATATCCTTATAGGCATAATATGCCAAACAATGTCCTTCGCCTCCATCTCGTCCAGCACGACCAGTTTCTTGATAATAACTTTCTATACTCTTTGGTATGTCATGGTGAATTACAAAGCGAACATCTGGCTTATCTATTCCCATTCCAAATGCTATAGTAGCTACCACGACATCTGCATCTTCCATCAGGAACATATCTTGGTGCTTTGCCCTAGTTTTTGCATCTAAACCAGCATGATAAGGAACTGCGTTTATGCCATTTACCTGAAGTACTTGTGCCAACTCTTCAACACGCTTACGACTTAAACAGTAGACAATTCCAGACTTTCCTTCGTTTTGACGAATAAAACGAATAATATCGGCATCTACATTTTTTGTTTTAGGGCGTACTTCGTAAAATAAGTTTGGTCTGTTAAATGATGCCTTAAAAGTTTTTGCGCCTGTAATACCAAGATTCTTTAAGATATCTTCTTGTACTTTAGGTGTGGCTGTAGCTGTTAGGCCAATCATTGGTATATTATCGCCAATACGCTTTATAATGTGCCTTAAATTTCTGTATTCTGGTCTAAAGTCATGTCCCCATTCACTAATACAATGTGCTTCGTCAATTGCCATGAATGAAATTTTTTGCGACTTTAAGAATTCTACATTTTCCTCTTTAGTCAAAGATTCTGGAGCAACATATAGAAGTTTGGTGATTCCTTTTTCAATATCAGACTTAACTCGTTTTACTTCTGTTTTATTCAAAGAAGAATTTAATACATGAGCAACGCCTTCTTCATTCGAAACACCACGAATGGCATCTACCTGATTTTTCATTAGTGCAATTAATGGAGACACTACAATAGCAGTACCTTCTTTCATTAACGCAGGTAGTTGGTAGCAGAGTGATTTACCTCCACCTGTTGGCATAATAACAAATGTGTCATTGCCAGCCACTACACTATTTATAACATCTTCTTGGAGTCCTTTAAAAGTTCCAAACCCGAAATATTTTTTCAAGGCTTGGTTTAAACCGTTTTCGTCAATACTCATTAATCCCTCAATTGGTATATTTTCTATAAATCAAAATTAAAAAAAGAGTCGTTAATATCTAAATTCTATTGTAATTAGAGAACTCCCATTATTTTTTTTCGTTTTTTTGTACTGGTTATTCTATAATCAACAATAATTACATTTAAACGACTTTTAAAGATAGTAAAATCTTTAAAATACGTCAAACCAAAAAATATAAATTTTGACTACTTCAAATTCTATTATAAAAATAGCGAAAGACACCATAAACATGGAGAGTCAAGCCATTGCTAATCTCTCTAATTTATTGAGTGACGACTTTTCTAAGTCTGTAGATTTAATCTATAACTCTAAAGGGCGTGTTATCATAACTGGAATTGGTAAAAGTGCTATAATAGCTAATAAAATTGTAGCAACATTAAATTCTACCGGAACTCCTTCTGTATTTATGCATGCTGCTGATGCTATTCATGGTGATCTTGGTTTAATTTTAAAAGACGATGTTGTTATTTGTATTTCTAAAAGTGGAAATACTCCCGAAATTAAAGTTCTGGTTCCACTTATTAAAAATGGTTCAAACAAAATGATTGCTATTACTGGGAATAAAGATTCATTTTTAGGGCAAAATGCCGATTATGTTCTAAATACTTTTGTTGAAAAAGAAGCCTGCCCTAATAATCTTGCACCAACTACAAGTACTACGGCACAATTGGTAATGGGAGATGCCCTTGCTGTATGTTTATTAGAATTAAGAGGGTTTTCTAGTAACGACTTTGCGAAATATCATCCTGGTGGTGCTTTAGGTAAAAAATTATATTTAAGAGTTAGTGACCTGTCTGCCATTAATCAAAAACCACAAGTAACAAAAGATACAACCATTAAAGATGTAATTATTGAGATCTCTGAAAAAATGTTAGGAGTTACAGCTGTAGTAGAGAATAATAAAGTTGTAGGTATTATTACCGATGGTGATTTAAGGCGTATGTTAAGTAAATCGGAAGATTTTGGAAACTTAACCGCAAAAGATATCATGGGAGCTAACCCTAAGACAATAGACAACAATGCAATGGCAGTAGATGCTATGGAGCTTATGGAGACTAATGATATTTCTCAATTACTAGTTGAAGAAAACGGTATATACGCTGGCGTTGTCCATTTACATGATCTAATAAAAGAAGGTATTATATAATGGCAAAGAAAAATGTAAATGAGATGTCTTTTTTAGATCATCTTGAAGACCTAAGATGGCATTTAATACGTGCTACCTCTGCTATAATGATCGTAGCTACTCTAGCTTTTATTTTTAGTCGTTCTATTTTTAAGCATATTATTTTTGCTCCTAAGGAAATGAGTTTCCCAACATATAAACTTTTATGTAAAGCGGCGCAATTTATTAATGTAGACACCACATTTTGTGGGGACGAGTTACCTATGATGATCCAAAACAGAACAATGGCTGGACAATTCTCTGCCGATATTTGGACAGCAATTTTAGCAGGGTTTATTATAGCGTTTCCTTATGTAATCTACCAGTTTTGGAAATTTATTAGTCCAGGAATGCATCCTAATGAACGTAAACATTCACGCGGATTTATTATTATTTCGTCATTTTTATTCTTCCTAGGAGTACTTTTTGGATATTATATAGTAACACCCTTATCCATAAATTTCTTAGCAAATTATAGTATTTCAGAAATTGTGGAGAATCAAATTGATATTAGTTCTTATATAGCATTAGTACGATCGGCAGCGTTAGCCTCTGGATTGGTATTTGAGCTACCTATAATCATTTATTTCTTAACAAAAATTGGTTTGGTAACTCCAGAATTCTTAAAGAAATATCGAAAATATGCTTTAGTAATTGTTTTAATATTATCGGCAATAATTACACCACCAGATATTGCAAGTCAGATTATTGTTGCGATTCCTATTTTAATATTATACCAAGTAAGTATTTATATTTCTAAAATTGTAGTTAGAAACCAAAAACGTAAAGAAAAACAACATGTCTAATATAGTTGAAGAATTTAACGACTATCGTGAAAGAATGAATGAAAAAATTCTAGGCGATAACAACAAAATAATTAAACGAATTTTTAATCTGGACACTAATGCCTATCAAGCAGGAGCTTTAGATGTTAAAACAAAAGAGTTACTTGGTTTAGTTGCTTCAACTGTATTGCGATGTGACGATTGTATTAGATACCATATGGAAACCTGCCATAAAGAAGGTTTAAAAAAAGAAGAAGTTGTTGAAGCTTTAAGCATTGCTACTTTGGTTGGAGGCACCATAGTTATACCGCATTTACGAAGAGCTTATGAGTTTTGGGACGCTTTAGAAGCACAGGTTAAATAATTTATAAAAACACAAAGCGCTTTTAGTAGTCTATATGATTTTACTATTTTTAGCGTTCATTACAAGTATATGATTTTAAAAGCCAATAATTTAATGAAGTCCTATAGCGGACGAAAAGTTGTGAAAGATGTCTCTCTTGAAGTAAATCAAGGAGAAATTGTTGGATTACTAGGGCCTAACGGTGCTGGTAAAACCACTTCTTTTTACATGATTGTTGGACTGATAAAACCTAACGGCGGACATATATTTTTAGACAATACCGAAATTACAAAATACCCAATGTACAAACGTGCACAAAATGGTATTGGGTATCTGGCGCAAGAAGCTTCAGTTTTTAGAAAATTAAGTATTGAAGACAATATTTTAAGTGTGTTACAACTTA
This sequence comes from Flavobacteriaceae bacterium, assembly GCA_030148025.1. GTDB lineage: Bacteria > Bacteroidota > Bacteroidia > Flavobacteriales > Flavobacteriaceae > JASBUG01. The sequence continues at coordinate 176,113 of JASBUG010000023.1, read as the reverse complement.
CCAAGTTATCTAAAAAAGAGCAGCACGATAAAATGGAATCGCTTATAGAAGAATTTGGTTTAGGTCATATTCGTAAAAGTCGTGGTGATTTACTATCTGGTGGTGAGCGTCGTCGTACGGAGATTGCACGTGCGTTAGCAACCGATCCTAGTTTTATTTTGTTAGATGAACCTTTTGCAGGAGTTGACCCAGTAGCTGTTGAAGACATACAACGTATTGTTGCAAAACTAACCAAAAAGAATATTGGTATTTTAATTACCGATCATAACGTACAAGAAACTTTGGCTATTACTGATAGAACATATTTAATGTTTGAAGGTAGTATCCTTAAAGCTGGAAAACCTGAAGAACTTGCTGCCGATGAAATGGTACGTAAAGTATATTTAGGCCAAAACTTTGAGCTACGTAAAAAGAAATTGGAATTCTAAAATATTTCTGTCATTCTGAGTTTAACGAAGAATCCAAAATATTGAGATTCTTCACTTCATAATATTTCATTCAGAATGACAAATTAAAACCTTGAGCTAGGTAAAAAGAAGCCAGCGTTTTAAACCCTAAACGTTATTTGGTTTTTTGTCTTTAACCTTTTCTTGCTCTGCAAGTAACTTTTTTTGATAACGCCCTTGAACGATATCTGTAATCACTAAAATTCCTATTACAAAATAGAACGTCGTTTTACTCATTGGTGTTATTTCGCCGCCAAATAGTTTTAAATGTGCTAGATGTCCGCCTTCTGTTAATAGCATTATTCCAACTATAAAAAGAATAAACAATCCTAAAACCTCATACATACGGTTACGCTGCAAAAAGTTAGCAACCCTATCTGCTAACCAAATCATTAACAAACCTCCAATAATAATAGCTGAAGCCATTACCCAAAATACATCGGTTAGAGCCATGGCACTTAAAATAGAATCAAATGAAAACACAATATTCATAATCACTATCATTGTTACAACGCGTGCTAGCGAGCCTTTCCCATGCTTTTCTACATCAGTGTCAACTTCATGTACACCTACCATATGCCAAATTTCTTTGGTAGCCATATACACTATAAAAATACCACCACCTAAAACAATAAGGCTATGAATATTAAAATGCCCTTCGGCAATACCTTCCCACGGTAAATGTATTATCGGGTCCTGAAAATAGCCGATAACTTTTATCAATAAAAACAACAAGCCAATACGAAATACTATAGCCAATAATATACCTGTTTTACGTACAAATGCTTGCTTTTCTTTTGGGGCATTTTTACTCTCTAATGAAATGTATAGTAGGTTATCTAAACCTAAAACTGCCTGCAATAGAATAAGCATTAACAGTGTGAATATATTTTCGGCCATGGTTACTTATTTAAAAGTGAAATACTAATGTATGATAAAATGATTAAAGGAATAGCTGCAAATTGGAACACAATTAACAAAACAGCAGCCAAAATAATAAGTAAATAACGCGCTGCATTATCCTTAAAATTCCAGGTTTTAAACTTTAGTGCTAATAGTTTAATGTTAGCATTTAATAAATAACAGCTTAATATAGTAATTACTATTAAAAACCATTTATTCAATATAATAGCATTCATCATGTCGTTATTCTGAAATTCCAGAATTAACGGAAATGACAAAATAAGTAAGGTGTTTGCTGGTGTTGGCAAGCCGATAAAACTGTCGGTTTGATTTTCGTCTATATTAAAATTTGCCAAACGATAGGCAGATGCTAGTGTTATTAAAAGACCAAAAAAAGGTAAAAATGATACTATCTCAGGTAAATCAAAAGCAAATCCAACAGTTTTGTTTATTCCTAATGAATTCCAAGAATTTGAACTCATGTCAAGTAATTGAAACATCACAATTCCAGGCACTAATCCGCTAGTTACCATATCTGCCAAAGAATCGAGTTGCAATCCTAACTCACTTTGTGCATTTAGTTTTCTAGCCAATAAACCATCAAAAAAGTCAAAAAAGATTCCTAAAAATGTAAAAAAAGCAGTCGCTAATAAATTACCATTTACAGCAAAAAGTACTGCAACACTTCCACAAAGCAAGTTTAAAAGTGTTACAAGGTTTGGAATATGTTTAATCAAACTATAAAGAATTTAGTGAAGTAAAAATAATAAACTATTTACGTCTAACACAAGTAAAGAACAATATCTCTTTCAATTTAGAGTTTAAATGGTTGGAAAATAATATGCATATTTGCATAAAAGAATTTGCCTTTGAAAACACGCCTAGCTATTATCCTATTGTGCATTGTAACTTCAGCTTTAGCGCAAACTACAAGAAAATACTCTAATGAATTTATGAACATTGGTGTAGATGCAGCTGCATTAGGAATGAGTAATTCTGTAGTAGCAACAACTGGCGATGTAAATTCAGGGTATTGGAATCCTGCTGGTTTAATTCAATTGGAAGATAGCCAGATAGCACTAATGCACTCCAGTTATTTTGCAAACATTGCAAATTACAATTATATAGCTTACGCAAAACCTTTGGATGACCGAAGTGCTGTTGGTATTTCAGTTATTCGATTTGGTGTTGATGATATTTTAGATACAACTCAATTAATAGACGCTCAAGGAAATGTTAACTATGATAACATTAATTTGTTTTCTGCTGCCGATTATGGAATAACCTTTTCTTATGCTCGTAAATTACCAGTAGAAGGACTTAATTATGGAGTAAATGCTAAAGTAATACGACGTATTATTGGAGACTTTGCCTCGTCTTGGGGTTTTGGACTGGATCTTGGTATTCAATTTGAACGTAACGATTGGCAGTTTGGTATCATGGTGAGAGATATCACTACAACATTTAATGCATGGGCCATTGATGAAGATAAATTAACCGATATTCAAAATGCTATTCCTGGACAAAACCAAGAAGCTCCTGAAGGTACCGAACTTACATTACCAAAAATGCAAATTGGAGTGTCTAAACAGTTTGAGTTTAATTATGATTATACACTAAGAGCTGAAATAGATTTGAATGTAAGATTTGCTGAAACTAACGATATTATTTCTACTTCATTTGCTAGTATAAATCCTGCCTTGGGCTTTGAGTTTGGGTATACAGATCTTGTGTTTTTACGTGGTGGTTTAGGAAATTTTCAAAACGAATTACAAATTGATAATACCGAAAACTTAAGTTTTCAACCAAATTTTGGAGTCGGCTTTAAATATAGAGGCATTCAGGTAGATTATGCATTTACCGATATTGGAGATCAAAGTGCTGCCTTATACTCTAATGTATTTTCATTAAAATTAGATTTTAGTATTTTTAGATAATGAAGCTAAAACTCACTCTATTCCTTTTATTTCTATCTATCACAGTTCAATCGCAACGTTATACACTTTCTGACCAAGCAGAAATAAGTATACTTACTATAGGTTCAGGATCACTTTTAATGGATTCGTTTGGACATAGTGGTTTTAGAGTAAAAGATAAACTTAGAAGAATTGATGTAGTCTATAACTATGGTACTTTTGAGTTTGATGAGCCTAACTTCTATTTAAAGTTTGCTCAAGGAAAACTTAACTACAAACTATCATACGGTCCCTATGATAATTTCTTTCAGTCGTATGTAGCACAAAACAGAACCATAGAAGAACAAATACTAAACTTAACTAAGGAGCAAAAACAGCAGGTTTTTAATTTTTTATTGAATAACGCAAAACCAGAAAATCAGTATTACCTCTATGACTTCTTTTTTGATAATTGTGCTACAAAAATGAAAGAAGTTACCGAGGTGTCACTAAATACAGACCTGAACTTTAGAAACCCTAACAATTTTGAAGCTAAAACTTTTAGAGAACTAATATATGAATGCGTTAATAAAAATTCCTGGGGTAGTCTAGGAATTGATGTTGCACTAGGCTCTGTTATTGATAAAAAAGCAACTCCAGAACAGCATATGTTCTTACCAAAGTACATTTATTCGTTTTTTGAAAAAGCTTCTTTCCCAAACTCAAATAAACCATTAGTAAAACAGTCTCGTTTATTATATGAGAAAGTAGATAAACCGCAATCAAATTCTTTTTTCACTAGTCCTTTTTTGATTTTAAGTTTAATCGGACTATTTATTTTATGGCTTACTTATAAGGACTATAAAAACAATACGCGCAATAAAAAACTAGATCTTGTTTTGTTCTCGATCACTGGTCTTATTGGTGTATTCTTGTTGCTTCTTTGGTTTGCTACCGACCATACTACTACGGCAAATAATTATAACTTATTATGGGCTTTCCCATTAAACCTTTTGGTTTTAGGCCAATTAGTAAAAACTACTCCAAAACCGTGGATTATAAAGTATCTTAAATTCTTGGTAATTATGTTTTGCCTATTAACCATGCATTGGGTAATTGGTGTACAAGTATTTGCAATTGGATTAATTCCGCTATTTATAGCGTTATTAGTAAGGTATATCTATTTGATAAAATTTTATACTAAATAAATAATTATTGCCCTCGATAATAGATCATTGTATTCAAGGTTTTTACAATAATGTTTACATCTAAAAAGAAACTTCTATGCTTAATATAGTACAGATCATACTGAAGCTTAATTAAACTATCTTCAATTGAGGATCCGTATCTGGTATTAACCTGTGCCCAACCTGAAAGACCTGGTTTTATGGTATGTCTGGTTTCATAAAAGGGAATAACTTTAGATAGTTCCTTTACAAAAAATGGACGTTCTGGTCTAGGACCAATAATGCTCATCTCTCCTTTAAGAACATTTATAAATTGAGGAATCTCATCAAGTCTAGTATTTCTTAAAAAACGCCCAAATGAGGTAACCCTTCTGTCATTTTTCTCTGCCCATTTAGCACCGTTTTCTTCGGCATTGGCAACCATTGTTCTAAACTTTACAATTCTAAATGGCTTACCATTCTTACCTATTCTGGTTTGTATGTAAAACAACTTTCCTTTATTTCCTATAGTATTCCCAATTATTATAAAAGGCAACAACACAATACCACACAAAACACCTAAAACAGCACACACAATATCCATAAGTCTATGATAAAGCATATACAATCTATTTTGATTACTCCTGCTAAACGGGAAGTATTTATAAAAGTCTTTACCAACAAATTGTACAGGAACTCGCCTCATTATTTCTTCAAATACTTGTGTATATTCTCTTATGGCAAAACCTTGTTCTAGCAGTGTTGTTAACTCATTATATATTTGTGGTGTAATATTTTCTGAATTATTAATAGCTACTACTACTTCAGAAATATGCTCATCCCTAATAATTTGACTAATATTTTCTGTTTTATATTCTTTTAGTCCTTTAAACTTTATACCCTCACCATTTGTAGCATCGCTATTCATGAAACCAACAATCTTGTAATTGGGGTCTGCTTTACTAAAGGTCTTTACCAAATTTTCAACATTAGCAATTTCACCTAAAACCAGTACTCTTTTATAGAATCTTGGAGATGCAATAAATGTAGTATATGCTATACGCCATAAAAAAATAGCAGCTATAATTGCCAAAAAGAAATAGACAATTTGCATACGTTGAATTGGTAAAAAAGGAGTAATTATTGGTGTTAGTAAATAAAACAGAACCGTTACAGAAGCGGTAAAAATTAAACTCTTAAAAGTGGTATCAAGCTTACTTGATTGTTTTAAATCGTATAACTCGAAAATAGTTCCAAACACCATTAAATAAACACCTAGTACCAAAGACCATATCCAGTGTTCGCTAGTAAATGTAAAATAGTCAAACTTAAAAATTGATCCTATGGCATATAGTGTGATGAACACCATAAAAAGATCGAATACACGCAACAGCACTTTGCGCTCAGATATTTCAAAATGTATTCCCTTCTTTTTAGTCATCGTAAGATTTGATGGTATAAAGATACTAAGTTAAACCATACTGGTATGTAACTATTGTAATATCTCTTTCCAATTCTTTTTAACATATTCCCAATCATATCTCTCAACTTCTTTTCTAGCGGTATTTGTAATATCAGCAACCAATTCTTGGTCCTCGCATAGCAGTGTAACAGCTGCTGCCATTTCTACTTCATCATTACCTTTAACTAATAGACCATTCTTCCTATCTGAAATAATATAAGGTAAACCACCAACATTAGTCGACACAACAGGTAAGCCCAAAGCCATAGCTTCTAAAATACTAACTGGCATATTATCAACTCTTGTGGTGTTAATAAAAATATTATAGTCTTCAGATTTTTTATGCCATTCAGACTTTGATAATTTACCGGTAAATTCTACCTGATCTGTTAAACCTAATTCGCTGGTCAAATCTAAACATTCATTATATGATCGATCTTTCACAGGACCAATCATACATAACATTGCATCTGGGTAATCTTTTTTTATCTCATTTAATGTTCTTATAGCCATTGTTGGATTATAGATATTTGCAAATGCTCGTACATATAACAATTTTGGTGTAGAAACTCCCCTTTGCAAGAATTTATAATTATCAATTTCCAAAATATTAGGAATGTACTCTACTTTAAATCCATGATCTGTAAATACACTTTTAAGATAATTTGAAGGAGCTACATTTTTATGAGAATTTGCGAAAAGAGCATGACTTCTTCTAGGTGATCTTTTTAATCGTTCTGGTAAATTTCCCCCATGTAAAATTGGGATATATTTTAAATTTAAAACCCTACATAATTGACTAGACAAATAAGCATAAAAAAAGTTTTGTGTACTATATGTATCAATTAAAACATAGTCTATTTTCTTTCTATACTTTACAATTGCATTTAACATTGAAAGTAACCGAAATAGCTTATTCTTTCGAGAAGATGCTAACTTTACCGTATATCCTTCTGTTATTAAAAATCTACTCAATACTACCATTGTAGTTTCTGTAACAGACTTAGATTTTAAATTATTACCTAAATATAAAATCATGCGCTTATTTGTTTCTTTTGTTGTCTAGGCACATAAACTATGTCGAGTAAACATAAACCATATATAAATGAAGGAAAAGCAATTCGCATTGCCGAATGATTGATAGTTAACAACCAAAATAAAAAGAAGGAATAGAAGTAAATATTCTTTTTATTTTCTAAACGAAATAAAAGGGGAACACTAACAAGAATAAAAAATGCCATAATGCCTAATGACCCATGCTCGGCTAACAAGCGACTTATCTCATTATGAGAAGCAGCCATGTGACCTGTTCTTTCATATCTGTAACCTTTATTTCTCCCTACTCCAATTCCTAAAACAGGGTTTTCAAAAAATGCTTGAACTTCAATTAAAAATAGATCTTTTCTTCCAGTAGATATGTCTTCTTTTTTTTCTCCAAAAGCGTTTTCATTAGCATAACGATTATCTAAAAGTCCTGATGTTCTATTTACGGCGTAAAACCATATACCTAAACCAAGAATTACTGATAAAATCAACAGTTTAAAAAGTTTAATTTTAAATTGCTGCTTGCCTCTAAAGTAAGTTATCGCCAACAAAACAAGTATAGCTCCAAAGGCAGTTAGTATGCCTCCTCTTGAAAAGGTAACCAAGCCTCTAAACAACATAACACTTAAAAGAATAAGCTCAATTATTTGTTGTAACCCTCTTCCCGTATTTAAGAGTAGACGTGCAAACAAAATAAAAATCCCTACTCCTAAAATTGTAGCTACTTGATTTGGCCCAAACCCTCCAGACGTTGCAAAGTTTGAAGCTGTTCCTGTTACAACCTCTTTAATACTTGGCGTATAAAGGAACATATAAATTACCATAGATATTATAGGCAGTAATCCATAGAATAAAACATTATGCAACTGTTTTACACTTACTTTCTTTTTATAAAAATAGAAAGCCACTAAGCCTAAGGATACAGGTCCAGCCAAATTAAAGGCAATCATTTTTCTAACTTCTTCTGTAAAATCATAACTAGTAAAAACAATGGTTAATAAGAGTAAAGAAACATATATCAAGTAAACGTACCCCTTTAATTTTACACCATCTAGAACTACTCCTATGAGCACAAATAAAATAAGAGAATATTTATGAAGCTCATAAAAAAATAAGCCATTGGTCATTCTAAAAAACACATCACTAGTCGCCATATAAGAAGTAGCTATTAAAACTGCTACTACTTTATTTTTAGAAGCGACAATGAAATATAGAAATAAAGAAAATACTATTAAGTTATAGAGCTTGGACAATAAAGGCACAAAGAAAACTGCTACTCCTAAAAAAATATGGAATAGAATTAAAGCAAGCTCTATATTATTTGTTTTAGAAAACCTCATTATAACGAATCATAAATTTTCAATAAATCATCAATGTATTTATCCTTTGAAAATTGTTTTTCTATATTTTTTTTCAAATTTACTCCATATTGCAAAGCCTCCACTTTATTACTAAGTAAAAATCTTAATCCAGAAGCTAAGTCATCACCATTTTTAGCATTCACAACAATTCCAGTTTGTTTATTAAACACTATTTTGTCACAATCGCCTACATTAGTTACCACAACAGGTTTTTCGTGCAAACCATACTCAATTAAAGATACAGGTAAGCCTTCAGATTTTGATGACAACACACAAATATCACTTTGTGATATAATATTTGAAACATCTTTTCTACTGCCATAGAAGAAAACATTCTTGTCTAAACCTAAATCACTACAGAACTCTAAAACACTTTCTGCATATTCATCGTTAAAATTCTTACCAACACAATGTAAAGTAACTTCATCATCTTCTTTTACAACCAGATTAAACGCATTTAACATGTTAAAATGATCTTTTTCAGGCCTTAAATTAGATACATGTAATATTCGCTTTCCTTTTTTTCCTTTTAAAAATGTTTCTGGCTGAAAGCTATCTTTTTCAGCAAAATTAACTAGACACGCAACATTTTCATTCTTTACATTTTTTCTTGCCCATTTAAGTAACTTTTCATTCACACATATTATAGCATCAAAATACCTAGAAGCCATTTTTAAAGGCTTTAATTTCTTAGTAGATAATGTATCCATGCTACCTAAATGAAAATGAGCTACGAGTCTTAGTTTAGGCAACAAAAATTTTATTAAAGTAGCTAAAAAATAAGAAGTTGAATGTGCATGAATAACATTGATCTTATTTTCCCTGATAAAACGATACAATTTAATTAGTGCCATAACATCAATTGTTCGTTTTTTATTTAAATACAAATACTTAACTGAAGTATTTATACTTCCCTTTAAATCACCTTCCTTACGTGTTGCACATAAAAAAGATGCTTCAATTTCATTGGTAAGTGCATTTGCAAGATTAACAGAAACCCTCTCAGCACCTCCTGCTTCTAATGAATCTATTAATTGCAAAACTCTCATATCTCTATAATAGGTCTTTTATTTCTTCCTCAAATTTATCTAAAGTATAGTTTCTAGACCAATGAAATGCCTTATCAATTTTATCTTGGTATAACGATTCATCATTAATATAATTTTCAATATCTGAGACAATTTCATCTATATTAGCTGAAACAATACTTCCTCTTCCTCCATTATCTAACATTTCAGGAATGCACGACACAGCTGTACTTATTGGTAGACACTTCCAGAACATAGCTTCTGCAACAACTTTTGGCCATCCTTCAGATTTAGATATAAATACTAAAAAGTGAGAACTTTTATAAGCATTTTTAATAGTTTCTTTGTCTTTATTTCCGCTTAAAATCACCTTTTCTTCTAAACTATTCTCTCCAATATAGCTCATTAAAGTTTCTTTTTCTGAGCCCTCCCCATATAGATTTAATTCAACATTATATCCTTTATTAATTAATGCTTCGGTTGCTTTTACTGAAATTAACGGTTGCTTCCCTTTACTTAATGTTCCAACAAATAAAAGTTTAATTCTGTTATTTAATGGTTTATTATCTACTTCTGTTTTTTCAGATTCATCATAAGATGCTGTAAAAAATGGCTTTATGTTTTTAGTTCTGTCTTTCCAACTACCATAAACTAAAGCAGTCATATTTTTGGTGAAAAATGTATTTCTTAAAATTCGTTTCTGCAATCTATAAGATAATGGTTGCTTAGAGTTTGGATCCCAATTTCCAGCGTATTTGGCAGTTTTAGTCTTTTTACGAAATAAAATTTGTACAATACAACCTAATAACCCAATATTTCCAGGACAGCGTAAATGGATGTGATCTGCTCTTTTACAAGCTTTAAACAATGTAAACAAAATAATTGGAAGACTTAATAAAGAGGCAAAACTCTTTCCTAAAGATGTAAATTGAATTGTTGGTATATTAGTAAATCGTACACTTTTGTGCTTATATGGCAAGTCTATATCTGTAATCTGTCGTTTATGTAAATGAGCTACAACCTCAACCTCATCAACATGTTTTAGCCATAGATTCATTTCTTGAACATATGGTGCATAGGCTAAATACTGATCTGCAATTTTAGTATGACTAACATTTGTAATTATTAGAAATTTCATCAAACTGACTTATAAAATTCAATATTTTGTTTTAGTAAAACTTCTATATTATAATTATCAAGAACAAATTTTCTTGCTTCTTTAGCAATTAACTTAGACTTCTCATCATTGTTTAAAGCCCAAATAATAGCTTCAGCAATATTATCTACAGAATACGGATCACATAATAATCCTGTTTTCTTATCATAAATAGTTTCTGGGCCAGGTCCACATTTAGAAAAAACAACTAGTTTCTCCATTGCCATTGCTTCTGGAGCTACTAACCCTTGTGTTTCCATTAAAGAAGGGAATACACATAGCCTTGATGATGCATACTTTTCTGCCAATTCATTAATAGGAACTGGACCTTTAAATATTATATTCTTAGAGGCTTCTTCCAATTTTGGAATTACTTTTTGCTTTAAATAATCTATATAAGATTTTCCATTCTTGAAATACCAATCTCTTCCATAAATCTCAAGTTTCATCTCAGGAAATAGCTCTATTACCTTTTTCATGGCCAAAATTAATTGGTCAATCCCTTTTTTTTCACAAACTGTTCCAGCGAACAAAATAGTATTTGGTGAAACAGCAATATTTGGTCGTGGATAAAACACTCCTAAATCAATAGGGTACTTAATAATCTGTATGCGTTTATTGTTATAGCTTAAATATTTAGCAGTATGTTCTTTAACGTATTTTGAAACAGCAATAAACCCATCAGCTTTTTTAAAAGATCTCTTTTCTTGAAAGCCTTTCCACCAATTAACTTTTCTATTTTCAGCTTCAGAAAAAAAATGATGTCCACCATGAAGTCTAATTATATACTTAATCTCAGGTATTTTTTTAAAAAAAGCAAGTCCCAACTCGGGTGTTTCTACAATGTCAATTGGTGTATCTTGATGTATTTTCTTTATACGATTGTTTATTGCATTACTATTAAACATCCAATTAAGTCCCCTAATTTTTACTGCCTTTAAGCGATGAACTGTCACTCCATCAAGTACTAAAACTTCCTCTTCATTGGTATAATTATTAACTCCAACAACGCTTACTTTATGTCCATTATTTACGTAAGCTTTACTAATGGTTTTTATAAATGTTCCGACACCTCCATGTGGAAAACCTTCTTTTGGAAATTCATGTGTAAAAAAACAAATATGCATGTTAATTAGTCTATAAGTAGTTTTGTTATTTCTTGGGTACTATTTTTATCAAAACAATTAATTGTATTGAGCCATTGTTTTCCTAAAGAATGTTTGTTTACAATGCACTCATCAATAACCGTAATATAATCTTCCTTCTTGTTTATCCAATATACAACATCTTTTTCCGGCATAGATCTAAAATGCTGATAATTATAGATAGTTTTTGTTGACCATTTTTCATCTAAAACAGTGTCATAATTAATATATGCCGCTGGGTTATCAAATATTGCAAAATCATGTGCCATTGTTGAGCCAACATTAATTACTAAATCACAATGTTTACATAAATTCGCCAGCAATTCAACATCTTCATAATAGGGAAATAATTGTGTCCATTGTTTTTGAGTATTACTCCATTTTGGTTCTATAGGCGTAATAACATCATTATTGTTATTGATAACATAGTCATATCTTCCAGATAGATCTACTGGGCTACGTCTAAAAATAATTTGAATTTTATCGTTTAAATGACTTTCCTTAATAACTGAAACAAAATCTTCTAAATACTTTGGATCGTGAGGAGATGTTAAAACATCATCTCCAGAAAAGCAAACTGTAAACTTACTTGAATCTAAATGATATTTTTTAAAGAAATCTTCTTTACTAGTATTATTAACCTCTTTATATAATTCAAATTGCGGAGTTCCTGTTATAAAAATGTCTGCTCTGTTTATTTCATTGTAGTATCTTACCAGCTCATCATTCATATATTTTGACCACACAATATACATATTGGTTCTTATAGATAATCTAGCCTTAACAAGGTTATCCCAAGAGTATATAGCGCCTATAGTTTTAATGTTTAATACTTCAGCTGCTTTGAATATTGGAATTGCATTAATTGCTCTTTGATGTGTACAAAAAACAACATCAGGATTATACGATTTTAAAAAAGACAGCTCTTCGTCAATACTCTTTAGGAGTGTATTCTGATATTTTCTTTCAAATTTTAAAATCCTTTGATAGTTCCTTCCTATATATTTACCAAATGGCTCAACAATTTTATAAAACCATTTTTTTAGTCCTTTATGGTTTCGTTTCCAGTTAGTCAAAACTGTTAAATTATTTTCGAGTTTTGAATTATAATTCAATCTACCATAACAAATAGCCTCTCTTAAAAATTTTTGCCTAACTGTTTCTTTGTACTTAGGAATTAGTTTTTTATTAAGTTTTATATCATGAAGCTTTTCAACTTCCTTAATCGCTTCATTGGACAATGCATGATAAATGAGTAACTCACAGTTTTGAGTCATCAAATCAGGTATAATTTTGGAAAACAAATAATTTCTTATTCCTGTTCCATCTGGGACTACTATTATTATTTTTTTGTTAATCAACTATACTATTTTCTTTAATAAATATCAACAAAACTCTTTTGTGTATTCAAAGTCCATAAGGATTCTTCTAGCAAAGACTCTAAAAACAATTCTGAACTATTACCTTTTCCATAGGTTTTGTTATCCTTTTTAATTAATTCATATTCTGAATTTAAAGCGTGTAATATCTCTTCGCTTTTGTATGTCACATTTATTATGTGCGAATGTTGAGATCTATTCTTTTGTCTACTACCAATGTTTATTGTTGGTATTCCATAATAAGGAGCTTCTCTAATCCCTGCACTAGAATTCCCTACTATTAAGCTACTATTTTTTAAAAGTGTTAAGAAGTACTCAAACCTTATAGATGGAAAAATTCTAAATCTTGGATCTGATTTTAATTGACTATAAGCTTTGATTATTTTTTCTGAGCCCAAATCATTATTCGGAAATATAACAACATAATTTCTATCACTTTGTAATAATGCTTCAACAAAACTTTGCGCATATTCACCCATACTTTCATATTCTGTTGTAACTGGATGAAACATTGCCAACGCGTAATCATTAAATAAGATTTCGTAATATGTTTTTACCTCATTTATTTCTGGAAGATTTTGTGAAAACATGATATCGACATCTGGCGAACCAATTATCTTAATACTCTTTTCCAGCTCACCCATTTGAATTAATCTTTTCTTAGCATTTTCATTTGATACGTAATGTATATGGCTCATTTTACTAACAGAATGTCTAATAAGCTCATCTACTGTACCAGATAACTCACCACCTTCTATATGAGCTACTAAAATATTATTTAATGCTCCAACAATTGCGCCAGCCATTGCTTCTACTCTATCTCCATGAACTACTATAAGGTCTGGCTGAATTTTTTTCACATAATTTGAAAACCCTTCAATGGTCTTTGCTAGTGTTAAATCCATCGTGGTTTCACTTGTGTGATTTTTAAATGCATGAAGGTTAGAAAAATTACAGCGTTCAATTTCTATAATGGTGTAACCATAGGTTTCCATTAAGTGCATTCCAGTAACGAATACGAAAGGTTCAAAATGCGAATTATCTTCAAGAATTTGAATTAAAGACTTGATTTTTCCAAAATCTGCTCTAGTTCCAGATAAAAATGCAATCTTTTTATGTGTTTTACTCAAAATCTGTCCATTTTAATTGAACATCTTTTTCTATATCAATTTTAGCTTTTTTATTAAGAATCTCACTAAAATTTTCTGCAGGTATTTCTCCTGTTCCTGGACGTTTCACCCAAATATTATGTTTAGTTAATTTTTCTCCTTTTTTTATACCTTCAATTGCACAAACAGTTGCAAAAGCAAAATCAATAGTTACTTGCTCTTCTTTCACAGGCGCTTTAATTCCTCCTCTCATTAGTGCAATCTCTCTACTACTTTTAATTAAATGTTGACATTCTTGCTCATCCATACTACAAATTATATCTGGACCAGTACGTTGTTTATGATCTGTAAAATGGCGTTCTAAAATCGAAGCTCCTAAAGCTACAGCTCCCAAACAAGCATTATTGTTTAATGTGTGATCGCTTAACCCGAAGACCTTATCGGGAAAGGCTTCATGTAATTGTTTCATAGCTCCAAATCTCACTAATTCAGGTGGTGTTGGATATAAATTAGTTGTATGTAATACAGCAACAGGAACATTGTGTTTATCAAAAATCGCTATGGCCTTCTCTACACTTTCTAAAGTATTCATACCAGTACTCAATATTACTGGTTTTTTAAATTTTGCAATGTGTTCTAGAAGTGGATAATTATTGCACTCTCCCGACCCTATTTTATATGCTGAAACATTCATACTTTCAAGCCTATTTGCTGCAGCTCGTGAAAAAGGAGTCGACAAAAATATCATCCCTTTGCTTTCTACATATATCTTTAATGCGTTTTCATCATCTTCATTCAAAGCACAGCGTTCCATAATTTCATAAATTGATATATCTGCATTACCTGGAATAACCTTTTTTGCTTCAGAACTCATTTCATCTTCTACAATATGAGTTTGGTGCTTCACCACCTCAACACCAGATCTTGCAGCTGCATCTACCATTTCTTTTGCCACTTTTAAAGATCCTTCGTGATTTATACCTATCTCGGCTATCACCAATGGAGGATAATCCAATCCTATTTTTCTATTTCCTATTTGTATAAACGGGTTACTCATTTGGGTAATTATCTAATATAAACTGTGCATACTTTAAATCTTCCTCTAAATCAATATCTACCAATGCATATGGATGATTAACTATATATGGATAGTTATTACTTCCTAAAATACTATTATCTAGTATTAACGAAGTTCTTGTTATGTATAACAATCCGTTTTCAAAGTATAATGGTTCTAAATCCTGACTTCGTTGTCCCATTATATAATTATATGGGATAAAATTATCGTTCTTAATCTTCCCTAATTTTTTTTCGCTAGAAGACACCGTCATTAGGCTATCAAAATCACCATCAATATATTTTGTATAAGCGTCTGTCAATAGATTTTTTTGCCGTAACGGATTTGTTGGTTGAAGAAGTATTACATTATCTATAGTTTCTTCAATAGTATTAATAACATGCTTCAAAGCTGAAACAGTGGTTGCATAATCCCCAGAAATTTCTTCTGGTCTATCAATTACTTTTGCTCCAAGATTTAGTGCTATCTCCTTTATATTTTTATCGTTTGTTGAAACATAAACATCGTTAATTATGGATTTATTAGCCATAGCAAAATTGATGCTATGCTCTATTAAAGGCACGCCATTAAGCTTAAGCATATTCTTATTTGGCAATCTTTTAGATCCTCCTCTAGCTGGTATGATGGCAATATTTTTAATCTCCATTTATTGCATTAACAAATTTTCGCTCCCAATTTTTATAATCCCATATTTGATCAGTAAGAATCTTATTAGGTCTAATCTTTCCAAAGTTAGTATCTTTTCTTGCTAAGTTAAATGCCTCTATCCATTTTTCTGGATCATTTATTTTTTCAATCAAATAAACATTATCTAAACCATTAAGTACTTCTACAATAGCACCACGACTGGAAGCTATAACCGCATTTCCACATTTTAAAGCCTCTATCATAGAAAGACCAAATCCTTCCTGATAAAACGTAGTAAACATATAATAATTACTAATCTTTAAATATTTGGCAACATCTTTATTGCTAATTCGCCCAATATTATTGACTCTAGGGTGATTATACACTCTATCACTTCCAATAATTATAACTTTTAAAGTTGGGATTTCTTTTAATAATATTTCAATTACTTGATAAAAAAGTTGAATTCCTTTTTTGGGTCTATCATTTGCTACCCAAATTAATATTTCATCATTTTCTAAATAATTATATTCCTGTCTTTGTTTATAAAATTCTTTCTCCTCTAAAGGAAAAAAAGTACTTGAATCTACCCCATTACCAACTACTACAGTTTCTGGAAAAAAATTTGAATATTTTTGCTTATTAAACTCTGAACCCTTATGAGATAAAAACAGTATTTTATCTATTCTAGATAATACATCTTTTTTTAAATCCACCTCAAACCCATGGAACGAAAAAATTATTTCTAAAGGGCATTTATAACTGTTTTTTGTTAAAGTAAGTGCTTCTAATAAATGAATATCGTCCATTACAACAACACTAATCTTATTTGCCGTTTTTGCTAAATACTTAATTCTTTTAATATAATCTCTAGCTACCCAATATTTTAAATTTAGTGTTCTTACTTCTTTTCTCCAAGTTATAAACTTACGCTTTCTACAATCTAAATATTTCTCATTATAACAAGAGGGTGATAATATGTAATCGAAAAGATCAATATTTGAATTTAGTTGAGATAGTCGAGTTGTCCAACTTCCAATTTCTTTTGTTGGTAACGCTCTATTACTAACCAATATCTTTAACGATTGTTTCATTAATAATGGCTTTTCATTCCTTTATACCTAAAGTACCTTTTTTTTAACCTTTTGAAGAAGATTTCATGTATTATTCGGCCTATTTTATGGTTAAAAGATCCAATAGATTTTAATTCGGGGAGGCTTTTAATAGTGTGATGAGTTATTTTTGAAGTATTAATTTCATCAAGCTTATCGTCCATCCAGTCTTCTTTTTTATTTCCTAGATGGTAGCCATAATTTCTTAAAGTTGCTAGCCTTAAATAACCTCCTACATCATTTGGTTTATCTAAGTAGTTATTTTCACTTCCGCCTACTATTTTAAATTTACAGATGTCATTTGGTGCTTTCTGAAACACTTCTGCCCTAAAAGTTGCCATAAAATGGCCACAACCTATTACCGCCTCTCCCTTTTTGTTAGATACAACAAGATATTTTTCTAAATGATTTTTATTATACATCTCTCGACCTACGCTTTCTTGAAATTTCACTAATCCCTCAGGACTCTTAACATTCTCAAATCTTAATTTTCCTTTAAAAAAAGCATAAAAAACAGTGCTATTTAAGTATTTGCCTCTATAAGCAATACTACTTGGTACAGGAGAAACCATACCACATTCCGGAAAAGCTAACATGGTATTCTCTACTTCTTGTTGCCAATTTGGTAAAAACATAACATCTGCATCAGCAATCGTTATTATTGGTTCTAAATTGCTCTTAATAGCTGCATATAGCGCATTAACCTTACCTAGGTTAATTTTAGAGTTAAATAGCTGATCAATTACTTCATTTTGTTGATACAAGCTTTCTAAATAAACAACTACTTCTTCACATGAAGCATTATTAATTATTGAAACTTTGGTTTTAGGGTGAATAGTTTTTAATAAAGAGCTAAAACATAACTTCAAAATCTTTAAACCATCTTGAAAATATGCCTCAGTTAAATTAGGAATATAGACAGGAATGACAACTCTATGATAAGCATCAACTTCTAAAATATTCTGTTCTTTTTCTGGGTTATTTCCTATTCTCATAAAAATCTATAAGCAGCTTCAACCCTTCTTCTAAAGATATCTGTTCTTTACCTAAAAGTGCTTTCATTTTTGAAGTATCAGGACATCTTCTTGCCATATCACCTTCTTCTAGAGCAGGAACAAAAACTATGTCTGATTTTGAATTAGATACTTTTATAATGGTTTCTGCTAATTCTAAAATAGTGATTTCTTTATCACTACCAATATTAATCACTTCATTATGACTATTTGAGTCTTTTAAAGCTTTTATGCATGTTTCTATATTATCATCTACAAAACAGAAAGATCGTGTTTGCTTACCATCGCCATAAATATAAATAGGTTCATTCTTTAAAGCAGCTTTTAAAAATTTAGGAACCACAAAGTCTTCGCTTTGATTTGGCCCATAAGTATTAAAAAATCTAAAAATGGTATATTCTAAATTATACTCCTGATAATAGGACCTAAAAAATGCTTCACCTACATTTTTTACTATAGCATAAGGCAATCTAGAATTTAAAGGGGTTGTTTGTTCGTTTTGAGGAATTTCGAACGGCTCTCCATAAACTTCAGAAGAACTCGAATAAAACACTCTCTTAACACAGGTACTTTTTGAAAGTGATAGAATGTTTTTAATTCCTTCTATATCTTCGAGTACCATCATTGGGTTTTCTAAAGTTCTCTTTACACCAACTACTGCAGCTAAATGAAAAACATAATCAAAATTAAATCGTCCAAAAACAGGTACTACGTCATTATACACATTAACATTTGCCTTTATAAAAGTGATATTATCTTTTTTAGGAATTTTCTCCATACTTCCCGTTAAAAGGCTATCAACAATCACAACATGATTCGAAGTATCCTCTACTAGTTTTTGTGCCAATGCGCTTCCAATGTTTCCAGCGCCTCCAGTAATTAGGTAGGTTGTTTTACTCATGAAATCATTTTTTTTAATATGGTTTTATGAACTCTAAAATTAAAAAACCAAAAGGTATCTATCCTAAATAAGTTTTTAATAGTTTTCAAAAAACCTCTCTTAATATTTTTGCTTTGTGACAAGCAAAGATTTACTTGTAACTTTTTATAAATCTCTTTATTTACTGCTCCTTTTCTATAATATCTATCTACAACATTGAATAAGTATATAGGTAAATCTATGTACACTTTGTTATTAGCAGACATATTATTTGAATGCTTTCTATAGTTTACTAAAGCTTCATCTAAATAATAAAACTTAGTATGAAAGGCACAACGACTCCAATACTCTACATCTGCAAAGGTTTGAGGGATATCTTCATTAAAAAAACCTACTTCATCTATTACAGATTTTCTTAATAATGGTGTAGGCATCATTAATGTCCAGTTTCCAATCATTCTATTTAAAACATTCCCATGTTTATCTTTTGGTTTACCTGGTCTACCTACAGTTTCATTTGTTTCTTCTCCGTGTTCATCTATAACATTACAGTAGTTATGTACTAACCCAAAATCAGGATTATTCTCAAGAATATCGACTTGTAAATCAATCTTTTCGGGGTGCCAAATATCGTCATCGTCAACGAAAGCGACGTATGTTCCTTTTGATTTTGAAATACCAATATTTCTAGGTCTACAAGGTCCTCCGCTATTATCTATCTTAACATATTTGACATTGGTAAACTTATTGCAAATATCTTGATTCTCAATTCCAACAGAACCATCATCTACAACTATAATTTCAATATTTGTGTATGTCTGCTGTACAATACTTTTTAAAGTAAGTTCTAAATAATGCCCTCTATTATAAGTTGGAACTATGACGCTAACTAACGGTTTATTATTTGACATTTTTTTTTAAATACTTTGCTAAAAATAAAGTTGAGAAGCCTTGAGTAATATTTCCTTTTTACTCTTTTTACATCTTCAAAATCAATAAGTAAACTGGTATTAAACATTTGTTTTTTATTACTCCAAACATAATGTTTAATATAATAATCTAAAAAATCTGTTGTTCTGTTACTTAATTGAAAGAAATTTAAAAAAGCTATAATTTCTTTATACAAATTTATATTATCATGAACATTAACTTTATGTGTTGTCGAATCTTCATGCCTTCTAAAATAGTTGAGGTTTTTATTTAAAAAAGCTACCGACTTCGATTCTATTAGGTATGTCCATAAAAACTGATCTGAAATTTGTTTATATCTAAACAACGCTTCTGGTAGAGCTTTATTAGGATTTCTAAAAAGCACACTACTGCCATTGGTGATATAAGTATCAAATGGCATTTTGCTAATAATATGAGAAGAAGTAAACACTCCATAATCGTCGAGATTTACGCTTAAATCTCGAGTTCTTTTACTTGAATCGTATAAAAAATTTTCGTCAACATCTACATAATTACTGGCTGAAAATGATAAACTAACATTTTTATTGTTTTCTAAGATATTTATCTGTTCCTCTAAAAAACTACTATGTGAATAGTCATCTGTTTCTGCTATCCAAATGTATTCAGACTTAGCCAATTCGATTCCTTCTCTCCATGAATTATAACCGCTTCCAGAATTTTCTTTTTTTAATACTAAGTTGGCAATCTTATTCTTGTAAGTGTTGGAAAATTCTTTTAATGTTTTTATACTCCCGTCTGTTGAAGCATCATCAATTATTATTAGTTCCCAATTAGAATAAGACTGATTTAATATTGAACTAAGCCTTTTCTCCAGAAATTGATTATGATTATAACTAGGCAGTATTATTGAAACTTTAGGCATAAATCATTTTATTGTATAAGTTTTCTCCAGGTATTAACAATATCATCTTCCTCAACCAAAAGCGAATAATTAGATAGAATAAAATTTGAAGCTTTCCTTCCCTTTTCTAAGAAAGGAAGAGCATTTGTTTCATATTCCATTAATACTTTCTCTAATATTTTTGAAAACGTTTGCACATCTCTATCTGGAATTGGGTAACTAAACTCATTCTTGAATATTTCTGTACCACCTTTTCCAGTATAACCAATTACAATACAACCACATGCCATGGCCTCTGCTGGCGGCATACCAAACCCTTCATTAATGTTGAAACTTAAAAAAATGGCACTTTCTTTCATGCAAGTAGCTACTTGCTCTTCATTCATTCCTTCAATTAACTTAATATTCCATTTACTTAAAACACCCCTGAACTTTAAAATGTTTACGACTTGAATAATATCTGACTTGAGTCTTCTTGGCATCAGGCAAATTTGTAACTTCTTTTGTTTCGAATATTCAAATTTTTTGGAATCGAATCCATAATGAATTCTATGTACTATTAGTTCAGGAAATGCATGTTCTAAGTATTTTTTACCGTCTTCAGAGTTTACTATTACTCCGATTAAATCTTTATGTTTATAGGCTGTTTTTTCTTCTTTAGAATTAATTTGATAACCAAAAAATGTCTGATAACAACCTTGATTATAAATTACTTTAGGAATCCCTTCAAATACTTCCATCATTCTTGGTCCGTAAACCTCTGGAAAAACAATGATATCATTCCTATTTATAAGAACATCTTTTTGCTTAATTAACTTAAATGATCTGACTTTTTTTAACGCACTCTTTATTCTACTCTTTAAAGTATGCTTTTTTATTTGCTTAATTGAATTTAGCTCTTCAAACAATTTTTTACTATACGCAATTTGCGTGTCATTATCAAACCAGGAACATTTAAAACCTTTATTTTCATGAAGGATGAATGCAGAAAAATTATTCTTGTTAAGTATATCTACTTGTCTATATATTTGTTTTATCCCACCAGATGGAGAACTTATTTCTGGGCATACAAAGAATATTCTTTTCATTCCTTTCTCTTTCTATAATTAAACTTAGGATAATAAAAGAAATAATACCCTTTATTAAAAAATAACAATAACAACTTTCCAATTAACAAGTTAGTTTTTTTATTTACACCAGCCTTTTCGGCATAATTAATTAAACTAGGAAATATAGCTCTAGAAATCTCTTGTTTGTTAGACAAACCTTTAGTATTACTAATTAAATTATAATAGTTAACCGATTGCCTATAAAAAACATACTCTAAAAGCATATTTTTATCTTGATTATTGCTATTACTCAAACTATTAAACACGTTATCAAAGTATTTAAAAACAGACATTCTACTTTTTGAAGAAATATTTGTTTTTATGCTTTCATGCCCTATTCTTATATACATTAAAAAATCATTCAGAAAATCATATTTGGGTTGATGCATAAGCATTTTAAAATGAAAATCTGCTTCTTGGCTTCTGTGCAATTCTTCATCGAATAGCTCTTTATTATCCAAAAAGCTTTTACGCCATAAAGGTGACGGCGTTGGAAAAATATGATCTTCTAGTAAATAACTCCTTATGGGGTTATCTTTATAATTAATAGTATTTTGTTTATTCTTCATTGTACTACCATCTTCGTACAGATGAATCCAAAATGTAGCGCAAAAATCTAGTTCAGTATTATTTAATAGAAATTTTGTTTGTTTCTCGATAAGCTCTGGTTTCATAATATCATCACTGTCAAAGAATTTTATAAATTCTCCTTGACTTTGTTTAAAACCATAGTTTCTACATGCATTTGCGCCTTTAGCCTTATTCTTGGGTCTATTATAGAACTTAAATCGTTGGTCTTTTTCAGCAAATTGGTTCACTAAATTCTCTACCTCTTTAGTTGAACCATCATCAATTAATAAGCATTCCCAATTTTTGTAAGTTTGTTTTGCAATACTTTCCAATGTATCGGTCAAGAGTTCTACCCTATTAAACGTTGGTATTATTATAGAAACCAATTGATCTTCCATAACTTACTAATTAATTGACAATCTTAAAAGCCTATACCCTTTACCAAACAACACATAACTTGTGAGTGCTAAAGAAGTTATTATAAAATGTTTAATCACTTTAAAACTCATTTTTAAATCGATGTAAAAATGCGCTTTGAGAAAGTACCTATATGCCAAAAAAGCTGTTTTAAAATGCTTCTCTAGCGTGCTTTGAAAAAATACTCTATACATATCTTTCAATAAAAACACTTTTACCTCTCTTGAAAGATTTAAATTCGCATTTTTTAATAGTTTTATCTTTAACTTAAGGCTTGACTTTGCCTTAGCATACAAATTTGTTTTAGAATAGGAAATACTATCTTCGTGATTAAATACAGTAATGAGTGGCGCTTCGTCAAAAGCATAAATTGACGATTTAGACAACAATCTAATATGAAAATCGTACTCTTGAGACTGTTGAAGCTCTTCGTCAAATTTTAAATTCAACTTTTCTAAAAAACTTCTTTTATAAAGCACCGATCCTATTCCCCAAGACGCTTTAAAGCAGATATAATCTTCTAAAATATTCTCTGAAAATATCTTTTTATTCCAAAGATACTCTTCATTGTTTTTATTTAAAAGAACTCGTTTTGATTGGCATATAACATAATTACTAGATGATTCATTTAATAGATTCACCTGTTCTTCAATCTTATTCTCATGCATTATATCATCGCTATCAAACCAATTTATTAGCTCTCCTTTTGAAACTTCAAATCCGTAATTCCTGCACGCATTAGCCCCTTTTGATCTATCCTGAGGTCTTATAAGATATTTAAATCGTTTATCTTGTTTAATGTAAGAATCAATAACCTCTTTGGTATCATCTGTTGAACCATCATCAACTACAAAGCATTCCCAATTTTTATAAGTTTGAGATATAATAGAATCTAGTGTTCGTTGAATAATTCTTGCTCTATTGAATGTTGGAATTATGATCGAAACTAATGGTTTATCGCTATGAATCATATCAACCTTATAATGATGTAATAAATCTATACTTAGATGTTCCTATTACGCAAACACTTTTAACTCCTTGGTAGATTCCCTTATGAAAATCTATTCCCTTTCGTTTCAAAACGTTAACCAGCTCATTTACTGTGTCCTGTTCACCTACTCTATTATAATCATCAAATATTATGATGAATTCATCCTCATTCGAACACTTTTCTATTATCTCAACAATATCGTACCTAGAATACCTATTACTACCAAAAGGGCCATCAACTATATATAAATCAAACTTTTGATCTAATTGCTGATTTAGTCCTTTATAAAAATTTGCTTCGTAATTATTAATGACTCTTTTCTCTATAGGACAAATAATTACCTTCGAATTTGCGCTAAGTGAAAATCTATTTTTAAAACTTTCAAACCAAGCTTCATCCTGCTCTATAACTACATGCTTGGATTCTAACAAATAATTTTCAAGAAATGCCGAAACAAATTTTGTAGATTCTCCCAATCCAAATTCTAATATCTTCTTGGGCTTGTAATCAAGTAAAACTCTATTTAGCACATAAAAAAAGGCATAGTTCCCAGCCCATCTTCCAATATTTAATGACATATTGGTTAACCATTTTTGCCCTCGAATACTGTCATGATATACATTTGCCCAATCTAGTTCTTTTAAGTATAGTAAATTAGATTTATGTAATCGTTTATTTTCCTTTATGATTCGTTTTAATTTTTTAATTATCATAATTTACATTTTCAGAATTCGTTTAACTTTCCTTTTAAACAAAGGGACTAAGCCTTTCCAATAAATATTAATTTCGTTAGTTTTTTCAATTTCAAATCTCCTGTATACTCCAAGTGCTAGGGTAAAATCACCATTTAATGAATTCAACACATTGCTATCGTGAATAATTTGAATCCATTGAGGCTTAGAAGATAATTCTAAGCATTCTACTTCAGACCACTTATTATGCTGTTTAAAATATACTGTTTTAACTGGACTATCCTTATTTACCTTTTCTAGAAGACTTATGAACGGGTTTAATTTAGATGTCATTTTTTTAATAATTTTTTGATTATTAATTCCTAACGTAAACCCAACTGGAAGTTCTAAAATTTTATTCTTTTCATCATTTACATTTATACCTTGTATAAGTTCTATAGTATTTTTTGCCAGCATATCATCATTATCCAATCTTGTTGTAATTAAATACTTTGTATTGGTATTAATAAGATTCTTTTTGATATCATCAGGCATATTATTTTCAAAACTAGTATATGATTCTTCATATTTTGGTTTAAAATTTTTAAACTCCTTATTAATTCTTTTGTTGATGTTTTTATATTCCTCAGGAAGTGTTTCATCAAAATATACCCACCATTCGAAATTTTGGTTAGTTTGTGTTCTTAGTGAAGGAATACAAAATTTTTCAAAAAGCTCATAACGTTCATTCAACCAATCTTCATCCAATACCTTTTTACCCAGCTTATCTTTGTCCCATCTTTGAGACAGGTTGAACCTAGTAACTATTATATGTTTAAAACTAACATTTTTAAGACTCATACAAACTCAATTGCTAACAATATACCTCATAATCCAATAATATTTGCGAATGCTTAGGTGTTATATTAATTGTAGAGTTATTATAATACACCCCTTCTAAAACATCAAAATTCAAATATTCCTGAGCATTTTCTTGAATCTCTTGATTTGCATAGAGAACATACGATAAGCTATACTGGCCAACATTTAATGGCATCTTTTTTAGCTTAAAAACAATTTTGTTCTCCTGAGAATCACCTATATTCTTTTTAACAACATTAATTGAAGAGCTAAACCAAGCAATTCTATTTTTATAAATGTCATCAATTTTAAAGTCTAATCGTAAATTATTCTTTAACAAATTCATATCTCCCTTCAAATAAAACATAATCTCTAAAGGTTCTCCTGTAGCAATCATTGTTTTTTTATTAGACATGAACTTAACATTATCTACAATTATATTTTTCGCTCCTTTTTTTATGCAATTTTTATTAACCCCAGAGTAAGAATATTTTTTTAAGTAATGATTTATACAATCTTCTATACCTCCTGTAAAACTTATTTCACCATTATCAAGCACCATTCCTTTAGAACATAAGTTTTTTACTGCCGCCATATTATGACTTACAAAAAGAACGGTCCTGCCTTCACCTCTAGAAATGTCTTGTATCTTTCCTACTGCTTTTTTTTGAAATTCAGCATCACCAACTGCCAAAACCTCATCAACTACCAAAATATCTGGCTCTAAATGTGCTGCTACAGCAAATGCCAATCTAACTTTCATCCCTGACGAATAGCGCTTAACTGGTGTGTCTATATAGCGTTCACAACCACTAAACTCAATAATTTCATCAAGTTTAGACGCAATCTCTTTTTTAGTCATTCCTAAAATAGCACCGTTCAAGAAAATATTTTCTCGCCCTGTCATTTCAGGGTGAAATCCTGTTCCAACCTCTAATAACGAAGCAATGCGTCCTTTAGTTTTTATTTCTCCTGTAGTTGGACCAGTAACTCTAGACAATATTTTTAACAAAGTAGATTTTCCTGCTCCATTTTTTCCTATGATTCCTAGAACTTCCCCACGTTTTACTTCAAAAGTTATATTGCGTAGTGCCCAAACATATTGACTTTCTCCTTTAGTACCTCTATCGTTAGTTTCACCTACTTTTAGATAAGGATCTTGTTTTCCTCTAATGGTATGCCACCACCTGTTTAGATCATGACTCAACGTACCTGTTCCAATAACACCAAGACGATACTGTTTTGATATATTTTCGGCTTTTAAGATTATATCACTTTGTACCATAGAGAATAGTTTTTGGTGAACTGTGAGCTGTTTTTAAGTTAACTGTTGTTTTTTAAATACTTTTTTAAACCAATAATTACTTTTCTTAATTTAATGATATCCACTAACACTTCATTATTTCCTGAAAGGTAATCCAATCGCTTTGCAATTATAATCTGTGTTTCTAATTCGCTTAAAGAACCTATTGATATATTTAAAAATCGAATATACTCTTTATTAGAATCTCTAGCAGCACCTTCTGCAATATTAGAAGGAATAGAAACAGCACTTCTTCTTATCTGACTTGTTAAACCATAAGCTTCAATATCTGGAAATACCGATGTTATTTGATAAACCTTCTCTACCAAATCCATACTATATTTCCATGCATCTAACTTTTTATGATCCATAATCATTTTTCACTCTTAACCCTTCACCCTTCACTTCTCACCCTTCACCGTTCACTTCTCACCCTTAACCCTTCACCTCTCACTCTTAACCTTTCACCAACCTAAACAGTATCAATAAACGATTTCTCGGTTTTATTAAAAATAAGCAATCCAAACAAGAATATTATTAAGCTAATAAAAAAGGTGTATAACAACTTTTCCAAACTAAACATCCCTGTATCAAGTAACATATTCCTAAAACCTTCTATAATTTGTGAAAGCGGATTATACTCTACCAAATTGGCTACGACTTTTGGAAATTTAAGTTTTGCTTCTTCCAATGGATAAGGAACAGCAGATACATACATTAACAATTGTACACCAAAACCAACTAATATATTTAGGTCACGATATTTGGTAGTCATTGCAGACAACAACATTCCTAAGCCTAAACCTAACAAAGCCATCATTAATACATAAAGCGGAAAAAGTAACACATTAACATTTGGAGTTATATCATGGCCCATTGCAACGAAATACACATAAAAAGCTGCAAATATTCCTAATTGTATTACAAACTTTAACAAATTTGAAATAGTTACGGACATTGGCATGATTACTCTTGGAAAATATACTTTTCCAAAAATATTCTGATTTTTAGTAAAGGTATTTGACGTTCCTGTAAGGCATTCTTTAAAGTAGTTCCATAAAGTAATACCAGCAAGGTTAAACAAAAAAGGTGGAATACCTCCCGTTTTGATCTGTCCTAGATTATTAAATATCAATGTAAAAATAACTGAGGTAAATAACGGCTGAATAACATACCACAAAGGCCCTAAAATAGTTTGCTTATAAACCGTAACAATATCACGTTTTACAAACAAAAGCAAAAGGTCTCTGTAGCGCCAAATTTCTTTAAAATTTAGTTGAAACAGCGATTGCTTTGAGGATATGGTATATAACCACTTATCGTCTAAGTTTTCTTTCAAGTTTTATGTATTTGATACGGTTAACTCGAGGGAATTAGCTGTATCAAAAATAACAAACTTATTAGGATTTTATAAAATTATCCCAGGTAATTTTAAGACCTTCTTTAACAGTAAATCTAGGATTATAGTCAAGTAATCGTACAGCTTTGGAAATATCAGCCAAAGAATCACGCACATCGCCTTGTCGTGAAGGCCCATAATTAGCAACAACATTACTTCCAGCTGCTTGATTTATATGATTCCATAAATAGTTGACGCTTATACGTTCTCCGCAAGCAATATTATACACTTCGTTAGCCGCATCTTTTCCTGCAAAAAACCCTTTTATGTTGGCTTGAACTGCATTTTCAACAAAAGTAAAGTCTCTGGTTTGATCACCATCGCCATTTATTGTTGCTGCTTCCTTATTTTTAACTGCCTCCATAAATAACGGAATAACTGCTGCATAAGCGCCT
This sequence comes from Flavobacteriaceae bacterium, assembly GCA_030148025.1. Classification (GTDB taxonomy): domain Bacteria; phylum Bacteroidota; class Bacteroidia; order Flavobacteriales; family Flavobacteriaceae; genus JASBUG01. The sequence goes on along the minus strand of JASBUG010000023.1, from coordinate 147,780 downwards.
CTTGGACTTTGCTTTGGACCGAAAATATTGAAATATCTCAACCCAATAACATCCGTATTATAGGTTTTACCAAACACATCGGCATATAACTCATTTACATACTTAGTTACTGCATAAGGCGACAGTGGATTACCAATATTTGCTTCTACTTTAGGTAAAGTCAAACTATCTCCATAAGTAGAACTAGAAGCCGCATATACCATACGCTTCACAGAGTCACTCTCCTTTAAAGCAATCATCATATTCAAAAAGCCTGTGATATTTACTTCGTTGGTTGTCGCTGGATCATTAATAGAACGTGGAACCGAACCTAAAGCTGCTTGATGGCTCACATAATCAATACCATTCATTGCGTCTTTACACGTTTGTAAATCACGAATATCCCCCTCTAGAAGTTCAAAATTTGGATTAGTGTGAAATTCTTCTAAATTTTCTCTATAACCGTTTGAAAAATCATCTAAAACCCTTACTAATTTAGCGTTGTTCTTTAATAAGTATTCTACTATGTTTGATCCTATAAAACCTGCTCCGCCAGTAATTAAAAATGTGTAATTTGACAGGTCTTCGTTATGGTATTTATTTGTATACATTATAATCTTGCGTCTACTTGTTCTTTAGGCAGTAATGATTTCACATCAAATATTACTCCTATTTCTGATTTTAATTCTTGAATATTTAACTCTAAAAACTCTTTATGAGATACAGCTAAAATAACAGCATCATAATTATCTCCTAGCTGCTCTTTTGAAGTCAACAAATCTAAACCATACTCATGCTTAACTTCTTCTTTTGAAGCCCAAGGGTCGTAAACGTCTACATTAACATGATATGTTTCAAATTCACGAATTATATCTATAACTCTTGAGTTTCTTATATCTGGACAATTTTCTTTGAACGTAATACCTAAAACCAAAGCGTTAGCGCCTTTTATAGTTGCTCCATTACTGATCATCATCTTTACGGTTTCCTGTGCAACATAACTCCCCATACTATCATTCATCTTTCTCCCAGCAAGTATAATCTCTGGATTGTATCCAGATTCAATTGCTTTTTGTGCCAGATAATAAGGGTCAACACCTATACAGTGGCCACCAACCAAACCTGGCGTGAATTTTATGAAGTTCCACTTAGTTCCTGCAGCCTCTAAAACTGCTTTGGTATCGATATCTAATAATCTGAATATTTTTGAAAGTTCATTCACAAAAGCAATATTAATATCACGTTGTGAATTCTCAATCACTTTAGCAGCTTCAGCTACTTTTATTGAAGGCGCTAAATGGGTTCCAGCCGTAATTACCGATTTATATAAGTCATCAATTTTTTTAGCTATTTCTGGAGTAGAGCCCGACGTCACCTTTAAAATTTTCGTAACTGTATGCTTTTTATCTCCTGGATTAATACGCTCAGGTGAATATCCAGCAAAGAAATTTTCATTAAACCTTAATCCTGAAACTTTTTCAAGTATTGGCACACAAACATCTTCTGTTACACCTGGATATACAGTTGATTCATAGATTACAATATCACCTTCATTTAAAACGCTTCCTACTGTTTCACTAGCTTTTACTAAAGGTGTTAAAATTGGTTTATGAAGATCATCTGTTGGAGTTGGAACTGTTACTACATAAATATTTGAACTCGATAGATCATCTATGTCAGAAGTAATAAAAAGCCCTTTATCATAAGACAAATCATCAACAAGAACCTCTTTTAAATGATCATCTTCTACTTCTAAGGTTTTATCCGTTCCTGATTTTAACTCAGAAATTCTCTCTTCATTAATATCAAATCCAACAACATGGTACTTCTTAGCAAATTCTACAGCTAATGGAAGTCCTACATATCCCAAGCCTATTATGGTAATTTTATCTTTATACTTCATTTACTTATTAACGATTGATTTTAAAATACACTTCAAATCTAAGTAAAAACTCCAATTTTGCACGTATTTTTTATTGATTTCAACTTTATCTTTCCAAATTATCGTTCTATTGTATTTTTCTGGGTCATCCTGTAAGGCTAATAGTGCTTCTTCATCTTTATATTTTATTGTCGCTGGACCAGTTACCCCTGGTTTGATTTTTAAAATAATCCTATCCTCTCCCTCTAATTCATCTGCGAAACCTACAACATCGGGTCTAGGTCCTACGAAACTCATATCACCAAATAGCACATTAAATAATTGAGGTAGTTCGTCTAATTTATATTTTCGCAAAAATTTACCAAAAACAGTTGCATGTTTATCTAAATGCCCCAAGCTATGTTTTCCTATTTTTAAAGTTCTTATTTTAAAAATTTTAAAAACTCTAGCATGTTGACCTACCCTATCTTGTATGAAGATTCCATTTTGTCCAGTATCGATAGTAGCAATAATCACAAAAATGAGCATTGGAATAATCGCAAAAGGAATTAGCAATAGAGACAGTAGAAAATCGAAAATTCGTTTATACCTTATTTGGTTTTCAGATATCAAAAATTACGATTTACGTTTAAAAAAAGAAAGTACTCGTTTAAATATAGACCTATTATCTTCTTCATTGTCGTGATACCCATAACCGTATCCATAACCATAGCCATAGCCATAACCTTGTCGCTTTTTATGGGCGTAATAGTTTAATACAAAACTAATATTCTTTACTTCACCTTTTTTGTATTTATCATTAATAACAGTTAACATATCCTTTTTCGAATAGTTTTGCCTGATCATATAAATAGTGGCATCTGCATATTCTACCAATTCAATAGCATCTGTAACTAACCCTAGTGGCGGTGTATCAAGAACAATAATATCATAGGTTTGTTTTAATTCTTCTATTAACGCATCCATTTTTTCACTCATCAATAATTCTGAAGGATTTGGAGGTACAGATCCTGACAGAATAAGATCAAGGTTTTCTATATGGGTTTTCTGCACGACATCTCCTAAGCTTCTCGCCCCAATAAGGTAATCTACAACACCTACATCATTAGTAACATCAAAATCTTTGGATATTTTTGGCTTACGCAAATCCAGTCCAACAAGTACTGTTTTCTTTTCTGTTAAAGCAAATACTGTAGCTATGTTTATAGAACAAAACGTTTTACCTTCACCACTAATTGAAGACGTTACTAAAACCGTTTTAGGGCCTTTAACTTTTTGAGATTTATAAATAAACTTTAGACTTGATCGTATAGCTCTAAAAGCTTCTGCAATAGCTGATTTTGGATTATTATATACAGCTAAACTTCCTTCGCTTTTATACTTACCTATAATACCAAGCACTGGAATTTTAGACAAGCGCTCAATCTCTGTTACTGTGTGAATATTATTATCTAAAAATGTTACCACTATTATAATCATTAGTGGTATTAATACTCCAGCAAACAATGCAATAAGATAATTTAATCGTTTATTTGGACCAATTAATCCGCCTCCAATGTCTTTAGCATTATCAATAACATTTATATCTGAAACATTTGCAGCTTTTACAACCTCGGCTTCACTTTTCTTTGTTTGAAATACATTGTATACTTCTTCACTAATATTGAAGCGACGTTGTATCTTTAAAAATTCTTGCTGATCTTTAGGTAGTTCACTTAATTTAGCACCTAAAGTATTTATCGTTTTGTTAAGCGAATTCAATTGAAACCCAAATGTCTTTTTCGTCTCTTTTAGAGTTTCAAGTAACACACTCTTTTCTGCATCTATTTGCCTATCTATGTTTCGAAATTGTGGTGAGTTTTCCTTAATTGTATATTCTAACTTTTGCCTGGTAACAGACAAGTCAATAATTCGTTGAACAGATGTTACAATATTCATTTCGTCTATACCAACACTTGTTGGGGCAGCTATTTTAGTATAGTCTGTCTTTGTCTCTAGATAGTTCTGTAATGAGTTTAAGTAGGCTATTTTTGAGTCTATTTGTGTTTTCTGCGATTCATAATTACCTAAAGTCTCTGATATTCTACCACTCTCTTCATCTACATTAAACAATTTATTTTGTGCTCGAAAATTGTTCATTTCATTTTCAACTGCTTTCAAATTAGTAGAAACAGCCTGCAAGCTACTATCTATAAATCTTATTGTATTAGTAGCATATAAGTTTTTACGTTCAAGTTGAGTTCTTTCAAGAATTTCAACTGTTGTATTTAAATAATCTACTATTTTAGCTTTATTGGTTCCTGTTAGCCTTAGAATTAAAATTGATGATCCCTTGGAATTAGGCCTTACATTTAACCCGTTTTTAAACCCATTAACTACAGTATCAAAGTTTAAAAAATTAATAAAATATGTTTGACCAACTTTTACTGGCGAAAAGCCTCTTAGCTGCACACTACCATTTAAAAAAGTAGAATTTATCGGATCGCCTAATTTATATACCTTTTTAAATTCTCCTTGAGGTAATAACACTTGTAATTTTTCTTTACTCTCATAAATCTGACCTGTCCCTCTTTCTGTTTCAAAATTGGCAGTTATTTCAAACTGGTCTTCACTTATAAACCTTATAGAAATTGGCTTACCTAATACTTGAGGTTTTAACTTGTCGACTTCAAAAATAAATGGTGCTTGCGAATAAATGTCGTTCTTTCTGTATTTACCTTCAATAAGATATTGCACATAATACTGAAGCGAATCTACAACAATCTCATTATGTGTTCTTGTTTTTAGAGTTGTTATAACAGTTTGAACTTTACTTGTTACACCTCCCCAATTAAATGAAATACTTGTATTTGCTGTAAAAAAAGGGTTTTGATCATTCTCAACAGAAATTAACGAATCTAAAGCATAAACATTTTGTTTTCTTGCATTACTATAGTATGCAATTCCAAATGCGATAGCAACAGAAACAAGTATCAATTTCCAATGACCAATGACTTTAAATATAAAGTCCTTAATATCAAAATTAGAATGTGATTCACCTATATTTAAATCTTCTATCATTATCGGTCTATCTTAGATTCTTAACAATATAATACCCGTTGTAACCAAAGACAATACTGAAATTATTGTCGTTAGAGTTTGAGTTCCTGTTGTACCAGTTCCCCAAGACTTTTGTTTTAACGGTTTTACATAAATAATATCATTAGGCTGAATATAATAATAAGGCGAATTCATGACTGCAACATCTGTTAAATCCAAATGATGAATTTTTTGACCTTGTGGGTATTGCCTAATAATCAACACATCTTTTTTATCTCCAGTTATAGGAATTTCTCCCACATTTGCAATTGCTTCAAAAATGTTAACGCGCTCTTGAAATAAAGTAATTGTTCCTGGGCTTCCTACTTCTCCATTGGCTGTAAAACGCAATCCTGATAGTTTTACAGTCACAAAAATATTGGCTGTTTCTTTAAACTGTTCCTTTAAAAGTTTTTCTTCAATAATTTTTTCAATCTCTTCTGTTGTATAACCTAAAACACTTACTTTTCCTAATGTTGGAATTCTAATTTCCCCATGTAGATCAACGGTAAATCCATCAAAGTACGCTCTTTCAGCACTCCCTGCATTTAAATTTTCATCTCCTGTTGGGTTAAATATTTGAACCGCTTCCTGGTCCAATGATTTAACTCGAATATTAAGAATATCGTGTATTTGAATTCTATACGGCTGCTGTTTTTCTAATAATTCAGCTGGTTCATTTAAAGCATTACCTTTATTTTGAAGGTAAATAGTATCCTTTTGAGAAATACAAGATGTCACTAAAACATTAAAGGTTAATAAAGTAAGAACGAGAAATTTCTTCATACTGAGGCTGATTGCTTATTCACAAATATAACTTTTAGCAGTCAAAATAAAAACAGCTAACGCGTTTTTTGGTTTTTTATGCGTTATTTGCAGAAAAAACAGATTTGAACTATCTAACGGTTGAAAATATATCAAAGTCTTATGGGGAAGTGACACTTTTTGAAAACGTGTCGTTTAGCATCCATAAAGATCAAAAAATTGCTTTTGTTGCTAAAAATGGTTCTGGTAAAACGACCATTCTAAATATCTTATCAGGAAAAGACGAGGCAGATACTGGCAAGGTTGTTTATAGAAAAGGATTGAAAGTTTCTTTTCTATCTCAGGAACCAGACCTAAATCCAAATCTTACTATTGAAGAAACAATTTTCGACTCAGATAATACAATTCTAAAAGTTATTAATACATACCATGATGCGCTAAATAATCCAGAAGACGTTGAAGTTTACCAAAAAGCTTTCGATGATATGGACCGATTTAATGCTTGGGACTTTGAAACACAATACAAGCAAATTCTTTTTAAACTAAAGCTTGAAGACTTAAATCAAAAAGTAAGTTTACTCTCTGGTGGTCAAAAAAAACGTCTGGCATTGGCCAATGCTCTTATCAATAAACCAGATCTACTAATACTTGATGAGCCAACTAACCATTTAGACCTTGAAATGATAGAATGGTTAGAACTATTTTTTGCAAAAGAAAACATTACACTTTTCATGATTACACACGATCGTTACTTTCTAGAGCGTGTGTGTAATGAAATTATTGAATTAGATCAAGGCGTAATTTATGGTTATAAAGGCAACTACTCCTACTACTTAGACAAAAAAGATGCACGAATAGAGCGTGAAGCTGTCGAGCTAAACAAATCAAAACAACTCTACAAAAAAGAGTTAGACTGGATGCGTAGGCAACCTAAAGCTAGAACCACAAAATCTAAATCGCGAATTGATGATTTTTTTGAAATCAAACAAAAAGCACATCAACGTAGAAAAGACCATGTAGTACAATTAGAGATAAACATGGAACGCTTGGGAAGTAAAATTCTGGAACTTCACAAAGTTTCAAAAGCTTTTGATGACAAGATAATGCTCAATAAATTTGAATATGTTTTTCAAAAAGGCGAACGTATTGGCATTATTGGCAAAAACGGTACAGGAAAATCAACTTTTTTGAACCTAATAACCAATAGCATTCAACCTGATTCAGGAAAAATAATCTTAGGAGAAACAGTTAAATTTGGATACTATACTCAAAAAGGGATTCACGTTAAACCAGATCAAAAAGTTATTGATGTTGTTAGAGAATTTGGTGATTATATTCCACTTAAAAAAGGACGGCAAATAAGTGCACAACAATTACTGGAACGCTTTTTATTTGATAGAAAAAAACAATATGATTTTGTTGAAAAATTAAGTGGCGGTGAACGCAAACGTTTGTACTTATGTACCGTTTTAATTCAAAACCCAAACTTTTTAATTCTTGATGAGCCTACCAATGATCTGGATATTGTTACGCTTAATGTACTAGAAAATTTTCTATTAGATTTCCCTGGATGCCTAATTGTTGTAACTCACGATCGCTATTTTATGGACAAAATAGTAGACCATTTATTTGTATTTAGAGGACAAGGAATCATTGATGATTTCCCAGGTAATTATAGCGACTTTAGAGCTTATGAAGACAGCGCGCCTAAAACATCAAATACAGAAAAGAAAACTGAAAAAAAACAATGGAAAAAAGACAATAACACAACACTTTCTTATAACGAGCAAAAAGAGTTGAAGAACATTGAAAGCAAGATCAAATCTTTAGAGTTTGACAAAAAAGAACTTGAGGCTAAATTTAATGATGAAACACTGTCTACCGAAAAAATAAACGAGTTATCTACTGAACTCCAACAAATTATTGAAACCATTGAAGAAAAAGAAATGCGCTGGATGGAATTACTTGAAAAACTTGAAGGATAAACTATGATTTATCAAATTAAGTCATATTTAAAATTCTTATATAGATCAACCAATCAACATGGTGTTCATTCACCTTTCGTATTTAATTTAGTTACTGAGTGTTTTTATAACAAAGAGAACTTCCCTGAATATTCTAAACTAAAGAAGTATCGAAAAGAGCTTTTAAGCAATCATACACGAATAAAAATTACTGATTTAGGAGCTGGCTCAAGAACTACTAAAAATTCTACAAGAGCAATTTCTAATATCGCAAAACATTCAGGAACGACATTTAAAAGAAGTAAGCTATTATATCGTTTAGCTAACTATTTTAAACCAAACTCCATATTAGAATTTGGCACCTCTCTAGGCATTGCTACACAAGCCATGGCATTAGGGAACTCAACTGCTAAAATTATCACTATAGAAGGCTGTCCAACTATTTCTGCTTTTAGTAAGCAACAATTTACATCACTAGATTTAAAAAATATCGATCAATTAACTGGCAATTTTAACGAGTTTATACCAGAACTTTCAAAAAACACCTTCGATCTTGTTTTCTTCGATGGCAATCATCAAAAAGAAGCAACTTTAAATTATTTTGAAACAATGCTCCCATCAGTTAATAATGATACAGTATTTATTTTTGATGACATCTATTGGTCTAAAGGTATGACTGAAGCTTGGGAAACAATTAAAAACCACCCAAAAGTTACCGTTACTATAGATACTTTTTTTTGGGGACTAGTTTTCTTTAGAAAAGAACAGCAAAAAGAGCATTTTACAATTAGATTCTAGATCAATTAAAATCTTAGTTACTAATAGATTTTTAGACTTTACAAATAGCTTTGATTATAAATTATTGATATCATTATCATAACATATATCCTCTTACAACTTTTCAATATTTACTATTAGCTTTTCACTATTAACCATTAACTTCGTAGTATGAAATGAGCGAACGAGATTTATGTCGTTAAAAATTGTTGCATAGCGAATTACATCTGTCCTCTAAAACAATAACACATATCAGATGAAAATTTATACAAAAACAGGAGACAAAGGAAAAACTGCTTTATTTGGAGGCACAAAAGTACCAAAACACCATATTCGTATTGAAAGCTATGGAACTGTTGACGAATTAAACTCTCATATAGGTTTAGTTAGAGATCAGGATATTGACATGCATTTAAAAAACGTGTTATCTATCATTCAAAATAAATTATTTACGGTTGGAGCAATTTTAGCTACCGATCCTGAAAAAGCAATGTTAAAAAGTGGAAAGGAACGCTTAAACATTCCTAAAATATCAAATGAAGACATCGAACTCCTAGAACAGGAAATTGATACAATGAATGAAGAATTACCTATTATGACACACTTTGTGCTTCCAGGAGGTCATCAAACGGTGTCATTCTGTCACATAGCGCGTTGTGTTTGCCGTAGAGCCGAACGTTTAGCAGCAGCACTTAATGACCTTGAACCCTTTCAACCTGAAACATTAATGTACTTAAACCGTCTATCTGACTACCTTTTTGTGTTGGCACGAAAATTGTCCAAAGACCTACAAGCAGAAGAAATAAAGTGGATTCCTGAAAAAAATTCTTGATTGTTTCTTCTTAAAAAAGTAACACTGTAAAAGTACTTTAGCCCTAAAAGTTTACAGTAAAAAAAATAGACGTTCTTAAAATTAATGATGAAATGAGTTTTAAGAATCTTATAAATATATTTGAGACTTATTAATAAGATTTTTAAAACAAAAACATTTTGCGCTTGATGTTTATTTTATGCTTTTATTTATCATTTTTTAAATAAAAGTTTAAATAAACATGAAATAATTCTTTTTTTACTTGACTTTTTCAACTAAAAAATTATTTTTGCAAAAATTAAATCTGTAAGAAATGTATTGGACATTAGAATTAGCATCTTATTTAAGTGATGCACCTTGGCCAGCGACAAAAGATGAATTAATAGATTACTCTATTAGAACAGGAGCTCCATTAGAAGTTGTAGAGAATTTACAATCTATCGAAGACGAGGGAGATTCTTATGATTCTATTCAAGAAATATGGCCTGATTATCCTACAGACGAAGATTATCTTTGGAATGAGGATGAATATTAAACACAAACCATAAAAAATAGTTAAAAAGTCTCTTAAGAGACTTTTTTTATGCGCTATTTTTTCATTAAACATAACAACAAGTAGTATCTTTGGCTACCTATTGGTCAAAGACTAAAAATAAAACAATATAAATGAGTATTTTAAATTCAGTACTTAAAGTATTTGTTGGAGATAAATCCAAACAAGACGTAAAGGCGATCATGCCTATAGTTAATAAAATAAAAGCTGTTGAACCTCAATTGGAAAAACTCTCGCATGATGAGTTACGTAATAAAACAATTGAGTTTAAATCTAAAATTGCCGATGCACGTAAAAGCATTGAAGAAAACATAGATAAACTTCAAGAAGAGGCAGATACAACTGAGGATATTGACAGAAAAGAAGATATCTATCAAGAAATAGATAAACTTAAAGACGAATCGTATCAAGTTACTGAAGATGTTTTAAACGAGATACTTCCCGAAGCATTTGCAGTTGTAAAAGAAACTGCCAAACGTTTTGTAAACAATACAAATATTACTGTAAAAGCCACAGCATTTGACCGTGAAATTTCTGGAGACAACGACTATGTAACGCTAGATGGCGAAAATGCTATTTGGGCAAACTCTTGGGATGCTGCTGGAAAAGCCATCACTTGGGCTATGATACATTACGATGTTCAGTTAATTGGTGGTATTGCAATGCACCAAGGTAAAATTGCAGAAATGCAAACTGGTGAAGGTAAAACATTGGTAGCAACCCTTCCTGTTTATTTAAATGCTTTAACTGGTAGAGGTGTACATTTAGTAACTGTAAATGACTATTTGGCAAAACGTGATAGTGCGTGGATGGCTCCTATTTTTGAATTTCATGGGCTAAGTGTTGATTGTATTGATTATCATCAACCAAATTCTGCATCGCGTAAAAAAGCATATAATGCTGATATTACCTATGGAACAAACAATGAGTTTGGTTTCGATTATTTACGTGATAATATGGCACACTCGCCAGACGATTTAGTACAACGTCCACACCATTATGCTATTGTTGATGAGGTAGATTCTGTATTAGTTGATGATGCTAGAACTCCGTTGATTATTTCTGGACCAATTCCTCAAGGAGACAGACATGAATTTAATGAACTTAAACCAAAAGTTGATGATATTGTAAGTGTTCAACGTAAGTATTTAACTGGCGTTTTAGCCGAAGCTAAAAAACTAATTGCTGCTGGCGATACCAAAGAAGGTGGTTTTCAACTACTACGTGTGTATAGAGGTATCCCAAAAAATAAGGCACTTATAAAATTCTTAAGTGAAGAAGGTGTAAAAATGCTACTTCAAAAAACCGAGAATTTTTATATGCAAGACAACAATAGGGAAATGCCTAAAGTTGATGCCGAACTATACTATGTAATTGACGAGAAGAACAATCAAATAGAACTTAGTGATAAAGGGGTTGAATATCTTTCTGGTAAAGATGACCCAGACTTTTTTGTAATGCCAGAAATGGGAACGGAAATTGCAAAAATTGAAGCTAAAGGGTTACCTGTTGAAGAAGAAGCCAACTTAAAGGAAGAGTTATTTAGAGATTTTGGCGTAAAATCAGAACGTATTCACACACTTAACCAATTATTAAAAGCATACGCTTTATTTGAAAAAGACAACCAATATGTTGTTATGGACAATAAAGTTATGATTGTTGATGAGCAAACTGGTCGTATAATGGATGGCCGACGTTATAGTGATGGATTGCACCAAGCGATTGAAGCTAAGGAAAATGTAAAAATTGAAGCTGCTACACAAACATTTGCAACGGTAACACTTCAAAATTACTTCAGAATGTATCGTAAATTATCTGGTATGACAGGTACTGCGGTAACAGAAGCTGGTGAGTTTTGGGAGATCTATAAATTGGATGTTGTAGAGATTCCTACTAATCGCCCAATAGCACGTGATGATAGAGAAGATTTAGTTTATAAAACTAAACGTGAAAAATATAATGCTGTAATTGATGAAGTAACTCAATTATCGCAAGCAGGTCGTCCTGTACTTATTGGTACAACCAATGTAGAAATTAGTGAATTACTTGGTAAAATGTTAAGTATTCGCAAAGTACCTCATAATGTATTAAATGCAAAACTTCATAAAAAAGAGGCAGATATTGTAGCCGAAGCTGGTAAACCAGGACAGGTTACTATAGCAACTAATATGGCTGGTCGTGGTACAGATATTAAATTATCAGACGAAGTAAAAGCCGCAGGTGGTTTAGCTATTGTTGGTACAGAACGTCATGATTCCAGACGTGTAGACAGACAGCTACGTGGTCGTGCTGGTCGTCAAGGAGATCCAGGAAGTTCACAATTTTATGTGTCATTAGAAGACAATTTAATGCGCCTATTTGGTAGTGAACGTATTGCCAAAATGATGGATAGAATGGGATTAAAAGAAGGCGAAGTAATTCAGCATTCAATGATCTCAAAATCTATTGAACGTGCCCAGAAAAAAGTAGAAGAAAACAACTTTGGTGTGCGTAAGCGACTGTTAGAGTATGATGATGTTATGAACGCACAACGTGAAGTTGTATACAAACGTCGTTTCCATGCACTATTTGGTGAGCGTTTAAGAGTTGATTTGGCTAATATGATTTTTGACACTTCCGAGATCATTGCTGAGACTAATAAAGATGCTAACGATTTTAAGAATTTCGAATTTGAATTGATTCGTTACTTCTCAATGAGCTCTCCTATTACGCAGGAAGAGTTTGGAAAGCTTTCAGCAAAAGAAATATCATCAACCATATACAAAGCAGCTTTTGACCATTATAAGGAAAAAATGGAACGTAATGCTGACTTAGCATTCCCTGTAATTAAAAATGTTTACCAAACACAACGTGACAGATTTAAACGTATAGTCGTACCATTTACCGATGGTATTAAAAACTTGCAGGTAGTTACAGATCTAGAAAAAGCTTACGAAACTAATGGTAAGCAATTAATCACTGACTTTGAAAAGAATATTTCATTAGCCATTATTGATGATGCTTGGAAAACACATCTTCGTAAAATGGATGAGTTAAAACAATCGGTTCAGTTAGCAGTACATGAGCAGAAAGACCCATTATTGATCTACAAGTTTGAATCGTTCGAGTTGTTTAAAGCCATGATAGATCAGGTGAATAAAGATGTTATTTCATTCTTATTTAAAGGTGAAATACCCCAAGAAACTGCTGATACGATTCAAGAAGCAAAAACGCGTAAAAGAGAAAAGCTTGAAACTACTAAAGAAGAAATTCAAAATATGGACGAACGTGCTGCTCAAAATAGAGAAGCTGGAGCAGGTGCTAGTCGTCAACAACAAGTAGTTGAAACTATTGTTAGAGATAAACCAAAAATTGGTCGTAATGATCGCGTGACGATTAAAAATGTTATGAGTGGTGAAAATAAAACCTTAAAGTACAAACAAGCAGAACCTTTAATTGCAAAAGGTGATTGGGTTTTAACTGACGATTAATTCATATAACATATGATAACTATATAAGATCCTAGCATTATTATAATGTTAGGATTTTTTTTACATTTTTCATATATTTTATCTTTCAAAAAGATATCATCTCTATGAAGCGACTAACATTGATTTTAATTTTTATTTGCTTAAGTTGTTCAAGTGACACTAGTCATGACAGTAATTCTCTATTTGGACAATGGCGATTAGTAGAAGTAAAAAAGGGGTTTCCAAGCGAATGGAAATCTGCAGAACACAGCTATACACTTGTACTTAATACTGACGGAAGTTTTACTTCAACAAAATTTCAAGAATGTGAGACAGGAACTTTCACTTATAATGAAAATGAATTATCCTTAATTTATGATTGTCTAGGTTTTAGTGCTGGAATAGAATCACCACCAGGAACATTTGTTGAAACTTATAATTTTGACAAAAAACATCTTATCCTAACTCCAAAATATATGAATTGTGTTGAAGGATGTTCTTATAAATTCAAAAAGGCAAGTAATTGAAAGATAGTCTATAAGGTTAGCCTAAAGTTAGTTTGAATTGTCTTAACTAGAAGTGTAATAATATGGTAACCTTACCCTAAAATAAAAAAGATTGACATAACTAAACATGGTTTAGTTACAGAATAATATAAATGAAGAAAATCTGGACTTTCTCAAGTTCAGATTTTTTATTGCATAACTACATTACTGTATTTTGCATTAACAACGATGGTTTTATTACTAGACAAGTTGCCTGTAGAAAAAGTAGATACTACGTCGCTACCACTTTTTTCAGGGTGCTGCAAGCGTGTACGTTTTCCTTGAAATTGTAGGTTATAATCTGTTTTAGGCAAAGAAACTACTGCATCACTGTTTTCTAAAACTAAGTTTAAATTATTGAAAGCGTTTGTTATTGAATTAATTTCAAGATCACCAAAACTTCCATTTATCATTGCATTTCCACCTAGTTCACCTACTGCAATATTAGATGAGTTAGAGGTTAGCATTAAATGCTTTACTTTTTTTAGAACAGCATTTTCTACATAATTCAATTTTAATTCTCCAGCCAACCAATTATCAACCAACACTGGCGTATAAGAAGCACTGATGGAAGTTTTACTTCCATCAATGTTCGTTGCCAATAAACTTGAATGTGATAAATCTGCTTTCAAGTTGTGAATTACAGATGCGAACTTAAGTTCACCATGACGTACATTCACTTTTAGTTTAGTATCCTTAGGCATTTTAATTTTTATGGTTTTAATGATATCTCCATTTTCATACTTTTCAAAACGTTTTTCAATATCATCTGCTAATTTTTCGTAATGGTCTTCCATTTTCTTAGCACGTTCTTCAACACGCTCTTCCCAATCTTTACCATACTTTTTTTCTATTTTAGCTTCCCATTCTTTATCATACTTCTCTTCAAATTTCTTACCCCATTCTTCCCATTTTTTAGCCCAGTCTTTATCAAATTTTTCGCTAAATTCCTTACTCCATTTTTCCATCTTTACTTCGTAATCTTTACCAAACTTTTCACCAAACTTTTCACCCCAGTCTTCCATCTTTTTAGAGTACTCATCGAAATCTGTTTTTCCAAATTCTCTTCCCCACTCTTTCATTTTGGTTTTATATTCTTTTCCGTACAAATCCTCATACTTTTGGCTCCACTTCTCCAAATATGCTTCTCCATCTTTTTTATAAGCTTCAAAGTCGAAGTTTACGTTATGCACACCACCTGGTAATTTTGGTAATTTTGGAAAATCCGGCATTTTAGGAATTTTAATATCCATTTCTGGCATTACAGGTAATTCTGGAATAATAATATTCATTTCTGGCATTATTGGAATTTCTGGCATGTCTCCCAAGTCAATATTGATATCCTTAAGAATTTCCAATTCACTAAAATCAAAATTAAAATTGAATTTAGATCCTATACCTCCGCTTGTTTCTATTGAAACATTGCTTCCAGATCCTTCTACATCTACTTCCCATGAGTCTAAAATTTCTTTTAACTCATCTTTACTTAATTTTTTACTTTCTACATAAGCTTCAACCTTAATTTGGTTTTTATCCCAGGTATCGATCTCGATATTTGTGTAGTTAGTATCTAAATTTAAAGTAACATCCTTATTAGCATTTACAGTTTTTGACAGCTTTTCAAGTCTTTGCTGTGCGTTTAAACCAAAGGCACTTAAAAAAACAACTGCTAGTGCTATATATTTAAACTGTTTCATTTTTTGATTATCTTTTAATAGTTAGGCTTGAGTTTGTTCAAGTCCATTTGTTTCATTGTTTAGTTCACTTAATTTTTCTTTAAGACGATAC
Source organism: Flavobacteriaceae bacterium (assembly GCA_030148025.1). GTDB lineage: Bacteria > Bacteroidota > Bacteroidia > Flavobacteriales > Flavobacteriaceae > JASBUG01. The sequence continues at coordinate 132,189 of JASBUG010000023.1, read as the reverse complement.
ATTAAGTTTAAACGAAGTTTTAAGTTTTCTATAGAAGCATTAATAATACGCTCTGATGGCCCAGATTCTGTTAATTCTTTTGAAAGGACTTCATATTCTTTATTAAGTTCTTCCAATCGCGCTAAATAACCATCAAAAAGTTCTTTATTTTCAGGAGTGATTTTCATTTTAGACAATTCTAAATTGATACTCGCTATATAATAATCTTCTACTTTTTTTAATTCTGGCGATAGCTTTCCTAATGGCGTTTCTGTTTCAGTTGCAGGGTTATTTGTTACTACTTCTGTTCCTTCTGGATCAACAGGTGTTTCTTTCCCTATAAACTGTAACGCTCCATAACCTAAGCCAATTAAAAGCACAACGCTTGCTGCTATATTGATAAATGAAAACAGCTTTCTTACAGGCTTTTCATTTACAGGTAGCTCTACATCTAGTTTTTCCAGAAATCTTGCTTCATGACCTTTAGGCATTTTATCGTTAAATACCTTTTGTTCTTCTTCAAATAGTTTTCTAATATCTTGTGCCATTTTGCTTAAGCGTTAATAATTCTCTTAATTTATTTTTACCTCTGGATAATTGTGTTCTTGAAGCTACTTCAGTAATCTTCAATATTTCAGCTATTTCTTGATGGTCATAACCTTCTATTAAAAATAGCATCACCACATACCTATACTTATCAGGTAATTTGTTAATTGCTTCTTTTACTTCGTCTAAAGTAATTGCGTCGTCTACCAACCATTCGTCTTGATAATTTAAATCGACTACTTTTAGGTGCACCTCATCTAATTCCAACATTTGTTGTTTTTTAGATTTTAGCAAATCGATACTTTTATTAATGACGATTCGTTTTAACCAAGCACCAAATGTAACCTCAGCTTTATATTGATGTAACTTTTGAAAAGCTTTTATAAAAGACTCCTGCACGATATCTTCGGCTTCAAAAGAATCCTTTACAAAACGCTTCGCTACAATATACATGCCATCGCAGTATTGATTATACAACTTTAACTGCGCCTTACGGTCGTTTTGTTTACATTGCTCAACAATATCTATTGTTAATGTACTCACTAATTGGTGTTTTGGTTAGCTCTATTCATAATCTCTTAATTTAAAAAGATCATTTTTCTAATTAGAATTCAACATAAAGACGATGCAAAAATTAAGATGTTGCAAAAAGTTACTAATTTTTTAAATTAATAAAACAAAGTGTGATAATTTTGCGTTCAACTAACACAGCAAATTACTTAAATTTATAACAAACAATTCATGAATAAGTTTTTAAAAATTGTCATTTTTCTTCTACTAGGCGTAGCTATTGCAGTATTTTTATACGCCTATGCTAACGGCGATATTTTAAAGAAACCTTTAAGTCCGAAAGATACTGTTGAGTTTTCTTTAAATGATTTAAAACTTGAAGTTTTTTATAACAGACCTTCTAAAAGAGACCGAGATATTTTTGGCGGTCTAGTTGCTTATAACAAAGTTTGGAGAACAGGTGCAAACGAAGCTACTACGTTCGAAACCAACCAGCCTTTAAAAATTGGCGATGATTATCTTGCTGTTGGAAAATATACACTCTGGACGGTTCCTGGAGAAAACTTCTGGGAAGTTATTTTTAATTCAAAGCAATATGAATGGGGAGTTGATGATGCTATGAAACCCATGCGTGATCCAAAATTTGATGTTATAAACATTAAAGTTCCTGTAGAAAAATTAACCAATACCGTAGAACAATTCACAATAGCTTTTGATAATTCTACAGATAACTTATCTTTAACTATGGCTTGGGACGATGTTAAAATTGTTGTTCCTTTAAAATAGTACTTTGCAAAATCAAAAAAAACATAAAACAGCGCTTCACGAAAAGGATGGAATTGTTCCACCACAAACCACAGACAATGAAGCCATTTCAAAAATTGTAACCAAACGAAGAAAACAACCTTCTGCTCAAGAATTAATTGATGGTATTTTAAAAGGTAATATAACGTCTTTAAGTAGAGCTATAACCTTAATTGAAAGCAAAAACGCTAAACATTTAGAAAAAGCCAATACCATAATTAAAGCTTGCTTACCACATGCAAATAAATCGGTAAGGATTGGAGTTACTGGAGTTCCGGGAGTTGGAAAAAGCACTTTTATTGAAGCTCTGGGTAAACACGTAATTGCTCTTAATAAAAAAGTTGCAATATTAGCGGTCGACCCGAGTAGTTCTATCTCTAAAGGAAGTATTTTAGGCGATAAAACTAGAATGGAAGATTTGGTAAAAACGCCAAATGCTTTTATAAGACCTTCTGCATCTGGAGATTCTTTAGGAGGAGTTGCTAGAAAAACACGTGAAACCATCATACTTTGTGAAGCCGCTGGATTTGATACCATAATTATTGAAACCGTTGGCGTTGGGCAAAGTGAAACTACAGTACATAGTATGGTCGATTTTTTCCTACTGCTAAAACTTGCTGGTGCTGGTGATGAATTACAAGGTATTAAAAGAGGCATTATTGAAATGGCTGATGCTATTGTAATTAATAAAGCTGATGGTGACAACCTAAAAAGAGCCAAACTTGCAAAAGTTGAGTTTAACAGAGCTTTACATTTATATCCGGAAAAAGAATCTTCATGGACGCCAAAAGTTTCTTTATGCAGTGCTTTAGACAATACTGGTATAGATACTGTTTGGAATATGATAACAGACTATATTAGTTTAACTAAGAACAATTCGTATTTTAATGAAAAGCGAAATGAACAAAACAAATTTTGGCTACTTCAAACAATTGAATCTCGGTTAAAACATGATTTCTACAACAATACAACTATAAAGAAAGAATTAAAAGAGCAATTAAAACGAATTGAAGAAGCTAAAACTACACCGTTTGCTGCTGCCGATATCTTATTAAAAATGATATGAGCATTTTTGATTACCTTGCGCCCTTTAAATGCTGTAATACATGAATCATTTGTTGAACGCTGATTTTAATTTATGCATCATTATACCTTGCTATAATGAAGAAAAAGGGCTTTCAAAAGAAGCATATTTTAACTTCATAAAACACCATCAAGATGTCATTCTTTGTTTTGTTGATGATGGTTCTACAGATAAAACCCTTGAAATTTTAAACTCTTTTAAAAAAGAATACCCAAACAATGTTACGGTTGTAGCCTGCGAAAATAATCAGGGGAAAGCTGAAGCCATAAGAACTGCTTTTGCTCACTGCAACAACACGTACAAATATCAATTCATAGCTTATTTAGATGCCGATTTAGCCACCTCGTTAGAAGAATGCTACTCACTTACGTCATACTTCAATGAAACTACTAGCTTTGTTTTTGGCTCTAGAATTATGAAAGTTGGATCGACCATAGAACGAAGTAAATCAAGATTTTTAATCGGACGTATTATAGCTACCGCTATTTCTAACATTCTAGATTTAAAGGTTTATGATACACAATGTGGTTGTAAATTATTCACAAAAGAGCTAGCCGAAATTGCATTTAAAGATCCTTTTATATCAAAATGGTTATTTGATGTTGAAATTTTTAATAGGATAATGGTGTATTATGGAAAAGAAGATGCAAAGAACCATATGCTAGAGATTCCACTAAAAAGATGGGTAGATCAAGGGGACTCTAAAGTAAAACTAACATACTTCTTTAAACTTTGGATTGATTTGTATAGAATCAATAAAGTTTGCAAGTCTAACTATAAAAATTAAGAGACCAACACTTATGTCAAGCAACAATAAAAACAACTCAGCCTACATATTCTATACAGTCATTTTGGTGATCATTGCTCGATTTGTTTTAACAGGAATTATTCCTTTGCTCGACAAAACAGAATCTCGATATGCTGAAATAGCAAGGATAATGCACGAGACCAATCAATGGGTGGTTCCTCAAATTGACTATGGTGTTCCTTTCTGGGCAAAACCACCACTTTCAACTTGGTTGTCTGCAGCAAGTTATCAGTTATTTGGTGTTAACGAAATTGCTGCAAGATTACCTTATTTCTTGATTTGCTTGTTTCTTGTTATAATGATCACTAAATGGGTAAAAAAATTAAATATTGATTTCTATTTACCTGCTTTTATTTTATTAACCACTCCAGAATTTTTATTGCATGCTGGTGTAGTATCAACAGATACCGCTTTATGCTTTAGCATTACTTTAATAATGCTATCATTTTGGAAATCCATACAGAACGAAACTTCCTCTTATTGGAATTATTTATTTTTTATTGGATTAGGATTAGGATTATTATCAAAAGGCCCTCTGGTTATAGTACTTACTGGACCACCAATTTTTATTTGGTTAATAATACACAGAATAAAAATAAAAGACTTATGGTCGCGACTTCCATGGATTTCAGGAACTATTATCACAGCACTTATATCTATTCCATGGTATTTAATGGCAGAAAATAAAACCCCTGGGTTTATTGATTATTTTATTGTTGGCGAGCATTTTAAGCGTTTTCTAGTCTCTGGATGGGAAGGCGACTTATATGGTAGCGGTCACAGACAACCTCTTGGTATGATCTGGGTATTTCTATTACTGTTTGCGTTTCCTTGGATACAAATAGTTATTATAAAATTATGGAAAGAACGTAAACATATTTTTAAGCATAAATGGGTTAGTTTTTTGTTACTATGGCTTCTCTGGACACCTTTCTTTTTTACAGCTTCCAAAAACATTTTACATACGTATACGCTGCCTGTAACTATCCCAATAGCTTTGTTGGTAATTCACTATTGGAATGACCTGAAAAGAAAAAAACTGATACTAACCCTAGGTTCTATTTTTCCTGTTCTAGTTATAGTAGCCACCTTAGTGTTTCCAATTATACAGAACTCTATAAGTCCTACACTAAATACCGATAAATATGTCATAGATAATTTAAACCCTGATGATTTATATCTAGGAACACCAATTTATTACTGGCATAGTAAATCGCACTCCGGACAGTTTTATACTAAAGGCAAAGCCAAAGCTATTGAAAAAAATCAGTTAGATTCAATATTTAAAAATGATGAATCATTTATTATGATGGTAAAAAATAAACGCCTGAAACAAATACCAAATATCTATTTAGAAAAGATGGTTCGCATTGATTCTAGCAAAAAAACGTCGGTTTTTAAATATAAAAAGTAGAGACCTAAAAATTGGCTTTATACCATTCTACCTGAGAACGTACACTATCCATCAATGAAGTTTGTGGATTATAGTTAAGCAAACGCCTCGCTTTATCAATATTAGCCTTAGTACGTAGTTGATCTCCAGCTCTTTTAGGAATAATATTCATAGCAATTTGTTTCCCTAATACAGCTTCTACAGCTTCAATTCCTTCTTGTGTCGTATGTTCTACTTCAGTACCAAGATTTATAATTTCACCATTTACTTTTTCTTCATTACCTATAACACTCACAACTCCGTCAACAATATCTCCTACATAGGTAAAGCTACGTAAATGTGTATTACTACCTTCATATAATGGAAATGCTTCATCGTTTAAACCGCAGGCAATTAGTTTTGTATACATTTTCTCTGGACGTTCCCTAGGACCTATTACCGAATACAAACGTAATGAGCAGGATTGCATTTGTTGCTCTCTACTTTTTTGAAGCACCAGCTGTTCTGCTGCTAGTTTTGTTACACCATAATGAGATGCTGGCTTTGGTGCCACATCTTCTGGAAACGTAGCTTCAAGGCCATAAATAGACGAGGTACCTATGTTTGCAAACATTTTAAAATCTTCACATGCCAAAGCATAGTCTATAAGATTTTTTGTAGCAATAATATTATTTGTAAAGTAATCCTCAAAACTAGAACTAGCCGAAATTCCTGGTTGCGCAGCAAAATGAAAAATATAGTCTATATCTAGTGGTAACAATTCTTTTAAGTTGGATGTTCTCAGATCTAAATTAATTATCTCTACTCCACTATCCTTTACAGCATCAGCATTCATTTGTTTTAATTCTAGACTATAATAATCACAAAAATTGTCTACACCTAAAACATCGTGCCCCATTTTCGTTAGTCGTTCTGCTGTATGAGATCCAATAAAACCTGCTACACCTGTAACTAATACTTTCATTAATTTCAATTTTGATGCAATTTACTACCTTTTTTATATTTAGAACAGTATGCTAATGAGTTAATCTAAAAAAGAATACTTTTGTAGCACAAAATAAAATTTGGATGAATTACCAATTTACTATTGTAGTACCCGTTTATAACGAAGAAGACAATCTGCAACGCGTAGAAAACGAGCTACTTACCTACTCTAAAACAGCACTAGTTCCAACATGTATTTTGTTTGTAAATGATGGTTCTAAAGACAATAGCCAAAATTTAATTGAAGGTATTTGTGAACGACATGAGAACTTTAATTTTATTTCTTTTAAAGAAAATCGAGGGTTGAGTGCTGCAATAAAAGCTGGTTTTGATCATACTAAAACCGAACTTGTTGGTTATATTGATTCTGATCTACAAACAGCTCCGGAAGATTTCAACCTGTTATTAGAACATATTGGAGAGTATGATCTAGTAACTGGAGTTCGTGCTAATAGAAAAGACTCGTTTGTAAAAAATATGTCTTCAAAAATTGCAAATGGTATTAGACGTGCCTTCACTCATGATGGTATGGACGATACTGGTTGTCCTTTAAAGGTTATTAAAACAGATTATGCTAAACGTATTCCTATGTTTAAAGGACTTCATAGGTTTCTTCCTGCAATGATATTGCTTCAAAATGGAAAGATCATTCAAATTCCTGTACAACATTTTCCACGCATCGCTGGACAAGCAAAATTTGGTTTATGGAACAGGCTTTTAGGTCCTTTAAGTGATTGTTTTGCATATTTATGGATGAAACGAAAGTATATAAATTACGAAGTAGCTAAACAAAGTTAATGAGTAACTGGTTAATATATACTATTGGGTTTATTGCTCAAATTCTGTTTTCATCAAGGTTAATTATACAGTGGATTACTTCCGAAAAGCAGCGCAAAGTAATTACCCCAACTCTATTCTGGACGCTTAGTTTAATTGCTTCTTTTTTATTATTTATTTATGGGTATTTAAGAGACGATTTCGCTATTATGCTAGGGCAAACCTTGACGTACTTTATTTATATTAGAAATCTTCAATTACAAAATGAATGGCAAAAGCTCCATTGGTCTTTAAGGTTATTCCTTTATAGTATACCAACCTTAATTGCCATTTATTATTTTAACAATAATGTCATCGACAGAGATGTACTTTTCAGAAATGAAGCTATCCCTTCATGGTTACTTTGGTTAGGAATTATTTCGCAAGTAGTTTTCACCTTACGCTTTGTATATCAATGGATCTATTCTGAGTATAAAAAAACATCCTCATTGCCTTTAGGTTTTTGGTTATTAAGCCTTGTAGGATCATTATTGATTCTAATTTATGCCATAAACAGAAAGGATCCTGTGCTATTTATCGGACATCTTTTAGGTTCGATTATTTATATTAGAAATCTAATTCTTTTACATAAACAAGATGCTGAGGAAAATTGAGGAACATCCTGTAATTTCTATTATAATAATAGTTCTATTAATGCTATGCATTAATATTAGTACGCTAGATGTTACTATCATGGAAGCTCGTAATTTTATTACAGCAAGAGAAATGATAAATGATGGTAACTGGCTTCTTACTACAATGAATGGCGAACCCCGTTATCAAAAACCTCCTTTACCTACTTGGCTAGCGGCATTTTCCAGCATTATATTTGGAGCCAAAAGTGTTTTTGCTTTTAGACTACCAGGAATACTAATGGTTATACTCACTGGGATTGCTTCATACCTTTTGAGCAATCAGCTTCTTGACAACAAATTACAGTCCTTTATAAATGCATTAATTACTATTACATCTTTCTATGTAGTAGGAATAATTATTGAAGCTCCGTGGGATATTTTTACTCATGGTTTTATGCTTGTTGCTATTTTGCACTTATTTCAATTATTTGAAAAATCAAAAAACTATTGGAAACACACGCTAATTGCAGGTGTGTTTTTTGGGTTTTCAATTTTATGTAAAGGTCCTGTTTCCCTGTATGCATTATTATTACCTTTTCTAATTTCTTACGGAATTACCTATAAGTACAAATCGTTTAAATCGAAAGCATTTTCAATTTTCTCATTTATTATTATTGCCCTTATAATTGGTGGCTGGTGGTATCTATATATTAGGATAGAAGATCCTGAAACATTTACGGCTATTACTTCTAAAGAAACTAAAAATTGGGGGAGTTATAATGTAAGGCCTTTTTATTATTACTGGAGTTTCTTTACGCAAAGTGGTCTTTGGACCATTCCTGCTTTTATTGGGTTAATATACCCTTATATGAAATCTCGTGTAAGTAATTTAAAAGCTTATCGTTTTAGCTTTTTTTGGACCATCTTTGCGGTTGTTTTATTATCGGTAATTCCAGAGAAAAAGTCAAGGTATTTAATGCCTGTTTTAATTCCTATGGCTATAAACACTGGTTTTTATATAGAATATTTAATTAGAAGATTTAAAGACCTTAAAGATAAAAGGGAAACCCTTCCTGTATATTTTAATTTTGGAATAATCGCTGTAGTAGCTTTACTTTTTCCTCTTTCCTGGTTCTTTATAAAAGATGCTATTGTAGGAACTATGATGATCTGGTTTGGTCTAGCTTCGGTTTTACTTGTTACAACAGGAATTCTCATGTTTGTTAATTTAAAAAGAAAGCGTCTAAAAAATGTGTTTTACTTAACCATTACATTTATGGTTGTTGCTATGGCGACTGCTTTACCACTTTCTAAGTCTATAAATCAATCTGGTTATCATCCAATTTCTACTCTAAAAACAGACTTAAGAAATAAAAACATTACACTTTACAGTTTAAGTGGTGTTTCCCCAGAAATGATCTGGCAATATGGTACTAAGATCCCTGTTATTAATAACTATCAATTTCCAGATGAGACTACATTTGGAATTCTTACAAGGGATTTAAGTGAGGCTGATAAGATTGAAATAGAAAGAAAATACCAAATGGAATATATTGAAACTTTCGATCTGAATAGAAAAGCTAAAGGGGAAAGAGGACATAAAAAACGTCTCACTAACGATTTTTACTTACTTACTAAGAAGTAATAAATCGTCCTTTCAAATATCCGTGTAATTTATAAAACCCAAAACCAGCCATCGCACCAAATGTCATTCCACAAATAATATCAAGTGGATAATGTACCCCAACATAAATTCTGCTATATGCCACTACAGCACTCCACAATAAAAGTATAAATATGAGGTTTTTGTAGTATTTTTTCAACAATAAACCTGCAAAAACCGCAGCAGCCATAGAATTGGAAGAATGCCCCGAAAAGAAACCATAACGGCCACATCGCTTTGCAATAAAACGCATAACTTCCTGTAAATCTTCTTCCCTACATGGGCGAGGTCTTTTGGCTATAACATATTTAAACAAATTAGTGATCTGATCTGTAAAGGTTATCATAAGAGCTACTACAACCACTGTTAACAACAAGGTTTTTACTCCCATTTTTTTATAAATTAAAAATAAAAGAATGGCATATAGTGGTACGAAAGTGAGCTTATCTGTAACTACTAACCAAAATTGATCCCAAGTTGGAGTACCAAGATTGTTTAAATACAAAAAAAGATCGGTATCGTATTGCAATAATTGTTCTAACATATACTATGAATCGTATCGTGACACTTCCCTATCGTAAAACTCTGAAGCTTCTTGAATTAAACGTTCAGTTTCATTCATAAGTTCTTTTTCATCATGTTGATCAAAATCTTCCAACCACTCTACTTCATCATTCTCAAGATTAATGATGAATCTTGGAAAATCTGTATGAATTACAAAAATGGCGTTTGGATAATCGGTATTATCGCCAAGTATATATTTAGGAAGCTCCATGTACTAACTATTGTTTTCTTCTTGCGAAATTAACTTTTTTGTTAAATAATTAAATCTAATATACAATAAAATAGCCGCCGATGTTAAACCTACTAATAGTCCTAACCAAATACCAAAACTTGCATAAGCTTCTTCTTTTCCTAGAAAATAACTAATTGGAAATCCTATCATCCAGTATGCTATAAAGGTTATTAAAGTAGGTATCTTTACATCTTGAAGACCTCTTAAAGCCCCTAAAACCATTACCTGTATACTATCGCTTAATTGAAAAATGGCAGCAGCTATTAATAATTTAGCCGCAATGGTTATTACTTCGGTATTATCAATTAAATTACTAGCATCATCCAAATCTACATACAACTTAGGCAATACCGTATGAAATGCTAAAAACAGTAACGCAAAAATAAAAGCCAGCCCTAATCCTAACAAAAAAATAGAAAAAGCAATACGTCTAAGCTCTTTGAAGTCTCTTAATCCTTTTTGATTTCCAACACGGATCATGGCAGCTACACTTAGTCCCATTGCCACCATAAAGGTCATAGACGATAAGTTAAGAGCAATTTGATTTGCTGCTTGCGGGTTTTTACCAAGCATGCCACTTAACCATATAGCTCCAGTAAATATAGCTACCTCAAAAAACATTTGCATAGCACTAGGAAACCCTAATCCTAGTATTTTTTTTACCATGCTATTATTTAAAACAAACAATTTAATGTTTGTAACATAGTCTTTAGATTTTTCTTTTCTTTTGAGTATTCCCCATAAAAAGAACAACATTACAAATCTTGATATTAGGGTTCCAATAGCAGCACCAACAATTCCCATTTGCGGAAAGCCAAATTTCCCAAAGATCAAGGCATAATTAAAAAACACATTAATAACATTGGCAAGAATTGTAGCATACATTGGGTATCTTGTCATCGATAATCCATCACTAAACTGCTTAAATCCTTGAAAAATAATTAAAGGCACCAATGAAAAGGCCACAAGATCTAAATAGGGAATCGCTAAAACAACCACTTCTTCTGGTTGCTTCATATAGTGCATTAAAGGTTTAGCCAATAGAATAAGTCCAAAGAGCATTAAACTTAATACAGTACATAAAAACAACCCATGCTTAAACGATGATTTTCCTTTTTCAAAGTTCTTTTCAGAATCTGCTTCAGCAATAAGAGGAGTTATAGCTGTCGAAAACCCAATACCAAGAGACATAGCTATAAAAATAAAACTATTACCTAAAGATACTGCGGCCAATTCTGCCGAGCCTAATTGACCTACCATTATGTTGTCTATTAAACTAACAAAGGTATGCCCTAGCATACCCAACATGACTGGTGTCGCTAGTTTTAGGTTGTATTTAAATTCTCTTGTATATGCGGTTAACACTTGGTTTAAAATTTTAGGAATCCAAAGGTAACTTTTACCGTTGACTTTTCTCCTTTAAGCGGAAAATTTTATTTTTTTTCAAAAATGTTGATAAAAATTCTTCAGAAATTTGATTTTTAACATATTAAACCATTACTTTTACATCACATCTACTAAACATAGGTGTAACTTATTTTAGTAGAGTCTTTTAGCTATATATTTTTAGAGGGATTTTTAAATATACTTTCGTTAAAAGGTTTCAAAAATGAAAGAGGAGGTTCACTCCTCTTTTTTTTCTAGACATAAAGTATCTTGATAAAAAAAATGCCAACATAATGTTGGCATTTTTTTTTATTAGTTTATTCTTCTTCCTGATTGGTTTCTGGTGCTTCTTCTAAAGCATCGAGCAAGTCATTTTTTTGCAATAGATTATACCATTTAATAATCTTTTTAATATCGCTTGCATATACTCTATCTTCATCATAATCTGGTAGTACATTAAAGAAATACTCTTCTAAAGCATCTTTACTATCTTTATGGCTTACACTAGTTTCTCCTCCATTTTCCTTCTCTTTGATCTTAGCAAAAACTTCTCTTAATGGTTTTTCTTCTGTAAGTGTATACACAGCTATTTCACTTAACAAACTCACGTTGCTTCTTATATTTACAGAAATACGTTTTCCGTCTAATAAAGACTCAGCAATGAATCCACCTCTTGTTTGAGTTACCAGTTTAAATAAACCTGGTTTTTCTGCTATGGATAAAATATTTTCTAAACTCATATAGGATTAATTTTTTCAAGCGGCAAATATCATTGGTTTGCAACTCTTATCAAAATATTATCGTTTCTTTTTTGCATCTGGAAAACGCATTTTATAATCAATGTTAATTTTACCTTTTGATATATTAGTTAGCTTTCCTTTAATCAATCGTTTTTTGAAATTTGAAATTTTATCGGTAAATAAAACCCCTTCTATATGATCATATTCATGCTGTATGATTCGTGCTAGCAAACCATCAAACTCTTCAACATGTGTTTTGAAGTTCTCATCTTGATATTCTATCTTGATTGAAGGTTTTCTAAACACATCTTCTCTAATGTTTGGTATGCTTAAACATCCTTCATTAAAAGCCCATTCATCACCAGATTCATCTAAAATTTTCGCATTAATAAATGTACGCTTAAAACCGTCTAATTGCGCTCTTTCATCCTCTGTTAATGCCTCGTCTTCTGCAAATGGTGTAGCATCTACTAAAAAGATTCTAATTGGCAAACCAACTTGTGGTGCTGCTAGACCAACTCCATAAGCATTATACATAGTATCGTACATATTTTCAAGTAGTACACTTAAATTTGGGTACTCAGCTGTTATATCTCTTGCTTTTTTTCGCAATACTGGGTCGCCATATGCTATAATAGGTAATATCATTTTTGAGCTTTAAAAGTTTTGCAAAAATACAATTCTTATATATTAATAATCTACTTATAACAAAAAAACTCCTTTTCGCTAAAAAAAGGAGTTCCTAAGCTTTTGTAAATTGTATTAATAATTAACCAATAGTTTTTTATTTATTACAGTATTTCCATTTACTAAACGTAATAAATACATTCCTGTAGCCAAATTAGAAACATTTATTGTTTTAGAATTTTGGCTATTTACTTCATCATTTAATTGTAATTTTCCTGTTAAGTCATAAATCAAAACTTTTGCATCCATAGGTAGCGCAAAGCTCATAGTTAGCTCTTTATTGTCCTGAACAGGATTTGGAAATAATTTTAAAGTCTTCTCATTTATAGAAAATATCTCATCAAGACCTAGTGTACCACCTGTATACTCACAAGAAGAACTACCATAGGTAACAGTATAAGAATTGGTGTCAATCACACCACTTCCAGTAGTTAAAACATAACGCGTAGAAAATGTATCACAATTACCTTTATCATATTGACTACCATCTATCGTTATTGATGCTGGACGACTAGCACAAGGTGGACCTGGATTGTCAAAACTAAATAGAATTTCTTCAGTTGGTAAGGCTATAACAAATGAAGCCTCTGGACATGCTTGTGAAAATATGTTACCTGAACAAAGTAACATTATTAGCAGTAAAATATAGTATTTCTGTTTCATATATTAGGGATTATAGATACTAGTAAATATAGCACAAAACATTTACACAAGTACTAAAAAACCACACAGAAATTTAAACTATTTGGCATACAGATAGTTCTGTAAAATAAGCGTAGCACTTATTTCATCAACTAATGCTTTATTTTGTCTTTGTTTTTTCTTCAAACCACTATCAATCATTGTTTGAAATGCCATCTTAGAGGTAAAACGTTCATCAACTCTTTCAACAGGTGTTTCAGGAAACTTCTTTTTAAGTTTCTTTATAAAATCAACTATTAAAACTTCGCTTTCTGAAGGTGTATTATTCATTTGTTTAGGCTCTCCTATAACAAATAACTCCACTCTTTCCTTTGTCGTATAATCAATTAAAAACGGCAATAATTCTTTTGTATCTACTGTCGTTAATCCTGAAGCTATTATTTGCAGCTCGTCTGTAACAGCAATGCCTGTTCTTTTTTTACCGTAATCAATCGCTAAAATTCTTCCCATAGTTCTACAAAATTAAATAAAAAAACTCCTTAAGATTACTTAAGGAGTCCAAAAGTGGTATGTTCATTTTCACCCAAATTAGCAATTGACAAATAATTTAGGGCCAAACTAACTAACCAAATAAAGTGTGCAAATCAGTTACTTTTAAGGTTAATGTTTTGCAATGTGTTAATTAAGACACTAATAATTTAACAAAGTCACTTATTTCTGTTCAATATGTACAAAACTTAGATTTTTATCGAATATATAACTCTATATTTGCCTAATAATATATCACACATCAATGAACGACATAAGAGCTACTATAGAAAATGCTTGGGAGAATCGCGAACTATTAACCAGTGCTTCTACCGTTTCTGCAATTAAAAAAGTAATTGATTTATTAGATAAAGGTGAACTACGTGTTGCTGAGCCTACAGAAAATGGATGGCAAGTTAACGAATGGGTTAAAAAAGCTGTTGTTTTATACTTTCCAATTCAAAAAATGGAAACCATTGAAGCAGGACCTTTAGAATTTCATGACAAAATACCATTAAAAACAGGTTATGCTGAAAAGGGCATTCGTGTGGTTCCGCATGCTGTTGCAAGGCATGGCGCATATATTTCTTCCGGTACTATTTTAATGCCAAGTTATGTTAATATTGGTGCTTATGTTGATGAAGGTACCATGGTAGACACTTGGGCTACTGTTGGTAGTTGTGCACAAATAGGTAAAAATGTACATCTTTCTGGCGGTGTAGGTATTGGCGGTGTTTTAGAACCATTGCAAGCAGCACCTGTAGTTATTGAAGATAACGCTTTTATTGGTTCACGATGTATTGTTGTTGAAGGTGTTCATGTTGAAAGTGAAGCTGTTTTGGGAGCTAATGTTGTGTTAACTGCTTCAACAAAAATTATTGATGTTACTGGCGACAATCCAATTGAAATGAAAGGTCGCATACCTGCAAGATCTGTTGTAATACCAGGCAGTTACACCAAAGAATTCCCATCTGGAAATTACAATGTGCCATGTGCCTTAATAATAGGAAAACGAAAAGAGAGCACAAATAAAAAAACCTCTCTTAATGACGCTCTTCGCGAACATGATGTTGCTGTATAAATGACTATTCTTATTATACAACAGAAAATGATTGGAGACGTGCTTACAACAAGTGTATTGTTTGAAGCCCTGAAGCAAAAGTATCCAGATTCAAAATTACATTATGTAATTAATAGTCACACCTATCCTGTTGTTGAGAATAATCCGTTTATTGATGAGTTTATCTTTTTTACGCCAGAGATTGAAAAAAGTAAAAGAAAGTTCTATTCTTTTTTAAAAACATTGAAAACTAAAAATTATGATGCTGTAATTGATGTTTATGGAAAATTAAGCAGTAATTTAATTAGCTATTTTACTAATGCGCCAAAAAAAATAAGCTACAAAAAAAAGCTTTCTAAACTATTCTATACGCATGAAATTGAACGTAAAAAAAAACCTGAATATCGTTCTAGTTTAGCACTAGAAAATAGAATGCTTCTTCTTGAAACTTTGAATGTTTCTTTTAACAGTATTCAACCAAAAATTTATTTAAAAAACGAGGAGGTTAATGAGGCCAAATTACTTCTAGAAAAATCAAATATCGACCTTGCCAAACCTATATTTATGATTAGCGTTTTAGGAAGTAGTATTGAAAAAACCTATCCATTAAAATATATGTCTAAACTTTTAGATGCTATAATTTCTAAAACACCTAATTCTCAAATATTGTTTAATTATATTCCTAATCAAGAGAAAGATGCTAAAGAAGTTTATAATAATTGCTTAAAAAGTACTCAAGAGCAAATTTTCTTTAATATCTATGGGAAAAGTTTAAGAGAGTTCTTAGCAATTACATCACATTGTACTGCTTTAATTGGAAATGAAGGTGGTGCCAATAACATGGCTAAAGCTCTTAATATTCCAACCTTTACAATTTTTTCGCCTTATCTAAATAAGCAAAATTGGTTTGGTAGTATGGAAATTAAAAAACATAGAGCAGTTCATTTAAGTGATTTTACTGACTATTCTAAAAAAGAAAAAGAGTTAGCAAAAAAAGACCCTAAAACATATTATCATAAATTTAAACCTGAATATATTATTCCAGAACTAGAGTCTTTTTTAGGTAACTTTGAATAATGACCTATAAATTTTTAATCTACATATCGTATAGCTATTCAATACCAATTGGGTTACCTTTAGAAAAAGAAATTTTAAGCAGAAACTACATTGTAAAATGGTTTAGTGACCAACTTGAAGGCAAACAAAGCATTGCTAACAAAGCAAACACTTTAAATACTGTTGAAGACGTTTTAGATTATGAACCACATATTATTTTAACGGCTACTGATAGTGTGCCAGATTTTTTTAATGCTTTAAAAGTTCAAGTGTTTCATGGGTTTAATGCTGAAAAAAGACCTTCAAAAAACAACTCGTTTGCACATTTTAGATTACGTGGTTTTTTCGACCTGTATTGTACCCAAGGTCCTAATACAACCAAAGCTTTTAAACAACTTTCAAAAAAATATCAATATTTTGAAGTGGTTGAAACAGGCTGGTCTAAGGTAGATCCACTATTTCCTTTAGATGCATCTATACAAAATGAAAAGCCCACCATAATGATCGCTTCAACGTTTACTCAACGTTTAAGTTTAGCTTACAATGAGAATGTTTTTAATGAAATTAAATCACTTTCTACAGATGGCGCCTTTAATTTCATTATGGTATTGCACCCAAAACTTCCTGAAGAAATTGTGGAAAAATGGAAAACCTTAGATGGCAATAATTTTACTTTCTATAACACAACAGACCTTATTCCTTTATTCAAAAAGGCTGATATTATGTTTGCAGATACCACATCGGCAATTCAAGAATTTCTGTTGCAAAGAAAACCAGTTGTTACATTTAATCACACTTTTAAGCATAATTACCTTATAGATATCAATAATGCAAATGATATAAAAAATGCTTTTATAGAAGCTTTCTCTTTACCAAAAGAATTATTAACAAATATTGATAGCTATCTAAAAGAACTGCATCCCTATTCTGACGGTCTTTCAAGTAAAAGAGTAATAGATGCCTCAATTTCAGTTTTACATAAAGATAAGAGTCACTTAAGATCTAAACCACTAAATTTGATGCGCAAATACAAAATGCGTAAAAAACTTAAATATTTTACTTTAAAAAGCTATAACAAACCTTTTACCTTACCAAATCTATAAAAATGCAAAAACTAACAGCTATCATTCCAGCAGGAAATGAAATCCATAATATAGAAGCCGTTATTGCATCAGTTAATTTTGCTGATGAAATATTAGTAGTTGATAGTTTGAGCACAGATGGCACATACGAAAAGGCAAAGGAGTTGGATGTAAAAGTCATCAGGCGAGAATATCAATATTCTGCATCACAAAAAAACTGGGCTATTCCGCAGGCTACACATGAGTGGATATTGCTTGTAGATGCCGATGAACGTGTAACTCCAGAGTTAAAAGAAGAAATTATTGAAGTTTTGAAAGATCCTCAAGATAATATTGTTGCTTATTGGATTGGTAGAAACAATCACTTTATGGGTGAACGTGTAAAGTATAGTGGGTGGAGAAATGACTCTGTAATACGATTGTTTAAAAGAGATTACTGCAAATACCAGGACAAACATGTACATGCTGAAATTATTGCAAATGGTGATATAGGTAGACTAAAGCAACGATTTTACCATAATACCTATATTACTTTCGACAAGTATATTGAAAAAATGAATCGTTATGCATGGTGGCAGGCTAAAGATTATGATAAGAAAACAGGTAAATTAACACCATATCACTTTGTTATAAAACCCTTTTGGGGCTTTTTTAAACATTATATTTTACAAAGTGGCTTTAGAGACGGTGTTGTAGGTTTAACTATTGGTTACATTCAAGGTTATGTAATATTCATGAGGTATGTTAAGCTTTGGTTACTTCGTAAAAACAGAAGTTAAATTTATTTCTTCCAAAACTTTAATTTCTTTTTTAGCCTTTTTTTTCTATAAAATTTTGCCTGAAACTCCTGAGTAGATTTCCACATCAACTCAAATATTTTCTCAAACGGCTCTCCAGAAACTTTTGCATATTCATCACTCATTGTTCTCACCATAGATTCATGAATGGTTAAACGCTCAAAATTTCTAATTCTAGTATTGAAAGATAAAGGTTTAAATAACATTCTATTAAGGTCAACTAGACTAAAAACATAATCATTTCCCTTTTTTGTTATTAAAGTATTTCCAGGTGAATGATCTAAAAACAAAATTCCTTTTTGATGGAGATTATAGGTAAACCTTGTGAAAGCTCTTAATATTTGTTCGTGATCTGGATAATTTAAATCTCTGGACAACTCTCTATAGGTAAGATCATAATTTTTATGTTCACTTACATAATAGCTTTTTTTAAATAAAAATATTGTTGGAAATTCATAATACGCAATAGGCTGAGGTGTATCAACATCCATCTCTAATAATCTGTTAGCATATTCAAAAGACCTTTGTGCTTTACTCTTTCTAAAAAACCTATAAGCTATTTGATTAAAAAGATTTGGAATCTTAAACGATTTAATGTTAACTATCTTATCTTCAATATCAAATAGTTTTATACTATTTCTATCTCCTTTGCCTAATTGCTTGCCAGTTATATCAAATTTCTTAATAAAACCAGTAATCGTCTTTTCAAAAACTATAAATTTTGGATGAATTCTTTGTTTCATGAAACAATATTACAATTTTTATACGTGAGACTTTTAGTTTTTAATTACTTTGTAACATAGTTATATTATTCACATATGAGTATTTCAAAATTCTTAAAAAAAAATTTAAGCTCCTTTAAAAGGTCCAAACAAAAAAAGACTGCTGTCAATTCTATTTTAAATTCTGAACAAAGTAACGAAGGTGTTATAAACATTCACAGAATAGATACTGGAAATGTTGGTGACTTTTATTGTGCTCCTCATCTTTACTTTGACCAATTAAAAACAAAACAGTTGGATATTTTTGATATTAAAAGCCCCAGCGACACAGTTTTAAAAAATTGGATAACCAAAATATCTTATAATTCATTAATAATTGGTGGAGGTGGTTTACTCAATAGAAAAAGTTTTGAGTTACAGATGTCCTTGTTTGAAAAACTTAATAATAAGGGAAAGAAAACAGTACTTTGGGGTGTTGGTCATAACTCTAAGAACAAAAAAGAATTTGGTAAAGTATCTTCATATAATATCAATACAAGTGCATTTGGGTTAGTAGGAGTTAGAGATTATAGTATGCATGAAGATTGGGTTCCATGTGTTAGCTGTTTAAATCCCATTTTCGATACAAAATTTGAAACCACTCAGGATATCGGTATAATTTTTCATAAAAAAACAATTAAAAATAAAAGCTTACTGACTAAACTTTCAAAATATCCTTCAACTTCAAATACAACTAATTTAGAAGATATGGTATCATTTATAGGAAAAAGTAACACTATTGTTACTGACAGTTATCATGCAATGTACTGGTCTATATTAATGAATAAAAAAGTTATAGCAATACCAAATTCATCCAAATTTTTTGATTTTAAATACCAACCTGTTATTTCTACATTCGATGATTTTGAAAATGATTTCAATAAAGCTCAATCTTATTCTGGAGTTTTAGAAGAATGTAGAGAGGTAAATCATAAATTTGCAGAAAAAGTTTTCGACTACTTAAATTTATGATAATCGAAGAAGTAAAAAAAACACTATTGGTTTTACAGCAAGGTGGTATTATTTTATACCCTACAGATACGGTTTGGGGTATTGGCTGTGATGCTACTAATCCAAATGCTGTACAAAAAATTTATACCCTAAAAAGGCGAGAAGAAACCAAAAGCATGATTTGTTTAGTTAATACCCTCGACATGCTTAATAACTTTGTTGAGAAAACTCCTGACGCAGCTATTAACTTTATAAAAACTGCAAAAAAGCCAACTACAATAATTTATGATAACCCAAAACAAGTGGCTTCAAATTTAATAGCATCAGACAACACACTAGCCATACGAGTAGTTAATACTGAATTTTGCGATAAACTTATAAAATTGTTAGGAAAACCATTGGTATCTACCTCAGCTAATATTAGTGGTGAACCTACACCAAAATCATTTGAAGAAATAAGCGAACAGATTTTAAAAGGTGTAGACTATGTCGTAAATTTGCCACGCGAAAAAAGTACGGCTCAACCATCAACAATTATTAAAATTAATTCGAACGAAGACGTTACAATTATTCGCGAGTAGCTATTTATATTTTCAATAGAATTATGAATTACAATAAAGCCTTAAATCATAACATATTTAAGATTATTTCTCGATCTGCCAAAGAGTTAGATCTTGACTGCTATGTTATTGGTGGTTTTGTAAGAGATTTAATATTAGATCGTGGCAGTCATAAAGATATTGATGTAGTTGCTATTGGAAGCGGTATTGAGCTTGCGAAACAAGTATCAAAGAACTTACCAAACAACCCAAAAGTTCAAGTATTTAAAACGTATGGAACCGCAATGTTGAGATATGACGATATCGAAGTAGAATTTGTTGGTGCCAGAAAAGAATCATACCAAGAACATAGCAGAAATCCAATAGTTGAAAATGGTAGTTTAGAAGACGATCAAAACCGACGTGATTTTACGATTAATGCTTTAGCTCTTGATCTAAGCGAAGGGAAATTTGGTGAACTACTTGATCCATTTAATGGTATTGCAGACCTTGATAATAAAATTATTAGAACGCCATTAGATCCAGATATAACCTATAGTGACGATCCGTTAAGAATGTTACGAGCTATTAGGTTTGCTACACAACTTAATTTTAAAATAGAGGAAAGCTCCCTAAAAGCAATTACTAAAAACAGAGAGCGCATTAAAATAATAACCAAAGAGCGTATAGTCACCGAAATTCATAAAATACTTGAAAGTGATAAACCATCTAAAGGGTTTTTATTGCTTGAAAAGACAGGATTGTTAGAATATATCATGCCAGAACTAACAGCTTTAAAAGGTATAGATGAAGTTGAAGGGCAACGCCATAAAGATAACTTTTATCATACGTTGGAAGTTGTAGACAATATTGCTATTCATACACAAAATCTCTGGTTACGATGGGCAGCTTTATTACACGATATTGGCAAAGCACCAACTAAAAGATTTAGTAAAAAAGTTGGGTGGACATTCCATGGTCATGAATTTGAAGGGTCTAAGATGGTGTATCGCCTTTTCAAAAGGTTAAAAATGCCTTTGAACGATAAAATGAAGTTTGTACAAAAAATGGTGTTAATGAGCTCCAGACCCATTGTATTGGCCCAAGATATTGTAACAGACTCTGCTGTACGTCGCTTGGTGTTTGATGCTGGAGATTATGTAGATGATTTAATGACGCTTTGCGAAGCAGATATTACCACAAAAAATCCTAAGAAATTTCAAAAGTATCATAACAACTTCAAAATTGTTAGAGATAAAATAGTTGAAGTTGAACAACGCGACCATATTCGTAATTTTCAACCACCTGTGTCAGGAGAAGAAATTATGAAGACATTTAATTTAAAACCTTCTAAAGAAATTGGTATTATTAAAGAAGCTATTAAAGAAGCTATTTTAGAGGGTGATATCCCTAATGAACACGAAGCTGCTTTTAATTTAATGCTGGAAGAAGGTAAAAAACTAGGACTTAAAATACATGAAAAAAGATAATAATAAAGTAGTATACTGGTTATTAACAGGGTGTGTGTTAATTTTTATAATGGTGGTCGTTGGTGGTATTACCAGATTAACTCATTCTGGATTATCCATTTCAAATTATAAGCTTATTTCTGGCACACTTCCTCCTATGAATGAAGTCGAGTGGCAAGAAGCTTTTGATCTTTACAAACAATATCCTGAGTACCAAAAACTAAACACACACTTCACTTTAGAAGATTTTAAAGATATTTATTTTTGGGAATGGTTACATCGTGTTATAGGTCGTTTTATTGGTATTGTGTTTATTATTCCTTTCCTATATTTCCTAATTAGAAAACAACTCACAAAATCTACAATTAAAAAATCTATTGTTTTATTAATAATGGGTGGTTTCCAAGGTTTTCTAGGATGGTATATGGTAAAAAGTGGTTTGGTTGACAGACCAGATGTTAGCCACTATAGACTCGCAGCTCATCTCACAACTGCATTTGTAACATTTGCTTATACTCTTTGGGTAGTACTTGATATTTTATACCCTAACAAAAGCATCGTTAACTCAAAACTTAAAAAACTAGTACAATTAAGTTTACTCATACTTATTTTACAAATAATATACGGCGCTTTTGTAGCTGGACTTGATGCTGGATTTATCCACAATCACTGGCCCATGATGAGTGAAGGTAAATTTATGCATGAAACCGTTTATATTGAACAAACTCCATTAATAAAGAATTTTATTGAAGGTAAAAGCGGTGTGCAATTTGTTCATAGAATATTAGCATATGTTGTTGTTGTTATGGTCTTTTTAATTTGGAAAAGAACCAGAACTGTAAATCTAACCAATAGTCAAAAAAATGGTGTTAATGCGCTTGTAGGTCTAGTGGCACTACAATTTTTACTTGGCGTATTCACTATTTTATTACAAGTTCCAGTTTGGTTAGGGGTTGCACATCAAGTCGGTGCTTTTTTCCTTTTAACAGCAATGACATTTACCTTACACCGTTTTAGCAAATAACAAATTTTAGATACATTTGTAATTACAATATATAGCAATGATTTACCGATTTAGAGTCATATTAGATAACGATACCGAAGAAGATATTTTTAGAGATATTGAAATTAGAAAAACAGATACTTTAGAAGATCTTCATAATACCATCACACAGTCTTTTGGTTTTGATGGTACTGAAATGGCTTCTTTTTATGTTAGTAATGATGAATGGGATCAAGGCGAAGAGATCTCTCTATTCGATATGAGTGAAGGCATCAATTCGGTAAAGCTCATGAACGAAACACTTCTTGAAGATATTGTCGACGAAAAACAAACCAAACTTATATATGTTTACGACTTTTTAAGCATGTGGACTTTTCTGGTAGAACTTGCTGAAATTGTAGATGCAGCTGAAGGAACAGACTACCCTAACCTTATGTATGTTCACGGACAAATACCTAATGAAGCCCCTGAAAAAATGTTTGAGGCTGATGACATGGGCAACCTAAATGAGTTTAGTGATGATTTTAATGTTGATGATTATGACGATCTAGACTTTAATGAAAACTGGAATTAATGTCACATACTACAAACCTGTAGTATTTACATTTTCATAGTTTCGTTTTACAAAATCTAGTGCATTTTTAAGGATCTCACCCATATTTTTACTTTTCTTAAACTTCATATCTAAAGTATAGTCATAAATGGTCGACTTTAATAGATTAATATGAGCTTTTAGTGAAATTGTATCTTCAGACATACAATCCAACAATTCTTCTATTCTGTCATGATAACTTATTAAGCGCTTTGCTACTATAGAACGTTCTTCTAGCTTATACTGGTCAATAGACTCTTTTTGAAACTTTTCAGACACCAATTCTACCATTTTTAAATTCTCCTTAAAAAATTGCGGTCTGTATATATTAAATTTTCCTTCAAAACACTGCTGATCAAAATCTATAGCTCTAATTTTATATACCACATGATCAAAATCGTGAGTAGGTACAATCACATAATTATACGATCTCATATCTCCAAGAAGCCTTATCATGCAACGCTCGTTAAACTTAACAAACTCTTTAGCAATTTGAGATTTCTCACTATTATTACAATTTGGTAACATATTCTTTATAAATTCATCACCAGGAATTCCTGCTATATGTTCCTCAATTAATGTATCCTTATACACCAAAAAGTTCAGGTTATAAGGCGATAACATATGTTCTAGCTCCAATCCATAAACTCTGGATGCATCGGCTTTTTTTACATAAAAATAGGTGTAATTGTCATTCAATATATTTCTAACCTTTACACGAAATGGTTTAGAGTTGCCAAACGTACAATAATCAATCGCATCAATATTTAAAAACGGAATGGTTTTCTCATTACCGTCAGAATGCAAATTGGTATAAACCTTCTTTAAACTAAGGTCGATATCTTCTCTTTCAAATTCATTATAATACACCCTTATCCATAAGGTATCCTCATCATTCTTATCATAAACCGTAACAGATCCTTGAAACCTTAAAAGGTCTTCATAAAAAACAGGAATTCTAATATTTCTTTTATACTCAGAAAGATAAGAATGCAGCTTTTTAGTGATAGGAAACGATGGTTTTTTCTTTGAAATTTTTAAATCCTTCATACTTAAAGTCTCAATATATCAAAAGTAGTGTATTTTTATATGTATATTAAAAAGCTTTGTAACAACTTAGAAGTTTCGTCGTCTTACGTTTATAACTAATCAATCATATCATTTTGGAATCAATTTTAACCATTAATAATCTTACCAAAAAATTTGGCTACTTAACTGCGGTTAAGGATTTGTCTTTTACTATTAATAAAGGAAACGTCTACGGCATTCTTGGTCCTAATGGAAGTGGAAAATCTACTACACTAGGAGTTGTTTTAAATGTTGTAAACAGAACGTCTGGCGACTTTAAGTGGTTTGACGGCAACGTTTCTACACATGATGCCTTAAAGCGAGTAGGTGCTATTATTGAGCGACCAAATTTTTACCCATATATGTCTGCATACAACAACTTAAAATTAGTATGCAAGATTAAAGGAGTATCTGAAGAAAAGATTAATGAAAAATTAGAAATTGTTGGTTTACTAGATAGAAAAAATAGCAAATTCAAGACCTATTCACTTGGTATGAAACAACGATTAGCTATTGCTTCTGCTCTATTGAACGATCCAGAAATTTTAATACTAGATGAGCCTACGAATGGATTGGATCCTCAAGGTATTCATCAAATTAGAGAGATCATAAAAGACATTGCTAATAATGGCACTACTATTTTATTGGCTTCCCACTTATTGGATGAAGTAGAAAAAGTATGCTCTCATGTTGTGGTTTTAAGAAAAGGAGAAAAATTGTATTCAGGTCGTGTTGATGAAATGATCTCAAGTCATGGGTTCTTCGAATTAAAAACAGATAAGCACGAAGAATTAATTAAAATTCTTGAGGACGATGCTACTTTTGGAAACATAAAAGTAGAAGACGGGTTAATTACTGCCTTTTTAAATGATCCAATGGAATCTGCAGCCTTTAACAAACTAATGTTTGATAAAGGAATTACATTGTCTCATTTGGTAAAACGTAAAGAAAGTTTAGAAGAACAGTTCTTACAATTAACCGACAACAACTAACCATTAAATCAATCAAGAAATGATACGTCTTTTACAAATAGAATTACAAAAACTTTTGCTTAACAGAACGAGCAAGATCTTAATATTTATCTCATTTATATTACCATTTACAGTATTAATATTATCGTCAATTAAAATTAATTTCTTTGGCTTTTTCACCTTAGAGCTTGGCGAACTAGGTATTTATAATTTTCCTATTATCTGGCATATAACCACATTTTTTGCAGCACAATTCAAGTTTTTCTTTGCCATAGTTGTGGTTTCTATGATTGGTAACGAATACAGCAACAAAACCATAAAGCAAAACCTTATTGATGGGTTGAGTAAAAAAGAATTTATTTTATCTAAATTCTACACCATTGTATTCTTTTCATTGGTAGCAACAGTACTTTTAACACTTATTTCTTTATTAATAGGACTTTATTATTCTAGTTATAATGAGATTGGTATTATCTTATCTGAAACCGAATATCTATTAGGTTATTTTGTAAAATTAGTTGGTTTCTTCTCTTTCTGTTTATTCTTAGGTATGCTAGCAAAACGTTCAGCGTTTGCCTTAGCTTTCTTATTTGTAGATTTTATTTTAGAGTGGATCATCTTTGGCTTAATCACTTGGAAAGCTAATGTTGATATAGCCGAAAAGATCCAGAATTTCTTTCCGTTAAAGTCAATGTACAACTTAATTAAGCAACCTTTTCAACGAATTGCAATGTCTAAATTCCCTGACAAAGATAGCTTAGCATACGACTATGCACTACATTGGTATGAGTTAGTAATTGTACTGGGTTGGACTGCTTTATTCGTGTTTTTATCGTACAGATTATTAAAAAAGAGAGATTTATAATATATTTATAAGCAAGATTGCTTATAAATGAAAAAGAAATTATTAATCCTCACCCTCTTTATTGGTGCCAATTTGTTGGCTCAAAACCAAGCTGCTAATTGGTTTTTTGGTGAAAGGGCAGGTATTAACTTTGACATCGCATCAGGTGCTGTAACTTCAGTTAATGGGGGAATGTTAAATACTCGAGAAGGGTGTACCTCAATTTCAGATGAAAACGGAAATTTAGTTCTATATACAGACGGTCGTATAGTCTACAATAGGAATCATGAAGTCATGTTAAATGGTACTGGATTATATGGTGATTCTTCAAGTACGCAATCTGCACTGGTAGTTCCTGCACCGCAAGACCCGAATATATACTACATTTTTACAGTAGATACTACTATTGATGTAGATCTAGATCCCGATAACGGATTTAATTATTCAATTGTAGACATGACTTTAGACGGTGGTTTAGGAGGTATTACTTCAAAAAACATTAATTTACTTCAGGAAAATTCTGAAAAAGTAACCGCTGTATTAAAAGATTGCACTAGTGAATCCATTTGGGTAATCACATTAGCAGCGGCTGATGGTGTCTCGACAAGTTTTGATTCTTATTATGCCTTTGAAATATCTAATACTGGGGTAAATAATGTGCCTGTAGTTTCTACTTTTGCAAATACTATTGGTGATCCAAGAGGGCAAATAAAAGTATCTCCTGATGGTACTAAATTAATCTCTGCTAATATGTCAAGTGGCTTATATTTATTTGATTTTGATAGTAATACAGGAATCGTTTCTAACCAACAACAACTAGTTATAAACAATTTTGCTTCGCAAGCTTATGGTGCAGAGTTTTCACCTAATAGCGAACTGCTTTATATTCATTCATCAAATCAAGCTGGAGCTACCCAACCTCCAAGCTTTCATCGATCTGCTTTAACTCAGTTTAATTTAACTGCTGCAGATATTCAAGCATCAGAACATATAGTTGATCAGAGAGAATTATATCGAGGCTCGTTACAATTAGGGCCAAATGGAAAAATATATAGAGCACTAAATGCAAATTATACTACTGGTCTTCCTTTCCTAGGTGTTATTAACAATCCTAATGCCATTGGTGACGCATGTAATTATGAACATAATGCAATTAACCTTTCACCTAACCGTTCAGCTCAAGGGTTACCACCATTTATACAATCATTTTTCAATGATCAAATAGACATTATTCAAAATAATATAAGTACTACAGAACTTTTATTATGTGATGGCGAAACATACACCTTGTCGTATGATGATATTCCTGGTGGTATTTATACATGGTATAAAGACGATATATTACTAGCTGAAAACGATTTTGATCTGGTGGTTACAGAAAATGGAACTTATAAACTAGTACTTGAATCTGCTGGTAGTACTTGCAATATTTACGAAGGAATTGCTTATGTAAGCTATTTTGAAAATGCTACAGCAAACCAACCGGAGAACCTAACAATTTGTGATGATGACAATGATAGCACTTGGTTATGGGATTTTACAACTCAAGATACCACTGCACTAGGCGCTCAGGATCCAAGCATTTTTAGTGTACATTATTTCGCCTCACTTGCTGATGCCGAAAACAATGAAAATGAAATTATTGGAACTTACAACAATACAACAAATCCACAAGAGATCTTTGTTAGAATTCATAATGATGGCAATCCTAATTGTTATGATACCACATCATTTTTTGTTGAAGTTTTTGACACACCTATAATTAACGCAATTGGCGATTGGGAAGTATGTGATGACGACACTGACGGAAGTAGTTTAAATGGACAAATAGAATTCGACCTAACCTCTTTACATGGAACAATTTTAGGCACTCAAGACCCTTTACTTAGCACCATAAGCTTCCACACCTCGCAAGTAGATGCAGACACTGGCGCTAATGCATTACCTAATAATTACTATAATGCTACACCTAATCAGGAAGAAATATTTATACGCATTGAAAACAATGCAAATACAGATTGCTTTAGTACTAATTCATTTAATTTAATTATAAGACCTCTTCCTACTGCCAATCAACCTGACGATATAATAATTTGTGACGATAACAATGACAATATCTGGGATTTTGATTTCACAACTCAGGATGCTGCTGTTTTAGCAGGGCAAGACGGTTCTATTTTTAGCGTTCATTATTTTGAAACTCAAGATGATGCTAACAACAATACAAATGAAATTTCGGGAGTTTATAATAACACATCAAATCCTCAAGAAATTTTTGTTAGAATTCATAATGACAATAACGCAAGTTGTTTTGATACTACATCATTTTTTATAGAGATTTTCAATACACCTGTTGCTAATGTCGTTGGCGACTGGGAAATATGTGATGACGATAGTGATGGTAACCCTATGAACGGACAACGAGAGTTTGATTTATCAACTTTAAATGCCACTATTCTAGGCAGTCAAGATCCAGCAGAAAACAGCATTACATTTCACCGTTCGCAAGCAGATGCAGATACGAGAAATAATGCTTTACCAATCAACTATTATAATATAACCCCAAATCAGGAAGAAATATTTGTTCGCATAGAAAATGTGGCAAACACAGATTGTTTTAGCACTATTTCTTTCAACTTGATAATTAATATAATCCCGGAAGCTTTTGATGCTTTCTTATATCAATGTGATGAAGATGGCACTCCAGATGGTTTTACACTTTTTAATTTAACTGAAGCTAATGGTGTTCTAACTGGTGGTACAACAGATAGATCTACAAAGTTTTATTTATCGTCTACTGATGCGCAAAATGATATGAATGAAATTGATGGGACATCGTTTAGCAATACTGTTAATCCACAAACTGTTTTTGTAAGAGTAATTAATGATATTACAGGCTGCGTAAATTTTTCTGAATTAACATTAGATGTAACAGCTACAGATACAGCCGATGCTATTTTAACGCATTGCGATGATGATGGCGAAGAAGATGGTTTTTACAATTTCGATCTTACTCTAGCTAATGCAACTATTTTAAGTGGCTTACCAACAACGCTTACTATAAACTACTACGAAACTTATGAAGATTCCCTTTTAGAAGAAAATCCGTTAGGAAATACATTTACTAATACCACAGCTTACTCTCAAACTATTTTTGCAAGAGTTGAAAACGAAAATGCCTGTTATGGTATTTCTGAAGTAGAACTAAATGTTTTTGCGCTACCAAATATAGATATTGAAGATGAAACTGTTTATTGTTTAAACCTTTACCCTCAAACAATAACTCTCGATGCTGGACTTATTAATAATCCTGCTTCAGACTTCACTTATCTTTGGTCTACTGGTGAAACAACTCAAGAAATTCTAGTAAACGAAGCTGGAACATATACTGTTACCGTTACTAATGCTAATAACTGTACTAAAGAGCGAGTAATAACTGTGCTTCCATCTAACATTGCAACTATAGAAAATATTGAGGTAATTGATGCTACAGCAAACAACTCCATTACTATTTTAGTTTCTGGTGAAGGTAATTATGAGTTTGCTCTAGACGATATTAATGGTCCTTATCAAGACAGTAACTTCTTTGATAATGTATCTCCAGGGTTGCATACCGTTTACATTAGAGATAAAAACAATTGTGGCATTGTAGACGATATTGTATCTGTAATAGGCTTCCCTAAGTTCTTTACTCCTAATGGCGATTCTCACAATGACACCTGGCATGTGTATGGTATTAACGACGCATCTCAATTTGAAAGCATTGTGTATATTTTTGATCGCTATGGCAAACTATTAAAACAACTATCACCTCGTGGACCTGGTTGGGATGGCACTTTTAATGGTGCCAAACTACCTTCTAGTGATTACTGGTTTCATGTAAAACTTCAAGATGGACGTATATTTAAAAGTCATTTTACTTTAAAAAGGTAATGTTTCACAATAAAACAAGGTCAATATTAGAATAATTATGTAGGATATTATTTTCAATAAAAAACATTTTATCGATTATTTTTTGCTTTTTATCTATTTTTTCATACATTTCGCCTAGAAACCCCAATCTAAACCCCTGACTTTAAGAGTAAAACCCTTACAGTCAAAACATTATAAAAAATGAGATTAACCTGCTTAATGTCCCTGGTGAGCATATTGCTATGTAGCTCAATTTATGCACAAAACATCTCTGTTGATAATTCTATTTCAGCTCAAGACCTCATTCAAAACAATTTGGTTGAAGGTTGTGTTGAGATTACAAATATTAGCTCATCAATAAATGGAAGTGTAAATGGGTTCTCTAGCTTTGGCTACTTTGAACGCGCTAACTCTAATTTTCCGTTTGAAAATGGAATTATGCTATCTACAGGTAATGCTAATTCTGGAGGAAACGCTACAAACGTCAATATTTTAAATGATGGTGAATTAACATGGGGAACAGATCCAGATCTTGAAACTGCCTTAGGTATAACAAATACATATAACGCAACATCTATTGAGTTTGATTTTGTATCAATCTCTAATCTTATTCAATTTAACTACATCTTAGCTTCTGAAGAGTATTTTGCAAATTTTCCTTGCGAATATTCCGATGGATTTGCCTTTTTAATAAAGGAAGCAGGAACAACAGATCCATATACAAATATTGCATTAATTCCTGGAACAACTATTCCGGTAAACACGAACACAGTACATGATGAGATTGTAGGTTTCTGTGCTGCAGAAAACGAACAATATTTCGATGGTTATAGTATGGGAGACACCAATTACAATGGAAGAACTACAGTTTTAACAGCTTCGGCAAATATTCTTCCTAATGTACAATACCATATTAAATTGGTAATTGCTGATCAATCTGATGAGAATTATGATTCTGCTGTATTTATTCAAGGTAATAGTTTTAACCCAACGGTTAACCTTGGTCCAGACATATCAACATGTGCCCAGAATTACACCATTGATGGCGATATACAAAACCCATTAGCAAGTTATGCTTGGTATGAAAATGGAACACTTATTTCTGGTGAAACAAACAGCTCTTTAAATGCTTCTAATTCTGGCAGTTATACTGTAGA
Source organism: Flavobacteriaceae bacterium (assembly GCA_030148025.1). Classification (GTDB taxonomy): domain Bacteria; phylum Bacteroidota; class Bacteroidia; order Flavobacteriales; family Flavobacteriaceae; genus JASBUG01. The sequence continues at coordinate 100,986 of JASBUG010000023.1, read as the reverse complement.
GATTACTATTCCGTTAGGAACAACTACTTGTGTTATTGAAGACACAGTAGAAATAAACTTAAGTTCTGAACAAACAGCAGATCCTATATCAGACTTTGAAATTTGCGATGACCCTAGTGAAGATGGAATCGAGTTTTTTGATCTATCCCAAAAAAACAACGACGTTTTAAACTCTGTATCTCCAGGCACTTATACAATTAGCTATCATTTAAGTAATGCTGATGCTCAAAACAATTTAAACCCTATAAATACACCAATTCAAAATACTACAAATCCTCAAACTATATATGTTAGAATTGAAGATAATAATGGTGGTTGTATGGCTTATGCAAATTTTAATCTAGTAGTAAATGAATTACCACAAATTATAGCACCAACACCTTTGGAAGAATGTGATGACGCCATTGCTGATGGGTCAACACAATTTGATCTCAATCAGGCTAATTCAGAAATTACTCAAGGTAATACTAATTTAAATGTAACATACCATTTTACACAAAACGATGCTGATAATGGTATAAATGCCATACCTTCTCCTTATGTAAACACATTACCTAGCGAACAATTATATGCACGCGTTGTAAATGTAAATACCGGCTGTGTAAATACTACAACTATAAATCTTATTGTTCAAGAACGACCAATAGTAAATGCTAATATACCACCATTAAATGCTTGCGATAATGATGATGATGGATTTGCTTTTTTTGATCTTACCTCAATTATTCCTGACCTTTTACAAGGGTTAACAGGAGTTACTGTCACTTTTCATTTGTCTAATGCAGATGCTACAAACAATATAAATCCAATAGGAGACCCAACCAATTTTGAAAATACAGTCGCCAACTTACAAAACATCTATATAAGAGTTGAAGATGATGTAACTGGTTGTATAACTATTGTTCCCATAGAACTGCACACAAACCTTTTAAATACAGGTACTGCAATTCAGGATTTTGCTGTTTGCGATGATGCTAGTGGTGATGGTATTGAAAGTTTTGATCTGGTAAATATTGCAACTCAAATAACAAATGGATTAACTGGATTAACTATTACTTTTTACGAAACTGAAGATGATATGGACAATGGTATAAATGCTATTGACCAAACAGTGCCTTATGTAGTAAGCAGCAGCCCTACAGCTGTTTTTATTAGAATTGAAAATGCAAATTGTTCTTATCAATCTCAAATAAATTTAATTATAAATCCACCTATAGTACTTACATCGGTTACTCCAATCGATTACTGCGATACAGACGATGATGGATTTACTTCTCTTGATCTTGGTTCGTTTGATACCTTGGTTAATAATGGACTTTCTGGAGTTTCAGTTAGGTATTACGCTTCACAAACAGATGCCGATTTTAATACCAATGCACTCCCTGCATTTTATACAAATACTACAAATCCTCAAATTTTATATGCAAGAGTTACAGACAATATAACCAGTTGTTATGAAACCATTCCATTTGAAGTAAATGTTATTCCAGCTCCTACGGTTACAACTCCTATAGATATAATAATTTGCGACGATGACCAAGACGGGTCATACATTGTAGACTTAGAAGCCAGTATTCCAAGCATTGTAGCAGATACAAGTGATCTGGTGATCTCATTTCATAATACTCTTGATGATCTTCAAAATAATGTAAATCAAATTACCAACCCTGTAGCTTACAATGCTTCAACAGAAACAATTTACGTAAGAGTAGAAAGCACAATTACTGGATGTTATGCCACAGCATTAATAAATATTATTGTAAACACATTACCTGAGTTTACAGATATTTCAAATTATGAAAACTGCGAAACCGATGGTAATCAAATTGCAGACTTTATATTTAATACCAAAGATGCCGAAATATTAAACGGTCAAACTGGAAAACAAGTGCTCTATTTTGAAAGTGAACTTGATGCGCAAAACAGAACAAATATCATCGATAAAAATGCTGTCTATGCCAATACCTCAAGTCCACAAACAATTTATGTACGTGTTGAAAATATTTCTGATCAAGATTGTTATGGTACTTCCTCCTTCCATATTGAAGTTGGATCTGTTCCTCTATTTAATGCTCCAACAAACTTTTTAATTTGTGATGATATCTCGAATGATGGAATAGAAACTTTTGACCTTACAGAAAAGATCTTAGAAATATCTCAAGGCATTCCAGAAACACTTACTATTAGCTTTCACACATCTTTTGATGATGCCGAAAATGGACTGAATGAAATAGACCTAAACTATAATAATATTAGTAATCCTCAGCAAATATATGCACGTATTGAAAATGGCACTTTTTGTCATGCTGTCGCCGAATTTGGTTTAAATGTTGTACAAGTCCCAACGGTAAACCTGCCTTCTACACTTACAACCTGCGACACAGATTACGATGGCATTTCTACTTTTGATCTTACCATTTCAGAATTTGAAATATTAGACATTAGAAGTAATGATATTACTATAAGTTATTTCGAATCTATTGACGATCTAGAAGCAGATATTAACACAATAAACACACCTGATAGTTATAATAACATATCAAACCCTCAAACCGTATATGTTAAAATATTAAACGATGTATCAAATTGCTATGTATCAATTCCTTTAGAGCTAGAGGTTAATTTGCCTCCTTCTATAAACAACATAAATACTATAGATATTTGTGAAAATGATACAAACACATTCGATCTTATAGATGCTACAAATATGTTGTTTGACGATATTACAGATCTAACTATTTCATATTACCTGACCAATACAGATGCCACTAATGATCTAAATGCTCTGGGAAGCACATATAACTTTAGTATTGGCAGTCAAACCTTATTCGTTAGAGCAACCAATAACACAACATCTTGTGTAGCTATTGGATCTTTTAATATACAAGGTCATCCAAACCCAATTGCTAACCCAGTTCCAGATCTGGAAAATTGTGACGATGATTATGATTTCATCCAGATATTTGATCTATCTCAACAAACACCTATTGTTTTAGGCGCTCAGGATCCTTCAACTTTCAGTATTACCTACTACGAACTATTAGATGATGCCTTAAACAACACCAACAGCATTAGCAATCTAGATTATAATGCTGCCCATGATCAAGAATTATTTGTTAGAATTGAAAATAACACCACTGGCTGTTTTGATATTACATCCTTTCAAACCATAGTGCACAGAAAACCTGTTGTTGACATACCTCAGCAAACTATTTGTTTAGACAATTTCCCTTTAACAGTCGTTGCAGGCGATATTGTAACTGGAGATACATATCTATGGTCTACTGGAGACACCACTTCTGAAATAGATATAGAGCAAATTGGTGAATATTGGGTAACTGTAACTACGGTTAATGGTTGTGAGACAACCTCTGTATTTAATGTTATCGAATCTGAACAGGCAACCATTGAAGTAACCGAAACTGTTGATTTCTCAGATCCTAATAATGTTACTATTACTATAAGTGGTATAGGAAATTACATGTATATACTTGATGATGGAGAGCCTCAAGATTCTAATGTGTTTGAGAACGTTTCATTAGGTTATCATACCATAACTATTATAGATTTAAATGGATGTGCTTCCATATCCAAAGAAATTGTAGTTATTGATACACCAAAATTTATGACACCTAATGGTGATGGCTATTTTGACACTTGGCATATTTCGGGTGTAGAGAATTTACCAGGAACTACCATAAGTATTTTTGACAGATATGGAAAACAAATGACCTTTTTAACCTCTTCCACTCCTGGTTGGGATGGCACATACAATGGTGTTAATATGCCTGCTAATGATTATTGGTATGTTGCAGATGTAAAACAAAATGGTGTCGAGTTTCAAGTAAAAGGACATTTTACCCTTAGGCGTTAAATAACATTTCAACATAGTAAAACATAGTCTGAAAAATTTAATAGTAAAGCCTATCTTTGCTTTCCGATTATTTTTTACATGAAATACACACTTTTACTATTAACTCTCTTATTGTCTCAGATGCTTTTAGCACAAAATGTTCAAGTAGATAGTAATACGTATTCTCCTCAAGAACTTATTGAAGACATCCTAATAGACAGTAATTGTATTGAAAATGTAGTAGTCACAAATGTTATTGGAGGAAATTTTAACGGTTCTGATCAAAGTTATGGTTATTTTGATGCGAGTGGTACAAGCTTTCCTTTTAGTAGAGGAATTGTTTTAAGTACAGGTAGGCTTGCAAATGTGGAAGGGCCTAACACCTCATTAAGCGATGATGATGCGCCCAATTGGCTTGGAGATACTGATCTGGAAAGCATTTTAGACGAACAAAACACTTTAAATGCCACTATTATTGAATTTGAGTTTACTGCAGTTGCAGATCGTATAAGTTTTAAATACTTATTTGCTTCAGAAGAATATCAAGAAAATGAAGCTAGCACATGTCAATATTCAGATTTATTTGGGTTTCTAATTAGACCAATAAGTCAAACTCAATATACCAATATTGCTCTTGTTCCAGATACAAATACTCCAGTAAAAGTAACAACGGTTCATCCAGAAATTCCTGGTAGCTGTTCAGCTCAAAATGAAACCTATTTTGACACATTTAACGATGCCACAGCACCTATTAATTTTAATGGTCAAACAACAGTTTTAACTGCTACAGCTGATATTATTCCGAATGAGACTTATCATGTAAAGCTCGTAATAGCAGACGAACAAAATTACAGATACGATTCGGCAGTTTTTTTAGAAGCAGGGAGTTTTGAATTAAGCACAGACCTAGGTTCTAATAGACTGTTAGCAACAAATAATCCACTTTGTGAAAATGAAACTTTAGTCTTAGACGCTACCCAACCAGGAGTCAACCCAACTTATAAATGGTTTAAAGATGGTATTGAGCTAATATCTGAGATCAATCCTACACTAACAGTTACCGAAGCTGGCATATACAACGTAGAAGTTACTTTAGACAACAACTGTATTTCATATGGAAATGTCACTATTGAATATGCTTCAAATCCTTTAGTATATAGCACCTCTATAATTCAATGTGACCCTAACAATGACGGACTAACATTGTACAACTTAAATGAAACATTTGTTATTTCGAACATTACGAACAATGATACGTCCTTAAATATCACAAATTATTTTTTGTCGACTATTGATGCCCAACAAAACAATAATCCTATTAGTTCACCTTCTACATTTAGTAATACATGGCCTAATCAAGTAGTTTTTGCAAGAGTTGAAAATCAACATGGTTGTTTTTCTATTGCTGAAATACAACTAGAAACTTCAAACAACCTTATCAATTTTGCCCCTTTTGAAATTTGTGACAACTTCCTGAATGATGGATTTGCTGAGTTTGATCTTAATGCTATAAAATCTCAAATACAATCTTTGGTGCCTGCTAGTGCATCAATAAACCTTTACTCCACTATTAATGATATATTCAATAACACTAATCTTTTAAATGATATCTATCAAAATAGCATAGCCTATTCACAATCCATATTTGCTGAAATAACAACTGACAATGATTGCTTTTCAATAATTGAAATACCGTTAGTTGTTCACGATAGTCCTGAAATTTCACCTAACCAACGGGTAATTTATTGTCTGAATGATTTTCCCACCCAAATACTATTAGAGAGTGGTGTAATTAATATTCCTTTAGGGTCGAATTACTCATATGTTTGGAATACTGGTGAAACTACACCTAACATTAGCATAAATCAACCAGGAGATTATACAGTGACTGTCACAAATGAGAATAACTGTTCGGTATCTAGAACAATTACGGTAGTTCCGTCAAACACAGCAACGATTATTGAAGTAGCAATAGAAGAGGCATCAACCAACAATACTGTTACTGTTCAGGTCTCTGGAGAAGGTGATTATGAATTTTCTTTAGATCATGGACCATACCAAGACAGTAACTATTTTGAAAATGTATCTCCTGGGTTTCGCACAGTCTATGTAAGAGACAAAAACGGATGTGGTATTATTGAAAAAGTAATTTCGGTTTTAGGGTTTCCAAAATTCTTTACACCAAATGGAGACGGTATTAAGGATACTTGGCAACTTTACGGTGCAAATGCTCAATTTAATAGTAATGCTATAGTTACAATATTTGATCGGTACGGTAAATTAATTAAAACTTTTACTAGTAATAGTCTTGGATGGGATGGGACTATTGATGGAAGGTTATTACCCTCAAACGACTACTGGTTTGTTGTAAAATTAGCCAATGGTAAAGAATATCGTGGTCATTTTGCTCTAGTAAGGTAATTCAATTAGCTTTGTAGTATGCGTTTTAAAATTGAATCAGAGTTTAGCCCAACTGGAGATCAACCAGAAGCCATTAAACAACTTTCAGAAGGTATTGAAGCTAATGAAAAGTACCAAACCCTATTGGGAGTAACAGGCTCAGGTAAAACATTTACCGTTGCAAATGTTATTCAGGAAGTACAACGACCAACGTTAGTATTAGCACATAATAAAACACTAGCAGCGCAGTTATATTCTGAATTTAAACAGTTTTTTCCAAGTAATGCTGTTGAATATTTTGTTTCTTATTACGACTACTACCAACCAGAAGCTTACATACCTGTATCTGGCACTTATATTGAAAAAGATCTTTCTATTAATGAAGAAATAGAAAAAATGCGTTTAAGTACAACCTCATCTCTACTTTCTGGTAGACGAGATGTATTGGTTGTTGCATCAGTATCCTGTTTATATGGTATTGGTAACCCTGTTGAGTTTCAAAAAAATGTCATTACTTTAAAACGTGATCAAGTAATTTCAAGAACGAAGCTATTGCATCAACTTGTTCAAAGCTTATACTCAAGAACTGAAGGAGAGTTTAATCATGGTAATTTCAGAATTAAAGGAGATACTGTAGATATTTTTCCTAGTTATGCTGACGATGCTTTCAGAATTCATTTTTTTGGTGATGAAATAGAAGATATTGAAGCTTTCAATATTCAAACCAATCAAGTCATTGAAAAATATGACAGACTTACTATTTATCCTGCAAATATGTTTGTAACCTCTCCTGAGGTATTACAAAATGCTATAAAAAATATACAAGACGATCTCGTTAAGCAACATGATTATTTTAAAGAAATTGGAAAGCATCTAGAGGCAAAGCGCTTAAAAGAGCGAACGGAGTTTGACCTGGAAATGATACGCGAATTAGGCTATTGTTCAGGAATTGAGAATTATTCGCGTTATCTAGATGGTCGAGAAGCTGGTACGCGCCCTTTTTGTCTGTTAGATTATTTTCCAGATGATTTTTTAATGGTTGTTGATGAGAGTCATGTAACCATTTCTCAGGTACATGCCATGTATGGAGGCGATAGAAGTAGGAAAGAAAACCTAGTAGAATATGGCTTTAGATTACCTGCAGCAATGGACAACCGTCCTTTAAAATTTGAAGAGTTTGAAATGCTCCAAAATCAAGTTATTTATGTAAGTGCAACTCCTGCAGATTACGAACTTCAAAAATCAGATGGTATTTATGTTGAGCAAGTAATAAGACCAACAGGCTTGTTAGATCCAGAAATAGAAGTACGTCCTAGCTTAAATCAAATAGACGATCTTATTGAAGAAATACAACAACGTGTTGAAAAGGACGAACGTACTTTAGTGACAACGCTTACTAAAAGAATGGCAGAAGAACTAACAAAGTACCTCGCTAGAATTCAAATTAGAGTACGATATATACATAGTGATGTAGACACTTTGGAACGTGTCGAAATTATGCAAGATCTTAGAAAAGGATTGTTTGATGTATTAGTTGGTGTAAATTTATTAAGAGAAGGATTAGATCTTCCTGAAGTGTCTCTGGTAGCTATTCTAGATGCCGATAAAGAAGGTTTTTTACGTTCTGCCAGATCGTTGACTCAAACAGTAGGTAGAGCCGCCAGACACTTGAATGGTAAAGCCATTATGTATGCAGATAAAATAACCAATAGCATGCAAAAAACCATTGATGAGACCACCTATAGAAGAGAAAAGCAAATAGCTTATAATACAGCCAATAATATTACACCAAAAGCGCTCAATAAAAGTCTGAACAGTGCACTTTCTAAAAATTCTGTCAGTACTTATTATTATGAACTAGAAGCTCAAAAAGCGGCAGAACCTGAAAGTGAATATCTCACAAAACCAGAACTAGAAAAAAAGATCCGAGAAAAACGCAAACTTATGGAACAGGCTGCAAAAGAATTAGACTTTATGCTTGCTGCAAAAGTTAGAGATGAAATTAAGGCTTATCAAACCAAACTGGATCAATTAAAAGTATAGTTTCTCTATATATTACCTTTTAGTTATACTGTGTCTTAAATATGTCTATTAAAAAATCTGGTGGAATAATTTTATGAGGGAAACTTTCCATCAGGTCTAGTACTCTATTTATGGCTTCATGCCCTAACCCCATTCTTAATCCAAAATTATGCAGCCTTATCAAATCTTTATCAGCAACATTGGCATCTAAATTCATTAATAAAACAAGTCTATGAAACTGAACTATACGTTCGCTATGGGATTTTAAATGAGTATGAGTTACGGGATTATCCAATAAATAGTCAAAATCTTCTCTAGTTATATCTAGTTGCTTTGCAACTCCTAGTAAAAAATTGTACTCTATTTCTTTTAAGCTATTATCAATTCTTGCGAATGCAATCATTTCTGAGAGCAAACTTAACTTTTCAACACGATTTATCATGGCTGAGTGAGAATTAATTATTGATTATATAAAAGTAGCTATAATTACATTTTAATAATCGTAGATATAATGTATCTCATCGAAAAATTAAGGTCTTTTAATCGTGTTTTTTATGCGTTAATTTGATTTTTTATCATAAATTATTGAAAATCAATTATTTATGATTTTAAATAAAATATACTAAACTTCAAATACTCACGTTACTTTTTGATCAAAACGGCAGTCATTATTACTTGTGCCATTTTAAAATATTGTTAGCACTCCATAACATAATCACTGAACCAAGCTTTTAAAAAAATAACGCAATAAAAAACTCCTAAGGTGGAAACTTAGGAGTTTTAAGACTAATTCAAATGAAGATTCTTATTCTTCGGGTGTAACTCTTACTGGTACAATAAATTCTTTACCTACGCTTTCTGCTGAAGTAGATAGCTTCTCATAATTCAATCTACCTTTAATAAAGTTTTCGATTTGCACATCATCAGAGTCTACAGATAAAACAACCAATTCGTTGTTTTTATTTAATGTAAGCGTTACGTTCGCTACAATCTCTTTGTCTAAAATAAAATGTGGGTTCTTTAGTAATTTTCCAACCTTAGTAGTTATAGCTTGTGATTCAGCTCTACGGTCATCTGGATTTGTACTTGCCATTAATACACTGCTAAACGTTAACGTTACGGCTAACAGTAATGTTTTTAATTGTCTCATAATTGTTCGTTTTAAATTGATTGAAATAAAATTGATTGATGTCTTATAGACTGATATAAGAACGCAATTGTTACACTATTATGGTCATATTAACTATTGTTTAACGTTAATTAATAGAAATTAACACATTGCGCTTCAATACAGTACACTTTTTCAGGGTAACTTTTTTTCGGGTAACTTCTTCCTGATTAAAGCTTCCTTGTTTTTTACAAATTTTGATGATTATCTACCAGATATAAATTTAATTGGCAATACAAAAGTTTCTTTTTGAGCACTTATTGTTAATGATTTATAGTTCAATCGGTCTTTGATAAAATTTTCTGCAGCTTTTTTATCGGTGTCAACAGACAAGACTACAACTTCATTTTTACTATTGATTACAAATTTTACCCTAACCATAAATTCATTCTCAAAATGAAAATGTGGTTGTTTAAGTAATTGATGAACTTCATTAATAATAGCGTCTTTTTTATCCATCTCAGAGATGGTTGAAGTTTCTGCCATTAACATTTTACTACTTAGTAGCAATACAACAAATAATACATTTTTAAAGTGTTTCATAATTGTTTGATCTAGTTATTGATTGATGAATTATATTTTTTTAAAACTTGTTATAGACTCTAAATCAATTATTTCGACACAAAATTATGCAACAAAAAAGAGTAGTGTGTTACACTACTCTTATTAAATATATATGTATATGTTATCTACGCTAAAACAGCTTGTACCTTATCAGCAGCCTCTTGGAACTCTACAGCACTTTGTACATCTAACCCAGAATTATCAATAAGTTCTTTTGCTATGTCTGCATTAGTACCTTGAAGACGCACAATTATTGGAACTTTAATAGCATCACCCATATTTTTATAAGCATCTACAACACCTTGAGCCACACGGTCACAACGCACAATTCCTCCAAAAATATTGATTAATATAGCCTTAACATTAGGATCTTTAAGTATAATTCTGAAAGCTATTTCTACTCTTGCAGCATCTGCGGTACCACCAACATCTAAGAAGTTTGCTGGTTCACCTCCTGCTTGCTTTATAAGATCCATAGTAGCCATTGCTAAACCAGCACCATTTACCATACACCCTACATTTCCGTCAAGGTCTACATAATTAAGCCCTACTTCTTTAGCTTCAACTTCTATTGGGTTTTCTTCACGTATATCTCTTAAATCAACATAATCTTTATGACGATACAATGCATTATCATCTATAGTTACCTTAGCATCTACAGCCATGATTTTGTTGTCGCTTGTTTTAAGTACTGGATTGATCTCAAACAAAGAAGAATCAGATTTTACATAAGCAGTATATAAAGCCATTACAAACTTTACCATTTCCTTAAAGGCTGTACCAGATAAACCTAGATTAAAGGCAACACGTCTAGCTTGGAATGGTAATAATCCTGTAGCCGGATCGATTTCTTCAGTAAATATTAAATGTGGTGTTTCTTCTGCAACTGTTTCAATATCCATCCCTCCTTCTGTAGAATACATGATCATGTTTCTACCTGTAGAACGGTTTAACAGAACAGACATATAAAATTCATCTGTTTCACTTTCCCCCGGATAATAAACATCTTCAGCTACTAAAACCTGATGTACCTTTTTACCTTCTGCAGATGTTTGAGGTGTGATTAAGTTCATTCCAATAATTTGGCTTGCTATCGTTTCAACCTCAGCTAGGTTTTTAGCAAGTTTTACACCGCCTCCTTTACCGCGCCCACCAGCATGAACCTGTGCTTTAATTACATGCCAACTTGTACCAGTTTCCTGTGTTAGTTGTTTTGCTGCAGCAACTGCTTCTTGAGGATTTTGCGCTACAATACCACGTTGTATGCGGACTCCAAAACTACTTAAAATGTCTTTTCCTTGATATTCGTGTAAATTCATAACTTGCTTAATAATTTAAGATGCGGCAAAAGTAAATAATCGCTATTAATTACACTAATAATTTATAGAGTATTGACAGCTTATTTATAAACAGCATTTTCAAAATGTTATATAATTAACAATTAGTTTTATTTAATTAAATAATTACTATCAATCATTTAATTTTGAGTTTTAAAAAATATATTTGAAAAAACTTTGACTATAATGAAGCATTCGGAATTACTAAAAATTGCAAACGACTTTGGAAGTCCATTATATATATATGATGCACATAAAATTGAATCTCAATTCAATAGATTGAAAAACGCTTTTAAAAATGTTAAGAACGTTAAAATAAACTACGCTGCTAAAGCTTTATCTAATATTTCTGTTCTTAAATTTTTAAACACTCTAGGCTCTGGTCTAGATACTGTTTCAATTCAGGAAGTGAAGCTTGGTTTATTAGCTGGATTTAAGCCTGAACATATTATATACACTCCAAATGGTGTATCATTAGAAGAAATTGAAGAAGTTGCAAAACTTGGTGTTCAAATAAACATTGATAACCTTTCTATACTTGAGCAATTTGGCAATAAGCATCCAGACATTCCTGTATGTATTCGTATTAACCCGCACGTAATGGCGGGCGGAAACACCAACATATCTGTGGGCCATATTGATTCAAAATTTGGGATCTCTATTCACCAAATACCACATATACTAAGAATTGTTGAAAATACTAAAATGCGAATCAACGGAATTCACATGCATACAGGTAGTGATATTTTAGACATTGATGTTTTTATTTATGCAAGTGAAATTTTATTTGAGACAGCCAAAAACTTTACCGATCTAGAATTTATCGATTTTGGCTCCGGCTTTAAAGTTCCTTATAAAGAAGGAGATATTGAAACCAATATTGAAGAGTTTGGGAAGAAACTAACCTCACGCTTTCAGGAATTTTGCAAAAATTATGGCCGGGAACTAACCTTAGCATTCGAACCTGGAAAATTCTTAGTTAGTGAAGCAGGGTTCTTCCTCGCAAAAGTAAACGTCGTAAAACAAACAACATCAACAGTATTTGCCCAAATTGACTCTGGGTTTAATCATTTAATACGTCCAATGTTGTACGGTTCACAACATGAAATATTAAATATATCCAATCCTAATGGTAGAGAACGTTTTTATTCGGTAGTTGGGTATATTTGTGAGACCGACACTTTTGCAAACAACAGACGCATTAATGAAATAAATGAAGGCGATATTTTAGCCTTTAAAAATGCAGGAGCTTATTGTTTTACCATGTCAAGTAATTACAATTCTAGATACCGTCCTGCTGAAGTACTTTGGTATAATAATAAAGCACATTTAATTAGAAAACGTGAAACCTTTGATGATTTACTCAATAATCAAATTGCTGTAGACATAGAAAAAAAGAAAACAGTTGTTAAAAAATAAGTATCACCTATTCAAATAATTAAAAGCGTTAGACTATAGTTTAACGCTTTTTTTATCTTTATGCAAACCAATTTAAAAAACCAACCAAATGAAATTATTCAAACTCCTTGCCCTTTGTGTTTTTCTTTTGCCTATAAATTCAATTGCGCAAAAAAGAAGCAAAAAAACGAAAGAACCAATAAAATTAGTAGACAACAAAGAATTTAACGGGTTAAAATGGCGTAATATTGGTCCTTTTCGTGGTGGTCGAAGTGTCACTTCATCTGGTGTTGTGGGGCAACCACACACCTATTATATGGGAACAACAGGAGGCGGTGTTTGGAAAACTACCGACGATGGTATTACTTGGAAGAACATTTCTGATGGATTTTTTAAAACTGGCACTGTAGGCGCTATAGCAGTTGCTGAAAGTGATCCAAATGTAGTTGTAGTTGGAATGGGAGAACACGCTGCTCGAGGTGTTATGACCTCTATGGGAGATGGTGTTTATAAGTCAATAGATGCAGGAAAAACATGGAAACATATTGGGCTAGACCATTCGCGACACATTTCAGATGTAGTCATACACCCAACTAATCCAGACATTATATATATCACAGCTCAAGGCGCACAGTTTGGTCCTTCGGAAGAACGTGGAATTTATCGTTCTATAGATGGAGGGAATAACTGGAAGAAGGTACTGTATATTAATGACAGAACTGGAGCTTCTTCCCTATCAATGGATATGAATAATCCTCGCATTTTATATGCATCAATGTGGCAACACGCGCGTCATCCTTGGACAATGGAATCTGGTGGAAAAAACTCTGGATTATATAAATCTGTAGATGGTGGAGATACCTGGAAACAAATGAAAATCGGGCTTCCAAAAGAGTTTGGTAAATCAGGAATTTCAGTATCTCGTGCTAATTCAGAACGTGTGTACGCAGTTATTGAAGCCGAAGGTAAAAAAGGTGGAGTCTATAGATCTGACGATGCTGGAAAAAAATGGAGACAAATAAACTCAAATCGTGTTAATATAGCACGTTCTTGGTATTATATGGAAATCTTTGCTGATCCTCAAAATGCAGATATCGTTTATGTATTGAATGCGCCTGTAATGAAGTCGATAGATGGAGGAAAGTCATTCTCTAATGTTCGTGTTCCTCATGGTGATAATCATCATTTATGGATCAATCCTAATAATAATCAAATCATGATCAACTCTAATGATGGAGGCGCTAATATATCGCATAATGGAGGAAAAAGCTGGAGCACACAACAGAATCAGCCAACAGCTCAATTCTATAGAGTGATTACCGATAATTTAGTTCCATACAATGTTTATGGTGGGCAGCAAGACAATTCTGCAATAGCCATCGCTAGCAGAACTAACGATTTTGGAATTGACTGGAAAGATTGGCATTCTGTAGCTGGCTGTGAAAGTGCTTATTTGGCTTTCGACCCTGACAATCCAGAATTTGTTTATGGTGGCTGTTACCAGGGTATTATTGAAAAATGGGTAAAAGCCTCAAGAGAAGGAAAACCTATTAAAGAGTATCCAGAATTAGGATTGAGTATTCAGCCTAAAGATTTCAAGTTTAGATATAATTGGAATGCACCAATAATAAGTTCACCTCATGATAGAAACACTATTTACCACGCAGGAAATGTTGTATTTAAAACTCAAGATGGTGGTAACAGTTGGGATGTGGTAAGCCCTGACCTAACAAGAAACGAAAAAGACAAACAAGGCCCTGGTGGTGGACCTTATACAAACGAAGCTGCTGGAGGAGAAAATTATAATACCATCATGTATTTAGTTGAATCTCCTCATGAAGAAGGTGTTTTATATGCTGGTACCGATGACGGTTTACTACATATCACAAAGAATGGTGGACAATCATGGACCGACATTACAATGAAAGGTATCGATAGAGGTATTATTAATAGCATAGAAGTATCGCCTCATGATCCTGCAACTGCTTATGTAGTAGTAATGCGTTATAAGTTTTTAGACCTTAAGCCTTATGTTTATAAAACTTCTAATTATGGAAAAACATGGATTAAAATAACAAATGGCTTTGATGACCCTCACGGATTTGTTCGCGTTGTTAGAGAAGACAAAAAAGTTAAAGGCCTTCTATATGCTGGAACAGAAACAGGGATGTACGTTTCTTTTGATGATGGCAAAAATTGGCAAAAACTACAATTAAACCTTCCAATTGTTCCAATAAATGATCTAACCATTCAAGATAATGATCTAGTGGTTGCTACCGCTGGACGCTCGTTTTGGATCTTAGATGATGTAGCTGCTATTCAAAATGTAAAAACCGAAAAACAAACAATTAATATTTTTAAACCTAAAGACACATATCACATTTTTGGAGGTAGTGTCACAGGAGTTCCAGGAGTTGGAACCAACCCAAAAACAGGAGTAACATTTGATTATTACTTAGATAAAAAAGTAGATTCTCTTGAATTAAAATTAGAAGTTTTACAAAATGATAAGGTAATAAGAACCATTACAAGTAAAAAACCAAAAGGGTTTAAATCTTGGCCTGGTGGACCTTCTCGACCAGCTGTGTTACCAGCTAAAAAAGGGTACAATCGTTTTACTTGGGATTTTAACAGAGATGCCCTACCTGCGGTTGATAATGTTTTTGTTTATGGAGACTACAGAGGTGCTGCAGTCGCTCCAGGCGATTATAAATTACGATTAACATTAGGTGAAGACTCGTCTGAAACAATGGTAACAATACTACCTAATCCAAAAATAAAAGCCACTAAAGCTGAGTATGATGAACAACAAGAAGCTTTAGCAAAAATTGAAGATGCTATTAGAGGAATTCACGAATCGGTTAATAATATGCGTTCTGCAAGATCACAGCTAAAGGGATATGCAAAACTTTTAAAAGACAATGAAGCTGCTAAAGACTTACTTAAAAAAGGCAAAGAATTGATTGAACGTATCGATACCTGGGAACGTAATCTCATTCAGCCAGATCAAAAAACATTTCAGGATGTTATTAATTTTAACAATAAACTCAGTGCGCAATTCATGCATTTAAAAGGGTTTATTGATGTAGCTGAACCAAGAGTTACTAATGGAGCTAAGGAAAGACTTAAAGACCTTTTAGCTGAATGGAACACATTTAAAAACCAACGTGATGCCATAATTAATAACGAAATGACTAATTACAATCAGCAATTCAAAAACTTAAACTTACCTGCAATAATTATAAAAGACTAGCATGAACGGGTTTGACATTGTCATGGTAATAGCAATAATATTGTTCGCACGCTTAGGCGTGCGACTTGTTAATGGCTATATTAAAATCAAAAAAGAGCAAAAAGACGATAGCAATGTTAAAAATATTTAGAAACATACGTCAAAATATGATTAAAGACAATAAAGTAAGTCGGTATATTCTATATGCCCTAGGAGAAATTTTTCTGGTAATGATAGGTATTTTACTAGCATTACAAGTTAATAATTGGAATGAAACCAGAAAGAAAAACAATGAATTAGCAAGTGTACTTCGAACCATTAAATATGACTTAGAAACAGACACGCTTGTAGCTGGACAAATTGCAAGGTTATATGATACTCTTAAGGTAAAAAGCAATCTTATAATTAATAAAAAACTAAAAAAAGAAAACTATAAAGATTGTCCGCAATGTCCTTCACTAACTACATTTTATGCACCATTTAACATTCAAAATAAAGGTGTTGAACTATTAAAGAACATCTCAAATCAAAATACGAGTCAGAAAGACAGTCTTGTTACCTCTATCATTCAAGTTCATACACTTTTTAAACCTCTTATTGAGAAAAACAATCAACGCTTAGAAAATGAAGTCATGAAAAACTTAAACGAATTAAAGGAGTATTCATGGTTTGTAGATCTAAGCTTAGGCAAGTTTAACGACGACATGGTCATCTATTTTACCGAAAGTGAAGATTACAGAAAACGTGTTGCTTTACACAACATGCTAGCATCTGATAATCATCTGGCAATGATAAAACGCTATAAAACTCAAGCCACAGAAATTTTAAGACGTATCACACTTCGATTAGAAAAACACGACCTATAATCCTTTGTATGCCTTAAAAATTGGGTATGTTACTGGTTTTTTATTAGCCCCGAGATTATTTAAATAATCATCCATTAAATTCCAACCTAAAAAGCCATCTCTTACTTCTGGTTCTAACGCATAGAACACAACATTTGCAAAAGGTTGTGCCATATCAATTTGATAAGTACCCTTAGGAAATGTTTTCTTTGATTTCACAAAAGAGCCATCCAAAGTTGTCATTTGGTATTTCGCAAAACCCATTGGTTTATAGTATAATTTATCAAATACAAATTCTTCTCCTTCTACTGTTTTATTTGTTTCTAGTTGCGTTACCTTAATATTATGTCTACGCAATTTTTCAACAATAAATGCCATATCTTCTGGTATAAAATAAGCTCTTGGCACATTAGCTTCCTTGGTTCCAACAGGTTTAGTAATTAGATCTACATTATGTATCATTTCTGGTGGATTTGGTCTATCCAACACACTTATACTGGTACCTGAAATGGCTTTCTTTTTACGATCTCTATAAGCTGGCATCGATATTTTTCCATCAGACACATATTTTCCAGATACATAATTTTTTAGGGTACCACTTTCTGCCTTTGCTTTAATTGTAGATACAACATCATCTTCGGCTTGCTTGCAAATAGCTTGCATTTCTTTTCCGTTCTTATAACACACCTCCAACAAAGCATTTGTATAAGCATATTGTGAATAGATGGCTTTTTCAAAAGATTCTCCTCCTGGAGTTTCTACTAAAATTGCCATTCTATTTCTTAACCCATAAGCATTAACCATAAACTTAGCCTCTGTAGACCAAATTGAATTATCGTGGGTAAACTCGGTTGGCGGCCACCCTTCATTTAAACCACAGTGCATTCCAACTTCAATCTTTCCCGTTTTTCTGGCTTCTTCAACTATTGCTGGAAACAACTTATAAGTTACATAGTCTCTTGGTCCAGAATGTGCCGTCACAACATTCGATCCTGCTTGTGCAATAGCATAACCATGACGTGTTCCTCCCATTCTGTGCGTATCAAATATTAAGGTAGGATCCCACCTATTCAATACATTTTTATAAGCTCCTTGCATGTTTAAGGTTTGTAACTTGATTCCATCTCTGTTTACATCATATCCTGCCGCATTACGTCTTGTTCCAGTCAATAAAGGGTAAGCATTATTTACAACTCTTGTTTCATTACCATCTACATTAAAATTAGGGTTTACCAAAATGATCAATTCATCTAAAAGGTATTTTTTATCACCAAATAAAATATCACGAATTACCATAAACAATGCTTCTTTTCCTTCACATTCGGCTGGGTGAATTCCCCCTTGAAGATATACCACTGTTTTTCCAGAGGCTTTTGCCTCTTTAGGAGACGTAATTCTTGGGTTAGACATGACTAAAACAGGACTTGTTCTTCCCAAATCACTATTAAACATATTAAAAGTGTGTACATTTTCGCTTTTCCACATTAACATTGAAAAGTATTCTAGCACATCTGTATAGGTTGCCGTATACGAAAAGTTTGCTTTTTCAGATTTGGTTCTTAACTCATCGGGCCAATTACCACTCCAATTAGGAGGTACATTATTCCCAGTATATATAGTATTTTGAGCGAATAGAGATATTGATATCAAAAAAAATACGAATGCTAATTTAGTTTTCATTATATAATTGTATTTGGCTGGTTAATTTAGGTTTAGAAAACAAACTAAAGTTAATGAGTACAGGCAATAATCGCTAATACTATTTAAACCATAAGTAATGATTTATTATTCGCAAATTGTTAAAAAATTACCCTCTTAAAAATTAAACCGTTACTTTTAATCCTTTAAAAAATTATCCCACAATGAAAAAAACCATATTTCTAATTTTAGTGTGCAGTTTCTCATTTTTAAATAACATATCTGCACAACAAAAAGACGATCCTTCAAGATGGACTCCTGAAGATATTATTAATACAGAATCGATGAGATCTGTTTCTTTTTCTCCAGATAATACTATGGTGGTCTGGACCAAGCGTAAAGGTGTTAAAGCTAAAGACAGATTCATCTCAGACATTTATCTTACAAGATTAGACATTAAAAAAGATAATGCCTATAAAACCATTCAACTTACTAATGGGAACGATAATGACTACAGTCCATTGTTTTCAAAGGACGGTGAATATATTTACTTTTTATCGTCAAGAGACAAAGGAAACAAATTATGGAAAATGAGTATTTATGGTGGTGAACCTAAAAAAGTAAAGGAATTTAAAAATGGTATTTCAGGACTTCAATGGAAAAACAAAAATGAATTATTATTCAGGTCGCATGATGGTAAAACTCTATACGAGCAAAAACTAGCAGAAAAAAAGGATAATGTTATAGTTGTTGAGGACTCTACACATTGGCGTCCAAATCATGTATATTCATTCAATTTAAAAGATAAGTCTGTTAAACGTTTAACCAATAATAAAAAGCCCTTAAGTGGCTATAGTGTTTCAAAAGATGGTAAATGGCTGTATTACGCAGTACAAAGAAGTAGAAGCTATGCCAGTGACTCTGCTCATGATCCTTTCGCTTATATCATGAACCTGGAAAACGGTAGTGTTACAAAAATTGAAAACAATTTAGGGTTTCCTATGGGAGGTATCTCCTTTACTGAGGATAACAAAGGCTTTTATTTTAGAGCAACTTATGCTTCAGACCCACAATGGAATGGTTCAGGTATTGGTGAACTATATTATTATACTCTAGCCTCTCACTCCTATAAAAAAGTAAACCTAAAATGGGAGCTTGGTCTTGGTCGTGGCTATCAAGTTATTGGTAATGACATTTTAGTATCGCTAGCTAATAAAACTACTTTTAAGTTAGCCTATTACAAAAAGAACAATTCTAATTGGAGTAAGCAAAAAGTAGATTTCGGTGCAAAGAACGACCATGTAACAGTTTTAGCAGTTTCAGACAATGGTTCAAAAATTGCGTATACGTATTCTACAGCTTCAAAACTTCCAACCTTTCATGTTGCAGATCTAACAAAAAACAAAGTTGCCAACGAACAAACATTGGTTACCCTTAATAAAAACCTTAAGAAAAAATCTATTACCAAAAGTGAAGTAATGGTTTGGAAAGGCTATAATAACGAAGAAGTAACAGGTATACTTTACTATCCTGAAAACTATCAAGAAGGAAAAAAATATCCATTAATGTTATCTATTCACGGTGGGCCTGCTTCTATGGATCTTGATTTATGGAGTGAGCGCTGGAGTACATATCCAAATATTTTAGCACAGCGTGGCATGTTTGTATTAAAACCTAATTATCATGGTTCAGCAAATCATGGTTTAAAATTTGTTGAAACGATAAAAGGCAACTACTACGAACCAGAAATGGAAGACATTATTAAAGCTATTGATATTTTAGTTAACGATGGTAAGGTAGATAAGAACCAATTAGGAACCATGGGATGGTCTAACGGTGCTATAATTACCACGATGCTTACAGTTCGCTATCCAGATATGTTTAAAGTAGCTGCTCCTGGAGCTGGTGATGTTAACTGGACATCAGACTTTGGAACATGTCGTTTTGGAGTGAGCTTTGACAAACAGTATTTTGGTGGAGCACCTTGGGACGACACCAATGGTAAATTCTATAACGAAAACTATATTATCAAGTCGCCTCTGTTTGAAATAGAAAAAATAAAAACACCGACCATCATTTTCCATGGAAGTGAAGATCGTGCAGTACCTAGAGATCAAGGGTGGGAATATTTTAGAGGCTTACAACAATCTGGTAACACACCAGTACGCTTTTTATGGTTTCCAGGGCAACCTCATGGACTAGGAAAAATAACACATCAGCTTAGAAAAATGAAGGAAGAATTACAATGGATAGACACATATTTATTTAACAAACCTTCAACTAAAAATGAGGCCTTTAAAGAGAGTAGTCCTTTAGCAGAATTATTAAAAATTCAAAAAGCTAAAAGTGTTGATGGTTTATTTGGTGAGATAAAAAATGGAGTTTTAATTCCTGAAACTTTATTGATTAAAAAAGATTCAACTTCTATAGGACGTTTTGAAGTTACTAACGCACAGTTTAAAGCTTTTAAACCGAGTTTTAATTATGAGGCAGGAATTGATAATTACCCAGCCGAAGTTAGCAGAACAGATGCTGAAGCATATGTAAAATGGCTAAGTGATAAAACGGGTAGTACCTATCGTTTACCAAATTCAAAAGAAGCTAAATCATTACACAAAAAAGCGCATAAAATTGGAGGAAAAGAATTGACATTAAACTATTGGGCAGGTTATGCTATTACCAAGAATGAAGTGCCAATGTTAAAGGAAAAACTGAAAGAGCTAAACACTATTTTGTATAAAAAAGTAGGTAAAAAGAAAAGCACCAAGGTTGGTGACGCCGTAGTTTATGATCTTGGTGGAAATATTGCTGAATATTATAGCAATGGTGTTTATGGTTACAGTGCTTATGATTTTTACGATGCTAATGATGACAGTATGGTCGACTCTAAGCATGTGGGAATAAGAGTGATAAAAGATTAGTTAAACCCACTTTTAAACCCTATCTTTAAGTTCTAAATATATTTTAACAGTGAACGGAACAGTAAAATTTTTCAATGGATCTAAAGGATTTGGATTCATTACCGAAGACGATTCAAATACAGAGTACTTTGTACATGTGTCTGGATTAATTGATCAAATTAACGAAGGCGACAAAGTCGAATTTGAGTTAACTGAAGGTAGAAAAGGAATGAATGCTATTAATGTAAAAGTAGTATAACTTATTTCTAAACTTATTAAAAAAGCCTATCGAAATCGATAGGCTTTTTTAATATATAACGTTTATCAGTACTACTCTTTACCATCTACATAATCCTGTAAATAAGCATATCTTTCAGTAAGCTTTCCATTTTCAGTCATTTTTGCTCTTTCTAAAATGCCATCTTTATCACCATTAAAAAAAGCAGGAATTACGTATTCTAAAAATGTATCTCCAAAACCTTCGCTAGCATCTTTTGGTAGTTCGCAAGGTAAATTATCTACAGCCATAACTGTAATTGCACTTTTAGCATCAAAAGCTACTTCGGTTTCAGTTTGAGGATCATAACCATAAAAAGGATCGGCGATGGTTGATGGACGAATGGTACTCGCTACAGGACCATCGATGTCACAAGACACATCGGCAACTAAGTTGATTCTAAAGTCTGCCATTTTTGCATCTTCTCTAGTAAACAAAAATGGTGCGCCATCACCGTAAAAATGACCAGCTATAAAATAATCTGTTTCGGCTGCATAAGGCATAAAATTACTTTCGTAACCAGAAGGATCTTTATAAAACTCATACTTATCTCCTACTTTACCATCCTTTCGTTTATTGTATTCCATAACATCAACACGACAATATACAGGTTCATTAAATTGCGATGTTAAATACAATGCATCACTTACCTCTTTTATCCCTAAATGATCCAATATTTCTTTAGCTCCACCTGCTACCTTACCAGTTCCAGAAAGTAATATTTTAATATTTGGCAGGGTGATTTTATCTAATTCGGCTTTTACAGCATTTAAGTCAGGAAGATCTTCAACTTTTGGTAAATTGAATATACCATCTCTTAATCCTAAAGCTCTAAAACCATTATAGGCACCAACTAATCCTGCATAACGACCAAAACCTATTAATCGAGCACCATTTTCTTTTACAATAGTTTCATGATCGTACATTTCAATATTCTTATCTAACATGGCTTTTAGCAACTTCCTATTATAAGGCTGCTTTTTGATAGTATGCGAGAAATAGAAATATTTTTTATTAGGAATTAAGGCTTCTATTGGCACCTCTTTTACACCAAGCATCACATCGCAATCACTAACATCACTAGAAACTTCAAACCCGTTATTAGCATATACTTCATCTGGAAATATTCGAATTTCAGATGCTTCAACTTTAAATATTGCGTCAGGAAATTTTTCTTTTGCTTCTGCTAATTTTTCTGGTGAAAATACTACACGACGATCTGGCGGATTTTTACGCTCTTTAATAATGGCAAACTTCATAAATCAACTTGGTATAAATTTTGCACGAAAATAATAGGATTTACGCTGTTGCACAACTTTTTTTGTAACTTCGCAATCCGTTTCTAAAAATAGAAACTGTTCTTTAAAATAATGGGGTCGACTGGTTTTGACAGCGAGTTGTATTAAACTGTAAGCACGTCGCGTAATGATATTGAAACGCGTAAAAGGCTATGTCAAATTTTAAACGGCGAGAATAACTACGCTTTAGCTGCTTAATAACTGAATTATAGTAAGTTCAAGCCTCGGCGCACTAGGTGCGCAAGCTAAATGTCTCTTGAAAGCCTTGGTTTATGGCGTTCTACTTAGAGGCATCGTAAAAGTAAACCTAGAATTTTTAGTGCTTTGATAAAAATTCGAAACTAAAAAAGCTAAGTAATAAGTAGGTAGTTTTTAATCAGCTTATTATCGAAAACCAAATAAAAACTAAGCGTGTAGAAAGCACTTTGGTAGCTTGTTTGGACCCGAGTTCGATTCTCGGCGACTCCACAATTTGAGTATCACCTCAAAACAAAAACCCTGTAACCACCTGATTTACAGGGTTTTTAATTTTTAACCCACTCATTTTGAATCAAAAAAAGACAAATAAAAGGTGTCTAATTCGGTGTCACTTGAAAGGCAATCTCAACTGACACCGAATGCCTTACAACTAACTGTTTTTCATGTTGTTACAAAAATTTTTGTTTATTATTTTTTTGTACATTTAGGTTTGAAATTATAGATAAAATGATGCAAAATTTACTCTCTCTCCTTTTTTACATAAAACGCAGCAAATCTGATGAAAATAATAAAGCCAATATCTATTTAAGAATAACCTTAAATGGTAAAAGATCAGAATTAAGTATAAGAAGAAAAGTAGACGCCGATAAATGGATCAATAAGATTGGAAGAGTTAAAGGTAACTCTCAAGAAGCTAAAAACACCAATCGGTATATAGATATAATAACCAATAAAATCTATAAAATATATGAGAGACTAATTGATGAAAATAAAACAGTTAGTGCTGTAAAATTGCGTGACATATATCAAGGAAAATATGAGAAGGAAAAAATGCTACTAGCCATCTTTCAAAATCACAATAATCAAATAGAGAATTTAAAAGCAGATTTCGCGAGCAGCACCATTAAAAAGTATAAAACTGCAAAAAAGCATCTTGAAACGTATATTAAATTGGAATATAATCTAAATGATATTCCCATTAAAGATGTCGATAATAAATTCATTGACGGTTTTGAGTATTACTTGAAAACAGAAAGAAATTGTAATCACAATTCTGCAATGAAATATATTACAAACTTCAAAAAAATCATTCGTATTGCCTATGCTAACGATTGGATAAGTAAAGATCCTTTCTTCAATCGAAAAATGAGACTAAAACCTGTAAATCGAGAGTTTCTTACTGATGTTGAAATTCAAAATATGATGAATAAACAATTTAAAATTAAACGATTAGATCAGGTCCGAGACATATTTGTTTTTTGTTGTTTTACTGGACTCGCTTTTTCCGATGTCAAAAAGCTTTCTAAAAGTGATATTGTTGTAGGAATTGATGGTGAGCAATGGATCAAGACAACAAGAACAAAAACAGATACTAGAAGTAATATCCCGATTCTACCTATAGCCGAAGCTTTAATAAAGAAATACAGTACCAATCTTGAAATTTTGAATTCTGATCATGTTCTACCAGTTTTAAGTAACCAAAAAATGAATGCTTACTTGAAAGAGATTGCCGATCTATGTGGAATTCACAAGAATTTGACTTTCCATTTAGCACGCCATACATTCGCAACAACTGTGACCCTCTCAAATGGCATTCCGATTGAATCAGTAAGCAAAATGTTAGGTCATAAATCGTTAAGAACTACACAGCATTATGCTAAAATATTGGACAGAAAGGTGAGTGATGATATGAAAATTTTGAGAGAAAAATTTAGTTTTAATAACGAATGAATCTAAGAAAGCATTAAATATCAAATTAGGTTCTGATTTTAAAAGATGTAGTTAATTAGAATCTCGTCCTCAAATCCACCCTCCTATTACCACTCAACTCCTTCATTTCTATCATTAGTTTTTCGTTAACCCCTAATACAAACTTTGGCAAGACAAATACAAATCTTGCAGACTTTTTACTTTTTACATTAGATGGAAATATGTGCTTATAAATAATTTCTTGCTGTAATTTTTGAAATGAAGACTTACGTTTTTTATTTCCGTTAACCCTATAAACATTAAGATAATCGACTTCAAAGTTAATTTCCGAATTGTTCTCAAAGTCCAGAACTAAATATACTTCATTACCTTGATACATTATCTGTTGCAATTGTAGTTTTAAGCCGTTCTTTCTTTTTGTTTTTAAAGTTTCAGGATCCAACTTCAGCAAATAGTTACAAAATTTTTCAATAAAAGTAATTCTATTACTGAATTGAGTAATAGGTTTGGTATCACTCTTTTCTAAAATAACTCTAGAAGATTCATTACCTATACTTTCCTTATTGTCAATAAAATAATTCAATTTAGGAAGTACTTTAGCATATTTTAATATATAGGAATACACTTGTCCATCATTTGTAACAGCCAACAAATTGCTCTCAGTTCCTGGTTGTGCCTTTAGTAATCCAAAATATTGTTCCTTTTCCCTATTATAAGTGAAAACGAAATTAGAAGCTCCGGTTATTCCCTGACGAATAGGCTTCGGAAAAAACATCGCTACATTCTTGTACTCATTAGCATAGATGGTATCTAGCTTTTGCTGTCCGTTCAATGTTAAACTAAACAGTATTGAAAATAATATTAGAATCTTCATTCTTTAAGTTTTAAGATTAATTGATAATTGTCAGCTATGGTTACTTTGACATTGCGATTATTACGTTGAAATATTTTTTTAACACCACTTACTTGTGGAACTCCAGTAATGTTAATATCATTAATGGCATCATTGATCAATTGTTGTCTAACTTCAGACCTAAAGCTGTTTTCTATATAAATTCCTTCATTTCCATCCTGAAAATCGTGTGCACTTAGCTTCACTACTTGATGATTAATGTGCTCAATTGAAATCAAAGTACGATTTGGCTGAAACTTTATAAATCCATAGATGAGTGAATTTCTAGGTAGATATTCCCCATTTATTCTTGTATTATTCATTAAACGCATTTGCAGTCTATGATTCTGCTTAACCGTTTGGGTGCCGTCTACTCTCACAATAATTAATGAATCAGTAATTTGGCTTAATTTAGTAGAATTCTTAACTGGGTTAGAGGTAAAAAACAACTGATGCCCCAAACCCATTTCTTTAATATCTATTAGTGATTCTTCCTCCAGAGTATTTGAAATTATATCTTCCTTAATTTCTATTTTAGATTCTCTATCAATTATAGTCTTCCTATAAGACTCTTCTGAATAATTAATCTTTCCTTGACTATAGATACTATCAACAATTCGCATCTTTTCCTTATCTAATAAGTCCGGATCATAAATCCCGGTAGAATCTAATAGGCGTTCATCATAAACACTTGGAGCATTGTTTTGCCTAATCTCTTTTATATCTTCCAGCGCCTCCAATTTAGATTTATATTCTTTTTGAGAGTCCTGAAGTTTGGGAACAGGTATTTGATTCCCGTTTATAATTGGTTTTTCATGATCACTAATCACTATAAAGGTGTATGAACCAATAAAAAGCACCACACATAAAATGATGCCCGCAAACACGATTTTATTCTTTTTTATTGCCATCTATTTTATTTTTTACATTCATTAGACATTTAAACTTCTAAAGATCAGATTCATCATAATTTTCTAGCTTTCTCAAAGTCTTTTCAAAAAAATTGGTAATTAATAAGCCGTGAGGATTATTCGGAAAGTTTCTATCAACATGAATTAGGCCTCCTAAGGTGGTCAACTCATAAGTATCTACAACTGAACCTCTATTAATTTCAAAAACTGTTTTTGTTTCAAACTTATAGGGTTCTTTTTCAATATTAATTATAGACTCAACACTAAGAACCTTTTGCACCAATGAATATTGAATCAGTCTATTATACACGCCATCAGCCTTTTTCTGCTTATATAAGCCATCTATAGTACTATTTCCTAGCCATAATGCCTTCTTCAGATGATTTTCATAATTAGTAGCATCAATATGATAAAAACACCTGTGAAAGAGCTCTAAATGCGCAAGTGCTTCAACATTTAAATTTTCTCTTTGTGAGACAAGTTTAACTGGAATAACACTTCCATCTGTGTTTACCACAAAAGCACTATTAACTGTTTGCCTGTAAATTTTTATTACAGATAACACAGAAATAACACATGTCAATGTAGCTCCAATGACGACAACAAAAACGACAAATCTATTCAATTTCAGTACATTATAAATATTTTTATATGGTGTTTTCATAACAAGTTTATTTAGATCATCCACCTGAGAAAAGTCTAAAAACAAACGAAGTTGCTTTCCGGTAGAGTTTAAATTTGAGAAGCACAATAAACCCAATAGAACCAAATTGTAACAAAGAAGAGAAATAACCGCTTCCCCAATCTGTTCCAAATAGATTGCTCCAAAAATTTGTATTAATTTCAGTGTAAAGATTATTGACAAAGATATTGACCAAGAAAAAAGCAGGAACTAACATATAGACTCCGGCATATAGTTTAAAAAAGTTATATGCCAATGATCTAAACTTTTCAAACACCGCCAAACTAATCACCAGTGGAAAAAAGGCTTGCATAATACCTAATAGAAAATAACGCTCTGCCAAGAATAAAGGATAGATAAAAAGGTCAATCAACCACAAAAACATTCCCATCATAAAGGCGAGCATTCTTAATCCAAATAAAGGAGTAATTAATGCTTCATACAAAACGGCCAGGGCTTTTTTGGCGGCTTCTAACGATCCTACATCTTGCTCTATATCAATCTCTTGTAATTGTAAAGGGAGAAGTGCGGGAGCTGTTTCTCGATATTGGGTTTCGATAGCAACTAAGATACTATCGAAAACACCCAATATCTGTGTAGAGAAAATCACTAAAATGACAACAGCAAAATTCTTTGCCAACTCTGAGGGAGTCAATCCCCAAGTGTATCCCTCATCATTGGCCACTCCTTCATTATATTTTTTTAGAATATTAATAAGAAAGAATAAAATGGCTAGCGTTTTCATTCCTGTAATGGTATACTGAGAAAATTGACTATCCTTGATAGTAGTAAAAACTGCATCAATATATTCTAACCCAATACCTAAAAAAATTCTTGCCATTAGTATTTAGTTTCTCTATTATTAATTTTATGTTGCAATTCACGAAAAGCTATAATCTCTCGATAGCGTTTAGTTTTAGCTTCTACTTCAACAACCATCTCTTTAGATTGCAGCTCCATCTCTTTAAGAACTTCAGCCCGTTCTGCATCTGTCATTTTGAGGTTATTATTGGATAATATTTGATCTATATACTCCAAGCCGTCCAATGAATTTTCAATAATTTCATTGAAGGATTCCGATATTCGGTTGATCTCATTAGACTTTATGTAAGGTGAATTAAGAATCTCTCTTAAATCACGTTGTACCAATTCAAAAAGACGCTGATTGTTTTTAGTCAACTCTCTGACCGCTTTAAGCTGTTTTATGACATTATTGACTTTTTCAATATTATCCTTTTGGTCCTTTAAGAACTGAACTGTTTTTAATAATTGAGAGGTTTGTTTAGCCGACTCAATTAAAGATTTAGTAAAACTGATAAAATTTGTATTGTCATAGACTGGCATCCCTTGACATGTTCCTCGTATAGGAAACAAAACGGCTAGGGCAAATATGCCAACAAATGTTGTAAATGTATTTTTCATAATTGTTCTTTTTTAATTACTGTTTTATAAATTTCTTAATCGCTTCTTCCATATCATTTGTTTGTTCATATATTCTCATAATATCGTCACTTTCCTTACCATCAGTGAGATAAGCAGCATAAACTTCTTTGGGAACCTCTAATCTAAAAACATTGCTTTCCTTACCTATTTTAATAAACATTTCGGTATACTTTCTTGTTCCGATTAAATTGTTTCGTATGGACCTTAATTGGTTTAAATCATGACTTGAAAGATTCAATCGCTTTTGTAATTCATCATAACCTTTTTCATTACGAAGACTATAAATTACTTGAGTATTTTCAAGAATACTTGCCGAGGTAGAATTATTTGGAAGTTGATTAATGGATTGCAGAATAATTCCAATAGCTCCATTTTGTTTTCGAATCGCTTGATAGTAGAACTCAACACTTTCTAATACATTTCCGAATTTGAGCTGTTTAGCAAATTCATCAAAAAGAATAATTCCCCTTTCGGATCGATTTTGCCAAATAGTTCTTTGTATTGCAGACTTTATCAGTTTCAACATTACTGACAGTATTTCCTTGTTATCCTTAATTTCATCAAGCTC
Organism: Flavobacteriaceae bacterium; assembly: GCA_030148025.1. GTDB lineage: Bacteria > Bacteroidota > Bacteroidia > Flavobacteriales > Flavobacteriaceae > JASBUG01. The sequence continues at coordinate 71,650 of JASBUG010000023.1, read as the reverse complement.
AAAGACAATCAGACGCTTATCTTCAATTTTGTACGTCTGATCAGCATTAATATTGAATAAAAAGCTATAAAGACCATCACCTACATATTCAGATAGAATGTGTAAAAAATTATAAATATTAAAATGTTCTTCCCGAAGTTTTAATTCATCTAAAAGTGTGTCTTTTTTATCATCTACAAATTGATATAAAGAAGCCAGGGAATGTGCTTTTCTAATACAGGTATAATAATGGAGTAATACCTTTTTAACAGCAACTTCCTTTGATTTTGACAGGTTGTTTCCATCAGCCATTAGTTCTAATAGAAAAACAACAAGATCTTCTAAGCGTTCAGCTGTTAAATCATCTAAACAAGAAATATAAAAAGGGTTAATTCCTAAATTCTTTCCTTGCTCATAACGAAGAATAATATGATCATTTGGATATAGTTTTGCAAATTTAGAATACGATCCTCCCAAATCAATTATTACCAAACGAACATGGCTTTCAAAGTATTGACGAAGAATATTATTTGCTAAAAATGACTTCCCTTCTCCCGTTGGAGCAAATATCGCAAAATTACGTGCCTTAATCCGTTTTTTTTGTTCATCCCATACATCCTTTAAAACAGGAATGTTATGTTGCCGGTCATTGAAAATAACACCTACATTATCTGACTTATAGTTTGTATTATTTATAAAGAGACATAGCGAATGCTTTAAATCTGTAACATATAAATCTTCATTAGAAAAGTTGGATGAAAAACAAAAGTAAGAGTTCAAAAAATAATGTTTACGTTCTTCCCCTTTTGGGTAATATGGTATAATATCTAATTCCTTGAATTCTGTCTTTATTTTAGATGCAATATTGTCTAGTTCTGAAGCTTCAGAAGTCCAGAAAATAATATTAAGGTGCCCTCGAATAATACATGCAGAATCATCCTCATTAATTTTAGCCACTATTGCCTTAATCTTTTTTAAAACAACTTTATTTTGAGTGCCAAAATTTGAGCTCTTATTAAGCTCTTCAATTTTCTTATTTAGGCGTTTTCTCCATTTATGCTTATCATCTAAATAGACAATTTGATTTACAATATGGTTTTCATTAAGGCTCAAACCCAGACCGTCTATAAAACCTTGATAGAATACAAAATCATCTGAAGTAAACTTTTCGTTGATTTTGGAACTTTTAACGGCATCACCAAAACACAGTTCATTATTTACAGCCAAAATATCAAAGTACTTCTTGCCTATTTCAATATTTGATTTCTTCAATTGAACATCGGTATCAAAACCTTCATTAAATCCATTAAAGTATGTATTGGTTAATTCCAGAATTTTATCAGCGTCCATTGGTAACAAAAACACTTTCCGACTGTTATTAATAAAAGAAATCGTATCATTTACCGAGTTAATAAATTCACGCAGTGTATAATTCATTTTTTGATGAATTCCTTTACTTGCTTTCTTAAACGGATTAATAAACTTAGAAGCATTCAGAGTCTTGTTAAATGGTAGAATAAAAAACAAATAACTTGTATGCTCAATATACTCTCTCCCTTTGAAGTAATTATATGTAGCGCTCGCCAAAAAGCTATTTTTTGATAGCTGGTCAGCTGAATATTTCTTCTTCTTATAAACATCTTGTTTATGAATAACAGCACCTACGGGCAGAGACTTAAAAGCTTGAAACCAAGAACCATGTATATCATCAAAATCTAACGAGGATAAAGTATAAATTTCCGGCAATTCTAATCTATAACATAGAACAACATTTCCATTGTTAGCAAACACAATGTGTCCTTGAATATCCAATATAGGATAATAAGCTGTTAGGTTAATCTTCTTCATAGTTTAGCTGACTTGCTTTTTTGTTACTAATTAAATCAGGAAACACTCTTTTAAGATTTAATACCATTGGATTGGCAGCAACTTTTATTAAAGCAAAATAAAGAGTCACATTACACACAAATGCACCAATAATAACTAAAAGACTGAAAGAAAAAATGACGAATAATAATGAGCTGATAACAAAGGTCATCATTAGTGCAAACAATGAAATTGGTAACCCAATGATCATGGCTTGTTTTCTAATATTTTTATAGACCTCATACCGTTTCATAATCATCACAGTTTATTTTTGGAGTTTCTAAAAAATTAAACCACGATGCCAATGAGATAAGTAAAAATCCCCACTACCGCACCAGCTATAAGAACGAATACTAATACACGCGTAATTCCTTTCTTTAAATCAGCGTTTTCACCAAAAAAGTGTCCTGCATTAAAAAGGAAACCGATAAGAAAAATAACTCCCAAAATAATAGGAAAAATAGCCCGAATAGTATCGGACACCTCATTGACAGAATCTTCTATACCTCCAATTTGAGCAAAAGTGGAGATTGAGAAAAAGAATAAAAGAGCTAATAAATTAATTGATTTTTTCATCTTAAAATGGCTTTTATTTTTAATCATTTTTGATATGTGAAAAATACACTATATTTAAATATAATTAGCTGATTTTCAATATTTTAAATGAAAAATAAATTTTAACACTATATGGACTTAATTGAATTTAAACAATGCTAAATTTTATTGATTTTGCCATAAAAAAATTGTCAGACCATGAAAGTGAACCTGAAAAAAAAGCTTAAAAACGTCAATTTTTGGATTTTAGCATTTAAATTATGTTTTGTTTTTGGTCAGAAAAAGATCATAGTGATCGACCCGGGACACGGAGGAATTGATTTAGGTGCTATTGGCATAGGAAACATTCAAGAAAAAGATATTGTCTTGAAAGTAGCAAAAGAAGTTTTGCGTCTTAATAAAACTCTCCTGAATGATAGGTTTAGTATTTATTTAACTCGATATAATGACACATTAATATCTTTAAACAATAGAGTAAACTTAGCAAGAAGTCTGAAAGCGGATTTGTTCGTGTCCTTACATTGCAATGCGTCTTCAACTACTTCAAGAGGCATGGAAGTATATATACATAATTCTAATAATCCTAATACTGAGCCTTCAACTAACTTAGGGCTATCAATCTTAAACGAGGTTGCTAAAAATCTAAATTTTGAAGCACGAGGTATAAAGTATTCCAACTTTTATGTACTACGCTATACAATAGCGCATTGTCCTTCCACGCTCCTTGAGTTAGGATTTGTAACAAATGTCCATGAGGCTCATTACTTTTTAAAGCCGATGAATATCAAAGCTTTATCACTTGCTGTTTTAATTGGGATCTATAATTACTTATGACGTTATGAAACAACCATACATTGAAATCATTAAAAGTTTGATAGAAATCATTAAGGTGTTTATCAAAGAAGTACTCCTTGCAATCAAAAGAACCAAAAAAGAAAAATAGTGATTCACCCATTTACTTGTCTAGACGGACTACGACGATTCAACCACACCAATTATTCATAACATGGAAGATTTTATTTCATTTATTGAAATATAATACATTTCGTTTTTGACTCTCAAGTGTAAAATTACACATTGATTTATTACACTCTCTTGTCCTTACTTCTCTTTTCAAACCCAATTAAATTAAACATCGCTCTCATTCTAGATCGAACGCGATTTCCATAACGTTCTTCAAGTTCTTGCGCATTAAGATTCGTTGTAGCGTGTGTTTTAATTCTTCGAGCGGGATCTGGAAAAGAGAACAAATCATAACGCGATAGTATAACTTCTCCCATGACATTACAATCCTTTCCATAATGCCTGCCAACAGGCTCTACTCCTAAATCATCAAAACAAAAAAACTGACCATTACCATAACTTTCAATGATCTTATATCCAATATGATTAAATCCAAACACTATATTTCTGGCCGGAATAATTTTATACGGTTTTTGAAGTGGTACAATATATCTCATTAACCTCATTAAACTTGTTTTACCACAACCCACAGGACCAGATAATAAAATCCCCTTATTTACATCAATATTCAAGCGTTCACAATTTTTTTCTTCTTTTATAAAATAGTTACACAACTTAAAAATAATATCATGATCTTCTACATAGATTTTAAATGTTTTCCCAAACAACAATTTACCCTTTGCATTAAGGTAAATAAGTAGCTTTTCAAAATCATAGTTGATCACATTTCCTCGTAATTCTCCGAGCTCATATTGAACACTACCTTCAACTATTATATGTGGTTGAATTTTGGTCATAATGGATCATTGTAATTTTTATCCAAACTAGTCTTTAGGTTATCTTCATATAGGCCAACCTCATTTTGTTTTTTTCCATCAATATCCTTTAAATCTATTTTTTTCTGATTTTGCCTTTTATTATTGTTTTGTATAGTTTGTTCTTGTTTGATTTTAGATACTATTACTTGTTCATTACTTGTTTCAAAATTGGTATGGTCCAAGCACAGTACTTGTTCCGGACTTGTCCCAAATTGAAACATCTTAATTTGACTCCCACGAAAGGGGTTGTGAGAAGGTATATACAACAAATAGTTCCAATGACTTAATTCCTTTATACACTTGTGGTAGGTGGACTTAGATCCAATTTTTGAAAACCTCATAACTTCTTGCCTGTTGATGTAAAACTCTTCAGGAAAGTGATAATTATTCCATAATTGAAATAGAGCCAAATACAGACTAATGTGAGTAGGGTTCAATCTCCCATCCTTTGAAAATTGCATAAATACTCCATTAAGGTGCTTAATATAATTTATTTGCTCCAATTGCTCAGAATTTATTATGAATTCTATTGGCTTCCAGCACATTCATAATCTCGTGATAATCGTAATATAAAATACCTCCTACCTTTGTATAAGGAAGTGTACCATTAACTCTAAGATTCTGTAATGTTCCTGGAGAGACCCCAAGTAGCTCTCTCACTTCTGGAGACTTTAACCATTTTTTAGCAGGTTGTCCTAATTGCTGGTTAATTAATTGTTTTAATTCATCGAGTAATTCCAATTTGAACTCCCGAAGATCTTCCGTAGTGATAATTGTTGCTCCCATTTGTAACAGATTTAATAAGGGGTAATGCCGGAAAGCATTTTTTTGACACCAGCTTTACCCAAGTTTGATTTTCTCACTACAAATTTGTACAGGATTATTACAATTTAATCAATAGTAGCCCCCAAGTTGGGATATATAAGCACTCATTTTTATTGAAGTGCATCATTGGTAAATAGAATATTCAAAAGAAATTAAAAAGGTCAAAGTATATGATAATTAATGATTCTGGTTACTTAAGAAGTTTTCACATCTTGGGGGCGACTATGGATCATTCATCCAACTCAGCAAAGCGTTTATTTAACACCTCAATTAGTCTATCCAAAAACTTTGTTTTACTACATTTCCTTGCTCTGATCTCTATGAAAGTATGATAGTAATTTCCTAAATCGATATTAAATATTTGTTCAAAAAGGGAAGCCATCTCCTTGATTTCTGCCGTCCCACTATTGATTACACCACTGCTATGCAAGGCATATATTAATTCGATTAATTCTGTTTTGCTTCCCGTCCAGAAAAGCTTTGATGATTGCTTCATTGGATTTATTTTAATGTTCTCAGTACTGCTTTCCAATTTCTCAATTTCTTGTTGTAAATAAACAATGAGCATATCGAAAGCCATAATAGTAGCCACTGTACAATCCTGACAGGTTGAAAATTCTTCATCTATAAAAAAATGAAATGATTCCGTAGGAGACCTCAAGTCCGATTTCCCCCTTACAAAATATTGTTCATCTAATGTAGTTGCTCCTCTTCTGTAGTAGTGATAAAACTCCAAATTATCATTAAAGTATACCTGAAGTTTATTGATCTGATTATTTAGATATTTTATTTGAAATTTAGAACTACTTCTGGGACGTTTACTTTCAATATTATATAATTTCACATAATATATTAGCTTACTAAATATTTGAGGTTTAATATGTTTAAAAAACCATATCTCGTCCTGAACAGACTGAAACCCTTTATCAACGACACTTCTCCTTAGATGCTTCATACATTTCTCAGTATGTGTAATTCCTGTTTCTGCTTTATACAAAACATCACCATTACAGGACTCCAGGGCTTCCAACTTTGCCTCAAATTCAACTATTAACTCTTGGTATTTCACATCAATACAGACCTCAAATTAACAATTGGAGTTTTATTCTAATATCCCCATAAGTTCCATAGTATAATTGTCAGAAGTTTGTATATATGCATATTTTTCCTCTACTGTGGCCCCCAACTTTCTCTTCTCAAAAGAAGCAGTCATTCCCAATTCAATGTGTTTATACTTTAGGTTTATCGCTCTCTTTATTGTTTGATAGAGTAACTGTCTATATGTATGAAATTCTCTAAGATATTGATAATCCATCCCTACAAAAGAAGGCACATATGTTTGATTTCCATTTTTATAGCACAGCATCACCCCTATTAGCTTTTTAGTTTTATCTCGCGGACAAATTGTTATAAATTCCCAATTTGGGTGTTTTGACATATTCGTAAATAGTTTCTCTGGGAATGAAAAAGTATTCAGGCCCAAATTATTTTGATGAACATTATTATATAATTCTTGAATTTGATTTAATTGGTCTTTATCACATTTATCTAGAACTTCAATTTTCAGCAGAGGTTCATTAAATAATATCTCCTTTCTATAATGTCGTTTGTTCCTTGAAGAAAGTTTATCGATATACATTTCAATTGTTTCATTATCCACTAAGTCAATTTTACATGAATTCGGCATTTGAACCTTTACGAATCCTTGACCTTGAAAGTAAACCTTTAACTTACCCCTTTCAGGAAAATCCCTAAGGACAACCATTTTAGCTTTAAATTTTTGCTCTAATCCTTCTAATACTTGCATCAGCTTATTTAACGCTAACTGTTTCATTGGGTGTTTTTCGTCTATGTAATGGTGATTCCCTTCAGTGAAAAGAGAACCCAAACTTAACACATAGGAAGTTAAATAATAAGGCTTTGACCTTCGTTCATATTCAATCCTTTTCGATGCATTTACACTAGCTAACATGTCATCTTTCCATAATCCCAAGGTTAAAAAAGTTGCAAAAATAGGGCACTTGTCCTGATCATAAATGATCAAATACCTAAATTTCCAATTGTGTTCCTTTAAATCATTCTCTTTAAAAGTTTGTTCAAGAAACTTAAGCCCTTCCCAATCATAAACCCCTTGATTTCCAAGAAGCTCATTCCAAAGGGTTTTATCGATTTTATTAATGGAGTCTTCAAGTTGCACTACAAGTGTATCTTTAAACGTTTCTTTCGTTTTAATCTTAGGTTCTAACTTAAAAGCCTGATAAACACGTTTTATATTTGTCTGGGTTTCTTCTAAAGCTTTTGGAAAATGATAGGCCATTGCCGCTACTAAATCTTTTATTTCAGCCTCTTGATTATGTCTAGATATGGTTATTCGAACCCCTGTATTCTTAACTGGCACAGCAGGAAATATTCCTAAATTAACATAGAAACCCTCTTTCATTAAACGGTTCACAAAGTTATATCCTGTTTTAGGCATTCCAGTACCGATGTAAAAAACAGGTGAATCATTTTTGTCAATCAATGGTAAGTCTGTTTGCTCAAGCTGAGTATTAAAGAATCGTATTCTTTCTTTCAAATCATTTTGTAGCGTATATATTTCAGATGACAAGTGAATTTTTGCAGATGCTGTAGCCGCGGCAACAGAAGCCGGTTCAAGTTGTGCCGAAAACGTCAAAGGGCCTCCAAATGTTTTTATCTCGTTATACCTTTTTTTATTAGAGCAAACCAAAACGGCTCCACTTGCTCCAAAGGTTTTGCTCAATGTTCCAAACAGCAATACATTTTCTGAAAGCTGCTTTAATTCACTGAGCGCATATCCTGTGCCGTTCTCACCTATCCAACTCATTCCATGGACATCATCAATGTACAAATGTAGTTGCGGATATTTTGCACTTAATGTTTTTAACTCCTTCAAAGGCGCATAATCTCCATACATAGAATAGATGCCATCAGCCATATACCATATTCTTTGCCTTTTATTAGAAAGTGATTTAATTTTATCTTCCAACATATTCAAATCATTGTGCCTGATCATATCTATAGGAACACTTCTATTTTTTAATACTTTTGCTGCACTCTGTACACTCCAATGAACCTGATGGTCTAAAATAATGGCGTCCTGATCTTTAACTGCACTTGGAATAACCCCCAAATGTCCTAAAGTGCTATTCTTTGTTATTATGATTGGATTTTGGTACATCTGTCCAATTTTTTCTTCTAATTCCTTATAAAGTGGATTAGAGATGTAAGACTTTGACAAGGGAAACTGAGTTCCATATTTTCTTATGGCATTTATAGCAGCTTCTTTTAACCTATAGTCTTGTTCTAATCCCAAATAGCCAGTTGTTCCAAAGTGAAATAGATTTCTATTTTTAACTCCAATCATTCTTCCTGTGAATTCACTTCCTTCAGCATATAAATGCAAAACTCCTTCTTGTTTCGCATCGGTAAAGACATCATTTACGGTGTCCAAAAAATTGTTGTGTTTAATTTTTGCCATCTCTTACGGTTTTGAAAGCATAAAATTTAACTCCAATTGTAGGAAAATAAAAAACAACACCACAGTTAAATCCTTTAAAGACAACTCTTTATCCCTAGCAGACAATAAAAACCAAATGATAACAGCTGTCAATGAGTATTATAACTTTTATATGTTGATATTTTCGTAATTTTAAATTGATAAACCAGTTTTCTAACAATAATGTTGAGTTACTTCAAAAACGACTATGCAGAGTATAGTATTGATAATGGTATTCTATATATTACTTACCATAAAGGAGTTTGTATTGATCTAAATGCAGCCGCTCAAATTGTAAAGGACAGGCTTTCACTCCATGAAAGTCAATTTTTACCTGTTTTGTGTGATATTCGGGGTGTTAAAGAAGTGAACAAGTCTGCAAGAGCTTACCTAGCCTTGGAGGGCTCTACATTAATTAAAGCTGTAGCATTTCTTGTTGAACCTCCAGTTTCCGAAATTTTATCTTTATTCTATATACAAACAAGCAAACCTCCAATACCAACGAGATCATTTGAAAATATTGAAGAGGCCTTGACCTTTTTAAACACTTACAAAAGTTCAACAGCATAAACCTGGAACCCAAAATCTCACTATTTTCTTTACCCTACCTCCGATTAAAGCAATGTTCTGTTAATTAAATAATTAGTTATGACTAAAAAAAGGATGCGTCGAATAAACCATATGTTACTAGAAATGGCTTCTGGTAATTTCTTCTATCGCCTTAAGCGGTCTAAAAAAAATGACAATATAGAAGCGCTAGTCATTACTCTCAACATGCTGGCTGAAGAGATCCAAGAAACAATGCTACATCAGGGATACGTAAACACTAACAAAATAATTCGTCAAACAGTCCAAATGAGTTTCATAATAGACGAGAATGGTATAATTCAAATGACAAATCAACAGACATGTAATATATTGTCAATGCTTCAAACAGACATTATTGATAAACCTTTTAGCTCTTTTTTAGTTAAAAAATCACAGTTGAAATGGGAACAATCTCTAAAAGTGATACGCCAAAAGGACTTTTATGACACTTCTTTGGATTTAACATTTAAATCTAAAAGCAACTTAGTAATCCCTAAAACTTGTTATATAACTACTTTCAAAAATGAAAATAATACTGAAAGAAAAACTCTTATAACAATTATTCATCATTCTAATAGTCAAGAAGAATTAGAAAATGACCTTAAAAAGAGGATAATACAATCAACAAAAAATGATTCCCTATTAACTAACACTTCTAAAAACGTATCAAAAAAACCTAAAGTCAGATTAAGTTTTGAGGACATCAGAAAAATACGTGCAGGACATGATATCATCATAAACAATCTTGAAAAAGAATTTCCTTCCCTAAGAGATTTTGCGTTACAATTAGGAACTAACGAATTCAAATTAAAATATGGATTCAAAGAGTTATATGGTACATCAGTATATCGTTTCCTTCTAAATGAGCGATTACGCAAATCCAAAATGATGATTCAATACAGTGATTTACCTATAAAATCAATTGCACATATGGTCGGATTTAAAAGTATCCCCCACTTCTCTAGAGCATTCAAAAAAAGGTATGAATATACCCCCAGCGACCTTAGGAAAAGAGCTCAAAAAGAAGACAATTAAACTCATTTCTCTATAAACAAAAACACAAATCCTTTGTGGTCAACAACTTATCCCCTATAAATAAATATTACTAAAGAACTTTATCATATCAAATCAAAAGATATGAAAGTTACACATGTGCAAAACCAAATAATAACAAAAACCATAGGTATTTTATTTATTGTATTATTTGTATATGCTGCTACAAGTAAACTACTTGAGTTCGCACTTTTTAGAATACAATTAAGCCGATCACCATTTATTTCTCCATATGCAGATTGGATTGCCTGGGGCCTTCCTGTCATAGAACTTTTCATAGTTGTGCTATTTCTTTTTCCCAAACTCAAACTACAAGCGTTTTATGCGAGTCTTATCCTAATGACCATATTTACCGTCTATATACTCATTGTTCTAAATTTTAGTGAATCCATTCCATGCTCATGTGGAGGCATTTTAAATAATCTAGGATGGAAAGAGCATTTAATCTTCAATATAGCCTTTGTGTTTCTTGCTTTAATGGGAATACTATTTACCATCAAACAAAGAAAATTAACAAACTCAAAGCAATACTACGTAGTTCTAGGGGAAAGACCGAAAACCTAAAATAGAGTAGGTCATAAATCTTAAAACAAAGTATTATGAAATCTAAAGTTTTAAAATTCGTTTTACCAGTCTTTGCTATTTTATTAGCAATTAGTATCTCTTTTGCATCTTCAGAAGCAAGTTTAGATGACTCTACAGACTATTACAATCACCCAATCTTAGGGGCCACATTAGTTCCTGGAGGGACCAATTGCCCAACACAAGGAACCATAAAATGTAAATATAACGGGTTCGATGTGTTTGATGATCAAGCCTTATCCATCCCATTGTTCGAAAGACCGTAAACAATTGAATGGACAGCATAGAAAAGGTGTCTTTTATTAAGACACCTTTTCTTGACTAATTCAAAAAACAAAATTAAAAATATGGGCAAGTAATATTCTCCTTTACCGATTTCTTATCCTCAATGCTGCAGTACCTTATTCAATTTAGTGAGACATAATTTCCAATGCCCTGCTGAATTTTCACCTTTGTTTCTTTTCAGTTTCTTTTCAATATTCTTTTTTAAAAACATCAATTGGCTCATAAAAATCCCTTTAGAATAATCAGTATAGACATGCTGTTTTTTATCGGAACTAATATTCACTCGATCTTGTGAAATAATCCAAATCAACTTATCGATATAAGTACTTTGAATTTCCTGTTTTCTCGGATCAACAACTAACAGGTTTTCGTGTAATTCTTTAAATAACCCAACTTGAAATCGTGATATATACTTTTGAGAAATACCTTTATATCCAGCTGTTTTCTCCATTTGCTCAAACCTTTTCATTCTTTGTGGTCTTAAAAGCTCTAATAATAGTTTTTGTTGATATTCCAATACCTTATCGGGATAAGTTGAGTAACTAATTTTTGAGACAAATTCTGGATTCACCAACCACCCCGGAGGATTAAACGCATTCGTGATCAAAAAATCGATTGCTTCTTCTTGAAACTCGGGAGCAACTGGAGTATATATACTTCCATCTTGACTTATAGACTTATGGTGTATATCATATCCCGCTATAAGCGAAACAACATGTCTCATATGATGGTACCATAGATCCAAGGTTTCTTCATAAAGCCGTTCCAACCTTGCGTTGTCCTTCTGGTCCGAGTTGACTTTAGGAAGAAGTTCAATAACACGCTTTAAATTCTTCAGTGCCATTTTTGTGCTTTTCACTGGGTTATCGTCCTCGACAACCTCATCAGTCGAGGCAGGCCCAATTATTTCGTTTTTACCACTATTATATCTATACCACGGAACGGAATCTTGCAATCTTATAATTCGTTCTAATTCAATTTTCTGCTCATGAGATGAACTTACTTTTGGAAATGATGTATAGGCCCATTGAATGTTATAAAAATCTGTAGGGCCAACTTTTTGTATTAGTAATGATGGAGGAATACTATCCTCCGGTTGGGCTATGTTATTATGCCGAGCATAGGTCATTATGCTTGGTGTATGCCCCATCTCTTTCAACCATGTTTTATCTCTCATTTTCTCAAAAGGATAACTATACTCACCATAGTTGTTATCCATTATACCAAAAGTGTGGCCCGCTTCATGAGCCACCAGAGACTGGATTAACTCACCCATTAGATCATCTGGAAAGGGATACTCAAGAGCACGTTCATCCAATGGAGCACATCTAATAAAGTAACCGTCCGCAAGGCTTTGATAAGAAGTATGAATTAGTATATCCGATTTCAAAACTTCACCTGATCTAAGGTCAATTACTTCAGAAATAGTGGAAGCTTTATTACTTTCTGAACCTCTAACATTTCGATTATTTCCCCATCGTACAATTGAGTTATTTAAACTGTGATTATCCCAATCATTTAATGTCTCAACTTCTTTAATAACTAATGCATCTTTAAAACCTGCTGATTCAAACGCTGGCAACCACTCTTCAATACCCAACTTAACATAGGGCCTCCATTTTTTAGGAATTTTTGGGGAAAGAATAAATGTTATAGGTTTAATCGGTACACTAATACTTTTGTTTTTATCCCTTTTCTCAAGCCTCCATCTGGTTATACTCGCTATACTATTTTTGGTATCATAACTTATACTACTTTTTTCTTCGTTAAAAAAACCCATTCGATAATCAAATCTCCTAGCCTCCATTACTGGTGGTAAAGCATAAAAACCAAAATATACAGGTACTGATACTTTAGAATTATTCTCAATCACCCCTCTATTAGATTTAATTATAACCTCGTTGTTCAAATTCTTCACATCTTGAATAAAGGACAGTTTCGGCACTAAACTCTCACTAAATCCAGGAACCCACTCTATGGCTTCATTCAAAATGAGGTTGGTAATATTTATACAGTTCCTTTTTGATTTATTATTCATTTCATCTATCGGGAATACAGCCAGTACATTTTCTTGAAGAGATGGACTGCTCTCCAAAGGAATTATTGTCCCAGCTTTTGATTGTACCCTTGGGACTTTTAACAAGATTTTATTTTTAGATAACGACCAAACAACCTGCAAATATTTATAATCAAAACTTTGATCATGCCTCACAAACATCATTGGTTGTTCTAAAATTTGATCTGGTATATTCAAAAAAATCTGATCATCTTTTACAAATGAGGTTAAAAATACTTCCGTTTTGTTTCCCTTTGTAAGTGCTGCTTTGTTGTTTATGTTTTTAGAAAACCCAATAGCATAGATTGACAAAAAACAAATTATCATGAAATTTTTCATCGTATTATTTTTTTTAAAGATTCTTTTGTCGACTATTCTCCCAATTGGGAGAATAAGCCAACACGGTATCTATGTCTATTTAGTAACCGGAATTTTGAGGTAATAAATTGGGGTTAATCTCTATTTCTGTCTCAGGAATTGGAAGCAGTACATCCGTTGATTTCCAATTAGGTTTTACTAAACTTAAAACTGTTTCTGCTTTATTAGTTCGTTTTAAATCAAACCAGCGATGGCCTTGCTCTGTAAATAATTCCACTCGTCGTTCCTGTAAAATTGCATCCAACATATCGTTAGTTGTGTTAGCCAATGTATTTGGCAAACCTGCCCGATTTCTTATGGTATTTAGGTCCTGTTGAGCACCAACAATATTACCGAGCTTCGCTTTTGCTTCGGCACGTATTAAATATTGCTCTGCTAATCGAAAAACAATGGAATATTCCTTTGGCTCCATTTCAGTTAAAGTTGCTTTGTATTTATGAGCAAAGTGTAAGGTAATGGCACCATCTGTACTTGTTGTACTGCTCGTCCAATTCGATAAACGTAAATCCCCTGATTCAAAAGCATCTAACAACTCACTTGTCAAGGCATATTGTTGTCCTGGTATAAATTGAATAATCAGCTGATTGGCTTCATGAGTATTCCTAGGGCTATCACCTGGTTTTAACTGCCAGATTGTTTCAACAGATTCTTTTAAAAAAACATCATTCAAATCTGGTTCCAGATTATGTGTATCTATAACTTCCGTAGATAACGCTTCAGCCATCTCCCAATTTTCAGTGTACAAGTAGATCCTTGCTAAAAGGGCTTTAATGCCCCATTCATCTGGCAATACATTTTCATCATTCGTGTTTGCATTTTCCAAAAGAGTTACTGCATCGCTTAGATCCAATATTATGTTATCATATACAACACTTAAGGGTTCACGACTTACAGAATTGTTCTCTAAGTAATTGGTAGTAGTTATGTATGGAATATCTCCATATAAAGATGCCAATAGACTATGAATATAGGCTCGAATAAAAAGGGCTTGCCCATTATAATGTTCTTTTTCGCCAAGATTTAAAACATCGGAATTTTCAACGCCATCAATAATATCATTAGCAGCGTATATTAAACTGAAAGCGTTGCTCCACCAGCCTAAAAGTGTAGAGTTAGATGCTGTTACATTATGATGATATAATTCGGATGAATTCTGATCGAAACCATAATAATCTAACTCATCACTATAAATGCCCATTAAGGTAGTTAAACCGAAATTTCCTGAAATCATACCTTGTTCACGCATTTGAAAGTACACATTCGCCAAGGCAGATTCCACCGTTGCAGGGTCATTAAATACCGTTTCTGAAATGAGTATATTTCTTGGAGGGTCTACTTCCACAAAATCTGTACATGAGCTTGATCCAATTAATATTAAGTAAAGCGATAATTGTAATAATATTCTAGTTCTTATAAAAGAAACAGTGATCCACAAGTTTCTTTTATCTTTCGTGTAATTTATATATTTCATGATCGAAGTTTTAAGTTAAAATCCTAATTGAAGTCCCAGGGAAATTTGTCGCAACTGAGGTAATCTAGTATTTGAAGGCTGTTCCGGATCCGGACCTGTATACTTAGTAAAAGTCAACAGATTTTGCCCCTGCAGGTATACATTAATATCAAGCCCTCTATCTATCGTAGGAACTTTATAATTTAATGAGACATTTCTCAACCTGATAAAGGAAGCATCAGATACAGCGGCATTACTTCTTCTTTGAAGTCCATCAGTGTCCTCACCAAAAGACAATCCTCCAGTGGCCATTTGAATTGGGTTTGAGTCTCCAGATTGTTGCCAACGATCCAGTAATCGTAACGGGGCATTGCCTCTAAATCCTGGAGTTGCACTAAAAGCCAGTTCATTAAATGCCTTTTGCTTTTTGAACTGAAAGAAAAAATCGAAGGTTAAATTTTTATAACTTAAAGTGTTTCCAAGGCCTCCATAAAATTTAGGAGCCAAATCTTCAACCCATTGCCTGTCGTCTGAACTACTAATACTACCATCATTATTATAATCTTCAAACTCATATTTTCCAGTGTCTGGATTTACACCTAGAGCGTTGTAGAGCTTTACTATGGTAGTAGGTTTTCCTATTACAAATCTATTAGCAAATGTGGAATTTTCCAGACCGTCGAATTTTAATAATTTATTTTTTGGTACTGTAATGTTAAATGTTGTAGTCCATTTAAAATTCTTCTTTTTGATATTTACAGTACGTAAATCCACCTCAAAACCAGTATTTTCGACGGTAGCATCAAAGTTACCCGTTAGTTCAGGAAAGCCAGTTGTCGCAGCCAATGGAATACCAATAAGCTGATTTGAAGAACGATTTTGGTACCAAGATGTATTCAAGAGCAAGCGATCATTGAAAAACCCAAGCTCTATAGCAGCTTCTAATTTTTTGTTCGCTTCCCAACCGAAGAGAGGATTAAAAATTCCCGTAGGTTCCAATATTGTCGTACCATCATAATCAAAGCCAGTAACATTATAAGTATCCAGATACTTATAATCTCCAATATTATCACTTCCAGTAGTACCGAAACTACCACGTAGTTTCCCAAAACTCAAAATGGAACTATCGCTAAAAATATTCTCTTCTGAAAAAAGCCAAGCAACTCCAACCGCTCCAAAATTACCAAACTTTTTACCTGGACCAAATCTAGAAGATCCATCTCTACGCCCTGTTAGATTAAGAATGTATTTGTCGTTCCAATTCAAGTTTACTCGCCCGAAGAATGCTTGATAGCTATACTCGCTATCCATATCATTTATAACTTCTAATGTTTCTGCTGCTGATAGATTAAGAATTAAACTATTATTTGGAAAACCAGTTCCCTTTTGGACAAATTGCTGGGTATTCTCTCTTTGAAACGTTGATCCTAATAATATTTCGAGTTTTGCATTATCCCATTGTTTATTCCAATTCAATTGTGGTTCTACAATCCAAGATTGTCTTTTAGAGTTGTTTGTAGTTATGGATGAATAATTTTGAGGTGTAAAACCAAGACTTGGGTTTCTTGCCACACTTGGTAATGTCCTATAGGATTCCAAATCATATGTATTGAAACCTAAATTGGTTTTTAATTCCAAATTTGGAAATACCTTATAGGACACTCCTGCATTAGTAATTAGGGTATTAATCTTTACTTGATAAATTTCTTCAAGGGAAGCCAAAGGGTTATTCCAAGTATTATCCTCCCAGTTTAAATTGCCCTCATCATCATATATCCTAGGTGCATTGGGTTCTAGAGTATATGCCAAATTAGTAAAGTCTGACCTGGGTAATAAATTTTTCTCGTTGGTATAAATTGTGGAAAGATTAACTTTAAATCGGTTATCATTAGATTGATGATTTATACTATTATGTACTGACGCCTTTTTATAATTGGCGTCTCCAGGAAATACCGTTGTTTCTTTTTGGTATGTACCACTTATTAAGAATTGGGTTTGCGCGCTTCCTCCTGATACAGAAAGTTGTGCATTATTACGATAGGCCGTACCACCAATCAATTCTTTTTGCCAATCTGTATAACGCGAGTTATCCCAAGATTTAATATCTGGCCATATAAAATCGAATACTGGATTATCAAGAAAAGCACCAAAGCCATCATTGGTAACACCTTCTCTTCGTACTTCCAAATACTGTTCGGTATTCATTAAGTCTAAAAAATGAGATACTTCCCCCAAGGTGCTACTCAGGTTGACTTTGAATTGTGTTTCTCCAATTTTACCCTTTTTAGTGGTAATAAGCACCACTCCATTAGCTGCCCTTGCTCCATAAATAGCAGTAGCATCCGCATCTTTTAATACTTCAATACTTTCAATACTCGCTGGATCTATGGCATTCAAAGGGCTTATATTCCCTCCATTTATCTGGCCAGAAACATCAACCGATCCCAAGGATTGTGAGCCAAAAGGCACCCCATCTATAATAAATAAAGGATTTGTCACACCGTTTATAAAATTTTTACCGCGAATGTCAATCTCATAACCTCCTCCCGGTACTCCGGTATTTTGTACAATATTGACACCAGACATTTGTCCTTGCATTGCCGCCATAGGATTAATTACGGGTTGCTTTTCAATTGCTTTGGCATCAATTTTTGCTATACTACCAGTTCGCTCCTTATCCTTTACTCTATAATACCCAGCATTAAGAGTAACAACATCGAGTTGGGTTACATCTTCTTCCAGTTGAATGTTTATCTCTCTAGTGTCATTTACTGTAATAGTCTGGTTTATAAAGCCAAGTGCAGAAAAAACAAGTACATCTCCTTTACTGGCTTTGATTGTAAATTGACCGTCAATATTGGAAACCACACCATGTTTGGTTCCTTGTAAAAATACGTGAACACCAACTATAGGCATTCCTGATGTGTCTGTTATAGTTCCATAAACTTCATTCTGTTGAATGTTAAATTTATTAGAAACATGCAAATCCAAAACATTTTTGGCGTTCAAGGTGTTTGTAAAATATGGGGTAAGTGCAAAACAAAAAGTATAGAATAGGAGACGCCTACCTTTACTTATATAATTATTTTTCATAATTTTGAATTAAGTTGAACATTAATTTGTTTAATCATTACAAGCCTCCTATGAACCGTGCAAAAGTTAATTAGGAGGTTTTGTTGTTTTTTTAGTGTTTAATCATAGGCAAGTGTTTTATTTTATTAGTTAAAATGTTAATGAAGTGCTCTTTAACCTTAGATGAACCCTGTTATGTTTTAAAGTAGTTATCAACCTATTCAAAACAGAGTCTCTCCAAGGCTAAATTGCACTGTTGTATTAAGCTATTAATACGTCCTTGGTTCGGATACCTAAAAATGATGAATCGTGGATTATGGGATAAAAAGTGAATTGTGTAATCCGAAAATGGTGTGTAGCGTCAATCCCACAACAAAAATGCCTATATCGGGCCTTTTGGTTTTTTCTTAAAGAGAATATCTAACACAGAAACCTCCAAAACATGAAAATGCTTGTTAGTCGCTCTAAATTTTGATGTACAAATAGTTTGTTGCATTCTAGTTAAAGATTAAAACCATGTGTGCTATTCTAAATAAAACAACGCTAAGACAATTAAAGTTTAAACCAAAATTTTAAACAAAATGGGCGTAAAACTCAACTTACCGAACAGAGGTACTGGTATACCCGCAAACGAATAAGAGAGCTCACGCCCGGGTCGTGAGCAAATCTACTTATCCTCTCGTTTGCATAAAATTACCAGTTTTCTGTCCGAGATTCAAAGCAATTGCTTCTAATTTTTTTATATGAAGAATCGCAAATGTAATAATTCTGAGGCTAATATATAAAATATTTCAATCGTTGGCACAAAAACCAACAATAATTTTTACGATTCTTTAGACATTGTAGCTAAAACCAGTTAAATGCATAGCCAGTTAGGAAAAGATAATTTTAGAGTCCTTTTCGGAAAAAATTTGAAAATGATCAGAGAAGCCAAAAATTTAAGTTTTCGAAAATTAGCTCAACAATGCGATATAGACCACAGCAACCTAAATAAGATTGAAAAAGGTAAAATAAACATTTCCCTCTCCACCATATTAGAACTGTCAAAAGGCTTGGAAGTACATCCAAAAGAGTTATTTAATTTTAAACTTTCCTTAGATGAGACATAAAATTACTATAATTTATTAGTTTGAAATCAAAAAAGATATTACCATATTGGGTTTGCTATATACATTACTTGTTTAAATGCTTATGGTATTATGTGTTGTTTCCTCTTGGTGCTAAACAGGATGACTTTTCTAAACAATTTAAGAAAAGTAGAGAAAATAGATATTCATTTCCACTTCTACCAAATTGAAGTTAGCAATAGATTCAGATACCCAACTCCATAAATTAATTTGTTTTGAGATTGATCCAGAGTAGTCTTAGATTTTTCAAATCCGTTTGTTTGAATCTCTGGTTTTCATTCATCCCCCTCTTGGACTCGAACCAAGGAGTTTAAGCAATTAATTTATAGTAGTTTAAAAATATTTAATCTCCATATCGCCTTATTATCGGTAAAAAATAATCAGAAAGTCTCCACTGAATGATTGAGAATTAACATCTTATTAATTAATATTATAGAGGTCTTAATAATGTCAAATTACCATATTTGTAGCTGAGAGTTTCTTCAATCATAAGAAACCCATTGGCTATTTCTTTAGGAATACTATAAGTCCAATACGACAATAAAGTAATTGACCTTTTATATACTATTCCGCTTGGCTCATAATAAATATCCTCTTCCTCAATTAAAGGCCTGTCAGGGTTTAATTTAATTTTTATTGAATACTTGTTGTCCAATAATTCTAAAAACTTTTTTGAAACGCCTTTTCCCTTTATACCTCTATCACTCCAACTCACTGTTATACAGGGAGTAAGATTTAATCTATTGAAACGTATGAGTGCAGTGTTTATTGACACATCGAAATAATTTTTTAAATCTAATATCGCTTCAAAATCAATCTTTCCTAACTGATTAAAATAATCAATGAATTGTGTTCTAGGCATAAGTAATGAAGCAGCAAATTGTTCCGCTTCTGCCTCAATCTTTTCTTTATCAGGGATGCTTGTTCCCTCATTAGTAAAAGCTAAAGACTCTCCTTTTTTAATTCTATCTCTATGAGGTTTTATAAAATAATGTCCGAGTTCATGGGCAAAGGTATATCGCGTCCTAGAATAGTTAATATTGCCCAAAGAGTTTGCGTTTAGAAGAATATGAAACTCTTTACCAAGAAGCAAAATATTTCCAACAAAACATTCCTCATAAGACTCAAAAAACACTTTTACATTAATCCCTTTAGCAATTTCGAGAGGATTTATTGGTATAGTCGTAGAATATTTAGCAACGACTTTTTCTGCTAGTATCTCAATTTCTTCCATCTTCTCCATCTCTCAAAGCCATTATTTTAGCCACTTACCGTCCTTAATATCTTTTTTAATTTTCTTTATCAAATGCTCAGGTATTTTTTTACCATTATCTCTGCGAGCAGCCATACCAATGATTTCATCACTTTCAACAAATGAAGCTTTATTTTTTCTTATGCTGTCAAAAATAGCTCCAGCGTCAGATAAAGAATCTGGCAGTTCAATTTTTGTACTACCAAACATTCTGATATATTGCTCAATATCTTCTTGAGATTTTGGAACTTTATACCCATAATATTTTAATGCTTCAAAAACCTGTCTTTCAAAAGATTTATCAGTTGGATTATTTTTATTTCCGCTTTCCATTTTGTCGCTGTTTGTGTTTTAGTCTAATAATATATTTTATAAGTTAAATAATTTTTTAATGACTTTTTATTTTTGCTTTTACTTTAGTCATTAGTCTGCTCTTACATTGTATAATAGAGTTTTTTTGCACGTTATATTTATCTGTTAGTTCATTCATTCTTTCTTGAGGTAAAATCCAGTTATCTCTTTCATCAAACCAACCAGATTCTAAATAGACTCTTAGTACATCTAATTCTTTATCACTCATTTTAATTTGAGACATAGCCAATTCAATCATTTTATATTTTTCTAAATTTTCCTTGGATAGAACTGTTTTTACTTCGGATTGTTTATTAGTATATTTGAATTCTATCTCATCTTGAGTTTTACTTTCTATTCTCACTAATTTAGGCCGTCTCTCTACTTTTTTTACATATTCATCATTAAAAGCGTTTTTAATGATAAGATAAATCCAACCTCTAATATGAAAAGTAATTTCTTCGGGTAAAATATCTTTTTTTCTCTTAAATGTATTTGACCTATATATTTTGTCTATTACCTTCTGACTAAGATCTTCTGCGTCTGCTTTTACATCATGCACATGTTGGTTATCCATAACAAATAAATGACATGTACGATAAATATAACTTGAGTATTTATCATAAAATTCAATGAAAGCTTCCCGCGCAAAAGACTCATGTTCATCTTGGAACCTTTCAATCAAATCATAATCTGTAGTAGTAATTGTTTTTACCCCCATATTTATTATTTTACTTAGTTTGAGGAAAATCATACCACAAACTTGTCTGTTATACTTATAGTACGACAGGTGATGACAAGATAATTATAAATAGTTATAAGTGTTCCTCTAAAATTTCTGAGATTAATTTTGTCATCACTTATCGTATCTATTGCGAACATTAAATTAGAGAATTATGAATACAGAAATTGACATTGAAGAGTTTGCAAAGAAGAATAAGCCAGTACCTAATGGTAAAAGGTACAAAATTAAGGTAGACAGAGAGAAGTACGTAACAGACCAAGAGTGCTTAACAGGAAAAGAAATACTTACTTTAGCAGGTAAAACCCCTCATACACGATATCAATTGAATCAAAGAATTAAAGGTTCGGTTCAAAAAGTTGGGTATGAAGAGAAAGTAGATTTTACTACTCCAGGAATTGAAAGATTTATGACCCTTCCACTAGATCAAACTGAGGGATAATGAGAAAAGAGTTTCTTTTGCCTGAAGAAGACATGGACTATTTAGATGGTTATCACAGCAGCTGGGAAGCAATTATCGTTGGAGCCCAGAGGTGGCTGATACTAGAAAACTACCCTGTCCCTGAAGGATATAATGTTAAGGAAGTAAAATTAGCCCTTAGAATTGATGCGGGATATCCTAATTCACAAATTGATATGGTATACTTTTATCCTCCCTTGCAGAGGATAGATAGCAAACCAATTGGCGCTCTTGCTAATCAACAACTCTTAAACATGAATTTCCAGAGGTGGTCACGGCACAGAACGCCTGCAAACCCTTGGAGGCCTGGGTTAGATAATTTGCAGTCACATTTAATGCTAGTGAATAATTGGTTAAAAAGAGAATTTAACATAAGATGAAGTATCATTTAAAAATTTCAAAAGGACATTTAGATAGTCTCAAAAATCATCTCTTTCCTGGGGATGGATTGGAAGCCGTTTCGTTAGCAATAAGTGGGAGGTCTTCAAAAGGAGATACTTTCTATGTACATAAGCTGATTCATATTCCTTATAGTCAATGTGAAAGAGCTCATGATTTGATTAAATGGTCTACTTCATTAATAGCCGATCAACTACCCAGTTTAGTTAGGAAGAATATGGCTATTTTTAAAGTTCATAGCCATCCAGGAGGCTATAGTCAATTTTCAGAAATTGATGATAAATCTGATTTGGAGTTTTTTGATAGCATTTATGGATGGTATGATAATGAAGATTTACATGGGAGTTTAGTAATGTTACCAGATGGTAAAATATTTGGAAGAATAGTTACTCCAGAGCTACAATTTTGTAAAATTGATAAGATTTCAATAGCAGGGAGAAAATTAACTATTTTTCAAGACAATAAATTACAATTTAACAGTGAATTAAACTTAAGAAATGCCCAAACACTTGGAGAGGGTACACAAAAGTTGCTTAAGAATTTAACTATCGGGGTAGTTGGATGTTCAGGGACAGGTAGCCCAGTGATAGAGCAACTTACTCGCTTAGGTGTTGGTACTTTAATCTTAATTGATCCTGACAAGGTTGAGCTTAAAAATTTAAATAGAATAATAAACTCAACTAAAGATGATGCCGAGAAAAAAAGGTATAAAGTAGATGTTTTGAAAGAATCAATTCTAAAAATGGGTTTCGCCACTAAAGTTGTTACATATACTTCTAATTTATATGACAATGTTAAAGCAATTAAGCATCTTAGTAATTGCGATTTTGTTTTCGGTTGTATGGATAGTGTCGATGGGAGACATTTGTTGAATTCAATCTCTAGTTACTATTTGATTCCTTATATAGATGTGGGAATTAAAATATTAAGTGATAAAAAAGGTGGAATAGAACAGATATGTGGGACTGTACATTGCATTACACCTGAAGGATCTTCATTGCAAACCAGAGGTGTTTATACACACGAAATGTTGAGAGCAGCAAACATGCTTCGGGCTGATTCAGTAGAGTACAAAAAACAAAAACAATCTGGTTATATCGTAGACGTAAACGTTGAAGCTCCAGCCGTTATTAGTATAAATATGTACGCCTCAAGTTTGGCTGTGAATGAATTTTTATCAAGAGTTCATGAAATTAAAGTTGATGATTTGTCTAATTATGATGTCATCAGATTTAGTCTAACTGATTATTATTTGATGAATGAAAAATCTAATGATCCAATAGACCCGCTTTTAATTAAAAATATTGGAAAGGGAGATATAATTCCATTACTTAATATGCCTGAATTTAGCTATGTGGAAAAGAATTAAAATTAATGTTAAATATTTTTTATTTAAAACTTATAGTATTCAAAAATGTAGTGATATTCCTGAAAAGATTAACGGACGTGTCATCTATTTAATTGATGACTGGGCTATTGTTTTCAAATGTCCTTGCAAATGTGGAAGAGATATTCATTTAAACACACTCCCTGAATGCTCACCTAAATGGGTTTATCAAATAAAAAAAAGAAATATTAATATTGCTCCATCAATTAATAGAAAAAGAGGATGTAAAAGTCATTTTTGGATTAAGACTGGAAAAATATTTTGGTGTTAGAATGTGTAATTATAAAATTATTTTAATACTTAGACAAAGCTAGGTATAATCTCTTTTTTGGCATAGGTATAAAGAACTCGAATTATTATCCTCCCCTATAAGGGGATGAACTTTGGATCCAAACAAACTGAACTAATAGAAATAGTAAAACTGCTAGTTACTAATAACAGAATTGATCAATACTTGATTATCAAAATTCAATAAAAATGATAATCAAAATAGTTTGAGATTAATCTTTTTACATCAAACATTCTTGTCTATCATAAAAGTTAAAAAATGATAATCAAAACGATTAAATGTTAGACACAAATCTGAACATTTTTTTAGTAATACCACGCATAAAAATGGGTTCTCCATCCTAAACCATTATCATTAAAATTAAGCTTTTTTTACAAGTTTTTAAGATGCTTATAAATTCTTTCCAGCAACTCCTCAAAATCAGGTTGTCCCTTATAATATAGTGAAGCCGTATTTATATATCTCTTTTTAAAGGCTTCTCTTATTTCCGTATTATTTAATAAAAATGCGTCATTATCCGGAATAGGAATCTCCAAATCGGTTTTAGGAAAACGTGCTTCTTTATGTTTGTGATACGCTGGAGTTCCAATAAAATCCAGCACGTCCTTATGTGCCAGTAAACAGTAAATATCGTAATACTGACGCATTAAATTTGGGCGAGCCTCTGCCCCATTCTGTTCCTGTCTATATTTTGTAGCAATGGTTTGCAGTTTCTCAACAAATGTATATCCAGGGTGATAGCATACTATATCTATAGCTCGATTATCAATAATTGTAATATTAGGTGTTTTGGTTGCTTTATCAAAGGCCCAAGAGCTTATTGAAATTTTAGAATTTGGGGTCACGGTATCAAATCCTGCTTCAAGTAATATACCTTCTTTTACCCCATCTACATGACCTGTTTTAGCCTCATAATGAAGACGAATACCACCGCTGCGATAATAGGATTCGTCATCAAACGCTAGATCTCTTTCAATAGAGACAATGCCATCAATTTTAATATGGTTGGCTAGCCAGTCATAAAAGGTTTTACGAGATTGAACACTTTTTGCTTTTGTGTTTTTAGGATTTTCGTTTACATTCAATTTAGCAGGGGGCTTGATATGAATATCAATATCCTCTGAAAAACGATCTATAATCTTATAGCCTTTGGATAAAGATGTACCACCTTTAAGTTCAAAATCAAGCCCTTGCTTTTTGAGTCCGTATAAAACATGCATAATCCAGTAATCTTTTTCAATAAGCTGAATTTGAATACCGGTTTCTTGTTCTAAAATTCGTAATAGATCCACAAAGTCTAAACGTTCATGTAGGTAATTATGAGGCATATTGGCGTTTTTCTGTCGCATTAAATACAGACCCAAAAACTTTCTTTGCTTTTACACCTCCATAAGCTTTAACCGTCTTTTTAAGTTTCCTTTCCTCCATTGTTTTTGCTTTGCTTTTGACTTTTGACAATACTTCCTTAGGATCTTCAGCAAGTACCTTCAGGTTATTTACCAAATCAACCAATAAAAATTCAGGTGTTAATTTTTTAGGGAAACGCGGTTTAAGGTGAAAGAAAAATGTTCTACCACCTAATTCAAACTCACCATGTCGTTTATGGTTATATACAACACGTTTGTTATAAAGCTGTGTTGTACCAACTCCAAGTGTATTATATGCATTAGGAGATGTTAGGAGAAAGGCATCATCCTTAAGAAAACTACGCACTAAAGCGGCTTCATCTGGCGGCACTAATCCAAATACTGTTTCTTTTGGATAATAGTACAATCCATGTGAAAGCTTTTGAAGCGTTCCATTTTTCACCAATTCCCCAAGATGGCGATCAACGGCATTAGACCATTGTTCGAGATCGGCTCTCCGATATACGCTCCCTCGTCTAAGGTGTCTTACTAATTTATTTAAGGTTTTCATCTCATGTTTCTTGTTACTAGTGTAATGATAGCAAATTTTATACCAAAATGCAAATATTTTTATTTAAAATTCATGCAATTATACAAATAAAACACTGTTATATAAAGCTTTCGAGTTATAGATATTAAATAAGCGCTCTTAGTTTTTTACAAAGGTTGCTATGTAATGCATTATAAGTAGATTCATCTATAGAAATATAATCCTCCCACTCTTCAAGATCTTCCAAAACTTCATCCCAGTTAGCAAACTTAAAAACCATAAAGTCATAACTATTAGATGTCATTAATACTTCCTTGGATTCTTTATACAAGGCCAATGTTATTTGATTAGTAGCAAGAATATAGATGGTTTCACAATGGTCCATAGTAAATAAAAAACATATCGTATAAATTTAGTAAGAACCATAACAAGCTAAATTACTTTCATTCATATTAAGGCTATTAATCCCTTAAGGACAACCATTTATCCCCTATAGATAAATTTACAATTAAATGTTATTTAAAAATAGATTTAATGTCTTTGTGAATGCGATCAAAATTTAATTGCAAGTCACTTGCTGAATAGGACTTTAAAAGTTTTGGGAGCTCCTTTTTAATGGATTGCAGTTTAAACTGTACCTTTTTATCTTTTCCATCTGCAAAAGTGATAAATTCCCCTTGTTTTAATCTAAAAAAAGCATCAGCACGGATTTTAGACACCTCACGCTCACCGGTTGTAATTCTTGTATCAAAATTAAGATTGTGACCACGATTGATACTTGTGGTTTCCATTCTAATAATCTCAAAAAAGCGTTCATAATATTTAGCGGTATCAGGATCGTTCACTTTTCCAAAGAACTGGTAGGACAGATTACTCAAAATGGCTTTACTTGCTTTATCTCCATACATAATATCATTTTGTATTTTGTCTTGCATCACATAGATAGTCGCAATATTATAGCTCCGTAAGGTAGCCGGAATACGATACATATTCAGTAAACGAATTGTGGAGGCCTCCTCCATCAGAAGAAAAGATGCCTCCCTATTCCTAACACTCATTTGCTTGATAACTGTATGAACAATTGTTGCGATTATTGGAGAATAAGCTGAGTCATATTTAGGGTTATTGACCACAGAAATAACCGAAGGTATTTCCTGATTATTAATATCTAGAGGAACATCATCGGCTGACAAAGCCATAAAAATTCGTTGGGTACTAATTTTTTTCAAAGCATTTGCCAAGGTGCTTTTAACCCCTGCTGTTTGTCGATCAGAATCCTTGCCACTTATAAAGGCATCTGCCATGGCTTTAGATGTGGTATTTGTTTCAAGAAAAGCAATTAAACTGTCTGTGTCCAAAAATTGATAGACAGCGATTAAATGCGGTAAAGTACAGTACTGCGGATAATCTGTTTTTAACTTCCAGATCAAACCTCCTATTAACCCTTCTGCGGCATCATTAAAAAACTTGGTAGCTCCAATACTTCCTGCCTCTTTTTGTTCCAACAAATTTTCAATAAGCACTCGAGACACCTCATTCACACTTTCTTCATGCTCCATATAACGTGGTGCAATGGGATTAACGCGATGATGAATGGTATCAAAAGAAATAATATAAAAATCAATATCCTCCTGTTCAAATAATGGATATGCCATTTCAGTAATTTCAAAATCCTTATAATCGTGAATAACCCCACTAAAGCCATAACGACTAAAATGCTGTAAAAAATTAAAGACCACGCTTTCTGTTTTCCCACTTCCCGCTGAGCCAATTATGGAAGCGCCACGTTTGATATTTTCAATATAAAACCTACCTCGCTTAAGCTTAAAATTGACACTATACTTCTTATCCTTTCTAAGTGGTTTTTCCCAATAGAAATATGCATATAAGACTGTAAGTACAAACAACACTGGTACTACCAAAAAAAGGACGTTATGTGCCCATGACCAATTCATATACCAATTGAGCTTGATTTAATGGCTACATCGACCCCTTGTTTAAGTTTTCTAATAGTTTTTATAGCTAGTTGCACTTTATTGGTTGGAATATTAATTACAGGTACTCCAGATTGCCCAAGTAATTTAAACGCCATGGTTTTTTCATTTTTAGGTAATCCAAGCAGTACTGAAAAATAAAGTTTTGGGTTTTTAATAAAGTCTTTTTTGGATTGGTAGGACTCCACATAGTTACGTTTATACCCAAAAGTTTTATCAAATGTTATTTCTGCTTTAACATAAAAGGCATCCCTATCAAACCCTCGTTTTACCAATTTACCATTCATCAAGACTTCCGAAGCTTTGTATTTACTTCCTGGAGATAAGCTTACAGAGTTTGAGGCATCCTTTCTGCTCACAATAATATGAATATGACTTTGATCACCCTCCTTTTTCATGCCTTGAACAATGTGCTTTCCACCTTGTTGATGAGGCGCTTCTTGCTCTAATTTTAATATTCTATTTTGAATTTGGTCAATGTTTCCAATCAACTCTCCCCTATCAATTTTTCGAATATCTTTTTTGAGCTTAAGTATCTTACTTGCAAACGGTTGATTTTCTCGAACTTGTCTATCTGTTCCTTTAAAGGTACGCTGGTGTTCAATTTTAGCGAAGTAAATAATATCATTGATACCTATTGGTTTACCATTAATCTCCCGGTTAAAAGAAGTAACGTAATCCTTCATCAATTCACGCGTATAACGTCTCAAATTATCACTTTTATCCTTCAAATGTTTTAGTTCATATTTGCTTGGATTTACTGTAATAGAATAAAATTTTGGTTCTTTTTTTTTGAGCTTAGCAGTATTTCCATCTATGGAGGCAATCACTTCTTTATTAGATATCTCATCGCCATGTTGGTTAAAAAAATGCTCCAATGTTTCGCGATCAGACCCTTGATTTTCCTTTTCAAGATAGTCTACAAAATCAGACACACTTTGAGAAAAGTTAGCACCTAAACTTTGTGGAGTAATACTTATGTACATATAGTTCTATCTAGCATTATATCTCTTCAATTTTCTTTTCAACAAAACGGGGTTTCTTGATATGTCTTACCTGATCCTTTTCCAAAAGGAGAGGTTTCCTTTCGAGCTCAGTTTCTTCAAAAAGGGCTTGTAGCATGGCTACAGTGGGTTTCGTTTGATTTTTTTCAATGTCTTTCATAATTGCGATTACACCATTAATTCTCTTTTTAATCAGGTCTTCTAAAGTCTGCATTTGAGGCCCTATAGATTCCTTTGGGGAGATTCCATTCTTCTCAAAAAAATCCAACATCATTAATAAAGTCAATGAATTTGAAGCTCCCATCTTTTTACTAAACACCCTAAATCTTTTGGCTACTGAGCATTTAAAACTAATAGTTGTAAAAGGTTCTTTTTCGTATCCTTTATCCATTTTTACTCTAAAAATTTGACGATTAATCGCGGCTTGAGCCCTTTTTACTTTAAAAACTTTGCAAAAACGATTATATATTTTTCAAAAACCACCTTTAACACTAGTGTTTATAGTATATACAAAGAATGAAACTTGTCTAAACATCGCGTAGCGTGTTACCCTCTTGCTTTTCATTATCGTTCGCCCAAGCGAACAAAATTTTCAAACAACAGACTGAAAAGTCAGTTGCCTTCTCCAAAAACAAGTTCTATAAATGTATTTAATTACCATCTAAAACTGAAACGTGGAATATGTTCAAATACTTGGTTTTGGAAGCAATCAATATGTTTTCTTATAAAATCGCAAAGTTGAACGTCAAATTTATATTCCCTCTAGAAGTTCACTTAAAAAAGACTCTTGAAAAGTCAAAGGTCAGATTAAATTTATTTTGCTAAATATTAAAAATGTACTGGTAGCTATATAGATTTCGAATAGCTTCTTCGCTTAACAAAGTTTCATAATCTAAATGATTTTCTATGGCATATGCCTTTAAATCATTCCCTGATTGTTGTTCCACATCCTGTTTCGAGTTTTGAAGTAAACGTTCTTCGGTCTCAGCATCCAGATTGTTATAATTTAAATAGATCATGATCAACATATTAAATTATAAGATGCCTTCATCAGCAAAACTGTAGTACTCACCATTGGGAACAACAATGATATGATCTAATACTTTTACATCAAAAAACACAGTAGCATTTTTAATTTTTTCTGTGAGTTGTTTATCAGCTTCACTTGGTAATAATTTACCACTTGGATGGTTATGAGCCAAAATAACACCCACTGAAAGCGACTTTAAAATAACCGCAAACAATATGCGAATGTCTACTAATGCCCCTGTAATTCCCCCAGTAGATAATTGATAAATTCCTTTAATTTTATTGGAATTATTTAATAATAATACTTTAAAGGTTTCTTGCAAACCGATAGTATTCTTATCCCAAGTTTCAAAAAGTAGTTTTCCTGCATTCTTTGAAGATCTAATCGTCAATGATTGTGACACCTCCTTTTTTTCTTTGTAACTTACCTTTATTTCGTTAATTTTATGCATCATGCTATTAATTTAAACGTTAATAATGATTGAGAGGGTGTAACTTATCCTATTTAGCACCCTCTCTTTTTCCTTTAAATTACCTCTTATTGTCTATCATTATTTGCAGCTAGTAATAGAACTTCATTTACCACCACTTCCGTGACATATCGGGTCACCCCCTCTTTATCTTTATATGAACGGGAAATTAATTTACCTTCAACCGCTATTTCTTTACCTTTGACAACGTACTTTTCAATGACATCGGCCGTCTTTCCCCAAGCAATTATATTATGCCAGTAGGTGTCTGTTTGCCTTTCGCCTTTTGAATTTTTGTAATTCTCATTTGTTGCCATTGATAAACGCGCTACTTTTTTTCCACTTTCAAGGACTGTAATGATTGGTTCTTGCCCAATATTTCCAATTAACTGCACTTTGTTTTTTAATGTACTCATGATTAAATTTTTAGATTAATAATTATTTGAAATTGATTTACTTATTATATCCAGAAGCGTTTTTCTTTTTTGATTTTCTTTAGTTACACTTCCTATTTGGATGTTTATTAATGATTTCATTATTCTATATTTTGATTTACTTCCCATAGAGCCTTCAGCTGTTATCTTTTTTGATGCTTACACGATTTTCAATATTTAGAAT
Organism: Flavobacteriaceae bacterium; assembly: GCA_030148025.1. Taxonomy (GTDB): domain Bacteria; phylum Bacteroidota; class Bacteroidia; order Flavobacteriales; family Flavobacteriaceae; genus JASBUG01. The sequence continues at coordinate 40,645 of JASBUG010000023.1, read as the reverse complement.
TAATCAAGGACTTATAAAAAGGGTGAGCGAGTTTACCCTGAGCATTACTGAGATACAAAATGCATTTTGGCTCGAGGGTAGCTAGTTAAGCTAGACGTAGGGAGCCTGGTTATGCAGTCCGATTAACTTCTAAATGTTGGTGTTTTGCCGTCAAAAAGGATAAAACAGTGATGAGCTCAGAAGTGAATTACAAAACCATGAGAAATATTAAATGTTAGGAAGTAGAACTAAACTAATTTCACATAGACCTAGATAGGCTATTTAAATAGTGAATATGAATCGCGTTTTATATCTGAAAACATATAATTTAGACTTTAAAAACAAAATTATATGTAATTGCATATACTTAGGGCTTACTGCAGTTTGTAACATCTATCAGAAAGGAAGAACTATTATCTCAACTTAATTTATCCTAATACTCATTGGAAAATTGAACATCGTAAAATAAAATACAAAAAAAATTAATCTCGTATTGCTGCTATTTAGAAAAACCTATGATAATTAACACTAATTAAGCACCAAATACAATTTATTAAGAAAGTTTACCGTATAAACAAACAGCCAATGCCATATACAATAGTAATGAGCAAATTAAATCATTTAAGTATTTGCTTAAATACGTAATTAATTATATATTTGTACGTCTAAAGCAAATAACATGAAATTAGAAATATCTTGTACTCGGGCAGAGGCCAATCATAAACAGTTACTTAATTGTATGAACTCTATTGATGGAATGACTGATACTTTTGAAAGAATATCGAAACTATTATCCATTGCAGGTAATGAAGTGCGTTTAAAAATATTGTTTTTATTGAATATGGAAAATGAATTATGTCCTTGTGATTTAGCGGACATATTAAGAATGAGTGTTCCCGCAATTTCTCAGCATATAAGGAAAATGAAAGATATAGGAATTATTACTGCGAGACGTGATGGACAAACGTTATACTATTCATTAAATGAGAATGAAACGGATATTTTGGATAATATCTTTAAATCCATAAAATTAGAAAGAAAAATAGCATAAATAATAATAGTTATATGAGTACAGAAAAAACATCAAAAAATGCGGCTTATACAGGGTTGTTTGCTGCAATAGCAGCATCGTCGTGCTGCATTCCACCAGTTATAGCCTTAATAGCAGGAGTAGGTGGAAGCGCCTCTGCCTTATCATGGATGGAACCTTTTAGACCCTTTTTAATCGGTTTGGCTATAATAGCTATTGGCTATGCATGGTATAATTACTATAGACTTAAAAATACAGATGATTGTGATTGTGAAATAGATGAAAAACCTAAATGGTTTCAGACCAAAGGCTTTTTAATTGGCATAACGTTATTTGCAACCGTTTCGATTGCTTTTCCGTATTACTCTCACATCTTTTATCCAGACAATAAAAAGGAAGTGGTTGTTGTAAGTGAGTCAGATATTCAAACTGTTAATTTTGATATTAAAGGAATGACTTGTGCATCTTGTGAACAACATGTTACACATGCAGTTAATGATTTAGAAGGTATTGTAAATGTGAATACTTCTTATGAAAAAGCAAGCGCAAAAGTGGAGTTTGATAATACAAAAACATCAAAAGAAGATATAGAAAAAGCTATAAATTCTACAGGTTATAAAGTAATAAATAAATAATAGAAAAATGAAAAGGTATATAAGCTTATTAGTTATGGTAGTATTATTTGCATCGTTTCAAGTAAGTGCACAAAACACCAAGACTAATGCGCAACAAGAAGTTGTAAATAACATTAAAACAGTCAAATTTAAGATTACGGGTATTACTTGTGCTGGCTGTTCAAATACCATTTATAAAACCTTAAAACAAGTTGATGGTGTAATTGAACATTCTGTTGAATATCCTGGTGATGTGGCAATTATAGAATATGATTCTTCGAAAACTAATGTTAAAGCATTAGAAGAAGTAATTGAAAAAAAAGGATATAAAGTAGAATTAATAGAGGATAAAGTCTAATTTTTTTCGACTTTAAGATTTAAATGGAGTAGAAATAAATGTCAATGAAAAACATATTCAGTAAAAAGAAGAAAACTACAGAAAACGCAGAAACAGTTTCGTTGGAAATAAACGGGATGACCTGTAGTGGGTGTTCATCACACATCGAAAAAGATATGAATAAAACCAAAGGCGTTTTTAGCAGTTCTGTAAACCATGAAACGGGAAAAGGAGAGTTTATTATAGATAAGAACAAACTCAATAGAAATGACTTAATAAATGCTGTAAATAATGTAGGTAATTATTCAGTTATTAATGATGTTGAAAAAGAGGATTGCTGCGCTTCGGATGATATTGAAAATACGGATAAATTAGAATCCTATAATAAAGAAAAATACAATTATGATTTGATTGTTATTGGTGGAGGTTCTGCTGCATTTTCAGCGGCTATTAAAGCTGAAAGTTTAGGACTTACTACATTAATGGTAAATGGTGGATTGGATTTTGGCGGTACATGTGTAAATGTGGGTTGTGTGCCTTCTAAAAACTTAATTAGAGCTGCGGAAACAGCATATCACTCAACGCATTCTAATTTTAAAGGCATAAAACCTAAAGGAGTTGATATTGATTTTGCTCAAATTATAAGAGACAAGAAGGAGCTAGTCAGTGCATTGCAACAGCAAAAGTATATGGATGTAGTTAGTGATTTTGAGAACTTGACAATGCTTAAAGGTTGGGCTGAGTTTGTAGACAAAAATACCATTGTAGTAAATGATAAAGACACATACACAGCAACCAATTTTGTTATTGCTACAGGAGCAACTACGAATATTCCAAATATAGAGGGTTTAAATGAGGTTGGTTATTTAACCAATGTATCCTTATTCGATTTAGAAAAAAAACCGGAAAGCTTGACCATTATGGGAGCCGGTTATATTGGACTGGAAATAGCACAAGCTTATAGCCGATTAGGTGTAAAAGTACGTATTATAGAATTTACAGATAGGCCATTACGTAGCCAAACCAGTGATATTACAGATGTATTAGTATCACAAATGAAAAGTGAAGGCATTGAAATTTTACCAAATTTTAGAGCCTTTAAATTGGAAAAAGAAGGTAATGATACTATTATACATTGTAACTGTCCCGATGGTTCTAAAACACAAATTATTGAAAAAGGACACATTGTAGTTGCTACAGGAACAAAACCAAATACCTCTAAATTAGGTCTTGAAAATATTGACTTAAAGCTAACGGAAAAAGGACATATTTTGGTTAATGAAAAAATGGAAACCAATGTTTCTAATATTTATGCAGCTGGCGATGTAACAAATACACCACCATTTGTTTATACAGCAGCAACCGAAGGAAACACAACGGTAAATAATGCATTTTCATTGTCGAAGAATAGTGTGGACTATTCATCATTACCATGGGTTGTGTTTACAGATCCTCAAATTGCAGGAGCAGGTTTGAATGAATTGGAAGCAGAAAAGGCAGGTATTCCTTTTGAAGTGTCAAAACTAGACTTAACTCATGTTCCTAGAGCATTGGCAGCACAGGATACTAGAGGCTTTATTAAATTGATTCGCAATACAGAAACCGATAAATTAATTGGTGCAAGAGTAATAGCACCAGAGGGTGGTGAACTTATCCAACAATTAAGTATGGCTATTAAATTTGGTATCACAGTTAAAGATTTAGCTGAAAGTTTTTACCCTTACTTAACATTGGGAGAAGGTATCAAATTGGCAGCGATTACCTTTGGTAAAGATGTTTCCAAATTAAGTTGCTGTGCGAGTTAAATATCAATAAATTATGAATACAATTATTTGTCCCACTTGTGGTTGTTCTTTAGTGAGATTGGGTATAAGTAAAGACAAAGCTAAAACATACTATTATAATGAACAAGAGTTTTATTTTTGTTGTGACGGCTGTAAAGAATTGTTTAAGGGCAACCCTGGAAGATATATTAAAGAAACCAAAGATTTGATAGTATGTCCTACTTGTTTAGCTGAAAAACCTCGCGCTTCGGCAACTAAACTTAATGTTAATGGACAGGACGTGTATTTTTGTCATTGTCCACATTGTATGAATCTTTACAAGAAAGACCCAGAATTTTATATTAATCGTCTTGAAGGTAATATACCTAATGAGGGAATACTTGCTAATGACGGCTGTTGCATTGGTACATGAGTAAAAAAATATTGAAATGTCATTAGAAGTTTGTAATAATAAATCCATAATTAGCCCAACATTAATTATTATACCCAATATAACTGGCTTTACAGACTATATGAATAATTCTAATATAGAGCATAGTCAAGTTGTAATAGGTACCTTGTTAGAAACTATTTTGGATAATAATATTCTCAATCTAAAGGTTTCAGAAATTGAAGGAGATGCTATTTTATTTTATAGTTATGAATTTAATAAAACGATAGATGAAATAATTAGCCAATGTGAGACAATGTTTAAAAAATTTCACGAAAAACTAAAATCATTTAATCCTGATAATTGTAAGTGCGGTACATGTGAGAGGTTACATAATTTAACTTTAAAATTTGTTGTGCATTTTGGTGATTTAGCTTCTATCATACTAAAAGATTATCCTAAATTATATGGTAAGGAATTAATTGTAGCTCATAAGCTATTAAAAAATAGAATTGAGTTTAATGAATATATGCTGATTACGAAAGATGCTTTGTCAAATTATGAAAGTGATAAAAGTAATTCAAAAATTAATGCAGACTGGAAAATAGGTGATGAATTTATACCCGAAATTGGAGTAGTAGACTACTTGTATAAAAAGTTAACTACCTCCAAGACAATTAATTAAAGTAAAGCCTCTTAAATAAGGAGCAATTGCATTTAATAAGAACTAGTTAGAACTAAACTGTTACGAGTTAAATTATAAAAAAGAATGCGAAAAACAATATTTGAAATTTCCAAAATGGACTGCCCTTCGGAAGAAAATTTAATCCGAATGAAATTGGAAGGAATTTCAAGTATTAAAAACCTTGATTTTGATATTCCTGATAGAAAACTAACTGTATTTCACAATGGTCAGATTGACGAAATTGAACAATCTATTATCGAATTGAAATTGGGAGGAAAAAAACTTTCTACCGAGCAAACTCTTCAAGCTAACTTCAAAGAAAATTCTAATCAAAAGAAACTGCTTTGGTCAGTTCTCGTCATAAATTTCATCTTTTTCATTATTGAAATGACAACAGGGCTGATTTCAAAATCAATGGGTCTTGTAGCAGACAGCTTGGATATGTTAGCAGATTCGTTTGTTTATGGTATAAGTCTTTTTGCGGTTGGAGGAACTCTAATCAAAAAGAAAAAAATAGCCAAACTTGCTGGATATTTTCAAATTGGACTTGCAGTTATTGGCTTTGTGGAAATATTAAGACGAATTATAGGGGAAGAGCAGCTTCCTGATTTTTCAACGATGATTATTATTTCAGTATTTGCCCTTATCGCAAATGGAATTTGTTTGTATATAATGCAAAAGTCAAAAAGCAAAGAAGAAGCTCATATAAAAGCAAGTATGATTTTCACTTCAAATGATGTGATTATCAATTTAGGAGTTATAACAGCAGGGCTTTTAGTGAATTGGTTAAATTCAGGAAAACCTGATTTGATTATTGGTACAATCGTTTTTGTTTTGGTAATCCAAGGAGCTATAAGAATATTAAAACTTGGGAAATGAAAAAGGACACACAAAAATTACCTTCCGATTTGATTTTAGATATTAAAACCAGATTAAAAACATTAAGCGGTCAAATCAATGGCATAGTTAAAATGCTTGATGAGGGAAAAGACCCTGAACAAATAAACATACAGTTCAAATCCATTGATAAAGGTATTCAAAAAGCACATTATTTGTTATTAGATGAGGTCTATAGAAAAGCGCTTGCCATTGGAATTGTTAAGGCTGTGGACTCTTGCCCAGGAAATTGTGGTAATGAAGATAAAATTGAATATTTAAAAAGTGAATTTCCTAGGTTGGAATTATCTGATTTGACTAACAAGTTAAAAGAAGTCCAAACCATTGAAACCAGATTAAAAGACTACAACGAAAAAAAAGATTAAAAAAAGTTTGGTGACCCCCTACCTGCCGTTCTCATCTTTGTTCTATTATAAATTTAAACTTAAAATAAGATGAAGCGACAAATCGAGATTTTTACAGCAGGTTGCCCAGTATGTGAGCCTGTGGTGCAATTAGTAAAAGAGACGATGGGAAAGGACTGTGAAATCACACTTCATAATCTGTCCGAGCAATGTGAAAGTAAAATCTGTGTTTCAAAAATGAAAGAATATGGGGTCAAAAGAGTTCCTGCGGTTGCTATTAACGGAAAACTTTTGGATTGTTGCAAAAATATAGAAATCACAAAAGATGATTTGGTAAATGCAGGAATAGGAAGTTGTTAGGTATGGCAATTATTAAATTGAACAAAAAGGCATCAATAGGAACTGCCATGCTTTCAGCAGTTTCTTTAAAGCTTTGTTGTTGGGGACCATTATTGCTAACGGGAGTTGCTGGAATCAGTGGAAGTTCTGCCTATTTCTCTTGGCTCAATACCTTGAAACCATATCTGTTGGTCATTGCATTTTTGTCATTGAGTTTAGCTTTTTATCAAGTTTATAAAAAAAAGAAGGTGGCCGATTGTGGCAACTGTGAAACTAATAAATTATCCTTTTTTAAATCGAAATTCAATTTGTGGTTGGTCGCTGTGTTTGTTATTGTGATGACATTGGTTTCTTATTACCCACAAATATTTCACCCAACAGTCACAAAAGGAATTGTTGCAACAAATAATACACATATTCAATCTTTAAAGTTGAATGTTGAAGGGATGGTATGTTCTGGTTGTGAAGAAAATATCAATCATTCTGTGAACAAATTGGACGGAATTTTAGGAATCAACACTTCTCACATAAAAGGAGCTTCTGAAATAAAATTTGACTCTACAAAAACAAGTGCCAGTGAAATAAAAGAAGTGATTAAATCAAAAGGATACATAATTAAATACAAAACTGATGAATAGATTGGCTATAATAACATTGGGTATTTTTTTTACCTTAAATGTGTTTGCTCAAGGACCACCAATTACAACTGAAACGCCCATTATGCTTGGATTGGAAGGTAATGGTGTCAGAACTTTTGGTAAGTTCATTTCAAAAGAAAATGTAACTATTTATGTGCAACCCATTGGCATTCCTTATAATATTACATCAAAGTTTCAAGTAGGAGCCATATTCCCTTTTAAACTTATAACACCTAAAGATTCAAGAACGACTGGAGGTTTTGCAGATATGACTGTATTTGCCAAATACCAACTTTATAAAAAAGATGGCAAAGCTAAAACCTTTAGAATTTTAGGTTTAATTAAACAAACGTTTCCTACGGGAAAAACATCGTCAAGCTCTACCATTGGTTCGGGGCTTTATCAAACCTACATTGGGATTGTAATCGGGAAATTAACAACTAAAATAGGGCTTTATACTGATTTTGGATATAACATTACCAACAAAAATATGTCAGACAATTTCATCTATAATTTTTCTGTAGGCGTACCATTATTACCCCATAAATACCCTCAAAAACAACTTAATACCTTTTTAGAGTTTAATGGTAATTATGTGTTTGACCCTAAAGTTCACACGGTCTTTATATCACCAGGGTTTCAATTTATTCCTGGAAGACGTATACTTTTCGAAACCAGTTTTCAGATTCCGATAGTTCAAGATAACATAACGACTAATAAAACAAATTATATGGTTTTATTGGGTACACGATTCTTAATCAATTAAAATAAAAATCATGAAAAACACAGTTAAACATACAGGTTTATTAGTACTATCTCTAATTTTTTTCTTTTCATTGTCAACAACTAATGCACAAACTAGTTCAAACGAAATTACTTATGTAAAAGTTGAAGTAAAAGGATTAGCTTGCCCATTTTGTGCTTATGGTTTGGAAAAAAAATTGAAAGAACTAAAAGGCATTGAAACCATTAAAATAGATGTTGAGGAAGGATTGGCATATTTAACCACTCTCACATCACAAAAACCAACAAAGGAAACTCTAGAAAAAATTGTTACTGATGCTGGTTTCACACCAAGTAGTGTCGTTTTTTCGAAAAAACCTTTTAATTTAAAGGATGAAAATTAGGATAATATCTTTTCTTATTGGATTGATTGTAATTTCGGGATGTTCTGAAAATAAGAAAAAGAAAAAGGAGTCCACAAGCTGGAAATTTAGCAAGGAAATTCAGTTAGGGAATATTTCACCCATCGGTATTGTTGCACAAGGTAATTTCTTATGGCTTTCAGATGTAGACAATAACCGTATTGTTAAAATTGACCTTGACGGAAAAACCATTGAATCTTTTGACGGTTTTCAACGTCCAATGCACATTGCAATTCAAAAAGATAAAATCTATGTTCCCGAATTTACTTCAGATGCAGTAAAAATTATTGAAAATAGAAATGTTTCAATGCTTGCATTAAAAGAAAATACTGATGCAATTGGAGGAATATCTGTTGATGGAAATACTGTTGCTATTGCCGATTTTTATAATCATAGAATTATTTTACAACAATACGATAAGGTTGCGATTATTGGGAAAGAAGGACATAATGATGGGGAGTTATATTATCCAACAGATGTTGAAATAAAGAATGAATTAATTTATGTTGCGGATGCTTATAACAATCGTGTTCAGGTTTTTGATTTTGAAGGCAATTATGTAAAAATGATTGGTTGGAATGAAAACATAAAAGTAGCTACAGGAGTAAAAGTAACAGATACCCAAATTATTATTGCAGATTTTGAGGGTAATAGAATATTGATTTACGATTTAAATGGTAAACTTTTACAAACTCTTTCCGATAAATATAATCAACCAACAGATATAGAAATTGTAAATGATAAAATGTATGTTGTGAATTATAAGGGAAAATCTATTTCAGTATTTAATGAATAATCCATTTACTATTTTATGAAATTTATAGTAAGTACAATGGTATCAATAAGACCATGAGCAATAATTACAGGCCATAATCCAAGTTTTGTATTTTTAAGAACATAAATTCCAAGGGCAAAACCTATTAGTCCTGTTATAATAATTCCTGAAATTCCTTGACTTTGATGACCCAAACCAAACCAAATTGCTTGGATTCCTGATATTAAAGCAATGTTTAAATTTGAATTGGAATTTCTAAATAAGACCTTTAATCTGTTTAGTACTATCCCTCTAAAAATAAACTCTTCGCCAATTGCGGTAACAATCCAAACCATGACCAAAATATCAAGTAGAAATCCAATAAGAGTTGTTGGTTGGTGTGTAACTGCATTACCTGATTCAGGACTTCCATATAGAGGTGTTGTGATTAATATTCCTATAAACTGAACGGCAAAGATTAATAGGGATATATAGAATACTTCTTTGAATAAACCCTTATCAAAACCTCGTTTTATAAACCCAATATCCTTAAATGAAAGATGCCTAATCTTTAAGATTAGTGAAGCTACAATACTCATAACAACAATGATAAAGGCACCTTGAAACTCTATAGACAAATATGATTTTAAATACCATGAACCAATAAAGGTGAACAGTAACATTATTAAATCAAATAGTGCTGGTCTATTCATTATTTCTAAACTTATTTTCACACCAATCAATTGGAGAGAATAATAAGCAACAAAGATGAGTATGATTTCCTGTTAATGCAGATGGAACTGACATAACTTCACATCCTGAGTCGCTCCTGATAGCTGCCAATATCAACGAAACAGCGATAAAGGTAAGAGCTCCAGTAGCTGCTGGGCCACCATACCCTATAAAAAATACAGCCAAAAAAGGTGCAAACGCTAATATTGCTCCAGCGACTGTATTTATCTGCAGTTCAAATTTTAATATAATATAATGCAGTAAAATGTAAAAAATAAATAGAGCTAAAGCCCATCCCAACCTGATTAACATTCCTTCAAAAGTTACTTCTAAATAAACAGGCACTACTTCTGTCACAAAAAAGACTCCTAAAGCTAATCTAAGTAAACGACCAATAGGACGTGTTTTGGTTATTATTCTGTTCGAGTTTGTCAAAAATAATAGGGTTGATTGGTTGATTGTTTTAAGTAAAAAGCTCCTAATTTAAATATTATCTAATATAGAAGCCGTTAACTTTACATTTTATATATAACTAACCTAAGGGTTTTATCCATCTGTACCTTTACATGATGTAGAACAACTTTTACCAGTATCACAACAGCTCTTCGATGTATTGGAAATATTTGAACAAGACTCCCATAGGGTTGCAATAGATGGCATAACATCTTTTCCTACTAATTGATTACCATAATCAATCACATTCTTAAGAATAGATTTATATGAATTTGGATTTCCTAAATCATTCAATGATTTATAATTTATAAAAAAATCATAAAAGCCATCACTGATTTTTTGTTCTATTTTTTCTAAATGGGTGGAATTAATATCTGTGTTGTCTTCAATGGTTTTTGTGATTCTTGCTGCAAAAATTGCCGCTTCTTCTTTGCTTAATTTATCAACTTCGGTTCCTTTGAGCCAACCTTCATTTGCTTCAAACGACTTGGTGTTAGAAGCATATTCCTCAGAATTTACTTCTGACACATTTAAACTATGTTCAGAAAAAATGGTGTTTACAGTTTTCTTCTTATTGTCAATATCAATTCCATTCTTCCAAACGATTGCAATAACAGTTCCCGATTTGTTCAACCAGGCTTCTTTTACATTTGATGAACTTTCAAAACTCTTTAAAACGGGTTTTGCTCGACTACCACAACCTATAGTTGGAGCAGCATTACATACTAATGGAACATGGAAAAATGATATGTCCTTATCTTCCATGTTCTCTATTGTGCTCTCTGTAGACATCGCAAAATTTAATATTGGTTCAGATACATAGATAAAATCTGATGAATCTAAATTTAAACATTCTTCCCCTAACTGGCATCCAGGACATTCGTTACCTAAAGCTAACAGTTGAGCACATGAGTTTTCACAATTAAATCCTGTAAAGGCATAAATAGTGCCCATTACAGCAAATATAGTTCCAAATAAAATTAATCTTGTTTTCTTTATCATGGCAAATATTTTTTGATTAATACTTAAATTTATGTATTAAATCATTTGACAGGAACACAATTCGGATGGATGGTGTTTGATTAATGATGAATTGTAATCATGACTCGCTTTTCATCCAATTTTTGAAGAGTTTACAGCTATTTCTACTCACAAAAACATCCTTATTAATAGATGGCTTCAATCTTAATAGTAATCTATTATTCAAATGGAATTTTATTTCTTCAACTGCTTGGTGATGTACTATAAAACTTCTGCTAATTTTAAAATACTTTTTCGGGTCAAGTTTGTGCGAAAGCATTTCCAATGTCATATCTAAGATATGATTATTGTTGTCCCAAGTTTTAATAAAAGTTAACTTATCTTCAGAATAAAAATATGCTATTTCTTTGGTTGAAATTGGAATGTAACCTGTAGGTTTTTTTATTAGAAATCTATATTTATAAGCTTCATCATTTTTACTAATGGTTTGAATTAAAGCATCTAAATTGATTAAATGAGAAGACCTATTATACAAACTTCTTAATTTTTCTAATCCTCTAAAGAGTTCTTCTTTTTCTATAGGTTTCAACAAGTAATCTATACTATTAACTTTAAAAGCCTTTAAGGTATAATCATCATAAGCTGTAGTGAAAATCACAGGAATTGGTACTTCTACTTGTTCGAATATCTCAAAGCAAAGGCCATCCGCTAATTGAATATCCATAAGTATTAAATCAATCTTTTCTTTGTCAATTGATATATAGTTTACCGCAGAAACAATATTATCTATAATTTCTATAACTTCTATTTCAGAATCATATAAAGCCAGCATATCTTTAATTCGATTTGCTGCAACTATTTCATCTTCAATTATAAGTACTTTCAAGGCTCTATTATTTGACTAATTAATGGAATTATAACTATAAACTCTGTTCCCGTTTCTGATATAAGAACTTCTTTATTTGATATAAACTGATATCGTTTTTTAATGGTATCCAACCCAAGTTCTGTTGATTTTCCAATCTGATTTTTCTTCTGCAAATTATTTTTAATAACTAAACGACTTTCACTTTCATTAAAAATATGAACTTGAAGAGGGCTTTCATTTGAAATAATATTATGTTTTATGGCATTTTCCATAAGCATTTGTAATGTTAATGGAGCAATTAATTTACCCATCACATTTTTATCCACGTCAATTTTTGCTTCAAATCCTTTCCCAAACCTTGCTTTAAATAGGAAAACGAATTTTTTAATTATTTCTAGTTCATCCTGTAAAGGAACAACCTTATCATCCCTGTGGTCTAATAAATACCTATATACCTTTGAAAAATGTTCTCCATATTGAATTGCAACTTTTTGGTCGTCATTTATTAGCCCTATTAATGTATTTAAGCTATTGAAAAGAAAATGAGGGTTGATTAAATTTTTTAAGGATTCATATTGAGCAACTAAATTTTGTCGTTTTAGTTCTTCAGCTTCTATAAGAGTTTTTTTCCATTTAATAAAGAAATACTCACCGCTATAAATAGCATTATATAAAAGGGATATGATAATAGTTATAAATAAAAACTGTTTGAACAGTGACTCAATTGGATAGATTCCATCATAAATAAAATAATATAACCACTTTGAATAAAAATAAGTAATCCATGTCGTAAAGACTAAATTAATTCCAACTTGAATTAATATTCTAACTGTAACATTGTCTTGCCATTTTACATGATTATTGAGTATTTTAGTAATCCATCGATTACCTTCCCAGAGTACTATTGATAGCACAAAAAAACTACATAATTGATAGAAATAGTAAATGGGGTCGCTGCAATCAAAAACATACAACAGAAACGTCAAGAAGGGCACGCCTATTAATCTTAATAATATGTTTTTTGTTAGAGTTTTCAAATTATCAATTTCATCTAATTTAAATATTTATTGACAAAGTTGTAATAATTAAAGATGAATGGTCTAAACTTGAACCTGAATGGTTTTAATTGGTTTTTACTAAACAAATTTGCACAACCATTGCATTAAATAATTTATATATTTGTCTAAATTATATGAAAATATTCGTTTCCATATCAATGTCTATTTTATTCTTTTTACAAGGGATTAGCATAGATATGGACTTTTGTGGTCCAATTAAAGAAATTTCAAACGCTATTACTCATTATCAAGACCATAAAGTTTATGGAGACTCTTTCTATGAATATGTAGTTGAAGACTACTTTGGCAGTGATGCTAAAAATGAAGAACATCATCATAACCCAGATAAGGAGAATACACCAGTCCATTCCCATAATCAGTGTTGTCACCCTTTGGTATTAATTATTGCCAACAACAATTTTGCTTTAACCAAACGACTAAAGTTTGAAGAGAAAAATCAATATAATTTACATAAAGTAAACTTCACTTCCAGATATTTGGAATCACTTTTCCAACCACCAAGGGCATAATTCAGTTTTTTAAAGGATAACTATATCCAATTTCGAACCTATATGGTTCTTTTCATTTCGTGTAATTCTATTTTTTATATCAGAATTGTACCGAATAGTTTAACTGAATTAACACATTATTTATGATTAATAAAATCATTGATTTTTCAATCAATAACAAATTCATTATTGGTTTGCTTACGCTTACCATTATTGGAGCAGGTATTTGGAGCATGACCCAGGTACCTATAGATGCTGTTCCAGATATTACCAATAATCAGGTACAGGTCATTACGCAGGCACCAAATTTAGGAACGGAAGATATTGAGCAAATTGTAACCTATCCTGTTGAGGTCGCAATGAGCAATCTTCCCAATGTACAGGAAATTAGGTCAATTTCTCGTTTCGGCTTATCGGTGGTTACTATAGTGTTTGATGATGATATGGGGACATATCTTCCTCGACAATTAGTAGCAGAAAAACTAAATGAAATCAAAGAGCAAATTCCTGCTGGTTTTGGCGAACCCACAATGGGGCCTATTTCAACAGGTCTGGGAGAAATTTACCAATACACTTTAAAGGTAGCACCAGAGTTTAAAGGCAGATATACTATTGCAGACTTGCGTTCTATGCAAGATTGGATTGTACAACGTCAAATGGCTATGGTTGAAGGTGTGGTTGAAGTAAATGCCATAGGTGGTAAAATTAAGCAGTACGAAGTAGCAGTTGACCCAAACGATTTAAACGCTATTGGTTTGACCATTACTGATGTGTTTAATGCACTCGAAGCTAATAATCAAAATACTGGTGGTGCTTACATCGAAAAAAACCATCAAGCCAATTTTATACGTGGAGAAGGTTTAGTACGCAGTTTAGAGGATATTAAAAAGATTACGGTTAAGAATGTTAATAATATACCTGTAACTATTGGTGATATAGCTACAGTTCAATTTGGTTCTGCAATTCGCTATGGTGCATTAACTCAAGATGGTGAAGGCGAAGTTGTAGGTGGTTTGGTCATGATGCTTAAAGGTGCAAATTCCAATGATGTTATTGCCAATGTAAAGGAACGTATGGCTCAAATAGAAAAGTCATTACCTGAAGGAATTATTATTGAATCACTGTTAGACCGAAGTAAACTAATTGGTGAAACAACCTCTACAGTTGCAACCAATCTAGTTGAAGGTGCATTGATAGTCATTTTCGTTCTTATTTTCTTATTAGGGAACTGGCGAGGTGGTTTAATAGTAGCTTCAACTATTCCATTGTCTCTATTATTTGCATTTATACTAATGAATGTATTTGACGTATGGGCAAATCTAATGAGTTTGGGTGCAATTGATTTTGGAATAATTGTAGATGGCGCTGTAATTATAGTAGAGAGTACTGTTTTTCTTATCACTTCCCAAGTATTAAAAAAGAAGAGTCTTACTGCAAAAGGAAGAGATAAAGTGGCTTCAAATGCTTCAAAAAAAATGATGAATGCTGCTTTTTTCGGTCAGCTCATTATTCTTATTGTTTTTCTTCCAATTCTGGCTTTGCAAGGTATTGAAGGGAAAATGTTTAAACCAATGGCATTAACTTTCATTTTTGCTATGATAGGTGCAATGGTACTTTGTTTGACGTATGTACCAATGATGTCTGCATTGGTGTTAAGAGCACCAAAAAACGACAAAAAATCTTATGGAGATAGATTTGTGCATTGGGTTGAGGATAAGTATCAACCCTTATTGGTAAAGGCATTGCAAAAAGGAAAATGGATTATAGGAATTGCAGTCGTGCTATTCGGAATTGCAGTTTTTATGTTTAGCCGAATGGGTGGCGAGTTCATCCCGCAACTCGATGAAGGAGATATTGCATTTCACGCCATTTTAAAACCAGGTAGTTCTCTAACAGAAACCATTGAAACAACGACAAAAATAGAGCAAATTGTAAAAGCCAAATTTCCAGAAGTCGAAAAAATAGTTAGTCGTATTGGTGTTGCAGAAATACCAACAGACCCAATGCCAATGGATTTAGCGGATGTTTTCGTAATTCTGAAACCAAAAAGCGAATGGACAACAGCCACTACTAAAGATGAACTGATTGAGAAAATGAAAGAAGCGGTTGAAATCGTCCCAGGCGTTAATTATGAGTTTACCCAACCTATTGAAATGCGTTTTAATGAATTGCTAGAAGGTGTTCGAGAAGATATTGCCATAAAGTTATATGGTGAAGATATTGATGTGTTGTCTCAAAAAGCCGAGGAAATATCCAAGATTATTGCAGGTACAAAGGGTATTGGAGACATGAAAGCAGAGGCCACAACGGGACTGCCACAGATGACTATTAATTACAATAGGAATAAATTAGCACAATACGGGCTTCAAATAAATACTCTAAATCAAACTGTACAATCAGCATTTGCAGGTGGTACGGCAGGAGTTATTTTTGAAGGTGAAAAACGTTTTGATCTAGTAGTGCGTTTAAGTTCTCAAAACCGAAAAGATATTTCCGATGTTCAAAATTTGTTTATCAATCTACCCTCAGGAACTCAGATTCCTTTACGTGAAATTGCGGATGTAAGTTATAAATCGGATCCAATGCAAATAAGTAGAGACAATACCAACAGAAGAACTTATGTAGGGATTAATGTGAGAGGTCGTGATGTAAAATCATTGGTAACTGAAATAAAGAAAAAACTAGATGCACAATTAGAATTGCCATCAGGTTATTTCATTCGCTATGGTGGTGCTTTTGAGAATTTGGAACGTGCCAGTAACCGTTTACAAACTGTTGTTCCTATTGCATTATTGCTCATTTTTATATTAATATATTTTGCATTAAAATCCATACCACAAACCTTAATGATTTATATAGCCATTCCTATGGCCACCATTGGTGGTGTTGTAGCGTTGTGGTTGCGTGATATGCCATTTAGTATTTCGGCAGGTGTCGGATTCATTGTGCTGTTTGGAGTTGCTGTTTTAAATGGATTAGTGATGATTAGCGGACTCAACGAGTTAAAAGATGAAGGCGTAACCAATCTAAAAGATAGGATTGTAGAAGGCACAAAACGAAGAATCAGACCAATTATGCTAACAGCATTTACAGATGTATTGGGATTTTTACCTATGGCAATTTCGGCCTCTGCTGGAGCAGAAGTACAGCGCCCATTGGCAACCGTGGTTATTGGTGGCTTAATGACTTCTACATTACTGACTTTATTCGTGTTACCAATTTTATATCATTGGGTAGAAAACAAATCTTTTAAGTTTAAAGTGAATAAAAAGATAGTTACAGCAACTGCGGTTTTACTTTTAATGTTTGGTTTTTCAACACAAAGTAACGCACAACAGATAAACGATACACTTCCTGAAATAACAATACAGGAGGCTGTAAAACTCTCAAAAAGCAATTATCCGTTGTTGAAGCAAAAGCAGTTGGAAATCACAAAACAGGAACAACTAAAAGCTACTGCCTATGATTTTGGCACAACTCAAATATTTACAGGAGGTGAGGAAATTAATAATGGAAATGGTATTTATACCACTATAGGAATTGGTCAAAGCAACATTGATGTGTTTGGTATTTCTGCGATAAAGCGATTGCAAGAACAACGCATTCAATTAGCTCAAAAAGCGTTTCAGCTTTCAGAATTAGGTTTAGAAATGGAAGTGAAAAAGGCTTGGACAAATACATTGCAGAGTAAAAGGAATTATAATTTGTACAAAGAGTTAGATTCTATTTATACCAACTTTGAAAAAGCAGTTGCATTAAATTATGAAGTAGAAGCCATTTCAAGATTAGAATATTCAGCAGCTAAAAATCAAGCCTTGCAAATTCAAAACAAAAAAGCGCAGGCGCATAGTGATTATTTAGTCGCTTTGCAGCAATTAAATCTATGGTTTGTTTCAGAGAAAATTTATACGGTCTCTGATGAATTTGATATTGCTATGGATATAAATATGGAAGCATTCCAAATTGAAAACCACCCGTTGTACAATATGTCACAGAATATTGTTGATGAAGCCGAAGCCAATTATAAAGCAGCAAAAGCAAATAATTTGCCAACGTTCAACCTGCAAGGTGGCTTACAAAAAGTTAATGGCAATTCGGGATTTTACACCTATCAAGCAGGTATTTCAATTCCGTTTTTATCGGGCTCAAACAAAGCGCAAATTAGAACCGCAAAAATTAATAAGGAAATTGTGGAAACAAATCTACAATTCAAAAAGCAAGAAGTACAATCCAAATTTATTCAAGCTAAAGAAAATTACCAAAAATGGAAAACGTCTTGGCTTTTCTATAAAAATGAGGTGTTACCACTTGTGAAAGAACAAAAAGTAGGTGCTTTATTTGCCTATAAAGAAGGAGAGTTAGATTATGCAGGATTTACACAACTCATAAAAGAAGCTATTCAATCGGAACTCGAAGCACAAACAGCATTTGTAAATTATCTTGAAAGCACATTTCAATTACAATATTTTAATCAATAAGACAATGAAAAATATATTATATAAAATTCTAACCGTAATGGTGTTATCCTTTTTTGTTTCTGCCTGTGGAAATAAAGAAAATCATAACGAAAATGATGGTCATTCCCATAATAAAGAACAAAAAACAGAAGTAGATGATGACCATAATGAAAGCGAAGAAGTGATTCTTTCACAACAGCAGTATGATGCCTTGCAAATGAAAATGGACACTTTGGCATTGCGCAATATGAGTGGTTACGTAGAGGCAAATGGTACGCTAGAAGTACCACCTCAAAACGAAGCTGCTATAACTTCAGTTGTTGGTGCAAACGTAGTTTCAATTGAAGTCATCGAAGGCGATAAGGTTAATAAAGGTCAAGTGGTAGCATACCTTTCCCATCCAAACATTATAAAGCTACAAACCGATTATTTGAACGCTTTTAGCAACAGCAATTTTTTAAAGAAGAATTATGAACGTCAACAAAAGTTGTACGATGCAGGTGTTGGCTCTGGTGCTAATTTTCAAAAGGCGGAAGCAGAGTATGACGCATCAAAAGCTATGGTGAATGGTTTGGAAGCACAATTAAAAATACTAAATGTCAATACAGCATCTGTTCGTAATGGAACAATTGCACAACGTATTGCTTTGCGAAGCCCAATAGAAGGTTTTGTACAAAAGGTTGAGGTGAAAACGGGACAATATGTAGAACCACAAACCGAGCTATTCGAAATTGTAAATACGCATCACGTTCACGCAGATTTAATGGTGTTTGAAAAAGATGTGTTTAAAGTAAAGAAAGGGCAGAAAGTAACATTTATTGTACAGTCTGTGCCAGATACAGAACTTACTGCAGAAATCTATTCAGTAAGTAAAACATTTGAAGACACCCCAAAAGCAGTTCACGTTCACGCAGAAATTGAAACCAAGAAAGGCAACCTAATCCCTGGGATGTATATTCAAGGTAAAATTCAAGTAGAGAACACCAGGACAAAAGCACTACCAGAAAGTGCCATTATTAAAGATGGCAATGGGTATTATGTGTTTTCAGTAGAAAAAGAAAATGATGAATGGAGTTTTAAGCCAATTGAAGTTATTTTGGGCGCAAAGGATGGCAATTGGATAGCGGTTCAATTTTCTGAAGACATCGAACCAAATACAAAATTCGCTTATAATAATGCATACTACCTTATTGCAGAAATGAAAAAAGGTGAAGCAGAACACGAACATTAATTATGGAAACAATAGAACAAGTATTAGAGTCAAAAAACATACGTGTTACTGCAATGCGTTTATTGATTTATAAATTCCTTGCTGAAAACCAGGTGGCTGTAACGTTAAGTGATATTGAGAACACTTTCGAAAAGGCAGAAAGGACAACACTATATAGAACAGTTAAAACATTTGTAGAAAAGGATATTGTACACCAAATAGATGATGGTTCTGGTATAGTAAAATATGCACTATGTGAACAAGACTGCAGCTGTGAAATTGAAACCGATTTACACTTACATTTCCATTGCAATAATTGTAATGAAACGGTTTGCTTAACGGACCATAAAATACCTCTAATTAAAGTGCCAGATGGATTTGTTTCAGAAAATGTAAATCTGGTGGTCAAAGGTGTTTGTGATAAATGCAGTGGTCAATAGTGCATTTTTAGCATTATTAAACAAACCTATAACAAAAATTGTTTGAAAATATATTATATGAAAAAAATATTCACAAGATTATCTCAGGTAAAAAATATAGGATTAAAAAGATCCATATTGAAGGGTTATTCACTGTTATATGATAGGTATTATGATATCAAATATGGATATGATACATATTCATGGGTACCAGTAGATAAATTAGATGTAAAGAACTCACAAAAAGAACATGCTGTAATTTATCAAGCTACTAGAGTAATATCTTTAAGAAGATTATTTAAAAAGTTAAGTATCCCTAAATATCACTCTTTCATTGATATTGGTTGCGGAAAAGGAAGGGTTTTGTTAGTAGCTGCTGAATACGGTTTTGAGAAAGTTAAAGGTATCGAGTTTTCCCCTAATTTAACCGAGATAGCTAATAAAAATATTTCGAAATATAAGGCTCAACATAATTCGAATAGCTTTTTTGATGTTATAAATATTGATGCAGCCGATTATAAATTTAGTAATATTGATAATGTGTTTTTTTTGTATAATCCTTTTGATGAAGTAATATTAGAAAAAGTTCTAGACAATATTTGTGAGTCCCTGAAAGGAAACAATAGGAGAGTATGGATGATTTATGCAAATGCAATACATAGAGAACTTGTTGAAAAAACAATGAAAATTGTAAGTGCAGAAGAGTTTAATATTCTTGAGTTTGACTTTGTCGTATATCAAGTTGAACTTCTTTCAGCCGAATAAAAAATTATAACTAGTGAAATCCAAATTAAAATAGAATTTACCAGTCCAAATCGTGAAATGAAAATAGATTAGCATTTCCATTATAATAATTGCAATGAAACCATTTGTTTTACTGGCTATAAATTTTCTCAAATTAAATACCTGATGGACTTATTTCAGAAAACGTCAACTTGATTGTAAAAGGGATTTGCGATAAATAGTGGATAAGTTACAGCGCTCTATGATAATTTGAGGATATATAAATTTAAAGTCAATTCTTTTTACTGGTTTAACCCTTCAACCTTTTTTAAAATGGTAAGGTATAGAGTGTTACCATTTATAAGATACATATTTGAAAATCATAATCTTTGATGTTTAATTTGTTAGGTTTAAATACTGGTTAAATGGCAATGTACTTTTGTTGTGCTAAAAATATATTTAGATACATCTAAAAATATTTTTAAGTATGCTTAAATATATATATTTTTGTATCCCAAAATAAACAAGAGTATGAAAATTAGATTTTTTTTATTTAAAGTAATTTGTCTCATTACAATGGTGTCCTGTGACAATTTT
The DNA here is from genome assembly GCA_030148025.1 of Flavobacteriaceae bacterium. Lineage (GTDB taxonomy): Bacteria > Bacteroidota > Bacteroidia > Flavobacteriales > Flavobacteriaceae > JASBUG01. The sequence continues at coordinate 19,722 of JASBUG010000023.1, read as the reverse complement.
GAACCAATACTCCCAGAAAATGAAGAAGTGTTGGACGGAGAAATGGAAGGGTTAACTCCTGCGCAACAAGCTGAATTTCTGAGAGGAGATGAAGCATTTGCTGAAGTGTTTACATCATCAAGTGGGTTGGGGCCTTTATTTAATACTAATAGTTGTATTAGTTGCCATGCAGGTGACGGAAAAGGGCATCCCTTTACTACGCTTACTCGTTTTGGGCAGTCTGACAATACAGGTAACCAATTTCTAAATATGGGAGGTCCTCAACTTCAACATAGGGCATTACCAGGTTACCAACCTGAAAACATTCCAAATGGTGCAACATTCTCAAAGTTTACTCCACCTGCTGTAACGGGGCTTGGTTTTTTGCAATCTGTAACTGATGAGGATATTTTAGCAATGGCCGATCCTAATGATTCAGATGGTGATGGTATTTCAGGTGTACCTCATTGGATTGTTCTTAAAGATTTTGTTATCCCTACTCCTAATGCAATTTCTCAGAATGGGATGTACATACATCGTTTTGGGAAAAAAGCTGCTGCCTATGATTTATTAGACCAAACGGTTGGCGCATATAATGAAGATATGGGCATAACATCCACTTTTAATCCTATAGATACCTATACTGGCTTATCTTTAGATCCAGAAGTTTCAGATAATACAATTCGTGATGTGGTAGCTTATTTACAAACACTTAAAGCACCTGTCCCTAGAAATCAAAACGACCCAAAAGTCATTAACGGAAAATCTCTTTTTAGTCAAATAAATTGTGCTTCTTGTCACACGCCAACCTTAACTACAGGTTACTCACCAATAGAAGCCCTTTCATTCAAAGAATTTAATCCTTACACTGACCTTTTATTACACGACATGGGCAGTGATTTGGATGATGGTTATACCGAAGGAAACGCACTAACATCTGAATGGAGAACCCCACCGCTTTGGGGACTAGGTTTATCGGAATCTACACAAGGCGGACAATATTTTTTGTTGCATGATGGAAGAGCCAGAAGTATTTCTGAGGCTATTTTGTTACACGGTGGTGAAGCAGAAAATAGTAAAAATCAGTTTTTGAATCTTACTGAAACCGAAAAAGAAGAATTAATTAAGTTCCTAGAATCACTATAAACATGGAACGAAAAAAGTTTATTAAAACTTGTGGATTTGCTTGTTTAGGGGCTACAGTTTTTTCACCATTGCTGCAAGGGTGTGTCTCCACTAAAAGTATTAGCGCAATAATTAATGGAGAGAATTTAATAGTTCCCCTATCAAATTTCGAAAAAGACGGAAAAATACTCAAATATATTGTGGTAAATAATTCACAACTACAATACCCAATTTATGTTTTTCGATTCTCAGAAAACCATTTCACTGCTTTGTATATGCAATGCACCCATCAAGGCAATGAAGTGACTGCATATGGCGAAAAATTGGTTTGTTCTGCACATGGGAGCGAGTTTGATAATAAAGGTAATGTAACCAACGGCCCAGCATCAAATCCATTACGTAAATTTCAATTAGAGTTTGACAATCAAAATATTTTAATTTCACTGAAAAAAGCATGAAACATATAATTATAGTAATACTATTTTTAACATCTACATTATCTTTTGCACAAGTAGATGCAACCCTATTAAAACGGCAACAAATAGACAGCACCAAGCAACAACTTAATATGGATGCCGTCTATAATAGACCCTTTTTAAGTTTTGGAAAACTCCCTGTTTCAGTTGGTGGTTATGCGGAAGTAAACTGGCAACATATCGGGACAGATGGTGTGTCGGAAGGACATCAATTCCAAATGCGAAGAATGACTTTGTTTGTAGCTTCTTCTATTTCAAAGAAAATTAAGTTTTTAAGTGAAATAGAGTTTGAAGAAGGAGGTAAAGAGATTGCTATTGAATTTGCTTCTTTGGATGTTGAATTTCATCCATTATTCAACTTAAGAGGGGGTATTATCATGACTCCTATTGGAGCATTTAATCAAAATCATGATGGCCCAAAATGGGAATTTACAGACCGTCCAATTTCTGCCACACAGATGCTACCAGCAACTTGGAGTAATGCAGGTTTTGGATTGTTTGGAAAGACCTATAAAAATAACTGGATGTTTGGTTATGAACTATATCTCTCAGGTGGTTTTGATGATGCTATTATTGATAATGAAGAGGGTAAGACATTTTTGCCTGCATCTAAAGAAAATGCAGAGCGTTTTGAAGAATCAGCAAGTGGAACACCTCTAACTACTGCTAAAATAGCCATTAGAAATAAGGCATTTGGAGAAATTGGCCTTTCCTATATGGGGGGGATTTATAATACCTTTCAAGACGATGGCATTGTACTTGATGAAAAGCGAAGGTTAAATGTTTTTGCTATAGATTACAACACAACCTTAACAAAAACAAATACATTTATTACGGGTGAATGGGCTTGGATTAATATAGATGTTCCTGGAACTTATACACAACAGTACGGGGATAAGCAATACGGAGGGTTTTTGGATATAGTCCAGCCTGTTTTGAAACAAAAAATGCTTGGTTGGGATAACGCAACTTTAAATCTAGCTTGTCGCTTAGAATATGTGGATTGGAACGTAGGTACATTTAACGAGACTGGAGACGACATAGGAGACGAACTTTGGAGTATTATGCCCGCTATCACCTTCAGGCCATCACAGCAAACAGTTTTTAGACTAAATTACAGAATACAAAGACAAACAGATATTCTGAACAATGAACCGGCAAAATTAGGTGGATTTAGTTTTGGTATATCTTCATACTTTTAATCTATTTTTATGCTTTTTTATCATGAAGTAATATTATGTTTGAATTCTGTATCAGCGTTAAGTCTAGCAGACAATAATGCACTTCCATTGCATTAACTATTAAACTAATTTTATCCAAAATCAATGGATATGGAGTTTAATATAAAAATACCTAAGCACCTCAAACAATTCCATAGAAAAGAATTAGAGCATTACCGCTACTATTTAGTTAATAAGCAGTACAGCAATGCCTGGTATCATTTAGAAAGAAGTCATATTATAGGTCAATCTTACCCAATCGAGCATATCTATTCACATTGGTTAATGCTAAAGTTTGGTTTAATGCAAAAAGATACAAAAGAGGTATTCGGACAAATAATAAGATTGCTTGTAGGTGGTTGGAAATCTTTTATAAACCACGTTCCTCTCGGTAATACAGGTGGTACAAACGTACCATCATTAAAACGTATGTCTATTCCAAATAATATTGAAAAGCTATTAGAGAGAAAATGAAAAAAAAGAAAGTCAATTTAAGAGATTTAAAACCAAGTTCAGAAGAAGAACATAGTCACGATGATGGGCATAATCATAGCAGTCCTAAAGGCGTTTCAACTTTTAACACCTATTTGCCAGCTATTTTCAGTTTTGTAATGTTAATAGTAGGTATTGCTATAGATTATTTTGAAGCATTTCCTCATTTTTCTAGTTGGATTCGTATTCTTTGGTACGTGGTGGCCTATATTCCCGTGGGTTTTCCTGTGGTAAAAGAAGGATGGATAAGCATTAAAAAAGGCGACTTTTTTACCGAGTTTTTTTTAATGTCCATAGCCACTATTGGTGCATTTATTATTGGTGAACATCCGGAAGGTGTGGCAGTAATGTTATTTTATGCAGTTGGTGAATTATTTCAAAATGCGGCAGTCAACAGAGCAAAAGGTAATATAAAGGCATTACTCGATGTTAGACCAAAAGAAGCCAATGTATTTCGTGAAGGAGACTGTATAAGTGTTTCACCAGAAGATGTGAGAATTGGTGAGAAGATTCAAATACGTGTGGGCGAAAAAATTCCTTTGGACGGCATATTATTATCCGAAAAAGCATCATTAAATACGGCTGCTTTAACTGGAGAAAGCAAACCAGATTCTGTTTTAAAAGAAGGAAAAGTATATGCGGGCAGTATTAATTTAGAAAGTGTCATTGAAGTTGAAGTCACTAACAAGTTTGAAAATAGTTCTATTGCAAGAATATTAGATTTGGTCCAAAATGCTACTGCACGTAAATCAAAAACGGAATTATTTATCAGACAGTTCGCACGAATTTATACGCCAATTGTAGTGTTTTTAGCGATAGGTGTAACATTCATCCCTTACTTTTTTGTAGATGATTATGTCTTTAGAGATTGGTTGTACAGAGCGTTGATTTTCTTGGTGATTTCTTGTCCTTGTGCGTTGGTAATTTCTATTCCTTTAGGTTATTTCGGTGGATTGGGCGCAGCTTCAAAAAATGGTATTTTGTTTAAAGGAGCTTCCTTTTTAGATGCTATGACCAAGATAAATACTTTGGTAATGGACAAAACAGGAACTGTTACCAAAGGTGTTTTCAAAATCAAGGAAATCAAGTCTATAGGTTGGAAAGAACCAGAATTTATGAAGTACCTAATGGCTATGGAAGAACAGTCAACTCATCCTATTGCAAAAGCTATTATGGAGTATAAAGAAAATGGAGATAACTATGAAGCAAAAGAAGTTTCTGAAATTGCAGGTAAAGGCTTAAAAGGAATAGTAAAAGGTAAAATCGTTTTAGTAGGAAATAAAGCCTTAATGATTGCTAATGATATTGATGTTCCAACTCAAATTGAAAATATTGTAGAATCTATAGTATTGGTTTCAATCGATAATCAATTTGCTGGTTATGTGGTGATAGCAGACGAATTAAAAGAGGATGCTAAAGAAACTATTACAGTATTGCATAAGGTAGGTGTTAAAAATATAATGATGCTTTCGGGTGATAAAGATTCCATAACTCAACAAGTAGCAAGAGAATTAGCGATTGAAAAAGCTAAAGGTGGTTTACTACCAGAAGATAAATTAAATGAAGTTGAAGCTTTAAAGAGCAATCCTGAAAATAAAGTAGCTTTTATAGGTGATGGTATTAATGACGCACCAGTTTTAGCAGCAAGTGATGTAGGTATTGCTATGGGTGGTTTAGGAAGTGATGTCGCAATCGAGACAGCAGATGTTATTATTCAAACAGACCAACCTTCAAAAGCAGTTAGAGCTATTAAAATTAGTCGTTCCACAAGAAAGATTGTATGGCAAAATATCATATTAGCATTCGGTGTAAAAGTGATTGTTTTAATTTTAGGAGCAGGTGGTATGGCAACCATGTGGGAAGCTGTATTTGCAGATGTTGGAGTCGCTCTATTAGCTATATTGAATGCTGTAAGGTTACAAAAAATGAAATGGAAGTAGTATACTAGTATTATATAAATAGAATGACTATAACCATTAAAATTGTAATGCTATCAATAGATTATCTGATAAAATATTGAACAGAAATTAAGTGTTAATTATTAGTATTGGGTCTTGAACATTCAGGATGGTCACAATATGCGAAGTAGTTAATGATGATATTGATGCAGCCTTCTTTGCAATTTTATATTCTGTGAGGTTTCAAATGATGAATTAGAAATAATGTGTACAAGGACTTTAAACGTCTTTTAAACTCAAACATATATGCTAGTTAAATTTAGCAATTATTATATAGAACATTCAATATTGATTGAGGCAATCTACAGTTGGCTACTAATTAAAACACTCCACTAACATTCTATAAAGCTTAGGATGTTTTCTCTTAAGTAAATCGGGACGCTCAAAAAAATATTCTGAAGCTACGGCGAAGAATTCAGCTTGATTGGTTCCGCCATATTTTCGAATGTCTGATTGATTGTTGTTTATTGCTTCCATTTCTTTATGAATCAATTTCAACCAAGGAATTGCATATTGGTGGCTCAGTAACTGATCTGGAAATCCATCTTTCTGGCCATCCATTTTATCTATTAGATGCACAAATTCGTGAATAGCGGTATTATTTTTGTCACTTGTATTGGCAAAACCATGATATAGTGCTTTTTTGGATAAAATCATTTGTTTTTCAAATCTTCCATTGCCTACTATTCCAGCAATATTCCGCGACTTTGCTTTACGGTTAAATTCAAAATCTTCATTAAAATAATCTGGATGTAAAAGTATACCACTTAAATTGCTATAGTTCCACTCATTAAAGCCAAAAACAGGAATTACAGCACTTGCTGCAATTAAAATTTTATCCAATTCTTCTATTTCAAACTGCACACCATCTATATAAACTTCGCTGAGAAACTGCATCATTCTTTTTTGGAAAGCCTGCTGTTTTTTTTGATGGCAATAGGTTATAAAAATGGACGTGCTTTAACAAAAGCGTATGCCAATGTGAAGGGAATGGCTTTGCTTTCTTTCGCTTTCTTTTAAGATAAAAATGAATTACAAAAAGTATAATAATTCCAAAAAAGATTAGAAAATTCATAACACTTTTATTATTCCTGAAATTTACTCATTATCATTTATCGATTCAGCCTTAAACCCAATTCTTTGCAAAGTCATTTTCACATCTTCTTCTGTTATCTGATTGCATTCTACTGTTAAGAGTTTATCTGGATTATTTGTGTCAACTTTCCAGCTATCTATTCCTTCTTGCTTATCTAAAAATGGCGTTACTTTTGAAACACACCCACCACAATTGATATTTGTTTTAAATTTTAAAGTTTTCATTATATTTAAATTTATAATTAATACTAAAGTTTTACTCGTTTAAGTCTTAGACTATTTGCAACTACAGATACGCTGCTAAATGCCATGGCAGCACCTGCAATTATTGGATCCAATAAAAACCCATTAACGGGGTACAACACTCCTGCTGCAATAGGAATACCAATAATGTTATAAATGAATGCCCAAAATAGGTTCTGACGAATGCCCAATACAGTTCTCTTTGACAGTTCCAATGCTTTTGGTATTGATTGCAAATCTGAAGTGATTAAAGTTATTTTAGCAACATCCTTGGCAATGTCTGAGCCTTTCCCCATTGCTATACTTACATTAGCTTGTGCCAAGGCGTGTGAGTCATTTATACCATCACCCACCATTGCTACTACTTTTCCTTTGGCTTGCAATTTTTCAATAAATGTAGCTTTATCTGAAGGCATTACTTCTCCCATATATTTTGTTATACCAACTTGTTCTGCAAGAGCAGCTGCGGTTTTTTTATTGTCGCCAGTCAGCATATAAACCTCAATACCCCTTTCTTGCAGTGTTTCAATCGCTTTTTTTGAGGTTTTCTTTATCTCATCTGCAATCGCGAATACTGCTAATACTTGGGCATCATTTCCGAAGAATATAACTGTCTTCGCTTCATCCTGTAACTCGCCGGCTCTTTTATCTAATACTGTATCAATCCCTATATTGTTTTCAAAAATCAATTTACGGTTGCCAACATAATAAGTTGCTCCGCTGTTATGAATTGCCTTTGCTCCTTTTCCTGTAATACTTTCAAAAGAAGATATCTTGGTCCGATTTATGTTTTCTTCTTTCAAATGGGTTACAACCGCTTCTGCTAACGGATGTTCAGATTGTGCTTCAATAGTATGAAGCATCTCTTTGAATACGCTTTGATCTTTAATTTTATCATTCCATACAACATCTGTTACTATAGGTTTACCTTCGGTAATTGTCCCAGTCTTATCAAGAATAACGGTATTTACTTTAAGGCCTAGTTCTAAACTTTCTGCATCTTTGATAAGAATATTGTTTTCAGCCCCTTTACCAATACCTACCATTATAGCTGTGGGTGTCGCTAATCCTAGAGCACAAGGGCAGGCAATAACCAATACTGCTACCGAAGTCAGTAAAGCTTGAGAAAAGGCATTATCTCCTCCAACTGACATCCAAACGATGAATGTAATGATAGAAATACCCAATACAATTGGAACGAAAATACTGGCTATTTTATCGACCAATTTTTGAACAGGTGCTTTGCTTCCTTGGGCTTCCTGCACCATTTTTATGATTTGAGACAGTAGGGTTTCTCCACCCACTTTTTCCGCAGTAAACTGAAAGCTGCCTTTTTGGTTTACCGTACCTGCAAATACTTTTTCGGCTTTTGTCTTTTCTACAGGAACAGGTTCTCCTGTAATCATGCTTTCGTCTACATACGAGTTGCCTTTGGAAACTTCTCCATCTACAGGAATCTTTTCTCCAGGACGAACCAAAATGGTTTGACCTACTTGTACAGAAGAAATAGGAATTTCTTTTTCTTCATCATCTTCAATTATTTTTATTGTTTTTGGCTTTAACCCCATCAATTTTTTTATAGCTGAAGAGGTGTTTGTTTTTGCTTTTTCCTCTAAGAATTTCCCTAAAGAAATGAATGTGATAATAACGGTAGCCGCTTCATAATAAACATGAGGCTCTATGTTTTGAATCCGCCAAAATTCCGGAAAGATTGTATTGAATACACTAAATATAAAAGCGATCCCAGTACTTAAGGCTACCAATGTATCCATATTTGCCTTGCCATGTTTTGCTTGTTTATAAGCATTTATATAAAAGCTTCGGCCAAACCAAAATAGTATTGGTATTGTTAAAACCAAAGAGATCCATTTTCCTGGAACCCAATCCATATAAAACATTCCTAAAATGAAAATAGGTATGGTAAATATTGCAGACCAAATGGTACGGTGTTTTATGTCTTGGTAATGCTTTAATTGAACCTTTTGTTGGGCTTCTAAAGGATCCTCAACATCGACAATTAAATCATAACCTACAGCTCTAAGGGCATTTTGAAGATCATTAGAATTTAAAGATTTATCATAATCTATTAAAACGGAACTACTGGCAAAGTTGACATTGGCGTTATTAACACCATCAGTGTGTTTAAGTATGGATTCTACACTGGATGCGCAGGCAGCACAAGTCATTCCAGTTACCGGAAAAGATTTCTTTACTCCTTCCTTATATTCTTTTTGCTTAGTATCAAACACATTAATTGGTTCCATTTCTCTCTGTTATTTGTACATTACAAATTTCAGAATTGATAACCTTTTAAGTGTTATACAATATGCAGATTATTTTATGAAATTATCAGATTTCAACAACTTAGAGATTATATTTCATCAAGAGATTTTCTGTTTTTATCTACTACCTTTTTGAATTGACTTGGGGTCATTCCTGTTACCTTTTTAAATTGGTTACTAAGATAAGCAACACTACTATAATTCAGTTTAAAAGCAATTTCACTCAACGTTAATTCGTCATAGACCATAAGTTCTTTTATGCGTTCTATCTTTTGGTTTATGGTATACTGTTCAAATGTTATACTCTCAACCGAAGAAAATAAGGAGCTTAAATATTTATAATCCAGATGAAGTTCATTAGTAATATAAGCAGGCCATTTAATATTTTCGTTTGTATCAGAATGATGCACTTTGTCAATAACTAAGGCTTTCATACGTTCAATCAATTGACTTTTACGATCATTTACAAGTAAAAATCCAATGTCCTCCAATTTATTTAGAAGTTCTTTTCTTAATTCTTCATTAATAGGCTGTCCAACTTCTACCTCACCTAATGTCACAGAATTATACTTAATATCTAGAGTACTAAAAATGTTCTTCACTGCACTTACACAACGCGGACAAACCATATTTTTTATATAAACTGTGCTAGACTCTTTTTTTAAATTCATAGATAAAAACCAATATTAAATTAGGTTAAAGCTATAAATATAACTGCTATAAATGCTACTAGAAATATAGCTATTATAGCTAGAATGCCATATATTTTGTCTTTTTTGGAAATCTTACTTCGTGTAGCATTAGATGATTTCCTGCTTTTCCGTCGGAGTCTTCTACTTTCACTCATAGTACTCTAGAATCATTCAATTAACTTATACCATTAATAACTATTCAATAACACCCTTTACTTCTCCGCATTTTAACATAGCATCACCAAAATACGGGTTTTTAATTCCTTCCTCCATGCTCAACCAATAAGCACCATTATCATTATCCGCCATAGGACAAAACTGAGCATACACTTTTTGATTAATGCCAAATAACTGAACACCACTTAACACATGAGCTGATAAATGCTTGAAATGTTTTCTTTGAATACTTATTTCACTTGTGTTCGCAATTGATTTTGCAGATAGTGTAATTTCCTTTTCGATAGTCATCCAATGGTTATGTGCATTATCATCAGGCAATAATTTCATATCAACTTTAGCAATACTTTGAACCAACTCAGTGGCCTTCTCATTTGCATCTTCCCCATTATCCACTACCAACGCATCCTTTAACAATAAATAACTGTCAAAAACTTTTTTCAATTGATTCTGAAAATCTTTCGAAACCTCAATCCTTTTGTTCATTTCTGCATGATTAATACTGTCACCAGCATTATTGGAGCTTTCATTATCCAAACCCAGATGACCCTCATGACCAGTCATAGTAGTACCTCCATCTTGGTTCATCATAGATTTTTTCCCCTGTAATTGTGCAGCAGCATCCACAGTAAATGTCCCATTAGCTACAATTTCTTCTCCATTGTTCAAGCCACTTATCACTGTATAAGTGCTATTTGTAGAATTTCCTAATATCACTTCTCTCATTTCAAAAACAGGCTCATTTGGATTAGTTTTAACATAAACTATTGAACGTTCACCAGTCCACATTACCGCGCTTGAAGGTATTACTATGCTTTCCTTATTTTTAGCAGATCTTTTTATTTCAATTTCGCCTTCAACAAACATCCCTGGTTTAAACAAATCAGATGTATTGTTTAAAACTGTACGGATCATGACCGTACGAGTTGATGCATTTAGGATTGGATCAATAAATGAAACTTTAGCATCAAATGTTTTATCAGGATAGGCTGTAGTAGTAACCTTAACATTCTGTCCAACCTTTATGTTCGAAAATTGATTTTCATAAGCGTCAAAAACCGCCCAAATTGAATTCAAATTTGAAATTTTATATAAAGGTTGACCAAGTTTAATATAATCCCCCTCTTCTACCATTTTTTCAATAACCGTTCCCGATACTGTAGCATAAACCGGAAAGTTTTCTTTTATTTCCCCGGATGCTTCAATCCCATTAATTTGTTTTTCAGAAAGCTTCCACAATTTTAACTTTTGCCTAACTGCCTTATATAATTCCGGTTGGGATTCCTTTAGTGACAATGTTGTTAAAAGTTCTTGCTGAGCTGAGACAAGTTCTGGAGAATAAACAGTAGCTAACAATTGTCCCTTATATACCTTTTCTCCTGTAGAACTCACATTTAGTTTTTCTATTCTCCCGGAAAAATAGGTTACTTGCACTGCATTGGCATCTTCATTCTCTCTAATTTTTCCTGATAACTTCAATACACTACCTTCTAGTTCATTCATTCCTACCATAGTAGTTTGAATGTTTGCTAAGGCCAATGCATTTTGAGTCATCTTGAAAGCATTTGCTGCAAGACCATCTGCCCCTGCTTCTGCTGGAATTAGATCCATGCCGCATATAGGGCAATCCCCTGGTTCAGGTTGCATGATCTGCGGATGCATAGAACATGTCCACATTTGATCAGAGCTGGCGTCCTCAGCATGATCGTGTTCTGTTATACCTCTATCACCTGAATTACCTCCTCCAAATAACAGATAACCTGCAAACAGGCCAACAATAACAGCTAAACCGATGTAAATGATACTTTTTTTCATAATCCAAAATTTTATTTTCTTTTTCTTTTCAAAACTTTTCTAACCGAAGGTGACGAAATATACCACAGCAAGAATCCACTTAACACTGTAATTAACCCAAGCAAAGAAAATGCGCGGAGAATTAGGTTATTAAAATTGTCTCTACCCTCATAATCCATGGTATGAGTCATCCATAAAAAGTCAAAAATTCGCCAATCTCTATGCCTAACCGTTTGAAATCTTCCATCATGAAGTGAAACATAAGCCTTTATAGATTGTGGTTCCTTATACGATATAACAAATGCAGGTAAGAGTCTTTCCCGATACTCATGATGTTTACCGGTTTCGGAAATTAATTGTATATCTTCCACTTCCAAGCTTTGATTCATATATTTCTTAGCAACAGACAGTGCGTCGTCTTTACTAATAGCCTCCTTTAAAGATCCTGTATTTGCGCTATACAAACTTTCTTTATTAATCCAGTAATAAGGCTGATTATTTATTTCCCTTAATTCCACTGAAGTTATTGAAGGGTTACCTTCTAGTTCATCTAAATCAATTAAATTATTATAGGCCCCCAATTCAGGTGACATATTTTTAAACTGATCTCCGTGGATATTGTCAATATTTGACCAGCTGAAATAGAGACCGCTAATAGTCCACATCAGGAATTGAATTCCCAAAAACAGCCCTAAATACCTATGAATTTTTCTAATTTTTTGTGCAGTGTGCCTATTTACCATTTTATTGATTTACTTTAAATGTGAAGCTAACAGTTACTTTTTCCCATGACAATGATATAGCTCCTTGATTTTTACTTATCTTTTCAATTTTATATTCGAGATGTTCCTGAATAATTTCAGTTAATTTTGGTTTCACTTTAAATCTAAGAACATCTTCTTCTTCACTATACTCATCCTTTCCGTGCTGGTCCCAATTTGAGTTGAAAATTAACGTCCACTCTTCTTTTGATGGAATAGTAAAAAAACCATATTTACCACGAGGTAAGATCTTTCCATCAATAGTTAAATCCTTATTGGTTTCTATCCATGTGGCGTTATGTGCTCCTGCTTGCCATATCATATCATATGCCAATAATCCCCCAAAAATGATTCGATTTCTAACTCCTGGGGATGAATAGTCAATATGAATGTGAGCATCTCCAACCATTGCCATAGTTGATGTATGAGGACTCAATACTTTCTTTTTAGTTGTTTCTGTTTTCTCTTTTGAATGCCCCTTATGATCTTGTAAATTATTGTCCCTTTTTTCTTCTTTACAACTATTAATCACTAATGACAATACGAGAATGAATATTATTTTTTTCATAATTATTATAACTTGTTTCTTTTTTTGAACTCTTTTTCTTAACTAAAAATATGATTAGCTAGTGATGATGCCCTCCATGATGAACTATTGGATCCCCATAAGTCACTATATACTTTTTACTTTTATAATTTATCCTAACTATAGCTTGCTGGAAATTGGACAGACCGTTTTTCCTTAATGGAATCCAAAAACTTTTGTCCGTCAACTTTGCTTTCTTAGAAACTGCAGTTTCATCTTTAAAGACTATTCTTACTCTTACTTTCTCTTCTAAATTTGAGATATCCAGTTCTTTATAATTATTATCTAGTAAGTAAAACTCAATTTTTTCATCTTTTTCTAGACTTTTATCACATTTGGAACAAACGCCCTTTTTTATACTCTTTATTTCAGGGTGTGATAAGCAACTAAATCCTTCCCTTACCATTTCCATATTGAACTCACCTAAAGAAACAATGCTGCCACCATGTGGTCCTTTTTTGTTTTTTTCTTGCCCATACGTGTTCATAAAGCACACTATAAAGGCAATGGTTCCAATTATTTTTTTCATTTTGTAATACATCTCAAAATGTATTAATGACCTCTTATATCCCTGGAAGAGGAATGCGTCTTAATAATCTTCCATGTTCCCTTAACCTTCTTTAAGACAGAAGTTGCCACACCTTTTTTTCTAATGATTCTTGCATCTCTACCTTTCTCGGGATTAGCCTTTAGATCAATTGTATAAATATATGTTTCCGTCGTAAATGCATACGGTAAATCTATATCTACATGTATGTTATAGTCAGAAAAAGAAAAGCTATTAAAATGATGTAATTCTGGGCCTAAATGATGATCTACATAGTTTTTATAAGTACCTTCAACACCACCAGATTCATAGACTTTAGCGTCTTTTGTAAAAAGTTGCATTGTTCCTTCTACTGTTAAATTTTGAAGTGCATCCTTGTAACTTTTCATTACCGATTCAACAGCTTGTGTTTCTTTTGAAACATTTGCAACTTCCTGAGAATCTACTTGTCCCTTGCAGTTCATCAATAAGAACATGCTAGAGATAGTAAAAATTAGTTTAATTGAGAAATTCATTTGTTTTGTTTTAGATTGTTATGTTTTTAGTGATTTGTAAAATGATTGCACCCAGAATTATTGATGATACAATGAAATAGATGATGTAATTGAACCATTTCTTAAAATCTGAATGGACAGAATTTTTGCTTTGATTTTGTTTACAACACGATTTCATTTTCTCTATTAATTCTTTATTTAAGTATCAATTAATATTGTAATTCTTATAGTGATTAACGACCTGAAAAGGAAAAAGGATGTGTGTCAATTATCTGTTAGGGAAGATATCCTTTTCCAGTCCAGGCGTAATCACATTGTCTCTATGGTTTAATACTCTATTGTGCCTGAATAAGGGAAGGGTAAACACTAACTAAATCAACCTCACTCCCTTCCCCAAAACAGGACTTTTGTTCTTAAAACACCCGAAAAAGGAAGAAAATTGCTATTAATCAATTCTTAGGGAAAAGATATCCTCTTCCTAATCAGGCATTATTTAGTTTATTTCTTTTTGAACTTTACCACATTTTAGCATTTTACTACCATAATACGGGTTCCTAACCTCGTTGCTTCTGCTCAACCATGCACTACCTTTATCATACATTGAACAGAATTGCTCAAAAAGCGTATGTTTTGTTCCTGTTATGGCTACCAAATCTGTCATATCCACACTGAGCGTTTTAAAATGCTCACGTTGATGACCAATATCACTTTTAGCTATATGTTCAGCGTGCTCTGTAGCATCTTCTATAATATCAATAAGCTCTTTTTGTTGCTCCGCCGTATAAGCTTTCATGTCAAAGGCTTTTAAAGAAATAGCCAATTTAGAACCTGCTTGTGCAGCCTTTTTCCCATCATCATTTACTAAAGCGTTTTTAAGATTGAAGTAATCATTAAGAATTGCTTCAGTTTTCATATCGTGACCTTGGTTCACCATCATTTTTTTCTCGCCCATTTTATGACTTGTTTTCATTTTTTTATGATCATGTTGGGCATAAGCAAGAGATCCTACTAGTAGCATTGCTGCTAAACTCATTTTTAAATTCTTCATGTTTTTCTTTTTTAATTATTATTATAAACTGTCTATTATTTTATTTATCCATTCAACCATTAGCCTTTTTTCATCCTCCGAAATTTTTGCATCTCTGTGAATCAAAGCATAGGAAGAAAGAGGCATTTCCCCATCTTCGATTTGACTTCCTATAGATTTCAATTTACTTTTTTGTCTGCGTTTTGAGTAAGAGCCAAATTCACTTAAGTTCAACTCTTCTTTTCCAACTTTAACATGGTCTTCTATGACCCAAGCAATAGGTTGAATTTTATTATACCAAGGGTATTTAGTATTATTACTATGGCAATCATAGCAAGATGTTTTTAAAATTGTTTCGATTTGTTGAGGAACTTTATAAGTACTCATAAAATCTTCTGTTGATATTACATCACTTTGATTGAGTGATGTTGGCACAAACTGAATAACAACAAAAGCAGCCACCAAAACCAGTCCTAAAATTTTAACTATTTTCATTTAGTATATTTCTTTCTGAACTTTTCCGCACTTAAGCATTTTACTACCGTAATACGGATTTCTAACTTCATTACTTACACTTAACCATGCACTACCTTTATCATACATTGGGCAAAACTGCTCGTATAATGTAATAGACGTTCCTGTTATTGCGATCATATCAGTTATATCAACACTTAATCCTTTAAAGTGCTCTCTTTGATGGTCCATATGACTTTTAGCAATATGCTCGGCATGTTCTGTAGCTGACTCAATAATCTCTCTAAGCTCTTTTTGTTGAGCTTCATTAAATTCATTAAGACTTAAGCTCTTCAAAGAAACAGCTAACTCAGCCCCCATCTTAGCAGCCTCCTTTTCATCATCAGCAACCAAAGCATCTTTCATCTTTAAATAATTGCTAATTATAGCTTCAGCTTTCGAAGACTTTTGATCTGAATTAGCTGTTTTGTTCTTATCATGCTTCATTTCTGAATCAGAATGTTTATGACTCTCCTTTTCAACCTCTGAGGTTTCTACCGCTGTACCATTATCAGCCGCTTCATTAGTTTTGCTTTCTTTGCATGACACAACACTTAGTGTTAATGTTATTAGTACAAATCCAATTATTGCTTTCATTTTTCTCATAATATTTCAATTAGTATTTATAAATATGTTTTCTTTTGAATGACCCTGAAGACCTAATTCCAATTTATTTTTCAGATTTTAAAGCCTTTTTTTGCTCTAAATACTCTTCCTTGGTAATTTCACCCCTCGCATTTCTTTTATCAAGAATATCTTCAGGAGTTTCTGGCTTAATGGCCTTATTTCCATTTTTTCCTGCGTAAAGTATAATCCCTAAAATGATTATAACTAATACTATAATCCATCCATACATCATCATGATTTACTTATTTTAATTACCTAAATAATTTATAATTGCTGTTTGCAAATAATAATCCTTAACAGAGTTAATTTGGTTGATTTGAAATTTCAACTGCAACTCTTGAACATCCAGAACATCATTAAAATTTATTGTTCCTGTTTCATAGGTCTTTACTAATATTCTTTCAGCATCATTTGCTTGTTTTAAATTCTTTGTTTGAGTATCAAAACTAATTCGAGATGAAATTCTATTATTAAAAGCCATACTTAACAATGTTTTTAATTTGTTTTTTTTATCGTCTTTTATAGCAAGTACTTCTTGCTGTTTCAATTTATTCTGTTTGGTTCTTGACTTGAATTTACTATTGAAAATAGGGATTGACAGTGTTACCATAGGCATCAATATATCCTTACCATTATCACTAAAACTCATGTCTGGTCGTTGAGAAACCCCTATATAGTCCAATCCGAAACCAATGCTAGGTGAAGATTCTTTTTGGTTCAGAAGTTCAGATTTTGCCACTGATTCATAAAGTTTATCAAACTTTAGCAACTCGGGATGAAGATTTAACTCCTCTTGTGCTTCAAAATCTTCAACAGGAATCTCTAAGCTATTAATTATTTCTATTTTGATGGATTCACCCCTATTCAACAAGTTGTTAAACAAGCTTTGTTCTGCTAAAAAGTCTTGCTCTAATACTTCTTTTCTTTGTTGTAATTCGTTCTGACGTATTTGTAAACGCAAAACGTCAACCGCAGTTGCCTTTCCTACTTCAACAGATGTTATCGCCAGTCGTTCATAAGTATTTAAGAGATCAATATTCTTATCTAAAACGTCTTGTTTCTTTCTTATGGCATATAACTTATAGTATGCTTGGGCAACGGCTAACTTTAGCTTACGTTTTATAATTGCAAGTTCAACAAATTGAACATCAGTTAAAGAGCTAGCATAATTTTCTCGGGCTGTTATTGTTCCAAACCAAGGAATCATTTGCTTAACAGAAACCTTAAACTCCTGAGGACCAGTCCTAGTTTCAGGGTTACTTACAAAATAAGCAGCTCCTATTTCTGTATTTGCAATTGTATTTACTTCATTTTCTTTTTCAGAAGAAATGTTATAACGCAACTCAAATGCCTGAATCTCGGGATTATTCATTAATGCTTCCTGAATATAAGTTTCAAGTTCTTGCGCATTAATCGAGGGAACCAGAAAAAACAAGTTGATTATATAAAGTACTTTTTTCATGTTAGTTTCTTTTTAATTGTAGTTCTGCTTTCCAGCTATACAATACAGGTACAACAAACAAAGTGATCAAGGCAATAAGCATGCCTCCAAAACTTGGAATTGCCATAGGAATCATTATATCGCTTCCCCTTCCTGTAGAGGTTAAAACTGGTAGCAATGCTAAAATTGTAGTCGCAGTAGTCATTAAACAAGGACGAATTCTTTTTTCTCCAGCTTCAATAACAGATGCTCTAATTGACTGTTTAGTTTTTGGTTTATTTCTTTCAAAGGTTTGTGTTAAATATGTAGCCATTACAACACCATCATCAGTCGCTATACCAAACAAAGCAATAAACCCGACCCAAACTGCTACACTAAGATTGATAGGATTTATTTGAAAAAGTTCTCGTAAATTAAAGCCGAACATGTCAATATTTAAAAACCATGTTTCACCGTACAACCATATCATAATGAATCCTCCTGCAAAGGCTACCAAAATACCGGTAAACACCATTAGAGATGTTCCAACTGATCTAAATTGAAAATATAGTATTAGAAAGATAATAGCCAATGCCAATGGAACTACTAATGAAAGCGTTTTCTCAGCTCTCAACTGATTTTCATATGTTCCCGTAAACTGGTAGTTAACCCCTTTAGGTACAATTAACTCTCCATTATCAATTGCCTCTTGTATGGTTTCTTGAGCTCTCTCAACTACAGTTACTTCAGCTTCTTCCTCAACCTTATCAAACAGCACATAGCCTACTAGAAAAGTATCTTCACTTTTAATAACCTGAGGGCCCTTTTCGTATTTAAGACTTGCTAATTCCGTGAGTGGAATTGGTGTTCCTTTTGGAGTTGGAACGTATATATTTTTTAGATCATTAGGTGTTGTTCGTAATTCTCTTGGGTATCGAACACGAACAGCATAACGCTCCCTTCCCTCAACAGTTTGGGTAAGTAGTTTTCCTCCAATAGAAACTTCTAATGTAGATTGAACGTCATCAATTGATAATCCGTAAAGAGCGATTTTGTCTCTGTCAATATCAATCATTAAATAAGGTTTTCCAACTATTCTATCAGCAAAAACAGCCTCTTTTTTAACGCCTTCTACGCGCTTTAAGATACCTTCTAACTGTATTCCAAAATCCTCAATTTGTTTTAAGTTGGAACCTTTTACCTTAATCCCCATTGGGGCTCTCATACCGGTTTGCAGCATCACTAACCTTGTTTCTATAGGCTGTAATTTAGGGGCAGAAGTAACACCAGGTAATTTCGTTACCTTAACAATTTCCTTCCATATATCGTTGGCTGATTTTATTTGGCTCCTCCAATTACGATAGTACTCTCCATCTTCATCAATAATTAATTCTTTAGTATCTATTTTGGTTCCAAAAGGAATAAACTTACCTGATCTGGTTTCAAAAAGACCGTCCTCATTCACCTTGAATTTCAAACGATGTTGATCTTCGTCCAATTTGTACTCTGGCGAATAAATTATTACATTTTCATACATAGATAAGGGAGCTGGGTCTAACGCGCTTTCGGCACGTCCAGATTTTCCAACCACAGTCTGCACTTCAGGAATAGTGGCTACGGCCATATCCAATTGTTGCAACACACGTTTGTTTTCTTCGATACCTGAATGTGGTAAAGATGTAGGCATTAAAAGGAAAGACCCTTCATTTAAGGAAGGCATAAATTCTTTGCCCGTATTTTGCATTATGTTTATTCCAAAGAATACAATTACTGCAGGAATACTTAAAAAGAGAAGTTTATTATTTAAAGCCCAATTTAATATTTGCACATATGACTTTCTAAAGAGTGTAAACACAGCTAATAAACCAAAACAAATTACTCCAACGAATAGTAAATTCGATACTATTGAATAATCAACTCCAAGAGGCCTCCAATAAACGCTTAACAAAACAACAATAGTTATTGATGAAATAATAATATTAGTTTTATTAGCAGTTATTTCGTCTAAGATTCCTTTTGACTTTAAAAAACTAGATACCGCAAAGGCTATAAGAATTAACCCAATTGTATATCCGCTAATTACTGAATATACCCCTAACAATACCAATAGAATGTTCATTCCAAAACTAATTCTTTTCTTGGGTGACTTCCAGCCAAATAACCAAGCGGCAAATGGAGGAATTAAAAAGAGCGCTACTATAACAGATGCTATTA
>JASBUG010000019.1 GCA_030148025.1 Flavobacteriaceae bacterium | reverse complement strand
TGCAGTCATACGTGCACCATGCTCAGAAGCAAAGCTATCTCTAATACCTTTGTATAACTGAGTTTTTAATGACTTAGGAATTAATGTTTCAACGATTTCAATTTTAGATGGCTCAAAAATGTAATCTAAATTCACATTAGCATCTCCTTCTATAGGAACAATTGGTAAAAATTGTTCTGTCATTACAATTTGCGTTGCTGCATTTTTAAATTTATTATAAACCAATTCAATCTTATCAAAGTCGCCCTCTACAAACTTCTGCATTAAACTTTCAGCAATACTCGCAATATTATCAAAAGTGAGGTCATCAAATACATCGCTATTATTAGCTATAACATTTCCATTTTTAGATAATGCGTCATTTGCTTTTTTACCAATAGCTACATAAGAAATTTCCTTGTTAGCATAGGTTTCGGTAGCTAATCTATTAACTTCTTTTATAATATTTGAATTGAATGCTCCACAAAGCCCTCTATTTGAAGTAATGGCCACTACAAGTACTTTGTTAACGTCTCGTTGTGTAGCATATTTACTTCCAGAATCTGCATCTAGTGTAGCACTAAGATTTTGCAACAATTCAGTTAATTTGTTTGCATAAGGACGCATTGCAGTAATAGCATCTTGTGCCTTCTTTAATTTTGCAGCCGATACCATTTTCATGGCACTGGTAATCTGCATCGTTGAAGAAACCGATGAAATTCTGTTACGTATTTCTTTTAAGTTTGCCATACTTAAGTTGTTAGTATTGAGTATTCAGTAGTGAGCTTTCTATACCCACTACTCAATACTAAAATCTATTTATATGTATTTTGCTGATAAGTCTTTACAAACATTTGTTAAAGTGTCTGTAACCTCATCAGTTAATTTTCCTGCTTTTAGAGTGTCTAACACATCTCTGTGTTTAGCATTCAAGAACTCGATATAATCTCTTTCAAATTCTTTTACTTTCTCTACAGGAACATCTTTTAATAAGTTTTTAGATCCAGCATAAATAATTGCTACCTGATCTTCAACTGTAAACGGATCGTTTTGAGCTTGCTTTAAGATCTCAACATTACGCTTACCTTTTTCAATTACATTTAATGTAGCTGCATCTAGATCAGAACCAAACTTAGCGAATGCTTCTAATTCACGGAACTGCGCCTGGTCTAACTTTAATGTACCTGCAACTTTCTTCATTGATTTAATTTGAGCAGATCCACCTACACGAGATACAGAGATACCTACGTTAATCGCTGGACGTACACCAGAGTTAAATAAATCAGATTCTAAGAAGATCTGTCCATCTGTAATCGAAATTACGTTTGTTGGAATATATGCCGATACGTCTCCTGCTTGAGTTTCAATAATTGGTAAGGCTGTTAAAGATCCTCCACCTTTTACAATTGGTTTTAATGACTCAGGAAGGTCGTTCATACCCTTAGCGATCTCATCATCAGCAATTACTTTTGCAGCACGCTCTAATAAACGAGAGTGTAAGTAGAAAACGTCTCCAGGATACGCCTCACGTCCTGGTGGACGACGTAATAATAACGATACTTCACGATACGCTACCGCTTGTTTAGATAAATCATCATAAACAATTAATGCTGGACGACCAGTATCTCTAAAGTATTCACCAATAGCTGCTCCTGCAAAAGGTGCATATACCTGCATTGGAGCAGGATCTGATGCATTTGCAGCAACAATTACTGTGTAAGCTAAGGCTCCTTTTTCTTCAAGAGTTTTAGCAATATTAGCAACTGTAGATGCTTTTTGCCCTACTGCTACATATACACAAAATACAGGCTCACCTGCATCGTAAAATTCTTTTTGATTTAAGATGGTATCGATACAAACTGTTGTTTTACCAGTTTGACGGTCACCAATTACAAGCTCACGCTGTCCTCTACCAACTGGAATCATCGCGTCAATAGACTTAATTCCTGTTTGCATAGGCTCATCAACTGGCTGACGGAAAATAACCCCTGGTGCTTTACGCTCTAAAGGCATTTCATAAAGGTCACCTCCAATAGGTCCTTTACCATCAATTGGGTTACCTAGTGTATCAACAACACGTCCAACCATTTCTTCTCCTACTTTAATAGAAGCGATACGCTCAGTACGTTTAACAGTAGCGCCTTCTTTAATTTCTTTTGAAGGACCTAATAATACCACACCTACGTTGTCTTCTTCAAGGTTTAATACAATACCTTCAAGACCGTTTTCAAATTCTACTAATTCTCCATATTGAGCATTAGATAATCCATAAACACGTGCAATACCATCACCTACAGTCAATACTGTTCCTACTTCATCTAATGAAGCAGACGCTTCAAATCCTGCTAGTTGTTGCTTTAAGATTGCTGATACTTCAGCTGGTTTTACTTCTGCCATCTTATTATTTGTTTAGATAAAAATATCTTAGTTTAATGTAAATTCTCTTTTTAACTTATTTAGTTTATTGGAAACGCTTGCGTTATATTGTTTGTCTCCAATACGTAAAATGAAACCACCTAAAATGTTTTCATCTACAATGTTTTCGAGCTCTACAGCTTTATTGGTAAGCTCTTTTATTTTTGCTAGTACTTTTATTTCTAAATCGTTAGTCATTGGAATTGCAGTAGTAACCTGTGCTACTTCCTTTCCTTTTAACTCATCAAACAATACATTGTACTTTGATGCAACGTCGCCTAATATGTCTATTCTTTTGTTAGACATTAACACGTTGAACAATTCAGAACTGATACCGTTTATATTTTTAAAAATTTCGGTCAAAGCGGCTTTCTTTACGTCTGATTTAACGACTGCACTTTTAAGTACCTGACCTAATTCTTCGTTTTCTGCAATAGTAGTAGCAATTAGCTTCATATCATTATTTACAGCGTCTGCTGCATTTTGATCATTAGCTAAACTAAGTACTGCTTTTGCGTAACGTATTGCTGCTCTTGTTCCTGCCATTATAACTCTAGTTTAAAGTTGCTTCACCTAACATAGACTCTACCAATTTTACTTGCTTGTCTTTATTAGATAATTCTTCACGAACTACTTTTTCTGCAATTTCTATTGAAAGGTTAGCTACCTGAGATTTTAACTCGCTAATAGCAGCTTTCTTTTCAGTTTCGATTGATGCATGAGCTTGAGCAATTAGTTTACCTGCTTCTTCTCTCGCTTCTTCTTTAGCATCGTCAATCATTTTATTTTTGATGTCACGAGCTTCCTTCAACATAGCTTCACGTTCTGCTCTAGCTTCCTTTAAAAGTTTTTCGTTATCAGCTTGAAGGTTTTCCATCTCTTTTTTAGCATTCTCTGCTGCATCTAGAGCGTTTTTAATACCTTCTTCTCTATCATTAACTGAATCTAAAATTGGTTTCCAAGCAAATTTCTTTAATAAAAAGATTAACCCAATAAACAATACTGCTTGCCAAAAAAACAATCCTAATGAAAACTCTTCAATTAACTTCTCCATAATTATAATTTATAAAAAATATTTTCTGTTTAATTTAAAAAGAACAGCTATAACCAACCGTTATAGCTGTTTCTAGTGTTTTTAGCTTACTGCAAATAATGCAGCAAATCCAATACCTTCAATTAACGCCGCTGCAATAAGCATAGCCGTTTGAATTTTTCCTGTCGCTTCTGGTTGACGAGCAATTGCTTCCATTGCAGAACCACCAATCTTACCGATTCCGATTCCAGCTCCAATTACTACTAAACCTGCACCTACGATGTTTGGAATTGTCATAATATATATATTTAAAAATTAAACATTCAATTTATTTAGTGCGCTTCATGATGATCGTGCTCTTCTACCGCTGCTCCAAAATACAGAGCAGATAACATGGTGAAAATATACGCCTGAAGTGCTGCTACCAACAGTTCTAAAATTCCTAAAACAAAGGCTAGAACAAATGATAACGGGCTACCAAGCCAATTCTTGAAAATAAACATCATCCCAATTAAACTCATTAATACGATGTGTCCTGCAGTAATGTTTGCATACAAACGTATCATTAATGAGAATGGCTTAATAATGGTTCCAAGTAATTCTATTGGTGCTAATATTATCTTCATTGGAACTGGTACTCCTGGCATCCAGAAAATATGTTTCCAATAATCTTTTTTTGCTGTAAAGGTTGTAATTAAGTATGTGATAATTGCTAAACAGAATGTTACGGCAATGTTGTTAGTAACATTCATTCCTATTGGTGTTAAACCAAATAAGTTTACAATCCATACAAAGAAAAACACTGTTAATAAATAACTCATGTATCTTTTATAGTGCTTTTCACCAATATTTGGTCTGGCAATATCATCACGAACATATAGTACAATTGGCTCAAGAAGACGTCCCATTCCTTTTGGCATCCCGCCATTTTTCTTATAAGCGCTCGCCATTTTCTTAAACATAAAGAACATGATCAAGAATACCATCATGATCATTGTTACATTTTTAGTTATAGAAAAATCCAGAGGTTTTTCATTAGTGGCATGGTGATGATCATCTTCAACGATCTCTCCATTAGGTCCGTCTACTTTATAAATTTTTGCATGGTGTACTTTATAGTAATTACCATCAACTTCAGCAACTGTTTCACCATGATGGAATTTTGAAGATGAAAATACTTTTAACCCATTATCCCAAAGTATTACTGGTAACGGAAACCCAAAGTACTTATGCTCTCCAGCCTCAGTAGTCCAAGAAAACAAAGTAAAGTCGTATGAGTCTTGTAAATGGTGTTGAATATATTCTTTTATTTCTGTCTCCTTATCAGCTTTAGAGTCACTGCTTGGAGCTCCTTCCTTTGCATAAGAAACAAAGGTTATTAAAAGTAGTAATAATGTAATTGGTTTTAAAGATGTTTTTCTTCGCATATCACTCTATATAATAGTGGCCTAAAAATCGCTGCAAAGGTATGTTTTTATCTCAAAAACAAAAACTATTTCACACTTTATTTTAATAGATGATTTTTAAGATATTACGAAGCTGTTGAATCTAATTTATTTAGGAGTTTAGAAAGTGTAACAGTTTCTAAAATTAAGGACAAAGCATAGGGTAGAAAAAAGGCAAAAAATTCGGATGTGGAAACCACTCCATCTTGATTATAAGCAGGATAAAAAACGATAAAAAATATTAAGAATTTAAATGCACTTCCAGCCATAAACAAGAACCCTAATTGACTTTTATATTTTTCTCTTAAAATATATAATACTGCTACAACCACAATAGCAAGAATACCATTAATGCAATAGCTTAAAACTATTTTATCGTTATATAAAGGAAGATTTTGAAAATTTAGAATGTATAGATGCAGTGCAAAGACAGCTCCTAAAACTACTAGTGTAAGTAGTGTGAAACGAACTATGGTATGATTCATTTTGAATTTATGCGATTAAGCTGTTTAATTACAGCATATAAAGACACTGCAACACCTGCCAGTGTACAAATGATTATAAAAAGTTTGTCGCCATTATTATAATTAGAGTCAAGCCATTTCCCTAACAAAACAAAAAGATAAATAGTAATACCCATTTGAAATGCTACTCCAGTTAGCACTAAAGCATTTTTAAGCTGACCTTTCGGTTTCCGACCCTGATTTTCTTTGCTCACCTTTGTTAAGTTCTTTTACGGCGCCTTTCATACTACAAACAGCATTAAAAGTTGCTCCTGGCTCAACAGCAAGTTTTCCTACTTCTACTTCACCTTCAATAAAAGCAGAAGATTTTAATGACAATACTCCTGATAATTTTAGCTTTCCAGAAAAACGTCCTTCAAAATCGGCATTTGTACCTTCTAAGGTGCCATTTATAATACCTGATTTTCCAACTACAACTTTTCCAGGCGTTTTAATAGTGCCTTGTACTGTTCCATCAATACGAAATCCACCTTCACTTACAATGTCGCCTACAATTGTAGTGCCTTGTGCTATTCTATTTTGTTGTGCAGAAGCTTCTAAGGTCTCGCCTCTACCTCTTTTGTTATCTGAAAACATAATTATGCTATTAATTTAAGTTTTTACAGAGATTTTATATATGTGTCCAAATTCTTATGAATTTGAATAATTTGATAGTTTTGAGAGGAGATCCCAAAATAATCGCGTTCAATATTTTGTTTCTTTTCTTTTAAAAATTCACCAAAACCTTTTGCTGCTTGAATACTATTCAATCCGTGAACCACTACAAAGGTAATGTTATTATTATACATGTCTATTGATGTGCTCAACTCGAAGTGTTTTACTTCAATAATAGCCTCATTTAATTTCTTTACAAACGCATCTATTTCTTCTTTTGTTGCATTTTCAAATTGATAAATGGCTTTAAAGTGTTTTGCACCTTCGTCGTTATGGAATTTATTATTAGCAAGTAGTGGCATTACATTCTTAAGCATGTCTTCTGCTTTTTTACCTTCTGGACTATTCGGGTAGTTTAAAGCAATGTAGTTTATAGACTCCTTATAGCTTTCATACCCATACAGTCGTGCTTTTGACACGGCTTTTAAAAACTCAAACTTTGGAACGATCTTTTCTCCATCAAATCTTGAAATATACACATCGCATTGAGAGATAACATCTATATACTCCTGGTTTTCGAAGCGCTTGTATAATGACTCATATAAGTTTTCCGGACTATTTTCGTCTTCAGCAAGAGCAACATCAGGGTTTAACAAAATAGAAGCGTATCTAGAATCAGGATAAGTGGCTATAATATCGTTTTTAGCAATTTCTGCTTCATCATTTAAATTTAGTAATTGATAAATTTTGTACAGATTGTATTTAGATGGTAATATTAAACGCTCTTCAGGGTTATTCTTTAATAGTGCTTGTAATTTATCTTTTGCTAAATAATATTCTTTAAACTTCTCCTTATAGATCAATCCTAATTGGTAATAAGCAAAGTTTCTGTCTTTAGAAAGACTATCTATAGCAGATTGCTTTGTAGGAAGTTTATCGATATAAAATTTTGGGTCGAATAACTCACTATCGTCTGCACCATCAGCACTAGCTATTAATTCTGTTGTTTGCGGATTACTGTTTAAAGATCCTGCTCCACCTTTATCAGACCACCTCCAATTGTCTTCTAACTGTCTTTCTCCCCAATTTTTTAAGAATTCATTTTTTCCATAAGCTACAGTTACTGGATTGTAAAAATAAAATGTAGATGTATTGTCTTGCCCTCTAGTTGGACTTTGCCTGTTATTAATTATAGGTCCTGTATTTTTTTTTGCTATTTCGGCTTTTTCTTTTAATGCTTCGGCTTTTTCTTTTAGCTTATCGGTATACTCAGTAAAATAAGCTAATCGTTCTGCTTCAGATAAATTAACCAGCCTTAAAATACTATCATTTCTTTGGGCGATATCCTCATAATGAATGACATCTGCTAAGTTGTCACGCTTACGTTTTATAGCTCTAAATAATTTGCTGTTCTCTTTTAAGTTAAGCATTGTGCTATCGTAATACGTACCAGCATCCTTGTATTCGCTATTATCAAAATTCATGTCTCCTAAATTTTGATAGCTTTTTGCGTTTAAGAATTTGTCTCTAGATTTCTTGCTTAAAGATTTATTATAGTATGAAACTGCTAATGAATCTGACCCATTTTGCTTGTGATAATCTGCAATTTGATAATAGATCTTATCTAAGAAAGGCCTGTTCTCTCTGTTCTCTTCCAGCTCTGTTAGCAGTTCTAAAAACTCTAATTTATTTCCAGTATCAAGGTCAAAGTTCTTAGCTTTTTCAAGATGTGCGCTTATTAAATAAATACGCGGTATTTTTCGATTTAGCTCTATCACATTATCAAAAGCCATGTTAGCACTATCCCTTTTCTCTAAAGCATTGTACAATTGCCCTTGAATAAATTTATAGCGTCCGCGTTCATCACTTCGCTTTGTAGCATTAGCTGCTATTTCTAATTGTGGAATGGCGCTATCTAAGTGTTTTTGATTTATATATCCTTCAGCCAGCATAGACGTAGCATCAGCAAGATCTTGTCCTTTTAAATCTTCTTGATACAGCAATCGTTTTAAGTTTGTGATGGCTAATTCGTTGTTTTCTAGACGCAAGTTTGCCTTTTCACGCCAAATCCTTGCCTGATTAATTTTATCACTGGCAGGATACTTATAAAGAATATAGTTAAAAGCTTCAAGTGCAGGAACAAAGCGCTGATCAAAATAACGTGCTTTACCTAAAAGCAGATATGCTTCATCAATTTGAGGGTTTTTTTCTTTCCCTTTGATGTTCATTCCATGTTTTTGTACTGCTTTTATAGCTTTTTCTTCAGCTCTTGTAAAATTGTCATTAGTAGATTGCCCTGGTAACACTACCTCATCAGTAACTTTCATACGCTCTACTGGGAGTATTTCCCAATAATTATCAGCATAGTCACTAATTAGATCTGCTCTACCTTGTTCTAAAGCATTATATCCATTATACAACGTATTATATTCTGCTGTTACGGCATGAAAATTCCGGCTAACAAAATTATCTTTCTTTCGAGAGCATCCTACTACAAGAATTGCAGACAGAAGAAGTATAGATTTGGTTTTAAAAGATGTCTTCAACGTTGGTATGTTTAGTAAATGAATAACTAAATGAGTTGCATAATATTATGCAAAAACGTAAAAATAATCATCTTTTTCTTTTAAAATGCAAAAATAGTCGACTTTTAGCCTATTTACTAGTTTGTAAAGTGCGCTTCTAGCTCTTTTAAGGTTGCTTCGCTGGTTTGAATATCTTTTACAATATCTCCTTTTTCTAAAACTACAATACGTTCGCAAACATCCGTAACATGCATTAGATCATGACTTGAAACTAACACGGTTACACCTTGTTGTTCAGCAAGGTCTTTAATGATCTGTTTCAAACGAATTTGAGTGGTTGGATCTAAGTTTGCAAAAGGTTCATCTAAAATTATTACTTCTGGGTTTCCAATAAGTGCGGCAACAATACCTGCCTTTTTTTGATTTCCTTTACTTAAATCTCTCAAGTACTTCTTTTTACCTAGAATTTCGTCATGAAAAAAATCTGCAAATTGTGCTAATAAAGCATCTACATCTGATTTATTTTGGCCTCTTAACTCACCAATAAAGTAAAAATACTCCTCAGCTGTTAAATAGCCTATTAAAAACGTTTCATCAATAAAAGCTGAAGTAAATGGTTTCCAGTCTTCACTTTCATGAACCATGACTCCATTGTTTTCAATATGTCCAGACGTAGGCTGAATAAGGTCTAGCAATAAACTAAAGAATGTGGTTTTTCCAGCACCATTGTTGCCTACAAGACCAAAACTTTGCCCTTTTGGGATTTCTAAATTTTCAAGATTTAATACTTGAACCCCGTTATATGATTTTGATAAATTGTTTACAGTAATCATAGAATTATTTTATTTTTTTTCTGCGTAAGCAGCAATGGTTTTATATTTTCCTTTTTGATAGATCGTTTCAATTTTTTTCAAGAAGAATCCTCTAAAAACAAGCCCAACTACACCGCTTAATGCTAATACAATTAGACCCGCTTCAAAGTTTATAAGTTTATATGGAATGTAAAATAACAACATTGGTAATACAAATTTTGGTAATCCAATTAACAGTTGCGTTGGATTAAATCCATTGGTATTACTAAATGCTTTAGCCTTTACATTAAGTTCTATTGGCACTCTGTTTAATGCGCCTCCAAACAAGGTTATAAATGAGTTCAAGCCAATGTTAAATAATGCGCCTGCGGCTATCATCCCAAAGATTTTCCATCCAAAGTACAGGTAAGGTGTACTTAATATAAATGAAATACCCACAGCAACCACCATTAAATACCATTTAGACTCTAAGTACTTTCTATATGGAATATTTTGACTCATTAGCAGCTTATAGTACTCGCTGTCCCAAGATGGTACGGTTTGACCAAATGTCAATAAGAACCCTCCCGTTACAAACATTGATGCAAAAGCTAAAAATGCAGGCATTTCCATGTATATTTCTTGTGTATAGAATATCAATCCATAAAACAAAAACAGGAACGACATAAACATTACTTGTCTTGGGCGAACATTTCTCCAAATAAGCTTTACATCGTTCTTCAAGAACGGAGCAATACTTCCAAAACGGTCCATCCAGGATAGGTCGGTTGCGTTTACTTCTTTTACTTTTTTAGTAATGGCATCATCTAAATAGAATCCTTTTCTAATAAAATTATAGTTGATCTTGTAAAGTGCTAAAGACAATACCATTGGTATTAAAGCTAAGTATGGTTGATTATACATTGCGTTAAAAGCGACTCCAATAGGCTCAGAAGCTTTAAAAACACCGTACACCTCTAGACCAATTAGAATTGCTAAAATTGATAGTATGGTATAAAACACTGCATTGTTCTTGTTCACCAAGAAGTTTAGAAAGTTAACACTAAAGCTAATAGCCATAACTCCAATAAACCAGCATAGAACATTTACTACTGAATAGCCTTGAGCCATTAAAACAATACTAAACGGCAAGAAGATAAATAGTGGAATAAAATTAAAGAACGATAATGCGGTTTTACCTAGTAAAAAATGAATTGCGCTACTACGCTTTACTGGAATAGTCATAAGCGGTTTTACATTCATTACGGGAAGCTGTTGCATAAAAAACCTAATAACCATATCGAATAATACCCAATAAATAAGGAAATTATTAACCGAAATGATAGGGTCTATTTCTGGAAGTGTTTTTTTAAGAATAAAAAACAGACTTGTTCCTAATAACAAAGCCATACCACCAAAGTAAAGTACCGCAAGAAATAATAAAATTTTAATAACGAGTCCTTTTTGAAAATACGAAGCGCGAATAAACTGCTTCCATTCAAGACTTATAAAACGTTTAATCATGTTTTTTGGTTGTTTCTGTTCTATTTGTGGTTATAATATTCAAATTGTTACACAAATCATGAAATTTTATATTCTGGATATGTGCTTTCAAGTAGGTTCTCTACTTTTTTAGGGAGTACTACCAAAGATACATACGAAAACACAATAGCAATAGTAAATATTAGAGCAATGATACTTGTTAGTATTATAGGTAATTCTCTTTCAATAATATTATTAAATATATTGAACAAATTGGTAACTAAAATAACAGCATTAAAAATAGCGATATTAAATATCATTTCTTCTAGCACCCATTTTCTTTTATTTTCCTTAAATCGTTTTTTGAATCGTTTTTTTAACCTCATCCCCACTATTATTTCACCTACGGCTAAAACAAATAATAATCCTAAAAATATATAGCGACCAGCTTGAAACTGCATCAAGTAATAAAACAATAAAAACAAGGTAATTGAAACTAGAATTTTCGGTAATTGAAACCATTCTTTGGCATGATTCCATAGTATAGATCTATAGCGTTTGTTCATTGCTTTATGGCGTTCTGCTACTACATCCATAAAACCAAAAACTCCAAATTTTTTAAAGCTTCTTTGCTTTGCTTCATCAAAAGACATGTTAGGAGATTCTAGCCAGATCTTTTCTATATCGTTTGCTAAATGATCAACCAACTCTGTTTGAAGATCATAATGTTCTACAAAGTGTTGGCGCGTGAATTGGTACAGCTTTTGTATTTGAGCTTGGGTAATTTTACTCATGAAAACAAAAGGGTTTTATAGCGTTGCTTATATGTTTTGAAAAACTCTAGAAAATGAATAAGACTAGCTCGAATAAACAAAAAAGCTATACAATAGAACAGTATTAAATATTGGTATTGAACATCTGCCTTTGATTCAAATAAAGATTGATATCCAATAATTATAAAATATTGTGACGAATAAAACAACCCTCCAAAACTAATGAAAGTATTAAACTGTAATGAATTCTTTAAAAGTGAATAGTTTCTGAAAAACTGAACTAATTTGATTCCTTCTAATGTTACTAAAAAGAAGAAAACTAAAAGCACTGTAGCTATTTGCGAATACTGAAAAACTGTAATC
The DNA here is from genome assembly GCA_030148025.1 of Flavobacteriaceae bacterium. Taxonomy (GTDB): domain Bacteria; phylum Bacteroidota; class Bacteroidia; order Flavobacteriales; family Flavobacteriaceae; genus JASBUG01. The sequence continues at coordinate 67,767 of JASBUG010000019.1, read as the reverse complement.
GCAATTAATACTAACAAAACAAGTTCAATATAAACCCTAGAGCTTGAAAATTGCTGTTTAAAAGACTTTCTGAATTCCTTGTTATACTTACGACCAAACTCCTTTTGTTTGTTTCTAATGAACTTTTTAAACCCATTATTAGCTTGATATAGTGATTTTTCTAAATAGTAATCACCATCATACCTTGGCATAAGTTGATTGCCAAAACCTCTGTGAACTTCAGAAAGAGCTTTAAGAAATGATTTATTGTCTTGCTTCATTTTCTCTTCTACGGCAGTAGCAATATGATCCAATAATTCTACTCTTACATCCCAAAACTTGACATCGTTTTTTATAAGATAGTTTTCTATGTATTGAATTTGTTCCTTGGTAAGTTTTATCATTATTGCAGGCTTAATTTAGGATTAACAATCGCTTGCATAGTTTTGATATAACTCTCTAATTCCGAAAGCTTATTAACTGTTTCTTTTGTTCCTTGTTCGGTGAGCTTATAATATTTACGCAAACGGTTATCAACTTTAGCAACCTCAACATCCAGTAATCCTTCTGCTTCCAGTTTATGTAGCGCAGGATACAACGCGCCTTCAGTTATTTTTAGCTCTCCTTTGGTAAGCTCTTTTACCTTTTGAGTGATTTCATAACCATACATTTTATCATGCTCATTCAATAACTTAAGAATGATGGTTGCTAAACTGCCCTTATACAACTTTTGATTTCCCATAATGTTCAAATATACATAAATTTCTTATGCATAAGATTTTTAGGTATTGTTTTTTTGAAAAACCATCAAAAAAAATTATTGGCTTCACTACTTTTGTAAAAAAATAATAGATGTCACAATTCCATAAACTTACCATTACCAAAATACATAAAGAAACCGAGGATTCTGTAACCCTTAGTTTTAATGTTCCTAAAGAACTTCAAGAGATATTCAAATTTAAAGCAGGGCAGTATATTACTTTAAAAACAGCTATTAATGGCAATGAAGTACGTCGTGATTATTCCATTTGTGCTTCGCCAAAAAGTGGTGAATTAAAAGTAGGTGTAAAAGAAGTTAAAAATGGTACTTTTTCTTCTTATGCCAATAACCAGCTTAAGGTTGGCGACACATTAGAAGTAGCTTCCCCTAAGGGTCGTTTTGTGTTTACTCCTAATGATTCTAAAACCAAAAATATTGCTGCATTTGCTGCTGGTAGTGGTATTAAACCAGTGTTAAGCATTATTAAATGTGCTCTAGAAGAAGAAGTGTATAGTAAAGTAGTACTTGTTTACGGCAATAAAACAACTAAAGACACGATGTTTTTAAATGAGCTTTTAGAGCTTCAACATCAATATAGTGATCGATTTACTATCAAATTTGTATTTAGTCAAGCTAACGAACCGGACGCTATTTTTGGTCGTATTGAAAAAAGTACTGTGAACCTTATTGTTAAAAACGAGTATAAGCATATCGTTATAGATGACTTTTACTTATGTGGTCCTGAAGGAATGATACATACAGTTAAAGATGTGCTAACCGATCATAATGTAGATGAAGATAGAATTCATTTTGAATTATTCAAGGCGGCTAAACAAGCAGAGGTAAACACAACAAATGTAACGGACGGTAATACCGAAATAACCGTTATTGTTGACGATGAAGAATCAACATTTGAAATGTCACAAAAACAAACTGTTCTTGAAGCTGCTCTTGATGAAGATCTTGACGCACCTTACTCTTGTCAAGGCGGTATTTGCAGTAGTTGTATTGCCAGAATAAAAGAGGGAGAAGCAACCATGCGTCAAAACAATATTTTAACTGATAGCGAACTTGCAGAAGGCTTAATTTTAACTTGTCAAGCACACCCAACAACACCAAAAATTGTTGTTGATTATGACGATGTATAGTCTTTAAAGCTGTGTTTTATCTGATTTATCACACAATTAATCTGTTAAATTTGCGTTTCATCGATTTAAATAAAAAAATTCTTACGCAAAGTTTTTAAGCATAAATAAATCAAATACATTAGTAGAAGATTTAAGCGTTAATCTTTTTTAGGTTTATCTATGTCTATTATAAAACGTTTAATCTAAGCCTCGCTTTTTAAGCGGGGCTTTTTATTTACAATAGTGCATACTTTACTAATAACATCTATAGGTGTTATTGAGTCAATAGCATTGTCATAGCCTTCTGGGAATTTGTTACCATAAACCGAGGTTGGAATTAATGGGTACTTTTCTCGATCTGCTAATAACGCATTTTCTTTTTGCTGGTTAAACGGATAAAATCCTGCAAAAGGATGAGTCACACCCCAAAGCGTTACAACCTCAATACCCATCATAGCAGCAATATGTGCATTGCCTGAGTCCATAGAAATCATAACTTTAAGATTAGAAATAACATCTAGCTCTTCATCTAATGTAAGTTTTCCAGCCACATTAATAACGTTTGTGTATTTATTTGCTATTTCATTAAGTATTTTAATTTCATTTTGTCCACCTCCAAATAATATGATTTTATGTGTTTTGGAGAGATCAATAATAACTTTCTCCATTAACTCAATAGCATAGGCTTTGCTCTTAAAAGCTGCGAAAGGTGCAATTCCAATATAGCCCTCTAAAGGGTCTGTAACAATGTCTTTGAGCTTTGTAGCTAACTCATTTTTTTGAGGGAAGTTTGGTTGAGTTAAATCAATTTTGTACCCTAAAGCTTCAAATACATCTGCATAACGTTGATGCATTGTTTTAAGTTGTTCAAACCTTTGTCCTGTTATTAAGGCCTTTTTTTCTTTTCGCCCTTTATTAATTTGAACGAATGTTCTTCCTAAAAAAAATGTTTTAAGAATATTACTTCTAAGCACATTATGCAAATCTGCAACTGCATCTATATTAAGTGCCTTTAAATCTCTAGAGAGTTTAAACAGCCCTAAAACCCCTTTATGCTTTCCTTTTACATCAACATTATATACTGAAACCCTATCAATACCTCTAAAAAAAGGCGCAAAAAAACCACGAGTTAACACAGTAATCTTCAATTCGGGAAATTGTTTTAAAAGTGCTCTAATAACAGGCACTGTCATTGCCACATCTCCCATAGCTGAGAGACGAATAACCAGTATGTGTTTATTTGTTTTTGACATAATATATCTTATGCCGTATTAGACAAAGTAGAAAATACTAAAAGTGAAATGATTCACTTTGTCCAAAATGACAAGCTGTATTATTTTTGAGATCTTAATACAGGATTAAGCTCATCATCATTATACATTTTCATTTGCTTATACACTTTCATGTACTTATCACCATTTGAAATGTCTAATAATAAATCGTCTATAGCAGTAGAAAGGTCTACACGCTGCTCTAATAACACATCCAATTTCTTTTGACATGCATCTTTATGATCTTGTGTAGCATCTTCACGAACAGTTTCTAAATGCATATGATAGATCTTTAATGCTAAAATAGATAATCTGTCTATAGCCCAAGCTGGACTTTCTGAGTTCACTTTAGCATTAGATTTTACAGTAACATCTTTGTACTTATCTAAGAAATAGCTATCAATATATTCAACAGTATCTGTTCTGTCCTGATTTGAAGCATCGATCATTCGTTTTAACTTTAAAGCTCCAACAGGATCAATATTTGGGTCTCTAATTATGTCTTCATATGCCCATTGCACAGTATCAATCCAACACTTTCTATATAACAAATGTGCAATGACATCTTCATCTTTATCATATTTATTAGTAAAAGGTTGATCAACTGTGTTTAAAACCTTATACGTTTTAATTACATCTTGAAAAATTGTATTGGCCTTATCTGAAAACATATCTTAAATTTTAAAACGCAAATATACTTCTAATTATTAACTTTACCTTAGTTTAAAAAAACTATAAATGCATATTCATAATCTGTCTACAGCCAATTCTATTTTAAATACTTTTTTACACGAAATTCGCAGTGTTTCAATTCAAAAAGATAGTATGCGCTTTAGAAGAAATATTGAGCGTATTGGAGAGGTTTTGAGTTATGAAATGAGTAAGTCCTTTTCTTTTACTGAAGAACAGTTAGAGACACCTTTAGGTAGTCACTCACAAAATATTTTTGATGAAGAGATTGTAATTTGCTCCATTTTACGTGCAGGATTGCCCCTTCATAATGGTGTTTTAAATTATTTTGACAACGCTGAGAATGCTTTTATATCTGCTTATAGACATCATGACAAAAATGACCCTTCAAAGTTTGAAATTATTGTTGAATATGTTGCTTGTCCAAGTTTAGAAGGGAAAACTTTACTTCTTGTTGATCCAATGTTAGCTTCTGGTCAATCTTTAGCGTTAACCTTCGAAGCATTAAAGCCTTATGGAACCCCAAAAAATATTCACTTACTAAGTGTTATTGGAGCAAAGCCTGGTGTTGCTTTTATTCAGGATAAATTTCCAGAACATACTCATTTATGGATTGCTGCTATAGATGACGAACTTAATGATAAAGGCTATATTGTTCCCGGTTTAGGAGATGCTGGAGATCTTGCTTATGGAACTAAGCTACAGCATTAACATTGCAATAGGTGCTATTATCAATAACGATAAGTAAATTTCTGCAAGCCATCTTTTAGAAATTGACTCTAAATAATTAGAAATAATAATTGTTAAGGAAGGAAACACAAAAAGAAGTTCGCTGCTGTTTTTAGAAGGAGAAAGAATAATTATAATTACCCCTATTATAAAAGCAATAAAAATTAAAACAAATGAGGCTCGTTGCGCCTTTTGCTTGACTCCTAAACTAGCCAAGTAACGTACTATAGCAACCAAACTTAGAGCTAATATTATACTTAAAGGAATTATAATTTTCTGGGAGTATTGATCAAAGCCTATTTCAAACCCCATAATATACCTTTCAATTACATCAATAGTACTATCTTCAATTATATGATATGTAATAACTAAAGCAATCACCGTAAATATTCCCACTAGTGGTATCATCCAGTTTTTAAAATGTGGAATCATGTATAAAATCAAAGCAGCTAATACTAGAGTTAAAAAAAGAAAAGACCAAAAATGAAATAATGCTGCAATGCTTATCCAAAAAGCAGCATCAAATAGTTTCTTTTTAATATTAAGGTTAGAGCGTAAACTAATAATTCTACGAAGTGCAAAAACAATAAATAAGTTTGCCATAAACACATTGGTGTTTTTCATGGATTCAGGAAAAGACGCCAACAACAAACTATAGATTAAAATTTCGTAGCCATTTTTTTGGGTTAATTTGTTTTTGTTAACCAAAAAATCAAGTACAAAAACCGATAATAAAATCACCAAGTATTTACACACTTCTTTAAGCACCAAAAGAGCATTGATATCACTTAATATTTCAGCTTGTCTTGAAAGCACAAAAATGATCAAGATAAAAACTGAAATTATAACCGAATGAATAGGTTTGGAAGTATTAAAAAATCGAGCAATCATTTAGCAGCTTCTAAAAAAGTATACGACAGTTAAATTACCATTGTTTTTTTAATTGATAGCAACTTTATCTAGAAAAAATATGTAATTTTGTGCGATAAATTTAAGATCATTACCATGAAAGACTTTTTTTATGCTATTCAAGATTTATTTGTAGATGTATTATTTCTTCCTTTAGATGCTTTAAGATCTCTAGAGTTAGAAAATTGGTGGACAGCTAACTTCATCTCTTGGATTTTTATTGTAATTGGTATTGTTGCTTTTGCATACTGGATGAAGCAACTAAAAATTTTCAACGACAATAACGAAGAAGATAAAAGCGTAAGCGCACATTCTTACCTATAGATCGAATCCAAGATCTTTACGATAATACATCTTATCAAAATGTAGGTTTTCTATATTTTGATAAGATTTTTTTAGTGCTTCTTTATAGTCTTTTCCATATGATGTAATAGCCATTACGCGTCCACCTGAAGTCACAATTTTATCGTCCTCATTTTTTGCTCCAGCATGAAATACAATAGAGTCGTTTATATTTTCTACTCCAATTATTTCTTTTCCTTTTTCATATGCCTCGGGGTAACCTCCAGAAACCAACATTACAGTGGTTGCAGCACGATCGTCAATTGTTATAGTTTTACTATCTAATGTTTGATCTTTAAAGGTTTGGAACAATTCAACTAAATCACTTTTTAATCTTGGTAGAACAACTTCTGTTTCAGGATCTCCCATTCTCACATTATACTCTATAACCTTTGGGTCATTACCAACTTTTATCAGTCCAATAAACACAAATCCTTTATAGTTAAGATTGTCTTTTTGAAAGCCTTTAATGGTTGGTTTTACAATGCTATCCTCTATTTTTTGTTTAAATACTTCATCTGCAAAAGGAACTGGTGAAATGGCTCCCATTCCTCCTGTATTTAACCCTGTGTCACCTTCGCCAATACGTTTATAGTCTTTTGCCATTGGCAATACCTTATAGTTTTTACCATCGGTTAGTACAAAACAACTTAACTCAATGCCGTCAAGAAACTCTTCGATTACCACTTTAGAACTTGCATCACCAAATTTAGCATCAACAAGCATGTTTGATAGCTCTTGTTTGGCCTCTTCTAAATCCTGAATAATTAAAACCCCTTTGCCTGCAGCTAATCCATCTGCTTTAAGTACATAAGGAGGGTTAAGTGTTTCTAAAAACAAGTGTCCTTCCTCTACAGTATCCTTTGTGAAGCTTTGATATGCTGCTGTTGGTATATTGTGACGGCTCATAAACTCTTTAGCATATTCTTTACTGCCTTCAAGTTGAGCTGCTTCCTGAGTTGGTCCCACAACAATAACATGTTCCAGCTCTGAGTCGTTTAAGAAAAAATCATGAACCCCATTCACTAAAGGGTCTTCTGGCCCCACAACAACCATTGTAATAGATTCTTTAATAACTAGCTTTTTAATAGCATCAAAATCGTTAACGCCAATAGCAATATTAGTCGCAATTTGTGCTGTACCAGAATTTCCTGGGGCTACAAACAGTTTATCGCATAAATTACTTTGTGAGATTTTCCAAGCGAATGTATGTTCTCTTCCTCCTGAGCCAAGAATTAAAATGTTCATTATGTTGTGTTTGTTATAAAGCGCAAAAATAATTGCTTTTGCTATTAAAAAATAATTAATTTACAAAAACATTATCTCAATCCATTTCTTTGAATTTATTCGATCTAACATTGCGTTTTAATGGGTTCCCTATTAGGGAGGCTAGGAAGGAATTGAATAAACTATATAGCTTGAACGATACAGCGTTACAGCAACAAATTGAACATAAAAAAAGTGAAATTTTAAATTTTCATTTAACTCACAATTCATTTTATAAATCGTTTACAAAATGTGTCAAAATAAATAATTGGAATGATGTTCCGGTAATCTCGAAATACGATTTACAACTCCCGCTAAAAAAACGCTTAACCAAAGGGTTTACAAAAAATAATTGCTATGTAAATAAAACTTCGGGGTCTTCTGGAAACCCGTTAATTTTTGCAAAAAGCCGCTTTGCACATGCCATGACTTGGTCTGTGTTTTATAAATGGTATAATTGGTACGGTGTTCATAATAAAAAACAGGCCCGTTTTTATGGTATTCCAAAAAGCGGTTTACTAAGGCTTAAGGAGCGTTTAAAGGACTTGTTAAGCAACAGGTATCGTTTTGATGTTTTTGACTTGTCTGAAAGCGCATTAGATTCCTGGATAGATGTATTTTCTAAAAACAAATTTGTTTACATAACAGGTTACACTACGGTTATAACTGCCTTTGCAAGACATTTGATCTCTAAAAACATCGTGCTTTCAAATATTTGCCCTACACTTAAGGTTTGCTTTCCTACGTCTGAAATGTGTTCAGATGATGACAAGGCGCTTATTTCAAAAGCTTTTAATATTCCTGTTGCAAAAGAGTATGGTGCTGCTGAGTTTGGTTTAATTGCGTTAGAAAAAGATACAAAATGGGTGTTAAACAATTTGAATCTATACGTTGAAATTCTTGATGAGCACAACAATGTTTTACCTTATGGAGAAGAGGGGAGAATTGTCATAACCGATCTTTATAATAAAGCTCACCCATTTATACGATATGACATTGGTGATATTGGGAAAATAGCGATAGACAATAATTCTCTTGTTCTAGAAAGTATTATTGGTAGAAAAGAAGATTATATTAAGCTTCCTAGTGGAAAAACTGTTCCTGGTCTTGCCTTTTATTATGTGACTAAAGCAATTATGCAAGATGATGGAAATGTCACAGAAATTAAGGTTACACAAACAACAATTAATTGTTTTGAAATCCAATATGTATCACATCAACAACTAACAGGTGGTCAAGAACAGCAAATCAAAAAAGCTTTAGATAAATATCTTGAACCAAGCATTGAACTATCATTTGTAAAACAAGACACACTTAGGCGCACTAAACGAGGAAAATTAAAACAGTTTACCTCTTTACTTAAACAGTAGTTTTTATCGATTTTATTTGTTTAGATTTTATGATGAAGTACTCATATAAAAATCTTAATAAATAGATTGTTGACTTAATAAACCCAAAGCCCAATGCTTTTCTGTATACTAAATAGTTATAAGTAATTAATTCCATTTTACTGGCAGACATCGACTCTTTTCTTACTCGATAATATGCAAGCGATTCTTTAATTCCTTTTGCCATTCCAGCTTTTTTCAGGATATCTAACCACATCACCCAATCTTGTCTCTTTCTTAATTTTGAAATGGGCAACTTCCCTAATGCTTTTGCATTATACATTCCTGTTAAATTACCTATATAATTACATTTAAGTTGTTTTTTGTAAGATAATGAAGGTAATGCTTCAATAATTTTATTTAATGATTCTCCGTTCTCATTGATAAGTTCGTATGAAGAGAAGCAAACATTTACATTGTTCTCTTTCATGAATTGTAACTGAATTTCTAGTTTATTTGGTCTCCATAGATCATCCGCGTCCAAAAAGGCTATATAATCACCTTTAGCATTTTTGACTGCTGTATTTCTAGCAATACCAGCTCCTTGATTTTGCGCATGAGTTATAAGTGTAATTCTATTATCTTTTTTTGCAAATGCTTCAATTATTGTACGAGTCTTATCGGTTGATGCATCATCTACAATTATAAGCTCCCAATGTTGATATGTTTGCTCAACAATTGAAGTTATTGTTTTTGCAATAAACTGTTCAGAATTAAACGTAGGTGTAATAACCGAAACCATATTAATAGGCTTTTTCTTCTCCTTTAATAATATTAATAATTGTTAATACTATAATTTTTATATCAAGAAGAATAGACCAGTTTTCTATATAAAAAATATCATATTTAACTCTATTAATAATATCTTCCTTAGACTTTATCTCTCCTCTATATCCCTTTACCTGAGCTAACCCTGTTAACCCCGGTTTAACACTATGCCTATAAATAAAACTATATTTATCAATTACTTGAGAGTATTTATCCGTATAATACTCCATATGAGGCCTTGGCCCAACAACCGACATGTCACCAAATAGTACATTATAAAACTGTGGTAGTTCATCAATACTATATTTTCTTAGAAAACGTCCAACAGATGTAACTCTATCATCATCCCTTTTTACATATTCATTTTGAGCACCAGTATTGGTCTTGAGTGTTCTAAACTTATAACAAGTAAAAACCTCATAATTTATACCATTTCGCAAATGTTTATAAAATAATGGGCCCCTAGAATTAATCTTTATAATTAAAAAAAGTACTGGAATAATCCATGAAAGAATGAATATAATAACGAACAGTGAAAATATGATATCAAATAATCGTTTAACAAAGAAATTTATATCTTGATTTAATGCAATTTCTTGAATGGATAAAATAGGCAAATAATTATAGTATTCCGTTTCCATTCTTTTAGTGAAGAGCATTTTAGATTCTGGAATAAACTTAATATTGCAGTTATTAAGACTGGCAACTTTAACAAATTCATTTATCTGCGCTTCTGTTAACTCCTCCATGGCACAATAAATTTCATCAATATTTTCTTCCTCTATACACTGAAAACTATCTTCTAAACTCCTGACATTAGTATCATAATCACTAAATATTTCTACTAAATTATATCCAAGGTCTTTTTTTGAGGAAACCAATTCTTTTAACCTTTGTGCCCCTTTACTGGTGCCAACAATAATTATTCGCCTTACATTCCCGTTTAAATAAATTCTATATTTTTTTAGCAAGTAATATGATAAAATCTTCATTAACCCTATAAGTCCAAAACATATAAAAGAAAATTTAAAAATCTCTATAGAATTAATATTGATGCTTCTAAAAATCCCTATAAATGAAAATATAATTAATAGGAACGCTATAAACTGTTTAATAAGAAGTGTTAAAATATTAAGTAAAGAAGTAAACCTATAAACTTTATAAAACTTTATAAAAAAAGTAGAAAAAGACCATGTAAATACAGTGTAAATAAGAAAAAGTAAGTGTTTGTTGTTTAAAATAGGGGAAGAAAAAAAATGAAGTTGACTTACATTAAAATTAAAAAAATATAAAGCTAATAGATTGATAGTGCCAATATCAAACAAGATTAAAAAAGGTCTTAAATATGCTGAATATCTCCCTTGTTTAAATTTCAAACTATTTTTTTATATGATTCGTAAAATCTTTATGCTCTCTTTTATATAATTTTTCTTTGGGAAGTTCTTTAAAAGACTCAAAAGTTTTCTTCATCCCTTCACGTCTATTAACTTTTGGCTCCCAATTTAAGAGTTTCCTCGCTAAAGAAATATCTGGTTGTCTTTGTAAAGGGTCATCAGTAGGGAGTTCTTTAAAAATTATTTTTTGATTAGTTTCAGTTAGACTAATTATTTCTTTCGCAAAATCAAGTATTGAAATTTCGTCTGGATTACCAATATTAACTGGGTAAGCATAATCACTAAATAATAGCCTATAAATCCCTTCTACCTGATCGTCAACATAACAAAACGATCTTGTTTGATGTCCATCTCCAAATACGGTTAGGTCTTCCCCTCTAAGTGCTTGACCCATAAATGCAGGAATAACACGACCATCATTAAGTCTCATTCTAGGTCCATACGTGTTAAAAATACGAGCAATTCTAGTTTCTAACCCGTGAAACCTATGATATGCCATAGTTATAGATTCTTGAAATCGTTTAGCTTCGTCGTAAACACCTCGAGGTCCAATGGTGCTAACGTTTCCGTAATAATCTTCAGATTGTGGATGTATTAAAGGATCTCCATATACTTCAGATGTTGACGCTATTAAAATTCTTGCTTTCTTAGCCTTAGCCAACCCTAAAAGATTATGAGTTCCTAAAGATCCTACTTTTAATGTTTGAATAGGTATTTTTAAATAATCTATAGGGCTAGCTGGGGAAGCGAAATGTAAAATATAATCTAATTCTCCCTCAATTCTTACAAACTCAGTAACATCATGATTAATAAACTTAAAGTTTGGATTATTAGAGAGGTGCTCAATGTTAGATTCATCTCCTGTGATAAAATTATCCATCCCAATCACAAAGAATCCTTCAGATATAAAACGATCACACAAATGTGACCCAAGAAAACCGGCTGCTCCTGTTATTAGTACTTGTTTCAAAATATTTGATCCGCATTTTTTCTTCCAATAGAACTATAATAAAACCCTTCCTTTTCCATTTCCTCAACCTCAAAAAGATTTCTACCATCGAAAATAACTGGTAATTTTAATTCTTCTTTTAATTTAACAAAATCAGGAGTTCTAAAAATACTCCATTCTGTGCAAATAAGTAATGCATCTGCGTTTTTGGTAGCCTCATATTTATTTAAGGTATAAATAAGTTGATCTCCAAATTTACGTTTAACGTTTGGCATTGCTTCAGGGTCAAATACTTTAATTTTTGCACCTTTACTTAAAAGTTCTTCAATTATATATAGAGCGGGGGCTTCCCTAATGTCATCCGTTTCAGGTTTAAATGATAATCCCCAAATTGCAATTGTTTTGCCTTTAATGTCATTTTTGAAATATTTTTCAATTCTTGGCACTAATACTTTTTTCTGAATATCATTAATTTTAATTACTGAGTTTAAAATACTAAAGTCATATCCAAAATCTTTACCTGATTTGTGTAATGCCTTCACATCTTTAGGGAAACAAGAACCTCCATAACCAATTCCAGGAAATAAAAATCGTTTGCCAATTCTAGAGTCTGTTCCCATACCAATACGAACCTTATCTACATCAGCTCCAACCTTTTCACAAAAGTTAGCAATCTCATTCATAAAGGTTATCTTGGTGGCTAAAAATGAGTTTGCGGCATATTTTGTTAATTCAGCAGAACGCTCATCCATTACAATAATGGGATTACCTGATCTAACAAATGGTTTATAAAGCTTCTTCATTAAACCTATCGCTTTTTCAGACTCTGATCCTATTACAATTCGTTCAGGTTTTAAAAAATCATCCACGGCAAAACCTTCTCTCAAAAACTCTGGGTTAGATACTACGTCAAAATCAATATCTGTTTCCTGCGAAATAACTTGAGTCACCTTATCAGCCGTTCCCACAGGAACTGTGCTTTTATCTACTATTACTTTATATGATTGTATCTTTTTACCTATCTGTGATGCAACTCCTAAAACATAAGATAAATCTGCAGATCCGTCTTCATCTTCAGGTGTTGGAAGAGCCAGAAAAATAATATCTCCATGATTCAACCCTTCATCAAGAGAAGTAGAAAATTTTAATCTGCCTGCTTTAATATTTCTTTCGAAAAGCACATCCAAATGAGGTTCATAAATAGGTACCTCGCCCTCTTGCATTTTTCTAACTTTATCTTCATTTATATCGATACAAAGCACATTATTTCCTGTTTCAGCTAAACAAGTACCTGTAACTAACCCAACATAACCCGTTCCGATTACTGATATTTTCATTTACTGTTTTTTTTTACTTTTCCTTTTAATTTATCTATTTTCCTTCTAAATCGTATTTTCCTTTTAATATTAGCAAAACTATAATCAAAACGATAAAAAAGATAGCCTAAAATAACTACTGTACAAACTAAAGTTACTACTAACCAGAGGTTATAAGAAGCACTCCCTAGAAGAATAAAAAGATATACAAAGATTAAATTAAATCCCCCAATAATAAAGCTTGCTTGTTGGTGAGATATTTTAAAGTAATCTATTAAAATATGATGTGTATGATTTCTGTCTGGAGAAAAGGGGCTTTTCTTATTGGCTAATCTAATGGTAAACACCCTGGCTGTATCAAATAAAGGAACTATTAAAATACTTATAGCTATTAACGGTACATTTTCTAATAAGAATGGAAGGCTGTCATATTTTTCGGGTGATAGTGCTAAAAATTTTAAAGTTAAAGTACTTATAACAAAGCCTACAATTAATGACCCTGTGTCTCCCATGAAAATCTTTTTCTCAGAAGACAAATTATATTTTAAAAAAGCCATTAAAGATCCATTTAGCACTAAGCTTATCAATAGAAAAAAATATTCTTGAGCCATATAGAAGATAGCACTGTAAATAATTAAAATTACCACTCCTACTATAGCTGCTAATCCATCAATTCCGTCAATTAAATTATACGCGTTAATTATGGTCAACATCATAAATCCAGCAATAATATAATATATATAAATAGGTATTTCATATATTCCAAAGAATCCATTTAAAGAGTGTATTATAAAACCCTCATTAGATAAAATAAATGAGATTGCAATGATTTGAGCTACTAATTTTGTATATGGCGACAGCACAACTAAATCATCCTTAAGTCCAATAATAAACAAAATTGTTATCCCGGGGACAAAAAATATAGCTTCATCATATGTACCCCAATTTTTAAGAAAAAATAAAGCTAGTATTAAAGTATAGAAAAAAGACACTCCTCCTAGAGTAGGTGTAACTCTTTCATGAGAACTTCTCCTATTTGGTTCATCCATTAATTTTTTATATTCAACTAGTCCAATTATCTTAGGTATAGTGAAAAAGGTTAAAAGATAGGCTCCAATAAAAAAAATAACAGGATAGTATAACGCCACAAACTTTAAATTTGTTCAAAAATACACAATTTTACTGCAATTGTATTAATTGAACTACATGTAATTAGTCTTTATGATTTTATAAAATTGAGCATTTTAATCGCTAGATTTTTTCTGTCAAAATCATTTTTCATTTTTAAGAATCCATTCGAATAGTTCTTAGGGCTTAAACACATGTTGTTTGCCTTCTGTAAAAAATGTTCTTTATTTTCAGGTTCAAATGTCTCGCCAACATTATAGTTTTCAACTAATTTTTTTGATTCGCCTTCAACACCCAATAAAATAGGTTTATTCATTCCTACACATTCAAAAATCTTTGACGGAATAACAGATTTGAAGGTGTCAGATTTTCTTAAGTTTACCAATGATATATCTGTAATAGAAATATATCTCTTCACTTCTTCTTTAGAAACCATTCCTACCATTGTCACGTTTTTAAGTTTTAAACTCTCTTTTAATGCTAATAGTTCATCCTTTTTTGCTCCACTTCCTACAAATAAAAAATGAATATCGGGATCATTAATTTCATTTGCACAATTAAGTATAAAATCTAACGCATGTGCCATTCCATGAGTTCCAATATATCCAATTATTTTTTTATTCTGTAAGCCTAATTTCTTTAGTAAAGCTTCATCTTTCTCTTGCGGTTGAAATATATCTAAATTAACCCCGTTCTTCACAACTTCAATTCTAGATGAGTCTATCTTATGATTATCTACAATGTGCTTTTTAAAACTATCTGTTACTACCACAATTTTTGAAGCAGTTTTATACATTCTTTTTTCTAAGTACTCAAAAAAACTAATAGCTACATTTTTTTTCATAGCTCCAACAGCTTTTATAGACTCAGGCCACAAGTCTCTAACCTCCATTACCCAAGGTTTACGCTTCCAAAAGGATAACCACCTTCCTGAAATAGCTGTAAAAAATTGTGGTGAAGTTGCTACAATAATATCCGTTTTTATAAACAGCCCAAAAAAGAATGAGGAGAACATGAAGCTTATATAATCTAAGGTTCTTTTTATAAACCCCTTATTAGCTGCAATGTATGTCCAAACCCTAATTACTTTTACTCCTTCAATAGTTTCTTCTTGGTATAATTTGTTTTTGTACCCTTCAAAAACTTTTCCTTCTGGAAAGTTCGGTGCACAAGTAATAACAGTAACATCCACACCTTGTTTTACCCATTCCTTACAATGTTCAAACGTTCTGGTTGCAGGTGCATTTACTTCAGGTGGAAAATTATCTGTTAGAAAAAGTAGTTTCATAAATCAATTTGGGTTTGTAAACTTTTATCAAACAATACATTTATTTTAATAGCTTGTTCCGTCTTATTAAAACCAACTGCATAATTATATTCTGAAAGTTTTATATCTAAGTTGCCTTCAAAAGTAATTTTTATATTACTATTAACCTCAATGAAGTCTTTATTTACAATAACATTTTTTATACTAGGATGAAAGTGAAAATAAGCATACTTCTTTCTTGACGTGCTTCCTATAACTTCATCTTTAATTGTTATTTTTTGTGAATCACAAACAAACTCTCTTTGATGGAGAAGTCCTAATTTTTTATAACCATCATGTTTCGCTTTAATAGAGTTATCTTTTTCTACTATATCAATTATTTTTGCACGTCTTGCAACTCTAAACCCACCCCAAACTTCAGTTTGTTCGTATTTTTCTATCTGAACTGTATTATGAGATTGCGTACTTCGTTCTAATTGTCGTAACTCATTTTTTTCATAAGTTGAAGTGCCGACATCAACAATTAAAGGTTTATTATTATAATATAATTCAAAGTTAAAAGTATCGGAGTGTGCGTGCCCTGGTTGATAGCTTGGGCGAACATTGCCAACATCTATGAAAAGTTCATAATTATCTTTTTTTACTTTACGATATCCTGAGTCTGAAAGTTCAGAGTTTTTATTCCAATTAACCCGTAGCTCTTGCGCATATTTAAATAGTTTTTTAGATGATGGAGCAATATCATAGGCACAATCATTTACCATAGGTATATTTCCACTCTTATAGGTTATTTGTTCAAGCCATGATAGCATTACCAATCCTTTTTGAGTTAAAAATGATAACATCTCTTGGTTTTTCCAGCTATTTTGTTGAATTAATGATATACAATCTAAAACGCGATGTAATAAAATTTGATGGTACATTGGTGAAAGCTCAAAGTGTGCCCCGTCATTTAAAATTTGTTCTTCTAACTCAGCCTTAAGAATCTTTTTTGCAGTTTTATATAGTTTCTCATCTTGAAAATAATATGCTCCAAATAATAAACCAAATCCATTTTCAAGTAAATGATTGCCTAAAAGATGATATTCTAAATTACTCAATAATAATTGATAGTGAGCATATAGGACTTCATCAACTTTACTATTCTTTATTTGATTTTTAGATAAGAACTTTACCCAATTAATCCCTCTTAATGAAATAGGATATGGTTCTTTTCCGTCTATTAAAGAATCGTCATTTTCTATATAATTTTCAATTAAAAAAAATCCTTTTTCAACAGATATTTCTTCTTGATTCAGAAAGTCGAAATAGTTTAAATTATAAGTCCAAAGCTTTCCGTTCTTAGAATAGTTCCAGTCAATCTTATCTTCAAAAGAATGGCTTAAATTTAGAAAAGTAAAAATGTTATCTATTGAAGAATTTTTATGTTTTACTTCAAAATTTTTCCAGACAACTTGAGATTCATTTCCTTGATACTCCCTCTTTACCTTAGCTGGGAAAAATTTATTTCTAAAAAAATAGTAAACACGATAATATATTTGTTTAAAGCGTAAATACTTTAAAGTTTGAATTAACAGTTTTATTTTACCGAAATCCATTTACCTTGTTTAAGAGATTCTATCGCGGTAAAAGAAGCCTTAGTGGTATTAACTATTTCTTCAAAGGGAATTATTGCATCCCCTCCAGATTTTTGTTGTTCTATTAGCGCTTTAAATTGATTATAATGCCCTTTATCTTGTCCAGATGACATATTTCCTCCTTTAAACCCATAGGTTTTTAACTTTCGCCAATTATCCATAACAAGAGTGCGCTCTTGAGAATAGATTTCCACTCTCTCTTTAGAATACGCTTTACTTCCATTAGCAAAATAGTTTATTACTGCATTAGTACCATTTTTATATTTTAATATAATGGTTGCATTGTCTGTGTTTTCTTGTGGATTTGTTCCTAACGCATTCATACAAACTTCAACAACCTCACTACCTGAAAAATATGTACATAAATCGATAAAGTGACACGCTTCTCCAATAATTCTACCGCCTCCAACTTCCATATCATGAACCCAAACCTCTGCCGGAATAAATCCAGCATTCATGGTAGCAATTATATTTATTGGCTCGTTAGTGTTTCCTAATAACTTTTTCATTTGTAAAGCTAGAGGTGCAAAGCGTCTATTAAAGCCTACAGAAACATTTCCTTTACTATTCCTATAAGCTTCTTCTATTTTAATTAGTTCCTGCGCATTAAGAGCTAAAGGCTTCTCTACAAATACACTTTTATTAGCATCTAAGGTTTCTAAAACCATTTTTGCATGCAAATTGTGCTTTGTGGTAACAAAAATTAAATCGGTATCTGTATCTTTTAAAATTTCAGTATAGTCTGATGTAGAATTAGCTATACCGTGTTTTTTTGCCATAGTTGTAGAAGATAATCCTCCAGAACTTGCTATATATTTAATGTCAGCTCCAATCTTTTTAAGATTTGGTAAAATAGTTGAGCTTGTAAAGTTACCTGCTCCAATTATTCCTATTACTCCTTTTTTCCCTTCAAAAGATTTATTGTAAACCTCAACTGTTCTAACTGTTTCAGCATTATTATTATACTGTAGAATAGAGGCAATGGAGCGGCTATTATTCATGTTACCGTAAATTTGCAGGTAATCATTTATATCTATTCTTTCTGTAATTAAAGGTTTTACATCTAAAGCGTTTCTAGAAATAGCTTTTAATACCGTTTCAAAATTTCGTTTTTCAGTCCACCTAACGTATCCTATAGGATAGTCATTTCCTTTTTGTTCATATGATTCGTCATAACGACCTGGTCCATAAGAACAAGATACTTGAAATGTTAATTCCTTCTCAAAAAAATCAGCACGACTAATATCTAGCCCTATAACACCAACAAGAATTATTCGTCCTCTTTTTCGACACATTTTTGCAGATTGAGAAATAATTTCATTGCTTTTATTACTTGCCGTTATAATAACACCATCAACTCCAATTCCATTTGTGTAAGATTCAATAAACTTAACTTGATCTACACCTTCAGCTGGATTAATAGCTATAATTCCTTTTTCTTTGGCTATCCTAATCTTTTCTGGATCAAAATCAAACCCAATAACATTACATCCATTTGCTAGAAGTAACTCAGCGGTCACTAATCCAATTAACCCTAGGCCTACAACTACGATTGTTTCTCCAAATGTAGGATCTAATAATCTAATTCCTTGAAGCCCTATAGAACCTATTACAGTAAATGCAGCTTCTTCATCTGATACATTATCAGGTATTTTAGCAACTAGGTTTTTTGGCACATTTACATATTCTGCATGATGTCCATTTGACGCTACTCTATCTCCTATTTGAAATTCGGAAACACCTTTTCCTACACCAACAACTTCTCCAACATTACAATACCCTAAAGGTAATGGCTGGTTGAGTTTGTTAAAAACTGAATTCATAGTTGGTTTTAAACCATCAGTTTTCACTTTATCTAAAACCATTTTAACCTTGTCAGGTTGTTGTTTAGCTTTTTGAATGAAATTTGCTTTACCAAATTCAACTAGCATTCTTTCAGTACCTAATGATACCAATGAACGTGTCGTTTTTATTAATACATGGCCGCTTTTGATTTGAGGGACAGGAACTTCCTCTAAAATTGTATCGCCATTTTTAAGATCCTGTATAATTTGTTTCATTTTACTCTTTTTCTTTTTTTCTATTAATGGTTAAGTAGGATAAAACTGTAATAAATAATGCTACTGGTACTATTCCTTCTTGTCTTACCAAAAACGATTCTGTCAAGCAATTTAAAAATAATATAACAATGACTAGTGCCGCAAAGGTTTCTCTAAACTTAAAACTTTCATAAAAGGGAAACGTAAATATGCTAAGAAAAACTAGAAGACCTACAATTCCAAAACCTAAACAAGTGTATAAAACCTGACTATGGGGGCCATAATTTAAATGAGCTATACTAACAAAATTATTTTCTGTGTTTTGTTCTTTCAACATATCCTTGACATCTCCAGTACCATACCCGAAGAAAGGAGACTTGGAAATCAGTTGAAAAGAAGACTTATAAACCATATATCTAATTTCAGTACTCCCAGGATGTAAATATTTAGCAAAATCTTTTTCTTTATCATCCCCAGGAGCCATTACATTTTGTAATTCTATAATCATCGGATTTAATCGATTGACAAAAACATCCTTTAAAAGTAACATCATTGAAAACAAAGCAAGAAAGCCTATCAACATTAATTTAATTGATTTCTTAAATTTTATAATAAACAGATAAACTAAAATCATAATTAATATGCCTGTATTAGCTTTTGATTGTAAGCAAATAAGACCAGTAATAAGGATTATCAAAACAAGAAAACCTAACCACTTCATTTTTTTCCCAAAAACTAAACAATACTCTTTAAAATAATTGATTGTAAAAACAATAGAAACAAGTATATATGCTGAAAAATAAGTACGATGTACACTAACTGCTAATAAATGTTTGCTTAAATATTCATAAACTGTCCCTGGCCTATCTCCAGAAGCTATTTCTCCAAGAATTATATATTCCTCTTTGGTAATGCTAACATAGAAAAAATCTAGAAATGAAATTATTAACACTAATAAACAACTTAACACAAATGTTGAAAAGAGCTTTAAAACGTCATTTTTTGATAAATTAAGCAATGGTAATAATAGTGGGAAAACTATAAAAGATAATACATGCTCTAGTTTTTTAACGGCATTGGGAAGATTATCAGACCATAAAACACCTAATAAATACAACAAAAAAAAACTTAGTATTGGGGTAAAATAAGCTCTTCCTGATTTAAAATTATTCCTCCAGCTTTTTCTCTTTGAAAAAATTATTCCACTTATGGTTAGAGAAATTATCAAAAGAGGGATAGATTTTCCGCCAAATGGTAAAGAAAAAAATAATAAATAAAGAAAAAAAACTGGAATGTTAATACGTTTAGACTTCTTTATGTTTTCAACTAACAAACTCACTGTCAAAAGTATTAAGTGCCTCTAAAACCCTACTCATTTCTGTTGATTTTCCCATGGTTATTCTTACAAATTTATTTGTTAAATCTATATGGCCATAATCCCTAATAAAAATTTTGTTTTCACTAAAAAATTTAAGAAGTTCTTTTTTCTGTTTCACTTCTTTAAAGGAAAAAAACACAAAATTTCCAGTACCTTCGTACACAACATCAATCCAATGAAATTTTTTAATTGCCTTACTAAAATTAGTCTTTGTGTTTAAAACATCTTTGACATAGTTTTTTGTATATTCTATATCACTTAGAGCTGCAACTGCTGCCTCTTGAGCAAATAATGATACATTTTTTGGATTTCTAATTGAATTTAAAACTTCAATATTATCTTCATGTGAAATAGTATAACCAATTCTAAAGCTTGCTAACGCAAATGCTTTAGAAAAGGTTCTGGAGATTAACACGTTTTTATATTTTTTTACTTCTTGAGAAAGAGTAATACCTGAAAATTCATAATATGCCTCATCTACTATAAAAAAGATATCGGTATTACTCTGTATTAAGTTTATTAATTCCTCTTTAGGATGTAAAGTTCCAGTAGGATTATTAGGGTTGACAATATAAACTACCTTAGGTTGAATTAACTTTAAATCTTCAAGGAATTTTCCATAATCCAGCTCAAAGCTAGAGTTCAAATAATAGTTTTGAATCTGAGCACCGTTGCTTTCTGCAACAGCTCTAAAATTATCATAAGTTGGCCCAATAATTAGTACTCGATCAGATTCCCCAATAAAACATCTTACAATGTATTCATGTAATGCATCTGAACTTGCAAAATATTGTACATTTGAAACGTTTACATTATTATATTTGCTGATTTTATTTAATAAAACTATATTATTTGTGTCAGGATACCAATTTAACCTTCCATTTTTAATAACATTCTCAAGCCTTTTTTCAACCATAGGAGAAGGTAAGATAGTTGCTTCATTCCAATCCAATTTTAAAACATTTTTATCTTCTTTATACTCCCAAGCCTTATGAGAAGTAACTTTATATGGTTTAAGGTTATTAATACTTTTATTTCTGAACATAATAATCTTTATTTTTTAAAAACTCTATAAAAAGACTCGTTCGCAAGCTTGAGCATAGCCCTATCTCCTTCTGTATCTCCAAAAGCATAAACATACATATTTTCAATATCAGGATAAGCAATACGAATTCTACTAACTTTCTCCTCAAAATTACAATCTTTTTCAAGAATAAAACTTCCTGAATACACTTTGTTATTTATCTCCAATTCATTAGTGATTAGTTGTAAATTTAACTTATTACAAAATTCATCTAACAATACGTTCATTGAAGCTGAAACAATCACAACTTCTATTTCATTTTCTTTAAATTCATATATTTTATCCAAAGCATCTTTTTTTAGTATACCTGGCAAAACTATTCTTTGAAATTCAGCAGCTTTTTTTTTAAACTCATCCGGCCCTAAATAGTCGATGATTCTTTTTAATCTTCTAATTTTTAGTTGATTGTAGTTTTTAATATTGAGTTTAATTAAAATCAGGAAACTCAAATTTTTGATATAATACTCAAACCAAAATGATTTTTTATATACAAATTTATAAAACTCTTGCGTGGAATCCTTATTAGTAATGGTTCCATCAAAATCAAATAATGCTATTTCCTTTTTTTTATATAACATCATTTATAAAAGTTGGGATTTTCCCCTCATTTTTTGTTACAAATCCTAAATTAAATCGAACAGACAAAGTTATTGACTTTGGGACTCTTTTTTGAAAATCATTCAAAATATTTTTCTTTAGTTCTAGTAAATTTCCATTTGCTCTTATGTTAATTACAATTTCTTTTAAAGATTTCTGAACTATTTGCCATTGTTCAATTTCCATATAATACTCAAACATGGTATAAAAATTAACAGTTGGAATACTATAGCCCTCCACAGTCTTTATAGAAGAATCGTTTCGACCTAAAATATTATTAATAACTGGAAAATTTCGAGAACAATTACAATTACACTCACTTACTTCAGCCAAGTCTCCAGTATTATAACGAATCAATGGCATTGCATAGTTATGAAGATTTGTTCCAATAATTTTCTTTATATTTTCAGATTCATTATCCTGCAATTCTAAATAGCCATAATCCTGATAATTATGTAACCCCATCCCTTGTTCACAACTGCCCATCATAACACAAATATCTGCCAGCCCATAATGATTGTATACTTTACTGTTAAAAGCAGATTCTATAATTTGTTTGTCTTTTGAAGAGAGTCTTTCAGAGGCAACTAATATTCCTTTAATCTTTGGCGGGGTATAGTTACTGTTTTTAATAAAATCAGCTAAAGCCTTAATAGAAGAAGGGTACCCTCTTAAAAACTTAACCTTTTCTTCCTTCATCAAATTCAAATAATAAGCCGAATTTTCATCATTAATATGAAAAGGGCTGAAATAAATAAAGTTTCTTAGTTTATCCTTTTTAACCAATTTTCCATCTTTAGGAACATAGCTTCTTAAAATAGCCATTATATCTCTAAAATTATATCCTGCCCATTACCAATGCATCCATACAACTGCCTGCTCAACCACCCAAGCATAGAAAGATACTATAACTTTTAGAGGGTTACCAGTAGATCCTGATGTAAACAAAGTCAAATATTTTGGAATTTTTTTATTATAAAACTCTTCGGGAGTTTTTCTAACAGTTTTCTTATCTAAAACTGGTATTTTTTCTAAATCCTCTAAGCTATTAAAATCTTTAGATGGGTTAAAGCTTATTTGATCAAATAATTTACTGTAATACGGTACATTTTGATACGATTCTATTAATAGTTTCTTTAATTTAAGAAACTGATATTGTTTAATTTTATCTTCTTTTTTATATGGATTTTTTTCAAATTTAGCTTTAAATAAAAAAATCCCTTTAAGTGTCAGATAAATATCTTGAAATTTATTCATTAACCTTTATTTTAAGGGTAGAAAACCTAATTACGCTCTTCATCAATTTTTACTTTGTATATTTTTTCTAAAACTTCTATGTGTCTCGAATACACATCACTTTCCTTTGCAAATGTCTTTATTTTCTTTTGCCCAAACAAAACTAAACTTTCTTTCAAATCTTTATTCGTTATTAACTCAAATATACGATTGGCAGCTTGTTTTGGGTCTTTGGGTGTGAAATATAGCGCTGCATTACTGCAAACTTCTTTTGCAAATGGTAAATTAGTGGTGACAATAGGCAATTTTGAAGCCATGGCTTCAAGATAAGTAACACTAAATGTTTCAAAAAGTGTTGGCAAAAACAAAACATCTGATTGTTGATATAATCTGGGTGCATCCTCAAAATTGATTTTTCCTAAATTTTTTATATAACCTTCTACTTTTAGTTCTTTGGATCTTTGAAGAAATTTCTGATACCATTCTGGATTAAAATCGGGTGGAATGGTTACAATAAACTCAAAGTTTTTTAAACCCTTCATAGCTAATTCATTCACAACCTCTGGAATGATTTCAATATTTTTATGATTATATGGAGCAGCAAAACAAAAGATTTTAGTTTTTATAGATGTTTTCTCAATATCTTTTATTCTAATATCAAAAATCGAGGAATATACATTTGGAATAACATAGATTTTATCCTTTTTTATCTTAAACTTATTTGATATATCGTTTTTTGCAACCTCTGTTTGAGTAATTATGTAATTTTTTTTACGGATATAAAATCTTTGAACGAATAGAATAAAACGGGTAATGTACTTTTTTAGCACTGGATAGGTTGAAAAAGCTAATGTATTATCACTGAACAACCATGAATTAGTAAGCCTTAGTACCTCTGTAGTTTCAAAAAAGACATATGAGGGAGCTCCAACAGAATACACAATATCTGGTTTAAAATCTTTTTCTATTACTTTAATCAACTTCCTGGATCTTATTCCTTTTATTCTTTTCGCTGGAGAAACATTAATAATGGAGTGATTTTTTTCTTTAATGTTCGAACCTAATTGCTCAAATAATTCCTTAGAGAGAATATAATAAAAATTGTGGTTTTTATTATCAAATGTGTGTTTTATGAAATTAAGAGCAACTTGAACACCTCCTCCTACAACTAGAGTAGAGGCATTTATTAATATTTTCATTTTGTATGTCTCTTTTTGAATTAGCTTTTTAATATTAATAATCAACTGATATTTCTATTACTCAAAGTTCTTCAGCATCATCTGACTGATTTCTTCAATACTTTGAGAATCTCTAATTACAAGTGATTTCTGTGAGAGGTTATTTCTAAGTTTTTCTGAATTCATTAATTGGAGTAATTTTGATTTATAATCTTTTACATTGTTTTTCTCGATTAGAAATCCATTTATCCCATCTTTTATAATATCTCTTGGTCCAGCATCACAATCAAAACTTATACAAGGCAACGGAAAAGCCATGGCTTCACAAAGTGCATTAGGATACCCTTCAGAGATAGAGGAAAATGCAAATATTTTTGACTGAGAAAGATATGGACTTAAGTCCTTTTTTGACCCTAACAACTTTATTTTCCTTTGCAAACCATATTCTTCTATTTGTTTTGTCAATTTACCCTTTAAAGGACCATCCCCAATAATATGTAATTCCCAATCTTTTTGATCTATTTCATGAAAAATCTTAATCAAATTAGCTTGATCTTTTTCAGGAACCAATCGCCCAATATTTAAAATAATATTTCTTTTTTTAATGTCAATTTTTGGAATTCGTTTAATTGGATTTGGTATGATCTTTATATTTTTGTGTTTTACTTTATTGTAAACCACTTTCTTTCCCAATGAAGTCTGAACAAAAATTCCATCTGTAAGTGGATACAGAATTTTTTCAAAGATTTGAAGCATAAATGGCAGCTTTTTAAAAGGATTACTTCTATTAGAAACATATATTTTTATTTTTGTTCCTATGGTACTGAGAATCACAAACAAATTATATCCTTCTCCAAAACTTAAAATTACATCAGGCTTTAAACTTTGATACTTTCTTCTTAAATAAAACAAAAGTTTTATTTTATAAATGAGTTTTGACAAAGTTTTCTTTTTATAGCTAAAAGAAGGCATGGAAATGGAGTTTAGCTTTTCATTTATCGGATAAAATGGTTTATGTTTCACGAGAAAAACCAAATCTACATGTATCTCTTCTTGAGCCCATTGATTTGCTAATTCACTCATAACTCTTTCCATCCCTCCAGATAAAAAAGTAGGTATCACTAATGCAATTTTCATTTTGATTTTTCTATAATCTTAATTCTTGGTTTAAAATTAAATTTAGCTCTTTGATTTTACCAATAAAATATTAACTCTACTTTTTTCATAAGAATACCTATTAATGTTAAAAAATTTAAGTTTACTAAACTTTCAATAAAGTAATCCCTATAAATAATTAGATTGACAATAAAACTTGGTATTAAAAAAACGAAAA
This sequence comes from Flavobacteriaceae bacterium, assembly GCA_030148025.1. Classification (GTDB taxonomy): domain Bacteria; phylum Bacteroidota; class Bacteroidia; order Flavobacteriales; family Flavobacteriaceae; genus JASBUG01. The sequence continues at coordinate 42,002 of JASBUG010000019.1, read as the reverse complement.
ACAGTTTTATAAATAATTTATTGTTTTTGTATTCATATTCATAAAACAATAGATAGATAAACATAATCTCAATTAAATACGTTAATCTTAACTGTATATCTGGGGTCACACTAAAAATATTTAGTAGACACATTAAAAGGATAATTAAATTTCTATAATCAGATTTTCTTTTATAAGTAAACAAAAGATATACATGCGCAAAATATATCCAGGATACCCTAATCTTATAAGACATTAAAGCTGACAAAGATGCCTTATTCCCTTTTTCAATAAAATCTAAGCCCTGTAAATATCCTCTTATCTTATAGTCAAATGTCTCAGGAAGGGGTAGGCTCATTGCAATAGTGTATAAATATTCTTTTGTAAAAGAAAGAAAAACAAAAGAAATTAAATAAATAGCAAAGATCGTTTGGGGCTTTATCTTTCTGAAAACCCCTAAAATATATACTGGGAAAAAAAGTAATATTCCAAAATGAGTTAATGATGCTAATACCAATAGCAAAAAGCCTTTTCCTTTTTTGCCCTCAAAAAGCCCTATATAAAAAGCATACACCGCAATGGAAACCGCAAGTAAATTTCTTATCCCAGAATATAACCCGAGTAGTTCTATAGATATAAAAATGCTTATAAGCCCTAAAAAATAATATTTGTTAGACACTTCTCTTTTCTCAATAAATTTCTGATAAATAGAGTAGATCAAATAGAGGGTAATAAAAGTACAAACAGAAAAGAATAATTGCCCAGAGAAACCTAATTTTGCAAAAAAATAAATTCCAAAATAAATAACAAAATCTAATCTTTTATGTAGGGTCAGGTATCGTAAAAATTCCTCAAAACCAACATCTTTAACATCTTTATAAAATCTATAAAACTGGTATAAATCCTTGGTGTCAGAAGGGACTAATTGATAGGTGATCAAAGAAGCAAATATTAACAATAGAATTAAACTAAATTTATTTCTATTATAAGTGCTAATAAAAATATTAGGCAATGCAAGCAGTGGACTTATTATAAATAAAAAGCTGTTAAAAAGATCTACATTCTTAATTTTAATTCCTGTTTTTTTTACTTCATCCATCTTTCATACCACATTTCAAACATTAGAATAAACCATAGTCTTCTAACATTTTCTTTATTACCATTAAAGTATTTATCTCTAAGCTTTATCACCTCATCAACATCGAAAATTCCTTCTTTCTCTAAACGATCTTTATTTAAGTATTCGTAAAACAAGTCTTTTAATTCATCTTTAAACCATGTATAAATGGGTACAGCAAAGCCCATTTTAGGCCTCTCCATTAGTTTTTTAGGAATATACTTATGTGTAATTTCTTTTAAAATATACTTATCTATACCATTATATATTTTATATTCAGGTGGTAACTGAGCTACAAATTCTATAATTCTATAATCTAATAATGGTTCTCTGCCCTCTAGACTGAATGACATTGTTGCTCTATCAACCTTTGTAAGAACATCATCTACCATATATGTTAGATAGTCAGTTGCCAGCATACTATCAATACTATTCTTGTCATTTGTCAGCAAAATACTATTTTCAAAATAAGTATGTTCTTTTGAATACTTATTTACTAAAAGTTTTCTTGTTTCTTTAAAAGTAAAATATTCACTGTAATATCTAAGCATTTCGGCAGAATTTTCAGCTCCTAGCTTATTAGCTAGTTTATAATATTTTGTGTTAAAGTTACCTATTGTATTTGTAAAGGGTATTCTCTCGGGGTTAATACCTTGAATTAGCTTTGACAATTGTTTTCTGGCTGGAATTTTTGAGAATTTCTCAAAATAACTTTTCAAAAGTCGGTATTTACTGTATCCTCCAAAAATTTCATCGCCTCCGTCAGAACTCAAACTCACAGTTACATCTTTCTTTGCTAGTTTACTAACCAATATGGTCGAAATTGCAGAGCTATCTCCAAATGGTTCATCATAAATATCTGGTAAATCCGGGATAATGTCTAACGCTTCTTTTTGAGTACAATAATATTCTGTATGGTTTGTACCTAAATAATTGGCAACTCTTTTAGCAAAAGGAGACTCGTCGTATCCTTTCTCTTTAAATCCAATAGTAAAAGTATTGATTTTATTTTTACTGTTCTTTTGGAGAATAGCTGTAGTCACGGAGCTATCATATCCTCCGCTCAAAAATAGACCAACGGGAACATCTGATACCATTCTGTAATTAAAAGATGATATTAATATTCTTTCTGTTTCTTCAATAGCTTCATTTAGGCTTAGGTTTAATTTTGGTTTTCTATAATAATCTAAAACGTTCCAATATTGCTTTTCTTCAATATGTTTAGAACGTAAATCTATATTTAAGAAATGTCCCGACTTTAATTTATACGTGTTTTCAAATATTGAATGCGGTTGTGGGATATATCCGTATTGCAGGAATAAACCTAGGGCATTAAAGTTAATCTTCTTATTATACTCAGGGTGTTCTGAAAAGCTTTTTAATTCACTCGAGAATAATAATAAATCTTCATTCCAACTCCAATATAAGGGTTTAACCCCTGCTCTATCTCTAAATATCTTTAAATTATGATTCTTTCTATCAAGAAAACAAATGGCGAACATTCCATTAAATTTTAGAACAGCTTTTTCTCCCCAGTAATGAAATGATTTTAAAATTACCTCAGTGTCAGAATCAGATGAAAATTCAAAACCCAATTTTATAAGTTCTTTTCTAATTTCTTTAAAATTATACACCTCTCCATTATAGATAATTTCCAAGTTTTTATACTTCATTGGTTGATGACCTAGTGAAGATAAATCTAAAATAGATAATCTTCTATGACCTAAGCCTAAATGATAATTAGCTTCATCATAAAAGGAATAACCTCTGTCGTCAGGACCTCTGTATGTTAATACATCAGTCATACTCTTCAAAACTTCCTTTGAAGAAGTTTTATTATAATCGATAAACCCTGAAAATCCACACATTCTTTTATCATTTAAGTTCGTAATTCACAATTTTCTTTTTGACAACCATGTGATTTAAAAGCACTACAAGAAGTTTAGATAGCGCAAAAATCAGCACTACATATTTAAAATCAATGTTATTATACACACATATAATTAATGAAACAATAGTTATCAATAAAGAAAGAAAAGTATAGTAAAAAGCATATTTCTGAAAAGGGTATATTTTTAAAGATACTGAAGAAGGAATAGAAACTAACTCCATTAAGAACAATGGTATAAGCATTCCTGTCAAAATTCCACTTTGAGTCCAACTATCTCCAAAAACGAATGTGACTAAAGGTGGCAGGACAAAATAAATACCAATTGATATAAGTACCCCTATGCCAAATAATCCGTAAAAAACTCTATTGTAAATTTTTAAAATACTCTGTCCATCTCTTTTGAGTTCGGCAAGTTTAGACAGTAATACTGGTCTTATTGATGCTGAAATTAAACCTGCTGGTTGAGCAATAATGCTAAATGCTATTGAATATAATGCTACTTGTGCTAAATTAAAATATTCATTAAAAACCAAAACTGGAATTCCTGAAGAGATCGCGAACATTAAATTAGACCAACAAAAATATCTAGGGTATTCTTTATACTCCTTAGCCCTATCCAGAATCATAGCTTTTTTCTGCCTTTTAAACACCGCTTCTTTTATATTCTCATCTTTGTACATCAAATATGAAATTGTGAGAACTGCAGAAAATAAAAAACCTATAATTAATCCGTAAGAACTTGCAATGTAGTAAAGAGCTATTTGTGAAATTAATAGGGTTACATTTCTTAAGATTTTGGATATACTCAATACATTAAATTGATTATATCTGATTTTAAAATAACTTAAAGCGTTTACCATACCCTGAAAAAAGGAGGTGCAACCTATGAAAATTGCAATTGGCCTATATTCTGAAAAAAAATCAAATGGTAGTAATAAAGTAAGTCCAATTAGTAAAGAAAGAAGCAAGGAAGTAAAAATTACAATTTTCAATATTGCATTTGCGTCTTCTTTTTTTTTTGGAAGTAAAATAGCATTATCGTATGCTAGTGTCACAAATACTGTGGTGATTCCTATTGTAGACGTAAAAAGTGCATATACCCCTATAGTTTCTTTGTCATATAAACGAGTAATAATAGGCATTCCTGCCAGCATCAATAGTTGGGCAATGAAAGTTCCTGATGAAACTTTTAAAGTGTTTTTTAAAAATAAACTTTTAAGAATTTTATGTTTTAGCATTACAAATTACTTAAAATAGTTCCAGTACTATTTCCCCAGTTTCACTAATGTTCTTTTTTAAATACACCACAAAAATCTAAAACTGGTTTATCATCAGATAGTTTAAGCGATAAAAATTCTTTATGTGCTACTAAAAACACAACTATATCAGCTTCTTGAACAGCTTCATGGCAATCTGTTAATTTAAAAACTTTATGAGATGATATATTTGGTTCTACAATAAAATATTCTTCATTATTAGCGTTTTGAAGAACCTTTTGTACTATGTATTTTGCTGGTGATTCTCTCAAGTCGTCAATATTAGGTTTAAAAGCTAACCCCATTAATGCTATTTTGGGTTTGCGTCCGTGTTTTAGTTCAAATTCAAGCTTTGCAGTTTGTACTTTTTCAGCACACCAAAACGATTTATAGTTATTTATCTCACGCGCCTTACCAATTATTTGGGATTCCATAGGATAATCAGAAACTATAAAATATGGATCCACTGCTATACAGTGCCCTCCTACTCCACAACCTGGTTGTAAAATATTGACCCTTGGATGCTTATTCGCTAACTCTATTAGCTCCCAAACATTTATTCCTGCTTTATCACAAATAAGGGATAATTCATTAGCAAAAGCTATTTGAACATCTCTCGATGAGTTTTCGACCAGCTTACACATCTCAGCAGTACGCGCATTAGTTTTGTGTAATTTCCCTTTTACAAACTGATTGTAAAATTCAACTGCTTTGTTTGTTGAAGCTTCATTTACACCTCCTATCACTCTATCGTTATGAACTAATTCATCCATTACATTCCCAGGCAATACTCTTTCAGGGCAATAAGCAATACATACTTTGTCTCTTAACTCTGGTCTTGAGGAGTATATCAAATCCATCATTTTTTCAGTAGTACCAATTGGTGAGGTAGACTCGATAATATACAAATCTCCCTCTTTTAATAAAGGAATAATAGCTTGTGTTCCAGCTTCAACAAATGAAATATCTGGTTCATTTTTTCCTTTAAAAGGCGTTGGAACTACAATTAAATATACATTTCCTTCAACTGGAGTTGTTGCAGCTTTTAAATAGCCTTCTTTTACAGCATCTTCAACAATTTGATCTAGTTCGGGTTCTACAATATGTATTTTTCCGCTATTTATAGTATCTACAACCCCAGGGTTTATATCTACTCCATGTACTGGTGTTCTATTTTTAGCTATCAAGGCAGCAGTAGGCAGTCCGATGTAGCCTAAGCCAATCATTATTACTTCTGGAGTTTTCGTCATTTTATTTAACAAATATTGTTTCTTTTTCTTTAATGTAATTTACTATCTTTTTGCATGCGGTTCCGTCTCCATAGGGATTATGAAGATGGCTCATTTTCTTATAAGCTTCTTCATTATTTATAAGAGTTTGTGCTTCTTTTACTATTTTTTGTTTATCTGTTCCCACCAACAATACTGTTCCTGTTTCAACTGCTTCAGGTCTCTCTGTAGTATTACGCATCACTAAGACTGGTTTGCCCAAACTTGGCGCCTCTTCTTGAATCCCTCCACTATCTGTTATTATTAGGAAAGATTTCTCCATTAACCAAACAAACGCAGGATAAGATAATGGAGATATTAATTTAATATTAGAAACACCGCTTAATAGATCATATACTGGCTTTTGAACATTAGGATTTAAGTGAACAGGGTAAACAATTTCACAATTAGGGTTTTTAATTGCTAACTCTTTTAAGGCTTCACAGATATTTATAAACCCTTTACCATGATTTTCTCTTCTATGACCTGTTACCAAGATTAGCCTTTTATCAAAATCAACCACATGTTTTAGCATGTTCACCTCTTCATCTTCAAAATTTGGACTGTTAACCTTATTAACACTATATAGAAGAGCGTCAATTACTGTATTTCCAGTAATAATTATACAGTTTTCTGTTTTATTCTCCTTAATTAAATTTTCTTTAGAAGTCTTTGTAGGTGCGAAATGTAAATTAGTCACTATACTAGTCACGCATCTATTCATCTCTTCAGGAAAAGGAGATTGCATATTAAAAGTCCTTAATCCTGCTTCTACATGACATATTTTTGCTCCAGAATAAAAAGTTGCTAAACTTGTTGCCATAGTTGTGGTCGTATCACCATGTACAAAAACAAAATCGGGTTTATATTCTTCTAAAACGGGTTTGAGGTTTGATAAAATCGCAGCTGTTAAATCATATAGATTTTGCCCTGGCTTCATTAAATCTAGATCGAAATCTGGGGTAATTTCAAAAAAAGATAGCACCTGATCTAACATTTCTCTATGTTGTGCAGTAATACATACCTTAGTCTCGAAAATATTAATATTATTTTGAAACTCTTTAACAAGTGGAGCCATTTTTATTGCTTCTGGTCTAGTTCCAAAAACTATGAGAATTTTCTTTTTATTCATTTTCTTTTTCTCTGAAGAGTAAAACCTATAAATCAATCTTTTGTATTTATTAAAACTGAATTCCTAGGTCTTCTTGCAAAAGTAAGATATTTCTTTGCTCCGACAAGTGTTATTTTTTTTAGTAATTTATTTTCTTTTAAAATTTTTTCAGCAAAATCAAACCACGTCATTTCAACTGCATCACAAAAGTGTTTTATTCCATATTTTTTTGATTTTGTTTTAATTAAATCAATTAAAAAATTAGATAGATTGATTGTATTCGTTGGGCAACCCTTTTCATTATTTGTAACAAAAAGTTTTTTTTCTGTCTTAGTCTTTTCTATAATAGTTCTGTAAAAGTTGTGTCCAAATTCCTTTGAATATAACCAAGAGGTTCTAACAATGAAATACTTTTCTAGAATATCTTGAATATATATTTCACCTTTCAATTTTGATTTGCCATATTCATTAATAGGATTCGGCATATCATTGGTCGAGTAGGGCTCTCCTTTTTCTCCATCAAAGACATAATCTGTAGAAATGTGTATTAAAACGGTATTACTTTCTTTACATACCTTTGCTAAATTTTTTACAGATTCTGCATTAACTTTAAATGCTTTTTCTGAATTTTTTTCTGCTTCTTCTACATTTGTATATGCCGCACAATTAATACAATAATCATAATTATGATGCACAAGATGTTTTATTATATCCTCAACTTCCGTAATATCTAAGTCGTTCTTAGATACAAAAGTGAAATCAATTTCTTTATCATTTTGTATACAAAGTTTATGAATTGTCTTTGCTAACTGCCCATTTGCTCCTGTTACTAAAACTTTAGTTTTCATTTAAAAAACTCTCAAGGGTTGGAAGTAATTTGTCCTTTTCTGATAAAATAACACCTTTCAAAGGGAATTTCCAATCAATATTCAATACTTCATCATTATATATTATCCCTGATTCACTAGGTTGATAATAATAGTTATCGCACTTATAATTAACAATCGTATTATCTTCCAAAGCCAAAAAACCATGGGCAAACCCTCTAGGTATAAATAGTTGTTTATTACTAATATTGTCTAGTATAATTGAAAAATGTTGTCCAAATGTTTCAGAGTCCAATCTTAGGTCTACACATACATCTAAAACACTGCCTTTAACAACTCTTATTAGCTTTGCTTGCGCGTATTTACCTGTTTGAAAATGCAACCCCCTTAAAACCCCTTTTTGTGATACCGATTGATTGTCTTGAACAAAATTGATTTTAGAATCAATTGCCTTATTAAGCTCTTTAAGGTTAAAGCTCTCAAAGAACAATCCCCTATCATCCCTATGCAAAGTTGGAGATATTACAAAACAGCCCTTTAAATTTGTTTTCTCTACCAACATTTTATACTAATTGTTCTAAATATTTGCCATAACCACTTTTTAATAATGGCTTAGCTAGATTTAAAAGCTGTTTTTTGCTTATAAACCCTTGTTTATATGCTTCCTCCTCAATACACCCAATTTTAAGACCTTGACGTTCTTCAATTACCTGGACAAATTGTGAAGCCTGCATTAATGAATTAAAAGTACCTGTATCCAGCCATGCTGTGCCCTTATCGATAATTTGCACATTTAATTTGCCTTCCTCTAAATAGGTTTTATTAACATCTGTGATTTCAAGCTCTCCTCTATCACTTGGTTCTATACTTTTTGCCACCTCAACAACAGAATTATCGTAGAAATAAATTCCTGGGACAGCATAATTTGACTTTGGGTTATTTGGCTTTTCTTCTATTGAAATTGCCCTGCCAACTTCATTAAATTCCACAACACCATATCTTTGCGGATCTTGTACGTGGTATGCAAAAATAACACCTCCCTTAGGATTATTATTCTTTTCTAATAATAGAGATAGTCCTGTGCCATAAAAAATATTGTCACCTAAAATAAGTGCTACTTTATCTGTTCCTATAAATTTTTCTCCAATAATAAAGGCTTCTGCTAACCCTTTAGGTTCTTCTTGAACCGCATATTTAAAGTGACACCCATATTTTTTCCCATCACCTAATAATTCTTTAAATCTTGGTAAATCTATTGATGTGGTAATTATTAGAATTTCACTAATCCCAGCAGATATCAATGTGCTTAAGGGGTAATAAATCATAGGTTTGTCGTAAATAGGCATCAATTGTTTGCTCACTACTTTAGTAAGAGGGTATAATCGTGTGCCTGAACCTCCAGCTAGAATAATTCCTTTCATTTACCCACTGTATTTATCAATATACCAATCAATTGTTTTTCTAATACCTGTTTCAAAATTCTCATCAGCTTTCCACCCTAATTCACTCTCTATTTTAGATGCATCAATAGCATATCTAAAATCGTGTCCTGGTCTATCCTTAACAAAAGTAATCAAATCTTTATAAGGTTCATTTTGGGGTTTAAGTTCATCTAGGATACTACAAATTGTATGTGCTATATATAAATTATCTCGTTCATTATTACCTCCAATATTATATACGTCTCCCGCCTTTCCTTTTTGAAATACAAGATCAATACCTTTACAATGGTCTAGTACATATAACCAGTCTCTAATATTTGTCCCGTCTCCATAAATTGGGATGTTTTCCCCTTTTAACGCTTTTCTAATAATTGTTGGTATTAGCTTTTCGTCGTGCTGTTTAGGTCCATAATTATTTGAACAATTAGTAGTTACCACATTTAATCCATAAGTATGAAAATAGCTTCTTACAATAAAATCAGACGAAGCTTTTGAAGCACTGTAAGGGCTATTAGGAGCATAAGGAGTCTGTTCAGTGAAAAGCCCTGTTTCCCCTAATGTTCCAAAAACTTCATCTGTAGAAATATGGTGAAATCTAGATTTTTTATAGCCCTTTTTAAAAATAAAAGGGGTTTCCATCCAATGATTTTTAGCTACATCCAACAAATTAAAAGTTCCTAATACATTGGTTTTAATAAATTCATCTGGATTTTCAATTGAATTATCTACATGTGACTCTGCGGCAAAATGAATAACACCTTTAAAATCAAATTTCTTAAACAATGATTCCAGCAGCTCTCTATCACAAATATCTCCCTTAATAAATGTGTAGTTAGAATATTTCTCTACATCTTCTAAATTAGAAAGCTCACCAGCATAGGTGAGCTTATCTAAATTAATAACATGAATATTTTTGTATTTATCTAAAAAGTAGGCAATAAAATTAGATCCAATAAAACCAGCTCCTCCTGTAACTAATATATTCATAAAAGGGCATTTTAAATTTTATTTTTAAAGCGTTCTAAATAAACTATAAATTCCTTTAATAAAAGGAGAGAAAAAACAACCCCTAATAAAAATAAGCTATAATCTATAGATCTACTAAACTTAATTCCAAAAACTTTTTTTAAGTTATCTCTTGTACCGATATCCTTTTTGCTTGAAATTATTTCTATTATCTCTGCAATATCATTCTTTTCTCGCTCTAAATCAACAAGTTCTCTCCGGAGTTCTAAATCTTTATTATATAACTCAAACTCCTTTGTTATGTTTTGGTTTTCTCTTCCATTAAAATTTATACTAGTGGTTCCGCTTGTAGAATTGTCCGCTGGTCTTTTCAAGACCTCTTCATAAATTTCTTGTAAGCTTTCTGCCTTTGTTAATGACTCCATAATTGCTTTTTCCCTTCCCACAACTTCTAATGAGTCTTTTAGCTGATGTCTTTTAAAAAAAGGATTTGTAATTATGTTGTCAATTATTTGAGTTAATATTTCATCAAAATTGATATTGGTTCTAGCTTTTAAGGTTATTTTTTGATATTGATGTTCAAAATCATTAGAGTTCTTTAAGAAATTTTCATACTTCAGTGTCTTAGAAAGGCTTGAGTCAATACTTTTAATGTATTCATTAAAATGTTGTAATTTTTGATTTTCATTTAGATTTGACTTAACATCAATCTTTAAAATAGTTCCAGCTTCATTAGGAGAAATTTTTAAGGCTCTTCCTAAGCTTAAAGAATCTCCACCAGATATAAGCTCATTATAGTATTCTATTGTATTATAAAGTATTTCTCCAGTGTCGTAGTTTTGCTTAACAACCATGGTTGACTTATACGCTGGTTTGCTCGATTTTTCTAACAATATTCCAATAACAACTCCTAAAATTGCGGCTATAACTAATTTTAAAACGTGTTTTTTTATAAAAAACACTAGCCATACAAAGGCTAGAAAAAACTTATTTAAAAGTTTGCCTATAAATTTAAAAAAACGATCGAAGGCATTACCGATAAGTTTAAATAACTGACCTAAGTCAATTTCTTCAGATTGTTGTTGTGGTTCTGGTAGATTTTTACTCATATCTATTAATTAAATATTTGTTCTAAAATTTTTCTTGTTATTAAATACGTTGGTCGTACACCACTTGTTCCTAACCCACCTGAAGCCAAAGTGCTTCCTGTCTCTAACGGATTATCACTCGCATAATAGGCGTAGCGCACTTTCACATCTGGATTAATACTATTCCTAACCTTTGCGGCAGATTGAATTGCCTTTTGATAATGGGCACCTTCCATCTCTAATCCAATCACATTCCATGTAGAGTCGTGGAAGAATTTTAAAATTTCTTTATTCTGCAGTGATGTACCTAAAACTGTTACCATGGCGCCTTCATAAACATCTACTCCTTGATCTACTAAATCTTCTTTACACAGCTCATTTTTAAAAGGATAATTGTCTGCTGTTCCTTCAAAAACATGAGCTGAAGGAATCATAATATCCCCTTTACCTCCTTCTAAAATTCCCGCCTTACCCATTACAGAAATAGACTCAATATTTAAATGAATTTTTTCATTTCCTTGTTTATAAGGTTTTAAAAACTCATCTATTGTTTCGTATGCTTGTTCACCAAAAGCGTAATCCATAACAAATATTACTGGAGCATCCTTTTCGTTAGGAGGGGTTTCAACATCAAGATCGATCGATTTAAAATCAATTTTAGCTGAGTCAAATATTTGAACGTTAATATTTGTCCCAGATGTATCTTTAATATAGATCATTCCAGACTTTAACGCTTGTTGGCTTACCTTATTGCGTAAATTTTCATTATCACTGTCGCTTAAGCTCTCATAAATTTCAAAGATGTCCTTTTTTGCCGCCAATGTCTTAAGTGCTTTAGGCGCATGCAATGTGTTCATAACACTATGTAGGTTGGCACTAATAATATGTATTGGCCGTTCCAGTAAATCATTCTTTTTAAGAGCTTCTTTAATAGTATCTGACCATATTTCACCATGAATGTGATGTCCTAAACGCTCTCTCAATACTGGACTAAAGGTAACTGTGCGTTTTACATTTTTAACAACCTCTTGAATGGCAAGTTTTCCAAGCCAGTACACTATTTGTAATAAGCGTTCAGGTTGTGTTTTAGTAGCATATAATGGATAAACCTGTGTTAACTCCTCAAAAGTTCTTCCCAATATATTAGCAGTGTGTGTTATAGCTATTTCTCGTTCTTTTTGAGTTAGCTTTTTATTAGACAGCACTGCCTTTTCCAGTTTAACCCAATCACGCGTGGTAGCTCCTTTTTCATTTATCAATACACGCTTACTTATTTTATGTGATTCAATAAATAAAAATGTAAGGTGGGTAAGAATATCATAAATCTCAGATCGTCCTCTTGTTATCTCAATATTCATTTGTTCTTCATCGATACGATAACAATTACGCCTTCTTTTTGGAGGTATAATTACTTCAAAATGCGAGTTACTGTACCCTTCATCACTAGTAAGGTTTATAAATCGACACTCTTCTATACCTCTCGGGAGTCTGTCAATAACATACAGCAACCCATCTAATTCTGCTTTTTCTTCAGCAATAGATCCATAAATTTCAGGCCTTAATAACAGAAGTGCTTCTCTAAGGGTTTCACCAGATACTCCCATGGGTTTATAAAAACCACGGTTAAATAAATGGCGCATCGTAATATACATTCTCTCAATTGCACTTGAGCTTTCCTGCGCTCTCGTTCGTCCTTGATGCTTTTTACTCATATTTATTATTTGACACACAAAGATACATTAATTAACCAAATTGTAAGAATATAATGCGTCTGCTATATTTCTGTCATTTGCTAAGCGTGGTATTTTATTTTGGCCTCCTAATTTCCCGATAGATTTCATATAGTCTTTAAAGCCATTTGTTTTTACTATAGAAATCTTTAATGGACGCAACACTTTTCCTTTTATTAAATCAAAATAATAGGTGTTTTGTTGTTGAAGTAACTCGTCAATTTTTTTTGCAAATTTTAATAAATCGCTAGGTTGGTTTTCAAATTCTATAAACCACTCATGGTACGGTAATCCTTCATCTGGGTTTATTTGTGGTGCTACTGTAAATTCAGAAACCCTAATGTCTGTGTCTTTAGCTGCCTCTTGAAGTGCTTGCTCCACTTCTTTCCCAATAACGTGTTCGCCAAAAGCAGAAATAAAGTGTTTTATCCTACCTGAAACTATAACACGGTATGGCTTAACAGATGTAAACTCTACAGTATCTCCAATATTATATGCCCAAAGACCTGCATTGGTTGAAATGATCATAACATAATTCACTCCTATTTCTACATCTTTTAATGTGATTCTGGTTGGGTTTTCATCAAAAAACTCATCAGCCTTTATAAACTCATAAAAAATGCCTGAGTTAAGCTGTAGTAGCATTCCTTTTTCGTTCTGCTTATCTTGAAAAGCAAAAAAGCCTTCGCTGGCAGGATATAGTTCTATGCTGTCTACCTTCCTTCCAATTAGGTTTTCAAATTTAGCACGATAAGGCTCATAATTAACGCCTCCAAAAATAAACAGGTCAAAATTCTTAAAAATGTCTCCTATTTTTTTATTTGTTTTTTGTTGAAGTCTTTCAAAGTACATTTGTACCCAAGAAGGAATCCCGCTAATAATGGTCATATTTTCATTAATAGTCTCTTCAACAATAGCGTCTACCTTTGTTTCCCAGTCATCAATGCAATTGGTCTTCCAACTAGGCATCCTGTTTTTTTGTAGATACTTTGGAACATAATGTGCTACTATTCCAGATAAACGCCCTAGCTGAATTCCATTTTTTTCTTCTAAAATAGGGCTACCTTGAAGAAAGATCATTTTACCATTTACAAACTTTGCTTTCCCTGTTTCTGCTACATACATTAAAATGGCATTTCTAGCCGCTTCAACATGGTAAGGCATGCTTTCTTTTGTGATTGGAATATATTTAGATCCCGAAGTGGTTCCTGAAGTTTTTGCAAAATAGATTGGTTTTTTCTTCCACAATACATTTTCTTCTCCTTCTACTACTCTATCTACATAAGGTTTTAACCCCTCATAATCTCTAATAGGAACACGCTTTACAAAATCGTTATAATCATTAATACTAATAAAATCATGGTCCTTACCAAAAGCGGTTCCAGCAGCTTCAGAAATTAATCGCTGAAACACTTTTTCCTGAGTTTCTATAGGGTTATTAGCCCATTTATTAATTTTTTTTCGAATTTGCCTAGCAAATGGCTTTGCTAAAAGCTCTTTAAGAGACGTTATTTTTGAGATATTCATTTATTCAAAATCAATAAAAGTAGTAGGATTAATTGGATAACCATCGCTCCAAAGTTCAAAGTGTAAATGTGGCCCTGTAGTTAATTCGCCTGTGTTACCTGAAATAGCAACAACTTCGCCTGATTTAACCAAATCACCTTGCTCCTTAGTAAGTGATTCGTTGTGCTTGTAAACAGATATTAAACCATTACCATGATCAATCATTATTACATATCCTGTTTGGGTTGTCCATTCTGCTAAAATAACTGTGCCATCTGCAACCGATTTTATTGGGGTGTCTTTAGGCACAACAATATCGACTGCAAAGTGTTTTTCCTCAACATTATAAAATTGACTAATTGTACCTTTTACAGGAGGAAAAAGAACAAAGCTCACTTTTGATGTGGCAGATTCAAAAAGATTGTACTTATCTTCTTTATCTACCTTTGCTCTTAGCAACGAATCCTCTTTTGAAGGTACTATATCAAACTGTTCTGCATCAAGTTCTGCAGCCTTAATAATAGAGTCTTTATTAAACTCAACAGTACTTACATCACCCTTTAAAACACGCTTAATAGACTCTAAATACTGATCATTCATTCTAATAACTTGCTGTAAAGAATCTGTCTTATAATTAAGGGTTGTTGCTCGTTTTTTTAACGCTGTTGATGAATATCCAGGAATATATTCTCGTAATGGTGTAAAGGCTATTAAAACAGTAGTTAAAATGATAAGCAGTATGGCCGAGATCGACATTAAAACAAATACATTTAATCTAGTGAGTTTAATGGCAAAACGCTCTTCAAAAGTATCTTCATTAAGTATGACCAATCTATACTTATGAAGTAGTTTTTTAGCTAGTTTTTTTCGTTCCTTTTTTTTGGCTTCCATTACTGCGCTAAATTAAATAAAATAATGTCATTAGCTGGTTTTGATCTGTGCTAAAGTTTTGTATTAAACGCGTTTTTTAAAGTTTAATTATTAACTTTGTCATCCAAAACAAAAATAGATGAGTTTATATATGACACCTTTAGCGATTGGACCTATGCAAATAGTGTTAATAGTAGTAATAGTATTATTATTATTTGGAGGAAAGAAAATTCCAGAACTTATGAGAGGCTTAGGAAGTGGTATCAAAGAATTTAAAGATGCCAGTAAGGATGATGATGATAAAAATATTGAGTCGAAAGAATAAAACTTACAATATCAAATAAAAAAGCCAACAGTTTCTGTTGGCTTTTTTTATGTCGCTTCTTGGTATTTTATTTTATAGTAACCGACCTAATTATTGATTCTAATTCAAAAATATAGTCGCGTTTTGCGGTAGAAGGTGCAAATACAAAGCCTTCAAGAACAACTAACCTATTATTTACTTCGTCCTTAATTGCAAAATTCACAAATGGCCCTGCCATAAAAGCATCTTTTACCTCCCATGTACTGCGTGTTTCAAAAGCTGGTTTATTATCAACAATTGTAGTGTTTAAAAAAGGTGTATAGGCTTCTTCAGTAATCATATAAGACCCTTCAATTGGGCCTGGAATATATATCTTCCCTATAGAATCACGCATTTTAATAATGTCTGTAATAGCATCATCTCCATCAGAAATGGTATGTAGTGGCATTTCATAGATCATTAAATTTACATCGCCAGTTTTTATATCTCTACGTAACCAGAAAAACCCATTTTCATTTTTTGCAATTCTATACGCCGACGGGAATTTAATTGTTATTCCTAGTTGTTCTTCAATAGATTTATCTTTATTCAAAGACTTGGTCATTCTTCGCTGCCTTTCTTTAATTTCGGTAGCTTTGAATGTCGCTATTATTTTATCGGCATTTGCCTTTAACTGTTCTATTATTTCGGCATTAGTATTTCCTGTTACCAAAGCCAGTTTTTGTGGTGTGGCAAAAGCATCTTCTACAATTTTAGTATCTGCTTCTTTCCCTTTTTCAATTTTTAAAACAGTACGATTTCTAGTAGCGAAATCTGTAAACACGACTGTTGGCATTTGACGCATAGTAAATAATGGTTCTTGTTGTGGAAGTCCATAGACCTCAGCTCCAAAAATTTCTCTGATATGCTCTCCAATACTCCCTTCCCATAAGTCATTATCTACAACAACCGAAAGGTTGTTTATATTTCCTGATGATGCCGAAACAATACGTTTCCCTTTAGAACCTTTGCTATCACAGCTTACAAAAAGTACTATGCTAAATACTAATATTAATACGTTTTTCATTTGTTGGTATTGGTTTTAAATAAATTATTTCTTGCTCACTACAAGAATCATTCCGACTTTTAATTTTGAACCACTAATATTGTTCCATTTTTTAATATTGTCTATAGAAACCCCTGGAAATTTTTGAGCAATACTCCACAATGAATCGCCTTTTTTCACCTTATAGGTTTTACCGCCTGTAGCTTTTGAGGATGTTGATTTACTAGCATTATTATCCTGAAAAGCAGGTCTTCTAGGAAATATTGTTAATCGTTGTCCAACTCTAATATTATTGCTCCTCATACCGTTCCAGCGTTTTATCTGGCTAACTCTTACACCATATTTTCGAGCTATTTTTCCTAAGTAGTCACCAGATCTTACCCTATAACGAATTCGAGAATTTGTTTCAAAAAATTGTGGTAGGGGTTTTTCCCGTTTATCAAATTCTGCTTTAGCATACGCATAGATATGTTTCTCGTTGGTTACAAACGGACCAATATATTCTCTAGGTAATCGCAACACATAGTTTTCATCTTCTATATATGGAATAATGTCTAGTTTATATGATGGATTTAAAAACTGCAGTGTTTCAATTGGTATGCCTGTAAGGTCTGCCACTTGATCTAAGGTGATCATTTGTTTTACTGTTACAGTATCTGTTTCAATATAATTGAACTCTTCTTTATTTGGAACAAAACCATGTTCATCTGCATATTCAAAAATATACATAGTTGCTAAAAACGCTGGTAAATAACCTGCAGTTTCACGTGGAAGATTTGGTCTAATATTCCAATAATTCACGTAGCCTCCAGAACGTCTTATAGCTTTAGTGACATTGCCAGGTCCTGAATTATATGCGGCTAATGCCAGATCCCAATCGCCAAATATTTTATATAAACTAGCCAAATACTTACTTGCTGCTTCAGTAGCCATTAAAGGGTCGTTGCGTTCATCAACATAACTACTTACATCCAAACCAAATTGTTTACCTGTAGTGTACATAAATTGCCATAAACCTGTAGCACCTACTCTCGATCTTGCTCTTGGTTTTAAAGCAGATTCTACTAATGCCAAATATTTTACCTCTAAAGGAATATCATGATTATCCAGCTCTCTTTCAAACATCGGAAAATAATATTTACTTAAGGTCATTAGGCGTTCCATCGACTTACGTCTACGTTTTAAATATCCTTTAATAACACTCTCTAAAGATGGATTATACTCAATATTAAAAGGTGTTTTTGCATCTAATTCTTTAAGGCGTTTTTTTAAGGTATCTGTTGGAAGTTCAGGGTAATACACCTCATCATATTCTAATTCTGAAACCGATTTGTAAATCGTGTCAAAAAGTGAAGAGCTATACAGTTCTTCCATCCATTTTTTATCAAATTCGGCTGCTAAGGCGTGATCTTCAAAAGCCTTTCTTAATAAAGAGTCATTAACAGGTTCAATGCCTTTTAAAACAGTCGACTTCCCGTCAATAATGGTGTCTACAGCTATAACTTGAGCCTCTTTAGTCTGCGTTTTAGAATTTATCGAATCTTTGGTTTGCGCTACTGTTAATTGAACGCATAAAAATGCTATTAATACTCTTATAATCATGTTTAAGCTTGTGATATAATAAAACGCTCGATGTGCTAAAATCGTATTTTTTACTCAGATTTGAAAATTGGCCAAGGTTTAGCTTAAAATAGCTGCAATTCCTGGCAGTGTTTTCCCTTCAAGGCTCTCTAACATAGCACCTCCTCCAGTACTTACATAGCTTACCTTGTCTTGAAAACCAAATTGTTTTACAGCAGCCACCGAATCGCCACCTCCAACTAGTGAAAATGCCCCATTATTTGTGGCTTCTGCAATAGCATCGCCAAGAGCAATAGTACCTTTTGCAAAACTATCTAACTCAAACACACCCAATGGACCATTCCATAAAATGGTTTTACAGCTATTTACTACAGTATCAAATAGTTCTTTTGACCTTGGTCCTGAGTCTAAGCCTTGCCAACCATCTGGAATTGCATCAACATCAACTATTTGCGTATTGGCATCATTACTAAAAGCATCAGCAGCAATGACATCAACAGGTAAATGTACCTCAACATTTTTGGCTTTTGCTTGTTTTAAAATATCTAAAGCCAGTTCCATTTTATCATCTTCACAAATAGAATCACCTATTTGTCCACCTTGTGCTTTTATAAAGGTAAAAGTCATACCACCTCCAACTATTAAGTGATCTATCTTATCCAAAATATTCTCTATAATAGTGATCTTAGATGACACTTTTGCTCCGCCAAGTACTGCTAAAACAGGTTTCTCACCAGATTGCATAACCTTGTCAATACTTTCAATTTCTTTTGCTAACAATCTACCAAAACACTTGTTTTCTGGGAAAAACTGAGCTACAATGGTTGTGGATGCATGTGCTCTATGCGCTGTTCCAAAAGCATCATTAACATAGATGTCTCCTAAATTTGCTAGTTGTTTTGCAAAATTCTCGTCGCCTTTTTTTTCTTCTTCATGAAAACGCAAATTCTCCAATAACAGAATTTGACCAGGTTCTAAGTTTGAAGCAGCAATTTCTGCTTCTTCGCCAATACAATTGTTTGCAAATTTTACTTCTACACCAACAATTTCTTCAACTTTTTTAACAATATGCCTCAATGAAAACTCATCTTGAGCTCCTTTAGGCCTCCCTAAGTGAGACATTAAAATGCAACTACCTCCATCTTCCAATATTTTAATAATTGTAGGTTTTGCAGATTGTATTCTAGTAGCATCTGTTACTTCAAAGTTATCGTTTAAAGGCACGTTAAAATCGACTCTGATTAATGCTTTTTTGTTGTTGAAGTTAAAGTCGTTAAGGGTTTTCATTTTTTGTTAAATAGTTATCAATTGTGAATCCTGAATCAATCAGCAATATTAATTCTTTTAAGTTTTCTAGAATATTATTTTTTAGCTTTTTTGAGAGCAAGGGTTTAAATATAATTCCAAAAGGTTTAAAATCGGCATAAGCTTCAACCTCTAGTTTTGTGACTCCATCTCCAACATCTTCTAAAATGTGGTATAAGCTTAAACTTTTAGTAAAAGGCGCCTGATTTGTAGATTCGCCATAAACCCATTGATTTGGTTTGGCTTCTTTTTTAATAGTAATTTGATCAATCTCACTGCGCTTATCGAATAAACATTGGTGTTTAATGCCCGCTCTATTAACCTTGTTTTTTTCATATTCTAAAGCATCTACTCCCTTAACCCATAAAAGTCTATAATCGAAGTTACTAACGATTTCATATAAATCTAATACAGGAATTTTTATGGTTTTTGAAATATAAAATAACTTGTGTTTAGGTGCATCATGCGGAATTGGCGCTACATAAGGCAATTCTTTTTTTAAATGGGAAAGTGTTTTAAATGTGTATTCAATTTCACCAAAATCATACCTGCTAATAATACTTTGCTCATTTTCAATTTTAGATTTTTTAAAAATGCTTTTGGTGATTAATGAATATTCAGAAGCGAGGATATCGTTTTTAAGGAGCCTATGTACTTTTATCACATTACTCCCATAAGGTTTTATTATGTTCTTTACTTTAATAAAATCAACATCTCCAAAATGTGCGACAAATTTTAAACTTAAGTTATAAGCAGATGAACAAGCACCGCACTGGCAAATACGTTCGTACTCATAACGTTTAAGATGCGTATGAAAAGCTATATACATTTGTTTAACCTGAGTATCAAGCTCTTCAATATCAGGAGCGCTACAGAGTTTATACATAAATAAGGCATCTCCTTCAATTTCTGCTAACTGTAAACCTGTAACATTTGCATCTAATAATACTTCTAAAAGTTCAGAGATTATATGCTTACTATGGTATACTTCGGTATGGTGTACAAACTCGGTAAATCCAGAAATATCAGGAATAAATAAAAGTGCTTTTTGTGTTGTATTTGGGTTTGAGCTCATATTACTGAAAGTTATAAAAAATAATCTGTTTTATCGTTTAGAACTTACAATACAATGTTAAAAACATAAGCTATATTTGTGTTATGCTTTTTAGTGAAATAATTGGTCAAGAACACTTAAAAAAACACTTAACAAGTAGTGTTGATAATGGTAGGATTCCACATGCACAGTTGTTTGTTGGAAATGAAGGAACTGGTACATTACCAATGGCTATTGCCTACGCACAATACGTGCTTTGTAATAATGATAAGGGTGAAAACAATACAGGAAATGATGCGTGTAATTTAAAGTTCAACAACCTTTCTCATCCAGATCTTCATTTTGCATTTCCTGTTGCAACTAACGATCAGGTAAAAAAGCATCCTGTTTCTAAATTGTTTTTAGAAGATTGGAGAAAATTATTGAGTGAGCAACCATATTGTAATTTATTTGATTGGTATAAGCAATTGGGGATTGATAACAAACAAGGTCAAATAGGTGTTGATGAAGCTCATGATATAGTTAAGTCTCTAACCCTAAAATCTTATGAAGGAGGTTATAAGGTCATGCTTATTTGGATGGCTGAAAAAATGAATGTTGCCTGTGCTAATAAGTTACTTAAACTAATTGAAGAGCCTCCTAGTAAAACTATTTTTGTGTTAATTGCTGAAGACGAAGAGCAAATTATTTCCACCATTAGATCGCGTTGTCAATTACTTCACTTTCCTCCATTAGCTGAAGACGATATTAAAACAGCGTTGATAAAAAAATATAGCCTTGAAGAAGCGGTAGCGACTAAAATTGCTCATCAAGCCAACGGCAACTTTAATAAAGCTTGTGACCTAGTTTATCAAGACAGTGAGGATTTACAATTCGAAAAGTGGTTTATATTTTGGATACGAAGTGCTTTTAAAGCAAAAGGCAATAAAGCTGCGATACATGATTTGATGTCTTGGAGTGAAGAAATAGCTAAAACAGGGCGAGAAACTCAAAAGCAATTTTTACAATTTTGCATAGATTTCTTCAGACAGGCACTACTATATAATTATCAGGCTACAGACTTGGTTTTTATGGAGCCAAAATCAGATAATTTTAAGCTGCAAAATTTCGCTCCTTTTGTTCATGGTAATAATATTATGGATATAAGTGAAGAGCTTCAAGATGCCATTTACCATATAGAGCGTAATGGTAATTCAAAAATTATCTTAACCGATCTTTCTATAAAACTAACGCGCTTGCTTCATAAAAAATCTGCCTAATATGTCAGAAAATAAGTGGTTTGTAATAATAAATCCCACCTCTGGTAATGGCGCAGCAAAAAAACAGTGGACTACTATTGAGTCTTTACTTTTAAAATACCTGTTTCATTTTGAATATCACTTTACAACTCATGAAAAACACAGTATTGAATTAATTCAAAAAGCTGTAAATCAGGGTTTTAAACATGTTATTTGTATTGGTGGTGATGGTACAATTCACAACACCGTTAATGGTATTTTACTACAAAATGAATATCCTACCCACACTATTCGAGTTGGTGTTATTCCTATTGGTACGGGAAATGATTGGGTAAAAACACATGAAATCCCTAGAGATATTGAAAAAGCAATTCAAATTATTAAGAATGGTAAAGAGATCCAACAGGATATAGGTAAAATACAATTAATGGATGCTAACATTGATCCTATTTATTTTAATAATTTGGCTGGTGTAGGTTTTGATGGCTATGTGGTTAGTAAAGTTGGAAAATACAAGCATTTTGGACCATTAGCTTACTTAATTGGGACTTTAATGGGTTTGTTTTCTTTCAAAAATTTTGATGTATCTGTAACAACTTCCAATAAAACTATAACAACCAAAGCGCTTATGGTACTTATTGGTTTGTGTAAATATTCTGGAGGAGGTATGCAACTAACAAAATTGCCTGATTATAGTGATGGTTTGTTTGATATAAGTATTGCTAAAAACTTTAATGTATGGGACATATTAAAAAACACTTTAAAACTTTTTAATGGTGCTATAGTAAACTTTAAAAAAGTAGAAACATTTAAAACCGACACAATTAATATCAGCATAAACGACCCCAAAAAACCGTTTATTCAAGCAGATGGGGAATTAATTGGAACAGGGAATTTTAAAGTCAGTATTGTTCCTAAGGCTATTACATTTTATTGTAAATAAAAAAAGCTGAGTATTTCTACCCAGCTCTTTACTATTTAAAATATGATCTTATTTCTTTTTATATGCTGCATTAAGAGCTTCTAAAACTTTTTGTGTAAGGTCGCTTTCTTCAATTCCATACATAACACTACCTGCCTCATTGCTTCCTAATATAAAACTGTAGCCATTTGTTTTGCCATAGTCTTTCACAAAGGCTCTAATCTTTTCTATTAAAGAATCATTCTTTGCCTGACTTTCTTGAGCAATTTGTTGTTGTTCAAATTGTAGGCGTTGTGAAATAACCTGGTTTTTTTGTTGTAGTTCTTGTTGTAGTTTTTGAAGGTTAGATTGCGACATACGTCTCGATTTAACTTCAGCCTCCTGAACTTCTAGTTGAAATGCCTGACTTAAACTATCTCTTCTTTTTTCGTAAGCAGCAATTTTTGCTTGTAACTTAGCTTCAACATCTTTTTTTTCTTGATAATCGTTTATTAAAACTGAATTGTCAACATATCCAATTTTTTGTGATTGTTGACAAGACGTAATTGTTAAAACCAACAATAAAACACCAAATACTTTTTTCATAATAGTCATTTTTAATCTCTGGCAAAAATATAAAAGTAATCGTGATGAAAAGTCTTAAAGAAGTGAGTTTTGGAATAATAAGCAAAATTTATAGAATTATTATTTTACAATATATTTTGTTTATTGAAATTGATTTAAAATAAGGCGTTTTAAGCGACTTTTAAAAAGTTGAAGGGTGATTCTAAATATGACGGTATAAACTTTTAAAATTAACCAATAAAAAGACTAATTACTTATTTTTTATTACATATATAAGAGAGGAATACTCTTTTGAGCTTCTCGCTTTTAAATTTGATTTAAAACCAGATATAAAAGCTGAAAAAATATTCATCCAACCAGATCTGTATTTTTCTGAAAGCAGTGAAACGTAATAGGCGTCAAATTTCATTGGAAGGATGTTAGACACCTTCATATTATAATTTGAAAATAATTTATTAATGCTGGTTCTCGAAAAATGCCAAAGATGTCTTGGCACATCATAAGCAGCCCAAAATTCTTTATACTTTTTTGCATCAAAGCTTTTATAATTTGGTACAGCAACAATCAATGTCCCTTGTGGTTTTAATAATTTTTTAAAAAGAGATATATGTTCTTCAAGATTTGGTAAATGTTCTAATACATGCCAAAGAGTAATAACATCAAAGCTATGTTCTTTAAATTTTGACAACGCCTCTATATTATAAACAGCATTATTAGTTTTTGTATTAGCAAGTTTTCTTGCGGTATCGTTTGGTTCAATTCCGGTAATGCTCCAACCATTTTTTTGACATATTTCTAAAAAGTCACCTGTACCACAACCAATATCAAGAATGGATTTCTCATTGGTCGCAACACTATTAATTAGTTTAAGCTTTCTTTTTAAAGCAATATTTCGAACAATGTGATAAACATTTTCAAATAGGTTTCGTTTGGAATCTGTGTGAGAAATATAATCTTCACTCTTATAATAATTAGACAGCTTATCCTTTTCTGGTTGCGGATAGGTTTCTAACATGTCGAGTGTTTCGTTGTAGATTAACTCAAAATGTTCATTAGAAACTGAATGATCTTTGACCTTTAAAAACACCTTTTGTTTACTCATAAAATACCTGTTCCACGTGGAACAGTTTAAAAATTATCGTCCCATATAAACCAATAACACTGAAATATCGTTTGGAGATACTCCACTAATTCTTGATGCCTGAGCTACCGATGTTGGTTGAATATTTTTAAGTTTTTCTCTAGCTTCAAAGCTCATAGATTTGATTTTAGAATAATCAAAGTTTTCTGGAATCTTGACGTATTCTAACCTATGTAACTTATCTGCGTTATTTTTTTCTTTAGCAATATATCCTGAATATTTAACCTGAATTTCTGTTTGCTCTATTACTTCCTTATCCAGATTGTGTGCTAGAATATAAGCTTCTACAGCTTTAAATTTTCTAACATCGTCAATATCTATATTAGGTCTAGAGTATATTTTAAACATCTTATCTGACTGCTTCATTAATGATGAGCCCTTCGATTCTAAAACAGGATTAGCTTCTTCAGGTTTTACACTAGTATCTTTAAAAAACTGAACAAACTTTGCAGCAGAATCATGCTTTTCTTCCATACGTCTTAAGCGCTTTTCTGAAGCAATACCTAACTCATATCCTTTAGGTGTGAGTCGTAGGTCTGCATTATCTTGTCTTAATAATGTTCTATATTCAGCTCTTGATGTAAACATTCTATAAGGTTCTTCTGTTCCTTTGGTAATGAGATCATCAATTAAAACACCTATATAAGCTTCATCTCTGTTAAGCGTAAATGGTTCTTTTTCCTGGACTTTTAAGCTCGCATTTATACCAGCCATTAATCCTTGAGAGGCTGCTTCTTCATAACCTGTTGTACCATTAATTTGTCCTGCAAAATATAAACCTTCTACCAACTTCGTTTCTAAAGTATGTTTTAATTGAGTTGGAGGAAAATAATCATATTCAATAGCGTAACCAGGTCTAAAGAACTTTACATTTTCAAATCCAACTACTGAACGTAATGCTTTAAATTGTACATCCTCTGGTAAAGATGTTGAAAATCCATTTATATAGTATTCAACAGTATTCCATCCTTCTGGTTCAACAAACAATTGATGACGATCTTTATCTGCAAACCGATTGATTTTATCTTCAATACTAGGGCAATATCGAGGTCCGAGACTTTTTATTCGTCCGTTAAACATTGGTGACCTATCAAATCCTTCACGAAGAAGATCGTGTACTAAATTACTAGTATAGGTCATATGACAAGAACGCTGTTCGGTCAATGGTTTTGTGATGTCTAAATAGGAGAATTTTTCAGGGTTCTCATCGCCTGGTTGTTCAATCATTTTAGAGAAATCTAAAGAACGGCCATCTACTCTTGGTGGTGTACCTGTTTTCATTCTGCCAGAATCGAAACCAAGATCAACCAATTGTTCTGTAATACCAGTTGCAGCTTTTTCCCCTGCTCTTCCGCCACCAAAACTTTTATCACCAATATGAATCAAACCATTTAAAAAAGTTCCATTTGTAAGCACAACTGATTTAGCCTTTACTTCAATTCCTAAAGACGTTTTAACACCAACAACTTTATTGTTTTTTACAATCAAGCCAGACACCATTTCTTGATAAAAATCAAGATTTTCAGTTTGCTCGAGAAGCATTCTCCAATCTTCTGCAAAGCGCATACGGTCACTCTGAACTCGTGGACTCCACATAGCAGGCCCTTTAGATTTATTTAGCATTTTGAATTGGATAGCAGAAGTATCACTAACAATACCACTATAACCACCAAGCGCATCAATTTCACGTACAATTTGTCCTTTAGCAATACCACCCATAGCAGGGTTGCAAGACATTTGTGCAATATTTTGAAGGTTCATGGTAATCAATAGAGTTTTACTACCCATATTAGCAGCGGCAGCGGCAGCTTCACTACCAGCGTGTCCTCCACCAACAACAATAACATCGTATGTATCTATAAATAAACTCATAAGTGTTCCACGTGAAACAATTGATTAAATAAAAGTGTGCAAATATACATCAAAACTTAATATCTAATTAAGTCTAGATAAATGAAGGTCTTCCTTGGCACGCATCTCTTTTTTTTCTTCATCACTTTTGTCTTTATAACCACAATAATGAAGTATGCCGTGAATAATAACTCTATTCAATTCTACTTGGAATGAAATACCAAAATCATCAGCATTATCCCTTACACGTTCAATAGAGATAAATATATCGCCATGTAGTTCTTTTCCTACTGAGTAATCGAAGCTAATAATATCTGTGAGTGTATCATGATCTAAAAACTCTACATTTAATTTATGTAAATAGTCATCGTTACAAAACACATAATTGATCTCTCCCTCTTTACAATTTTCAGATAAAATTGTTTGCGAAATCCACTCAGAAATTTGTTCTTCATTTGAAAGATTAAAATCGACCTCGTAATTGAAACTAATCATTTTTCTTTTTAAAATACTCTTGTACCTTCTTTTTATAAACTTGTTGCAAAGGTAAGGCTTGCCTGTTTAATATTTCAGTGGTATTGAAATATTGTTTCACATGATTTAGTTGTTGATTGGTAAGATTATTAAATTGTTGCTGGTTAGTTTTAGATTTACGCTTATTATCCTCCCCTTGTTGGAAACTAGCATTTTCAAGCTTTAACAACTGATGTTGTAAATCCATCATACGTTGAAGTGTTCTATTTGTAAAGCCTTTATTTAATAAGTCTCTTTCAATAGATTCCATTTGTCTTAACAAATTACCTCCAGCTCCTTGTTTACCCTCTTTACCAAGTTGATCTTCGAGCGCCTGACGTAGTTGCTGTTGTTGTTGGTATATTCTAAAAAGTTCGCCGTTCAACTCTTCATTGCCTAGCCCTTCTCCTTCCTGTTGTTGGCCATCTCCTTGCTCATTACCTTGCTTTTCTCCTTCTTTTCCTTTGTCTCCTTCCTGCTTTTTACCCTCTTCGCTCTTCTTCAAACCCTCTTCCATTTGTTTATTAAGTTCTTCCTGACTCATAATAATATCTGGTAACTGCATATCTCCCTGACCTTGTCCTGGACTAGGGTTCATTTGGCTTTCCATATTGTCTAACATATCACTTAATAAACTGGCTAAAGTGTTTGCAGAGGTAACTGCGTATTGCTGTGCAGCAACACCTTGATACAATCTGTTTTCAGCCAATTGTTCCATAGACTTATCTATGTTAAAGAACACTTCAGTAATTTCTTTATTGATTTTTTCAGAAAGCATAGGCTGTCTTAATGATAAGGCAAATAAGCTGTCGTCAACATGCTCAAAATGTTCTCTAAGGTTTTGTTGTTTTATCAAGTGTTTTGCATACTCATTATGATTTACCTGAATGGATTTGAACTTTTCCATAACATCTTCCTGGTCGAATGAATACAGTACTAAATTATCAAGCACTTGCCTTAACATGTCAATGTCTTCAGACATTTGTTCTGCTCCACCACTTTGCATTGCTTGTTGCATTTGCGCGCTCATTTGCTTCATTTTTTGAGCTGCCTTTTTCTGATTCTTTTTAGCGTTATTTTGCTGTTGTTGTTGAACTTGAGGGTCGGTGCTCTCTTCTTTTTTCTCTAAATTATCGCTCGCTTCTTGTTGTTCCTTTTTTATATCTTCCTCCTTTTTTATGTCGTTAGGAACATCCATAGGCTCAATAAGCGACTGGTTTTCTTTACGAAGCTCTTCAAGTTCTTTTTGAACATCTTCAAATTCCTTATTAAGCTCGTCTTGTTTTTCTTTAGTGTTATCTTCGTCAGTAGCATCAGAAAGTTGCTCTTGTTTTTTAGCTAATTCTTCAAGCTGAACACGAATTTTTTCAGACTTCATCGTTACATAGTAACGCTTGGTAAGTTCTAATAGCTGTTGAAGACTGCGCTTCTTATTTTTATTTTGTTTAGCAAGTTCTTCGAGTTTTTTTGATAACTCTTCTTTTTGAATCTTCTCTGATAGTTTTTCAAGTTCTTTAAGTAATTCTTCGTCTTGCTCTAATTGTTTTTGATTTTCCTCTAAACGCTGTTTTAAGCTTTCCTTAAAAGGATCGTCTTTATTTTCATTTTGAAACTCCTCAAGGTTTTCTTTTAACTTTTTATTAAAGTTCTTCATCATTTCATCCTGCTGTTTCTGGCGTTTCAAGAAATTCTCAAGTTTCTTTTTATCATTGAAATTAAGTTCAGATTTTTCCTTTTGAGTTTTAGAAAACTCTTTTAGTTCTTCTTCACGTTCTTCAAGCTTTTCAAGAGAATTATTAAGATCATCAATTGTTTCTTCCTGTTCTTTTAATTGTTCTCTTTCTAATTCGTCCTGAGTAAGTTTTCTATAGGTGAAAATGCTACTCTTGGTTCTTTTATAATTACTTAGGGCATCGTTATCAAATACTTCAAAATACAATTCATAACTAATGCCGTCTTCTAAGTTTAATTGATTAGGGAAAATGCTAATAAATTCATCAAAGTTTGATCTGGAAATATTTAAAGGCTCTATTTTTTTATCGTCTGTACCTGTAGGGTAATAAACAAGTTGTAATTTACTTAAACCATAATCATCACTAGCTTGTCCATAAAAATATAATACTTGGCTATTGGTAGAGTCTGCCTCCATACGCACATTAAGTTCTGGAAATTCATCTCGCACCACGTTAATAGAAAAGGCTAAGCTTTCATAGGCTTTAAGCTGTGCGTTGCTGGTCTCTAAACTATACTCAAACGATTTAAACAAGCGCTTAGAAAGATTAAAAGTATTATCATTACCTGTAAACTGTTCTATAGAATCTTTAGAGTTCATTGTAACAACGTCTGTTGCCTTGGTGTTTAAGCTCCAAGTTACTTTAGTGCCTTG
Organism: Flavobacteriaceae bacterium; assembly: GCA_030148025.1. Classification (GTDB taxonomy): domain Bacteria; phylum Bacteroidota; class Bacteroidia; order Flavobacteriales; family Flavobacteriaceae; genus JASBUG01. Next base: position 13,047 of record JASBUG010000019.1, on the reverse strand, counting down.
AGGCACAATAGCATTTCCTGTGCTTTTAAGCGTTTCATCTGTTTTTCCAGTATAATTAGGATAATCTAAGTACATATCAACACTTAAAAGTGTGGGTGCGTTGACAACTTCTAAACTATAATCTCTTGATGAAACGTCATTCGCAAACAAATGAAATGTGATGTTAGATTTTGGCTGGGTAAATACATATTCAAAAACCCCTTGATCTAATTGTTTTAAATAATAACTCTCATTATTAAACGTAATCTGAACATTTTCAGGAATGACTTCTCCCTCGGTATTCACTATTAAGGTAAAATCGTCATTTTCTACTGTTTTCAAGCTATCATTAATCACAAAAAACTGAAAAGGTGCTGGCGGCTCAAAAGCTGTTTTATAATTTACAACACGCTCGTAACTATCACTAAACCAATTATATTTCCCAGAAATAACCGATACTGCTATTATTAATAACGGGATGGCTGCATATTTTAAATATTTTATATTGTTTTTAAAATTTATAGCAAGCTTAAAAGGTATGGGGTTTAGTTCAACCGATTTTTGTTCAATACTTGCTAGTAATAGTTCAGAAGCTTTAGAATTAGCTTTTAATTGAAGTACATTCAAAAGCTTATCGTTTACTTCAGGAAAATGGTTTCCAATAATTTTTGAGGCTTCTATATAATCAATTCCTTTTTGAAACTTAAAAAGCTTTGCTAATGGTTTTGCAATAAATACTATAAATAAGCCCAACTCTACAGTAATAAAGAACCAAAACAATATGGTTCTACCAATAGGTGCTAACCAAAGCGTATATTCTATTAAAAGTGTAAACAAAAAATACAACAACCCAATAGCAAAAAACAAGATCACACCTTTAATGAGTTCATTGGTATAATACTTTTTAATGAACGCCTCCAGCTTGTTTTGTATGTTATTAAAATTGCTCAAAAGCCCATGTTTATTAGATTCAACTAATAAAACTACAATTTTATTATTAACTTGTGATACAATTATTTATAACATTCTGTTAAAGTCGATAAGAAACAATATGTTTCGATTTTTTTCTAAAAAATGAAAGATTTAAAGTACCTAGCTGCCTTTACAATTCCATTAACAGCACTCATTAGTCTGTTTTTAAAAGGATATTGGTCTTTTTTAACGCCTGTTTATGCTTTTGTGCTAATTCCAATTCTTGAATTATTACTACCACAAAACAACACTAATTATTCACAGGATGAGATAAAAAACAAAACACTCAACACACTATTCGATTGGTTATTATATCTCAATTTACCTGTAACCTATGCTATACTTATAACAGCTTTAGTAATAGTATCGTCTACAAGTTTAGAAACTTATGAATTTATAGGTTTGATGCTTTCTGTAGGAATGGTTCTGGGAACTAACGGTATTAATGTTGGTCATGAATTAGGGCACAGACAGCAAACCAACGAGCGTTTTATTGGTAAGGCTTTATTGCTGCCATCGTTATATATGCATTTTTATATAGAACACAACTATGGGCATCATTTACATGCAGCAACAAAAGAAGATCCAGCAACAGCAAAATACAACCAAAGTGTGTATTCGTTTTGGTTTACCTCTACAATACGCCAATACATTAGCGCGTGGCACATCCAGAAAAAGCTTTTAAAAAATAACCATAAATCTTTCTTTTCGCTTAAGAATGATATGTTTTGGTCATTGATCATTCAGTCAGTTTATCTAGTTTGCGTTTATCTGCTACTAGGCAAACTGGCCTTAATATTTGCTATTGGTGCTGCAATTACAGGCTTTCTGCTTCTTGAAACTGTTAATTATATAGAACATTATGGGCTTTTGCGTTTAAAAACAAAATCTGGTCGTTATGAACGTGTTAAAGAAATTCATTCTTGGAACTCAAATCATGTTGTAGGACGTATTATGCTATATGAGCTTACCAGACATAGTGATCATCATTATAAATCGTCAAAAAAATATCAAATATTAGAGTGCCATGATGAGAGTCCACAAATGCCTTATGGTTATCCAACATCAATGGTTTTGGCTCTAATACCTCCGCTTTGGTTTTCTATAATGAATAAGCGTGTTCCACGTGAAATGATTTCGGTTTAAGGGCTTTCATTTCATAATTATCGTTTTATCTTTGCAGCTGATCCTGAAACAAGTTCAGGATGACAATTTTAAAAAGTACTTAAACACAAATGTTTAAGGATCAATTTATTATTTAAGCATGAGTAACAACGTTCGCGTACGTTTTGCACCAAGTCCTACAGGACCTTTGCATATTGGAGGAGTAAGAACCGCATTATTTAATTATCTGTTTGCTAAAAAGCACAATGGTACGTTTGTACTTCGTATAGAAGATACAGACCAAAATCGTTATGTTGAAGGTGCAGAAGATTATATAGTAAAATCCCTAGAATGGTGTGGTTTTCCTTTTGATGAAGGTCCAGAAAAAGATGGTGGATTTGGCCCTTACAGACAAAGTGAGCGTAAACATTTATATAAGCAATACGCAGAACAATTAATAGCTGAAGGAAAGGCGTATTATGCGTTTGATACTGCTGAACAATTAGATGCTCATAGAAAACAACATGAGGCTGAAGGAAAGACATTTATATACAATTGGCATAATCGTGAAAAAGGACGCTTAGTTAATTCTTTAGTCTTAACTCCTGAAGAAACGCAAGCTAAAATTGACGCTGGTGAAAATTATGTAATTCGTTTTTTGTCTCCTCAAGATGAAACACTACATCTTAAAGATATAATTCGAGGTGATATAAAAATAGACACCAACACTTTAGATGATAAAGTATTGTTTAAAGCTGATGGTATGCCAACCTATCATTTAGCAAATATTGTAGATGATCATTTAATGGAAATTACACATGTTATTCGTGGAGAAGAGTGGTTACCATCTTTAGCATTACACTTTCAATTGTACGATGCGTTTGGTTGGGAAGCGCCACAATTTGCACACTTGCCGTTGATTTTAAAACCTACAGGAAAAGGGAAATTAAGCAAGCGTGATGGAGATAAATTAGGGTTTCCTGTATTTCCATTAGAATGGACTGATCCTAAAACTAACGATATTGCCAGAGGTTATAAAGAAGATGGATATTTCCCAGAAGCAGTTGTTAATTTCTTAGCGTTCTTAGGTTGGAATCCAGGAACAGAACAAGAAATTTTTAGTTTAGACGAGTTGATCTCTGCTTTCGACCTTAATAAAGTTAATAAATCTGGTGCGCGCTTTGATCCAGATAAAACCAAGTGGTTCAATCATCATTATATGCAAGAACAATCGAATGCAGATTTAGCTTTAGCATTTAAAAACATGCAACCTGAATTAGCTCATATTGATGAAGGTTATATTGAATTGGTTGTAGGTTTAGTAAAAGAGCGTGCAACTTTTGTTAGTGATTTTTGGGACTTAACAAGTTACTTCTTCTCTGCCCCGACATCATATGATGAAAAAGCAGCAAAAAAAGCTTTTAAAGAAGGCACAAAAGAGATTCTTGAACAAGTGAAGGAATTGACAAACTCAGTTGAGGACTTTACAACAGAGAATCTTCAAAATACAATTAAAGGTTGGATAACGTCTAACGAGATTGGTTTTGGAAAAGTAATGATGCCATTACGTTTAGCGCTTGTAGGTGCTTTACAAGGCCCAGATGTATTTGATATTATGTTTATGATTGGAAAAAATGAATCCGTCAAACGTATAGAGAATGCTATAAATTCTATATAAAAAAAGGCGCTTAAACAGCGCCTTTTATGTTTTAAAAGGTAAACATAGCAGAGAACATTAAACTCTCTGGATTTCCTTTAAAAGTATCGTTTACAGTTAATTCATCGTTTAACTTATTAAACATGTTTAAAAACCCATAAATATATTGCGCTCTAAACTTTAAAGGTCCAAATCCTGCTGTAATACCAACAGCACCATTAGCATTAAACTTAGACATTTTAGTAATATCTGAAGCCGATACATTATTATAACCATTTATAAAATAATCTTCTTGTTGGCTGTTTTTTAAATCTAGATCACCGTTATATTGTATTTGCGGACCAGCATCAAAAGTAAGATGGCTCCCAATAAGCTTTGCGTGAAATAAAAAACTAAGTTGTGCCGCCATGAGCTTATACTCTATAGCTTCGTTACCAGCGACGTCATCGGTCATTCTGCCAGATATTTCAAAGGTGTTTTCAGATATCTGCATACCATAACTTACAGTATACCATCTATGAGGTATATCTACTGTAGTGGCTAGAGAAACAAAATAACCGCTTCCTTGTTTTGTTGTGAAATTATCTGTTTTAATATTAAAGAGGCTAATACCTCCGCCAACACTAAATCCGTTTTTAATATTAAAGTTTTGATGTTGCGCATGTGTAGTTGTAACAAAAAGTACTATCAATACTACTAATAGGTTAAGATGTTTGTTTTTCATAAGTTATTTTAATGTAGGAAAACAAATATAGCTTAATTTAGTAATCAAACTTTTTTTAACCATTAAAAACATTCTCATGGGTCAGTATCTATTCATTCCTATTATATTCTTCGGACTATTAATCTTTATTTCTGCGTTCTTTATTGTAAAACAACAAACAGCTGTTGTTGTAGAGCGCTTTGGTAAATTTCAAAGTATTCGCCATTCGGGATTACAAATAAAAATCCCATTAGTTGATAGAATTGCAGGGCGCTTAAGTTTAAAAATTCAGCAGTTAGATGTTATTGTAGAAACCAAAACTTTAGACGATGTATTTGTGCGCTTAAAAGTATCGGTACAATACAAAGTGATAAAAGATAAAGTGTATGATGCTTTCTATAAGCTTGATTATCCTCATGATCAAATTACATCGTATGTGTTTGATGTGGTTCGTGCTGAGGTACCAAAAATGAAGCTGGATGATGTATTTGTGAAAAAGGATGATATTGCAATTGCTGTAAAAACAGAATTAAACGAAGCTATGTTGAACTATGGTTATGATATTATAAAAACCCTGGTTACCGATATCGATCCTGATGCTCAGGTAAAATCGGCTATGAACCGTATTAATGCAGCAGAGCGTGAAAAAGTAGCAGCGCAATATGAAGGTGATGCTGCGCGTATTCTTATTGTTGAAAAAGCAAAGGCTGAAGCCGAAAGTAAACGTTTACAAGGACAGGGTATTGCTGATCAACGTCGTGAAATTGCACGTGGTTTAGAGGAATCGGTTGAAGTATTAAATAAAGTTGGTATTAACTCTCAAGAAGCTTCTGCTTTAATTGTAGTAACACAACATTACGATACTCTTCAAGCTATTGGTGAAGAAACAAACAGTAACTTGATTTTACTACCTAACTCACCACAAGCTGGTAGCGATATGCTTAACAATATGGTCGCTAGTTTTACAGCTAGTAACCAAATTGGTGAGGCTATGAAAAAGCAAAATAAAAAGAAAGAGGAATAAACTTCCTCTTTAACTAATACATATAACCTCGAGGTATAATTAACTTCGAGGTTCTTTTTTTCTAAAATCTAAGGTGTGAGATAGCGTAAACTGAGCTACCCATTTTTTAAACGCACTAAACTGCCAGTGCATTATACCAGTAGATAATGATAGTGCATCATTAAATTTATAATTGGTTCTAAGTGCTAATCTATTTTGATCAAAACTATCGTTATTATTCCTCAAAAACACCTCTTCTGAAAGCACTAGATCAAGCTTAGATGCTAAAGGAATACTAAGGTCTACTCCTACCCTGTAGCGCATTGCAAAATCACCATTAATCCAACGTTCTTCAACCATAAAGTTGTTTGTGATCTTTAATTTATTAACTGTAGATTTAATAGCAATTTTTTGATACATACCATTTTCAATAAAGTTATCTCTGGCATATAGATGTCTGTAACCTCCACTAAATGAAACTTGAGAAGCTAATTTATAACTTAAACCAGCTGTTATTAATGTTTGATCGTTATTAAAATCTACATCAAAACTTCGCAAATTGTATTGCCCGTTAAAGCTTAGATTATCGGTCAATACCGCATTGTTTTTGTAGGTTAACCAAGTTCCAAAATCGGTTTGTGCGGTAATTTGCATTGAAAAAACCGCAAAAAATAATAAAACAAAATATTTATTCATTGATTGTAATGTTTGATAAAAGTTCGTTACTGTCGTTTTTAGATTTATTAATAAATTCATTAATGGCTTCGTTTTGTTTCAACCCTTTTTTAAGAAGCACTTTTAATGTTAACATTGTTGCTATACGTGTTCCTACCTTTTTAGCAGCAGTACCAAAAAGAGGTTCTAGTTCTTCATACGATACATCTTCTGCTAACTGTAATATTTCAGCTTTTACCTTTGCTTGTTTTGCTTCTGGTAGGTTAGTATATTTTTTACCTAACTGTTTAATTACATCTATAGGTTTACGTTGTGTTTGTTGTGGTTTGTTTTGATTTTGATTGGTTTGCTGTTGTGGTTTTTTCTTTGCCCAGGTGTCACGTAGTCCAACCGTTTTATTAAATATGATTTTTTCTTGAGTACTATCGTCATCTACATTAAAATATCCTAGACGTTGGAACTGGAAGCGTTCTCCTATTTTAGCTTCTGCCAAACTTGGTTCTACAAAAGCTTCAATAGTTCTTAAAGAATTTGGATTTAGAAAATCCATAAAGGTCTTTCCTTCATGACTATCTGGGGCTTCATCTGTAAATAGGCGGTCGTATTCTCTAACCTCAGCTTTTACAGCATGTTTCACAGAGACCCAATGCAGTGTGCCTTTCACTTTTTTAGAAGTGTCTTCAGAATACGTACAGTGTACTTCTGTAATGTTACCATTAGCATCTTTTACAACATTATTTGCTTCGATAATGTATGCGTTCTTTAAACGCACTTCACCTCCTAGCTTTAATCGGAAAAACTTATTACCAGCTTCTTCTTTAAAGTCGGCCTTTTCAATATAAATCTCTCTTGAAAAAGGTACCTTTCTATTACCAGCTGAAGCATCTTCAGGATTATTCTCTGCCTCTAACCATTCTTCTTTATCTTCAGGATAATTGGTAATCACTATCTTTAAAGGATCTAGTACAGCCATCACTCTATTGGCTGTTTTATTTAAATCCTCACGAATACAGAATTCAAGCAATGATACATCAATCACGTTTTCACGTTTAGCAACACCAACAGTTTCTACAAACTTTCTGATTGCTGCAGGCGTATAACCTCTACGACGCAATCCTGAAATGGTTGGCATACGCGGATCGTCCCAACCTGTAACAATACCTTCTTCTACCAATTGAAGCAACTTACGCTTGCTCATGATAGTGTAGCTCAAGTTTAAACGAGCAAATTCACGTTGTTTTGGAGGCATAGGAAGCTCTTTTGAACTATAATCGTGTACAATATCTCTAAACCAATTATAAAGCTTTCTATGAGGCTTAAATTCTAAAGAACATAACGAATGTGAAATTTGTTCAATATAGTCGCTTTCACCATGCGTCCAATCGTACATTGGGTAGATACACCATTCATTTCCTGTTCTATGATGATGTGCATGTAAAATACGGTACATGATAGGGTCGCGCATCAACATGTTAGGATCTTCCATATCTATTTTTGCACGTAACACATGTGTTCCTTCGGGAAACTCTCCATTTTTCATGCGCTTAAATAGATCTAGATTCTCTTCTACAGATCTATTGCGAAACGGACTATTAGTGCCAACTTGTGTTGGTGTTCCTTTTTGTTCGGCCATCGCTTCACTAGATTGGGAATCTATATACGCTTTGCCGTTTTCTATCATTTTTACTGCCCAGTCATATAGCTTATGAAAATAATCTGAAGAATATAGCTCATTTGCCCATGTATAACCTAACCACTTAATGTCTTTTTTTATAGCATCAACATATTCCTGCTCTTCTTTTGCTGGATTAGTATCATCAAAACGTAAGTTTACAGGTGCGTTGTATTTTTCACCTAATCCAAAACTAATTCCTATAGCTTTTGTATGGCCAATATGTAAATATCCATTTGGTTCTGGTGGAAAACGGAAACGTAATTTATCTTTAGATAAACCATTAGCTAAATCTTCTTCTATAATTTGCTCAATGAAATTGAGTGATTTTCTTTCTTCAGACATTTGAATAAAATAAAGAGGCAAAGTTAATAAGTAATACTTAAAAGTAAATAGTTAAACATAATTATTAAAAAATGTACTTTAAGTGCAATATATTTGCAAAAAACAGACAGACTTGGGAATAATAAAAGTTGAAAATATTAGGGTATATGCTTACCACGGTTGTTTAAAAGAAGAAACAGCTATTGGTAGTGATTATCGCGTAGATGTAGAGGTAAAAGCTAACTTACAGCAATCGGCTCAAACTGATGAATTAAGTGATACTGTAGATTACGTATTGCTTAATAAAATTGTTAAGGAAGAAATGGCAATAGCGTCTAAATTATTAGAAACAGTAGCGAAGCGTGTTTTAAAAAGAATTTTTGACGAAAGTAATCTAGTAAAAAAAGCTACGGTCTCTATTTCAAAACTCAACCCTCCAATAGGTGGTGATGTGGAAATGGTAACGATAAAAATGACCGAAAAACGAAAAAGTTAGTCCTGTATGGTGTAAACGCTTAATTTTTTTTACATTTGCTGTCCTTTATAAGGCGTCTTGGCCGAGTGGCTAGGCAGTGGTCTGCAAAACCATCTACAGCGGTTCGAATCCGCTAGACGCCTCAAAAGAAAAAAGCTGTTTCAATTTAGAAACAGCTTTTTTTATCTTATATCTTCTATTAAATCTTGAGGGTTCAATTTATCTTTAGGTAAAAACCCTTTTACGATAAGTACCAATCCGCATACTATTAAAACTAAACCAAGTGTTTTTTTCACTTTAATAATCCTTCTTGTAGTTAATTTTCGTCTTAATTGTTTTGCTAACAATATTTTAAAAAGATCTGTCACAAAATAAGCTAAGATCATAGTACCAAAGAATACTAAAAACCTATTAAAATCATTTTCTAATGATGGTCCTGTAACAATAATAACTCCCAGCCAAAATACAAGTACGCCTATATTAATAAAATTAAGAAGAAACCCTTTTACAAAAAGACTTAAGTAATTACCTTTTTTTAAATTAAGGTTATTTCTACGAAGCGCACTAACACTAATTTTTTGTTTCTTTAAAAATATAATGATGCCATATACCGTAAGAATAACACCTCCAAAAACATATAAACCAGGTTGGTTACTTAAATTTTCAAGGAGTTGAAAACTACTAAAATAAGCTAAGCCAATAAAAAAAATATCTGCTATAATAACACCTAAATCGAATGCTACAGCAGCTCTAAATCCTTTAGTAGCACTAGTTTCAAGAAGTACAAAGAAGACAGGACCAATCATAAAGGCTAAGAAGAAGCCTAAAGGAATAGCTGCCTGAATATCTTCGATCATAATAAGATGGTAGTAAAAATGCTGAATAAAAATTCAGCATTTGATGTCCTTAGACAAATATAGTAAAAGAAGTAAAACTTCTTACAAATCTTACTAGCTTATTTACTTACTTCATACGTTTAATACGACCTCCTATAACTCTACTTTCGTTTACTTTTTTAGGATCGCCATAAATATACACGTCACCTCCTGCTCTAATTTTTATATCTACAAGATCTGAAGCATTAACATCGGCCTCACCTCCTGCTCTAATTGCAACTTCTGTAATTTCAGTTTGCAAATCTTTTCCTCTATAAACACCGCCGGTATTTATAGATATATCCTGCTTATTAGATTTTCCTGTAGCTTGAATAATTCCACCAGAAACAGATTTTATAGTTGCAGTAGTTACCTTAAGCTCTACATCTATCATACCTCCTTCTTGAGCTTTTAATTCAACTTCAAACTGTTTTATTTTATCGTTCGAAAATATCTTAGCACCTTCATTAGCATCAATCACATCAACATTTGTGTAATATAATTTTACATTAGTATCATTACCATCAAAGCTTTCTTCAAGATTCATCCTAATTTTAAGCTTTCCATTTTTATTAACTACAACAACATCTTCGGTATTCTTTCCAGTAATAACTAATTTATTTTCATTAGACTTGATAAGCTCTACTTCTATTAAATCGTATACTTTAAGTTCTTGAAATTCGCCAACAGTTTTTTCTACTTCATTTTGACTAGTTGCTACAGATATTACCATAAGAGCAACTAAGGTTAGGATATTTTTCATTTTTAAAATTTATTTATTTGTAAGGGTATAAAACAATAACTATACCATTTGAACTTTATTATTAAATTTTACATAAAACTGCAGTTCCAACTACAGAAATTGTAATACTACCACCTGTACTATCTACTTCTACATCAACATTTATACCTACTACAGCATTAGCATTTAAATTACTAGCATTACTTTTTAATTTTTGAAAAGCCTCTTCTTTAAGGCCTTCAATATTTTGTTCAACAGCGTCAAAATATTTTTTCATATTCAAGGTAAACTTACCTTTTGGGTAGCTCATACTTACCCCAGAAACTATACCTAAATAATTTTGAATAGGATGACCTTCTATTGAATGTGTTGTGGTTAGAATCATAATACAGTTTGAGTTTTTTTATAAGACAATCATAAGGGTAAAATGTTACGCTTATATGTCATCAACTTTTCCAATAAGTGAAAAATCTAAATGTTTTTTAACTAAATCGGCTTGTTTCACTTTTACAACAACTTCATCACCTAATTGATACATGTTTTTAGTTGCTTCACCAACTAATGCATATTCATCTTGATCAAAATGGTAAAAATCGTCTTTTATATCACGAATTCTCACCATTCCCTCACATTTGTTTTCGATAATCTCTACATAAATTCCCCAATCTGTTACTCCAGAAATTACACCTTTAAATTCTTGATCTTTATGATCTTGCATGAATTTAATTTGCATGTATTTAATAGAATCTCGCTCTGCTTTAGTAGCGAGATTTTCCATATAGGAAGAATGTTGACATTTATCTTCAAAAGCTTCTTCACTAGCTGATTTACCACCATCTAAATAATGTTGCAATAAACGATGCGCCATAACATCAGGATATCGACGAATTGGCGAAGTAAAATGACTATAATAATTGAATGCTAATCCGTAATGACCAATGTTATGGGTTGTGTATTCAGCTTTACTCATGCTTCTTATAGCAAGCGTATCAACTAAGTTTTGTTCTTTTTTACCTACCACATCCCTTAATAAATTGTTTAAGGATGTTGTGGTACTTTGTTTATCTCTAAAGTTTAGTTTATACCCAAATCTACCAACAATGTTCTGTAAAGCCGCTAATTTTTGATCGTCCGGCTCGTCATGAACACGGTATACAAATGTTTTTTTTGGGTTTTGTTTTCCTATAAATTCAGCTACCTTTTTATTAGCTAATAACATAAATTCTTCAATAAGTTTATTAGCATCTTTACTTGTTTTAAAGAATACACCAACAGGATTATTGGTTTCATCTAAATTGAATTTCACCTCAACTTTATCAAACGAAATAGCACCAGAACTCATGCGTTTTTTACGCATAATTTTTGCTAATTTATCTAATGTAATAATAGCTTCAGCTATCTTATTATCTGCTTTATAAGCCTTTCCTTTTAATGAAACTTCTTGTGGAATTGTTGTGTTTAAAGAAGACGCTTCGACTCCGCTCAGCGTGACATTTGTGTTATTTTCAATGATAGCTTGTGCTTCTTCGTAAGCAAATCGTGCGTCACTATAAGTTACAGTTCTACCAAACCATTGGTTTTTAATTTCAGCTTTATTATTAATTTCAAATACTGCAGAAAAGGTGAATTTTTCTTCATGTGGACGTAGTGAGCAGGCATTATTAGAAAGTATTTCTGGTAGCATAGGCACTACTCTATCAACTAAATATACTGATGTTGCACGTTCAAAAGCTTCATCGTCAAGTATGGTTCCTTCTTTTACATAATGTGATACATCAGCAATATGGATCCCTATTTCATAATTTCCATTTTTTAAAACTTGGAAGGATAAAGCATCATCAAAGTCCTTAGCATCTTTAGGATCTATTGTAAAAGTTAAAACATCGCGCATATCACGACGTTTTTTTATTTCTGCTTCATTAATAGAAGTATCTATATTATTAGCATACGCTTCAACTTCATAAGGAAACTCGTAAGGTAATCCATATTCTGCCAGTATAGAATGTATCTCGGTATTATGTTCTCCAGGTTTTCCTAAAACTTTTACAACTTTTCCAAAAGGGGAATCGGCTTTTTCTGGCCATTCTTCAAGTTTTACAAGTACTTTATCTCCTTCTTCAGCTTTAAAGGTTTTATTAAGTGGTACAAAAATATCTACATACATTTTGTTACTATCAGGAATTACAAAAGCAAAATTCTTATTGATTTGTATGACACCAACATATTCAGATTTTTCACGTTTTATAATTCTAGTAATCTCACCTTCAAGTTTTCCACGTTTTCTACGTTTAAAAACATACAGTTCTACTTCATCACCATGAAGTGCTTTATTCATATTATTAGAAGCTATATGAATATCTTCATCAAAATCATCGCAAATTACATAGCCATTTCCTCTAGAACTTACATCTAGAATTCCTGTATAATATTCGGTAGATATAATAATTTTGAACTTACCTCTATCTGTTTCTTCAATTTCTTTTTTAGCAGCAAGTTTATGTAGTGTTTTTATAATTTTATTTCTGCTACTTGCATCGTTTACACCAAGTTTAGCAGCTATTTGTTTGTAGTTTAAGGCATTGTTACGATCTGATTTAAGGATATTTAAAATACTATTTGTATAATTCTGAACTTTACCAGAACGCCTTTTCTTTTTCTTTCTTGTCATTTATTTCTTTGTAATATTCCATTATTAGAAGTATTGGAATGTATTATTTATTAAAACTTAATAGATAGTGAAGAGAAGGTATTAAGTTTTTACAAAACTACAATTTAATTACTTAACAATGTTTAATTAAGGTTAATTAATAATATAAACTAAGTTAGTAAATACATTTAATAAAATTAAAATAACATAAATTAACCT
>JASBUG010000006.1 GCA_030148025.1 Flavobacteriaceae bacterium | reverse complement strand
AAGATTATTTGCTTTTTTGTGTTTGGGTAAAAAATTTCTGAATAGTATGGAAAAGCCAACATTACAATTGCAACTACAGTTACGATTCCTAAAAACTTTTTTGACTGCGTAAATTTTGATTTCTCTTCCGTATCACATTCGCAGTCAATTTCTTTTTGAGGTTTTAGTTTTTGATACCAAGCAAAACCAAGAACTAAAATTGTCAGTCCAATTAAATAAGGTCTAAAAGGTTCTATCCAAGAAAATGTTGAAGCAATTCCGCTTGTTCCTGCGATTAGAGCCAAAACAGGTGTAATACAGCATAATGAAGCTGTAATTGCAGTTAACAAACCTGCACCAATTAATTTGTTTTCACTTTTCATATCGTTTCTAAAATTTTGTTTTTATCAAGTATCTTAAAAAACGGATTTAGCATTTTTTCGTATTCAGACGTGAGAGAATAAAAAATTGTTTGAGCATTTCTTTCTGTTTCTAATAGATTTCTATCTTTCATTTTTCTCAAATGTTGAGAGATAGCAGAAATATTCATTCCGAGAATATCACTTAAATCACAAACGCAAAGTCGTTTTTCTTCAAAGATTAGGTAAAGTATTTTTAATCTTACACTATTTCCAACTAATGAAAGACCATTTGCCAAATAGTCGAAAGATTCGTTTAATTCCGAAACTGTGTCTTTGCATCGGTTTATCTGTTTAATATCTGCTTGTTGTCTGATGCAAGAATTATTTTCCATGAAACAAAATTACAAATATTGCTTATTTAAGCAAATACTTAAATAATTTATTCAATTTTTTTTACCAAAAAACTATTATATAGCTGCCGTTTACATGATGCATGATTATATCCGAAATGATATACTATCAAGTAAAAAAATATAATAACGCCATTTTATGTAATTTGACATGTCAGTTTTGGGGAAGAATAGAAAAGTAGTTACTTTAATTTAATGAAGGTTATCAACTTGGATTTAGAAAGAAATGTTAATTTAAATAGTAAGATTATATTTACTCTTTTTATTTGTATATTAGCATTTAGAATACTTATACTTTAAAGTATTTATCTCAAAATAGAAAACTGGTAATTTATTATAGAGGGATAATTACTATAAAAGCTCACGTAGTAAAACGTGAGCTTTTTTATTACAATAATTTAATTTTTTATATTCAAATTCTATAATGCAAATAATTTTCTTAGTGAACTTTAGAAGAGTTTAAAACTATATTTTGGAAGAATATATCGTTTAATGCCTGATTAAAGTTGTATAAATGTGATCAAGAGATATTACTCAATTTTATTAAAGAGGTATATCCACACCGTATTTCTCTTCGAATTCGGCAAATAGTTTTTTTAAGGAGAACTTTTCATGACGACAAATGTTGTAGATGGTTGTCATTGGTATATCATAACCTTCGGAGCTTTTTAATTTGCTGAGGGTTGAAGAAGATAACCCGCATAAACTGGCATATTTGTTTTGAGAAATGATTACCCCGTTTTGATCATTATAAGATTGCAAGAACTTTTCAGTAAGGAAATTACACAAATATCTATTTACTAGCATATTTGCCTTATTCAAGTCCTTTTTATTTTTATTACCCTTTGCCATCTATTTACTTGAAACCCAAATCAAATGAATAATCAAAAAATAACTGTTCGCGTAAGCGAATGATTAAAATTTTTTTCATATATTGGCACTGTTTAATAAATTTGCGATCCTTCGTATTAAAAATATTTGAAGCTGTCGCTTTGATTCTCTGGACTGAAAACTGGTAATTTTTGCAGATGAGATGATAAGTAGATTGGCTCACGACCCGGGCGTGGGCTCTCTTATCTCTGCAAGGTATACCAGTACCCCAGTTCAGGTAAGTTGAGTTCCACGCTTATTTTTTTACGCTACACTCAATAATTCTTAGCACTGTTTTTTACTTTTTTCGTTGCATCACAAATGTTTAAGAGGCTTTTTTTAAACCTAAATTTTAGTATCAGAGACAATTGTTAAGTTTAATTTCGTCAAATACACAAGTAATTACATCAGGCTCCCTAATTGGGTGGGCCAAAAAAATGTATTTAAAGTTGACGAACGCTTACGTTCTCTTTAAAAAGAAGCCAAAAGGACCTATATAGGCACTTTTGTTATGGGATTCACGCTGCATTTTTCCGGTTAACGATTCCATTTTTATCCCATAACTAACGATTCAACATATTTCATTGTATTCCGGACATATCACGCATATAAAGCCTAATGTACAAATGCTTTCCAAAACTCTTTAGTTTACCGTCTGGTATAAACTAGACAGGCTTCTAAGGGGTTTGGGAATGCTATTTTCAATTTATAACAACAAACTAATATAGATGCCTATGAATAGATAAGATACAAAAAAACCTCCAGATTAACTTTTGCAGGGTTCTCAGGAGGCTAATAATTAAACAAAATTTATTGTTCAACCTAATACAAAATTATGAAAAAAAATATACAGAGTATAGGTAAGCTGTGCTTATTCTATACGTACTTCTTAATTCTTACCCCATTTTTTACAACTCTTATGGCAGCAACTCTATCGTATCAACAACAAACGATAAAAGGGATAATTACTGACCTAAATGGAAAGCCGGTAGCAGGAGTGCACATAATGACGCAAAAAACAAAAAAAGGAGCCATATCAGAATTGGATGGCTCGTATGAAATTCTAGCTAATCCAGATGATACACTTGTGTTTTCTGCATTGGGTTTCAAAACCCTCACTGTTTTAATAAGTCAAAGACAAGAGATCAATATTCAATTGTATGAAGATGCTACTCAGTTGGATGAAATTACACTTAACGCCGGATATTATTCTGTAAAAGAAAAAGAACGAACTGGAAACATTGCAACAATTAAAGCCAAGTTGATTGAGAAGCAGCCAGTGAGTAATCCTTTAGCGGCAATGCAAGGGCATTTGTCAGGTGTAAATATTGTACAGTCTACTGGAGTACCTGGTGGAGGATTTAATATAGAAATTAGAGGTAAAAATTTCATTAATGGAGTTTCAGACCCATTGTTTATTATAGATGGTGTACCATATAGCTCACAATCATTGGGTTCTAATGATGTTTCTGGTCAAATATTTTCTGGAAATATTAGCCCGTTGAACGCAATTAACCCAAATGACATAAAAAGTATTGAAGTTTTAAAGGATGCTGATGCCACAGCCATTTATGGGTCGCGGGGAGCTAACGGAGTAGTACTAATTACCACTAAAAAAGGTAAAGAAGGAAAAACACAATTTAAAGCTAATATTAGTAGTACGCTTGGGCAGGTCTCTAATTTTTTGGAGTTGATGAACACCGAACAGTATTTGGAGGTTCGTAGAGAAGGAATTACAAATGATGGCTTTGGTCCTTTTCTCGACAATCCAGCGTTCGATTTTTTCTGGCCAGATGTAAAAAGCTGGGATAATACACGTTATACAGATTGGCAAAAAGAACTAATAGGAGGAACAGCTTATCGAAATAATGCGCAAGTTTCCATATCTGGTGTTAGTGAGGGGACTCAATTTATAGTTAATGGGGCTTACCAAAAGGAAACAACAGTTTTCCCTGGGGAAGCGAATTATAAAAAAGCGACGGTGCATAGTAATATAAACCATCAATCTAAAAACAACCAGTTTAAGATTGATCTAACCACCATTTATTCAAATGAGAAAAATTTATTACCAAGATCTGATTTCACTAGTAAAGCATATACTCTGGAACCTAATGCTCCTAGATTATTTGATGATGAAGGTAATTTAAACTGGGAGAATAACACATGGAATAACCCTTTGGCTTCTCTTGAAGAAGTATATGAAGTTAAAATAAATACCCTAATTACTAATGCAGGAATGTCCTATATGGTATTACCAAATTTGAAGTTTAAAACGAGTGTAGGTTTTAATATATATGATTTGGCATCCTATAGGACACTTCCATCTTCAGCGAGGAATCCTCGATTTGGATTTACTTCTCAAAATTATTCCTCTGTTACAACCAATAACTCTAAGCGACATTCTTGGATAATTGAACCTCAATTAAGTTGGAATAAAGAATGGAACAAAGCGAAGCTTAATATTCTATTTGGTGCAACATTTCAGAGAGAAAATAGTCAACAATTAGTTCAAAAAGGATCAGGGTTTCCAAATGACAATCTAATCTTAAACTTGTCTTCAGCAGAAACTCTGGAGATATTGGAAGATGCGGATGGTGAATATAGCTATCAAGCATTTTTTGGTCGATTCAATTTCAATTGGAACGACAAATATATTTTCAATTTGACAGGAAGACGAGATGGATCTTCACGATTTGGCCCTGGAAAACAGTTTGGAAATTTTGGTGCAATAGGATTTGCTTGGCTTTTTTCTGAAGAGAACATTTTCAAGGGTAACTCCATTTTAAGTTTTGGAAAACTCCGTGGAAGTTTTGGAGTCACAGGGAGTGATAACATAGGAGATTATAGATATTTGAGTACTTATAATGTTTCAGGACTTGATTATGATGGAGTATCAATTTTAGAGCCCACAGGTATTTTTAACCCACTATTTGGTTGGGAGGAAAATCAAAAACTGGAAGCAGCTTTAGAGTTTGGGTTTTTTAATGACAGGGTACTATTAAATGCGTCTTGGTACAAGAACAGGTCTTCAAACCAATTAATTGGTATCCCTTTGGCTGCGACTACCGGATTTTCAGAACTAACTGGGAATTTTGATGCTACCGTTGAGAATAAAGGATTTGAATTAGATTTAAGAACGGTCAACCTCCAAAGTAAAAACTTTAAATGGACAACAACATTCAATATTACGATTCCAAAGAATGAATTAGTGAAGTTTGATGATCTGGAAAACTCCACATTTGCCAACAGATTTATTATTGGAAAACCACTCACTATTGTTAAGCTTTTCAACTCATTAGGGGTTGACCCAGAAACGGGTCTTTATCAATTTGAAGATTATAATAATGATGGTGTAATAAGTAGAGTGGAGGATAGACAGTGGGTGGAAGACTTTGCGCCTAAATATTATGGAGGATTTGGAAACACCTTTAGCTACAAAAATGTTACTCTTGATTTTTTCTTTCAGTTTAAAAAACAAAAAGCATTTAATAATTTAAGATGGAGAGCAACTCCAGGATTTAGAGGCAACAGCCCAGTGAGTTTACTTGATAGATGGCTGGAAGAAGGTGATACAAATTCGGTACAGTTAGCTTCCGGCGGGCTTTCACCTAGTGTCGGTCCAAGCGATCTAAATCAAAGCGATAGTAATGCTGCGGTGTCTGATGCATCTTTTATTAGATTACGAAACATTTCTCTTAATTATCAACTTCCCACTATAAATAACGACCTAGATATAAATGTATATCTACAAGGACAAAATTTATTAACCTTTACCAAGTATGACGGTCCGGATCCAGAACAACCTTCAAGCATAAGATTGCCACAATTGAAGCAAATTACACTTGGACTTCAGGTGAAATTTTAACTAAACACAAATATTATGAATTATAAACAAAACAACATATGCATTAAGAAGTTGAGTAGTAACTTTTTTAGGCACAGAATTAGAATTATAAACACACTATTTATATTCTTAACAATTTTCAGTTTTACATCATGTAGCGATTTTGTAGAAGTTGACCCACCAAAGAATTTGTTAATTTCGGAAACAGTATTTAATGACCCTTCTACAGTTGAATCTGTTCTTGCTAGTATTTATTATAAAATACGCGAGCATGGTATAGTATCTGGAAGATCTGGCTTGACCACATTATTGGGTATTTACAGTGATGAACTGGATTATTATGGTTTTGACATAAATAGTGCTGAATTATATAATCATAACATTGTTGCTTCAAACTCACTACTCCAAGGATGGTGGAGTAATGCCTATAATGTGATTTATACTGCCAATGATATTATTGCTGGTATAGAAAACTCCAATTCCTTGACCATAGATGACAAAGAAAGGTTTAAAGGACAAGCTTTATTTGTTCGAGCATATATACATAGTTTATTATCTAACGTTTATGGTGATATTCCTTATATCACTACAACCAATTATTTAGAAAATAATTCGGTAGCACGTTTACCTGCATCTATTGTAATGGATAATATTATTTCTGACCTAATAAGTGCGGTAACGCTATTAGAAAATACACCAGTTTCAGGAGAGCGAGTATTGCCAAGTCAATCTGTCGCTAAAGCATTATTAGCAAGAATGTATTTATATACTGAAAATTGGGAGTTAGCTGAAACAGTATCAAGTGAACTTATCGATATGCACACTTTAGAGTTGGATATTAATAGTGTTTTTCTAAAAGAATCTTCTGAAACACTTTGGCAATTGAAACCTGGTGATAGCCCAAGAAACACCCACGAAGCTAATGAACTTATAATTCATGCCATTCCTGAGCAACGGTTCGCATTGAATAATAATTTATTAGATGCTTTTGAACTTGGGGATTTACGGTTAAATAACTGGATTGGTAGTACAACTAGCACTGATGGAACAATAACCTTACATTTTGCTAATAAGTATAAAGCGACTTTTATCGAAACAGAGTCATTAGAATATTCCATCATTTTTCGATTATCAGAACAATATCTTATAAGGGCAGAGGCTAGAGCAAAACTAAGTAATATTTCAGGAGCACAACAGGATTTAAATGCCGTCAGAAATCGGGCAGGTTTGCCTAATACTACGGCAAATACATCAAATGATTTGTTGGATGCTATTTTACAGGAACGTCGTATTGAATTGTTTGCAGAACATGGGCATCGTTGGTTGGATTTAAAGAGAACAGGAAAAGCCCGAGCTGTTCTTAGTTTGTTGAAACCAAATTGGCAGGAAACACATTTGTTGTTTCCAATTCCCGAGTCAGAATTAGAAATTAATCCAAATTTATTACCACAAAATTCAGGGTATTAGCATGCTTTATTAGAAAATCTAAATGTGATAACAATGAAATTAAAAACACATATAACAGTTCTATTGGTTCAAATATTGTTTCTATTTATATCTTGTTCAGATGCTAAAGTAAAGCATGAACCCAATCAAAGAGATATTACAGTGATACATCCACAAGCAGAAAAGGATTTTAAAGAAATTGATTCGTTAAAGACGCTCTTTTGTGATTATCCTGAAGAATGTGAGCGTTATGAAAAATTAACGTTTTTAGAAAAGCGAAGGTTTGAAGAAAGGGTGTCAAAAAACCGTGTTCGTTTAGCTCAGAGCTTTTTAGATTCCTATCCTGATGATCCTCGCTATTTTGAAGTGTTGAAATTTTTTTTCCATCTAAATTTTGAACCTCGTTTTTTATCTGGAGCAGTTCCAGATAGTTTAACTTTTTTCCTTTCTAAGGAAATTCAATTTGGTACACCAGAATATTACAAAAGACTTAGATCAATACCTATAGATGTGAACGCACAAAACAACTGGTTGAAAAAGGGATATGAACTAGCTGAAAAGTTTCTACATAGCAATGCTGCTATAGAAAAAAAAATGGAAATCGAGGTAGCGTTACTTGGACGTGACTTTAGGATATCGCTTTTGCAATATCAAAGTTTAGATAAGCAAAAGGAAGGTATTGAAGCTGGATTTTGGAAACAGTTTGATAAGCATTATTGGGATACCTTTCGATTAAGAATGGCTGATCTTATTGAAAAATATTCTGAATTAGAAATAGCAGCTACTTATGTAGAACAGTTAATAGCTTTAGTTTCAAAATTCTCACCAAACTTAGCCGAACTCTATTGGGAAGATTTTTTAAAAATGACAGATGTAAACCACCCGTTGTCCAATACTAAAGGATTTATAGCTATTCATAAAAAATCTAAGGCAAATTTGAAAGCATTAAGAAGTGTTGATGATTCTAAACCTTTGGAAATGTCATTTACAGCTATTGATGACACAAAAATTAATCTTGCTGATATGCGAGGAAAAGTAGTGTTGATAGATTTTTGGACAATCAGGTGTGCCCCATGTATAAAAGAAATGCCACATGTTCAGGCAATGTATGAGAAATACAGAAATTATGGTTTTGAGGTGATTGGTTTGGCTGGAGATAATGATGTAGCTAAAGAACAAGTACTGAGAATTATTAATAGACAGAATGCTACATGGCCTCAATGTTTGGATAAGGGTAAAGATGCAAAAGTTAGTTATCATTCATTATACAATATCAAATCTTACCCAACGGTTTGGCTTCTTAATAAGAAAGGAATAGTAGTAGACAAAAATGCTAGAGGTAATCGCTTAGAACCACTAATACGAAGGTATTTAGGTTTGGATAATTAACATTTTTCATTTTGTTTTTTATTTGAATTAGTTATGAAAAGGTGTCTATATAGACACCTTTTCGATTAATCGATAATTCCTATTACTGAGATTTTCTCATGGGAATTGATAGTCCTGTGTCTTGAAAAACTTCATGACCAAGATAATAACACTGATCCTGAGTAGTATTGTCACAAGGGACTTGAACTTCAATTGGACCTAATGGGCCTTCAATGTAACCAGTGTTAAGAAATAAATTAGTTTCGGTAGCGAATGCCAAACTAACTGCTAGTAAAAGAGCGAAAACTGGTAAAACTGATTTAAAAACTTTTGTTTTCATGATATTTAATTATTTAAAGATTATGGCCTACTCTATTAACAGGTTTTCAGCCTTTCCCCTGAAACTACGTAGTATTTTTATTTAGTAAATGTTTATTTCGAAACTTGATTAATAAAATACCGATAAGGGAAAATAAAATGAATACACAATTGAATAAAATATGCTCTCTCCAACCCATAGTAGAGATAACTCCACCACAGGAACAAGGTATATTATCGCCAAATATTAATACTATGAATATATAAACAGTGAAAAGTGACATTAAGGAAAAGCTGGCATATAAAGCTGTCAGAACATATTTCGGAAAAAGAAATAGTCCAGCTATCAGAATCTCAATTATAGGAATACCCCATGTTATCCAAATGCCAAGTCTTGAAATAAATGGAAATTCTTCTATTTGATAATAAAACTGATCAATATTTATTAGTTTGCTTGAAGCTGTATATACAAAAAGTATTATGTATAGGATGCTTATTGTTTTTAATATAATTTGATTTATTTTGGGTTGTATCATATCATTTTAATTAGATATGACAAAGTTCGTGACAAAGAGTTGTTATTTTGGGATCATTTATTGTAAAAAGCGGATTATCAAAAACTTAGAGTGTTTATCAAAGTCTAGGGCTGCATGTTTGAAGTTTTTTTGCGAAGTTCACTTGGAGTATAGCCGTATTTTTTTGAGAACGTTTTAGAAAAGTATGAATTTGTTTTGAAACCCACCATAAAAGCAATCAATTTTAGAGGAATGCCACTATACTGAATAAGTGTTTTAGCTTTGCGTAAACGCTCCCTAATTAAAAACTGATGGACACTTACGCCGTACAATTTCTTAAATCCATACTTAAGTTTAAACTCATTGGTTCCTATTTGTAATGCAAAATCTTTGAGATTAGGAAAGTCTTTTTCCAAATTATTCATGATAAAATCATGACCTTCCCTTATTTTAAGTAAATCGTCCGAATTTAGAGTAGGGCTTCGCTTTTCAATACCAGAATTTCGTTTAATTATTGTTTCCTTTTCATTTTTAAAATGAAGGACACTTTTTTTGAGTTCTTTTTCAAGCTCATTGGTGCCTTTTGTTTGGTGTACAATCGTTATTAATGTTTGGCGATTATTGGAATTCTTTTCTTTAAATGTTGTGATATAGCAATTGTTTGAAACCAATAAATTTTCATTCGTCTTGAAAGTAAGCTCCAAAGAAGTGTCATAAAAGTTTTTTTTATTTAATATTTGCTCTGTCATTAACCATTTAACTCTTGAATCTTTGGTTAGGTAAAGTTCAAAAGGCTGATTAATAATGTTTGTATGAACATCAGCTAAAATAATGCACGCTTTGTGATTAACCATTTGAATAATACCATGTCCATCTAAGAAAAAACACATTTGAACGATATGTTTTGTAATACCCCTAGGGTAGAGATGCCTCTGGTGGACCAAAGACTCTTGCAATTCCTCGGCCAACATATTCAACATATTAGACATTGCCTCTAAATTGTCATTATTATTAGTCCGTTCTAAACGATAAAAGAAATTTCCACTGGCCATTTCCAATAACATGTGAAGTATTTGCAGCGTTCGATCTTCCTTGACAGGCATTTTTATAGATTTATTATTACGCCAATTTTTAAGTTATCTATCCATTGTTTTAGGAGCGTGTGTTATCCTTAAACTTGTTTAGAAATTTTTTTGCTTCTAATAATTCTGTAAACGCTTTTGTTGGTACTGGAGGTTTACTGGTTAGCAAATAAAATTCAGATAGCCATGAAGAAACGGGTGGTTTAACTATAAATGCCACTGAAGTAATCAATAAAGATCCTTCAACAGCCAAGTAATCCCTTGCTGATTTATCAACTTCTTTAACTCCATGAATGTCGCATAAAACCGGATAGAATTTATCGTTCTGAAAAGCAAGTCTATCTTCTACTACTTTGACCGCGGCATTAAGATCAAGACTGATGCCTTCCTTATAGATTATATAAACTATGCCGTCATCAATAGAATACGTAGCATAGTCATTTTCAATTTGTTTTAAAAGCATTGTGGGCAGAAAACTGGTGAATGTTAAAATTACAAAATTATAAATACAATTGTAGCTAAAAATGACATATAGTATTGTGTTTGATGCTGTTATAGTTGTAATAATGGGATTAAAAGTTGTAAAAAACGGATTATATAATTAAGTAATCACATAAATTCCAATAAATGCCATTAAATTTTATGACTCTAATTCTATATAATATGGCAAAAATTAAACACAACAACTTTTTAGAAACAGTAAATGAGGTATTCACAGACGCTAAGGAAGAAGGAGTTTTACATTTATATGCAGATGAAAATGAATTACCTGGAAGGACAATTATTATTAAAGGTAAACGATTATTTCATTTCGGAACTACCGGCTACCTAGGCTTGGAACAAGACCCAAGATTGAAGGAAGCTGCAGTTTCTGCAATACGACAATATGGTACCCAATTTCCATTGTCCAAATCTTACATATCACATCCTCTTTATAAAGAATTAGAGAGCTGTGTAACAGAGATGTACCAAACCCCAATCATTATTACCAAGAATAGTACACTTGGTCATTTAGGTGTAATTCCTAGCGCTGTCGATGACCAAGATGCTATCATCCTGGATCATCAGGTTCATTGGAGTGTACAGAGTGCTGCAAGGGTTCTTAAGACCAGAAGTGTACCCATTGAAATGATTCGACATAATCAAATAGATATGCTCGAAGACAAAATAAAATCTCTTTCTCCTAAGAGAAGAAAAATTTGGTATATGGCCGATGGTATCTATTCCATGTACGGTGATTATGCCCCAATTAAGGAATTAATGGAATTGGCTAATAAATATCCACAGTTGCATCTTTACTTTGATGACGTTCATGGAATGAGTTGGATAGGTAAAAACGGCACTGGCTATGTTCTTAGTGAAATCGAAGAGGTTACGGATCAAATGCTATTGTTTGGAACACTTAGTAAAACCTTTGGAGCGAGTGGAGCAGTTTTGGCATGCTCTGATAAAAAAATGTACAAAAAAATCAAAACCTTTGGAGGTCCTTTAACCTTTTCTGCTCAGCTCGAACCTGCTTCGGTAGCTGCAGCTACAGCTTCAGCAAAGATTCATTTATCACCTGAAATTTATAAGTTCCAAAAAGAATTGAAGCAAAGAACACAATATTTTAATGAACTTTTAACGCAGACCAATTTACCCTTGATTGACAATAACAATTCCCCAGTTTTTTATATAGGAACCGGAATGCCTAAAACAGGATATAACTTTGTAAATAGATTAATGAAAGAGGGATTTTTTGTCAATCTTGGAATTTTTCCAGCTGTTCCGGTAAAAAATACGGGAGTTAGAATTACCATTTCAAGGCACAATGAGCTAGAAGAAATTAAAGAGATGGTGGATGCGATGGTTTATCATTTTCCTAAATCATTAGAAGATACGTTCACAAATTTAGACCGAGTATATCACGCATTTAAAATTAAACCACTTGAAAAGACTATGTTATCCAATTCTGATTTGAATGTTCAATTAGAGAACACGATCCAGAAAATAGATAAGAATCTTTGGAATAATCTGTTAGGAAAAAAAGGTGTCTTTGATTGGGAAGGGCTCAAATTCCTAGAGGATGTTTTTTCAGAAAACACTAATGAAGAGCACAACTGGGAATTTAGATACTTAATAATTAGAGATAAGAATTTAAAACCCATTTTGGCAACTTTTTTCACCTTAGCCTTATGGAAAGATGATATGTTGTCTAAACCAAATGTTTCTGTGCAAATTGAAAAAGAAAGATTAACCAATCCATATTATTTAACTTCTAAAGTGGTTAGTATGGGTTCTCTTTTTACTGAAGGTGAACATATTTACCTTGATCGAAGTCATGATTTAGCCGAACTCGGTTTAAATGTATTGATGCAAACGTTGGAAAATCTGGAACAAAATCTTGAAGCTAAAATGGTTGTTTTAAGGGATTTTGACATAGAAGACAGATTAAACCAGTTTTTCCACGGTCAAGGTTTTATTAAGATCCAAATGCCGGATTCGTGTCTGGTTATGCTTAAAGAAAAACAGTCTATTGAAGATCATATAAATGAGTTGTCAACTCGAAATAGACGGCATTATCGTAAAGAGATTCAAGCTCTTGAACCTGATTTTGATATTAAGTTTTTAAAAAATCCAGAAGCACATTTTATACCTCAAATAAAGAGATTGTACAATAATGTACATCAAAATAATTTGGGACTGAATACATTCTCTTTCCCCGATAAATTATTCGCAAAAATGTGTAGCCATCCGAATTGGGAGTTTATAACAATAAGTTTAAAAGATAATCCAAAGAAGCTAATAGGGGTAATGCTCTGTTATAATAATTTAGATGAAGTCTATAGTCCAGCTTTCGTAGGACTAGACTATAAATATGTAAAATCCCATCATATTTATAGACAGCTTCTATATCAGACTATAAAGCGAGCTATTAATCTAAAGTTTAAACGCATAGATTTTGGGATGACAGCTGCATTTGAAAAGAGAAAACTTGGAGCTGTTGTGAATGAAAAATTTGCCTATATACAGGCATCAGACAATTATAGTATCGAATTAATGGGAGTAATGGAAAATCAGAGATAACAGTGCTTTTGTAACATGAAATTTCAAGAATTGTTATCAGATTTAGAATCTAAGTTGGAAGATTTGGAAGCAGGTAGTGAAGATGTACTATATAAGGCAGAAAGTGGTATTACCAAAGTTGAAAAGTGTATAAAAGAACTACAGAAAGAAGTTATCAATAAAGAGTTTTCATCAAAAACTGAAGAAATATTTTTTTTTAAACATGTAAAGCCACAAATCTTCAGTAAGCTAATTTACTATGTTAAACTCTTTACAATTGAAAGTAAAAGACCAAGAAGTAGCAATAAAACACAGGTTAAGTACTTTAATAATCAAATTGATAAGCTCCAATCTTATTTCAATGACAATCTTGAATTTTATAATTACTATAGGCGAGGAGCTACCTCTATGGATGAACAATATTTCATCCGAGGAAACAGTGATTTGAGATTACCTCCAGACTCCTTTCATTATTTAATAGATGATCAATTCTCAACTTGTCAAGATAATACTGTAGCAACAATTATGGCATTTGATATGCTTATCGTTTACTTACAACAGGAGATTGAAAAATTAGAATTCAACACAGAAAATACAATGTTAAAAACAATGAACGAACCGTCAAAATTATTTTGGACTGGAAGTAAAACCGAACTAATTGAGATGATATATGCTTTTCATTCTAGTGGTGTTATAAATAGTGGTACGGTTGATATTAAAGAAATGGCATCCTATTTTGAATACATATTTAATATCGATTTAGGTAATTATTATCACACATTTATTGAAATAAGAGCCAGGAAGAACAGTAAAACTAAATTTCTAGATAAATTAATTGAACTACTCAACCGACGCATGGAAGCACTAGATGATTAATCCCAAGTTGGGTGCCAACTTGGGATTAAGGTCAGCCTTAATGGATTCCATAAAAATTGGTTAAAAATTAGAACATTCAACCTCAATGTCCTTAACAATAAGGAATAAAATGCATGAAAATTCACGTAAAATAAATCTTTCCCACCCTATCCATAGATATTGATAATATTTAAAATTACTCTTAGAATTTTGTAAAACGAAAGTCAAATCAGAAGAGGCTGTCAAATTAGGTGAAGGTAAGGTGATGGCCTCTTTTTAATACGTTTTACAAAATGGGTGCTACTATTATTACTACAGAAGATCTCATGGAATTCAAGCTGGAATTACTTGATGAAATTAGAAAACTACTCCAGAACAACTCAGACCAGCCAATAAAGAAATGGCTAAAATCACCCGAGGTAAGGGAATTGTTAGGTATCTCTTCTGGCACACTGCAAAACTTAAGAATCAATGGGACACTTCCTTATACCAGGGTAGGCGGTGTATTATATTATGATTATGAAGAAATCATGCAAGTACTTGAGAAAAATAGAATAAATAATAAAATCCCATAGTGTTGGAACAGGTTAATTATGTCAGGCACTTAAATGGTGTTTTCGTGCAATTCTCAAAAGACAAACGTTTAAACCCAACCCATATAAGCCTTTATTTTGCGCTTTTTCAAATTTGGAATTCCAATCGATTTGTAAATGTTTTTTATATCAACAGAGAAGAAGTAATGAGATTTTCCAAAATCGGTTCGAAATCCACTTACCATCGTTGTATCAAAAATTTGAGTTATTGGAATTATATTCTGTATTTACCTTCACATAATCCATTTAAGGGAAGCCAAATTAAGATGTTCAATTTTGGGACAAGTTCCGAACAAGCCATGTACCTAAGTCGTGCCGAAACTAAGACAAGTCATGGACAAGAATTAGTACCTATAAATAAACATATTCAAACGTTTAAAAACAATAATAAACAAGAAGAACTAAATTTTGAAAATTCTAATTTGGAAAAACTTTCCGCGAGTGTCCCAAATGGAGACAACCTACAGATAGCTTCAGATAAAAATTATGATGACCCGTTATGAACTTGCCAAATCCCCATATTATTATTGAAGGCGCCGTGCAATATCAATTGGGTACACTAAAAGGAAATCAGATTCTTTACGAATTTGACAAGATGCTCATATATTTAAATGCAAAGGGAAAACTACTGTTTGGAAAGAAGTTCAGGATTTATGAAGAGGACAAGGAGATAATTTACAAACTATGCCTTTACATAATTCAAGACCAATCAGCATGTGATGAATATGACATAGACATTGATAAGGGAATATTACTTTCCGGGCCTGTTGGCTGTGGGAAGACTTCTTTACTTAGACTGATTAGATACTTAGTGCCATATAGAAAACCTTATGAAGTTATACCGACCCGAAATATTGTATTTTCTTTTAATAACATTGGATATTCGACAATTAGACAATTTGGGGATAGTAAATATTTCTGTTTTGATGATTTGGGGGTGGAACCCACTGGTAGGCATTTTGGAAAAGATTGTAACGTTTTGGGAGAAATACTTCTAAACCGTCATGATTTATTTTTATTGAATAAAGTAAAAACTCATGCAACCACGAACTTGAATGCTAAGGAATTGGAAGAACGCTATGGAAAACGAGTACGTTCAAGAATGAGACAATTGTTCAATTTGATTGCATTTGATAGTAATAGTAGAGATAAGAGGATATGATTTATTAAAAGAATTCATTTATCTATGACTTAATTTTTTACACCGCTTATAATCAACCTTTTGTTTTGTGATATTTTAAATATACTTTCAAAATCTGATGATTATTTAAGTATAAAATAGTATTTTTGAAAAAATATTACCTTTTTTCGGTAATAAATATTTTATTAATGAAAATTGAGTATCAAAAGAATAAACTGAAAAAACAATTAAGTAGCGCATCTGAGATAAAAAGAAACTTTGGTGTAAATGCAAAGAGAATATCCAGTAGGTTAGATGATATAAACGCATCTCCAAGTCTCTATATTTTGCTGCAAATACCAGCTGCTAATTGTCATAAGTTATCTGGAGATAGAGATGGAGAATGGGCATTAAATATATCCGCAAATCACCGCATGATATTTGAAATAGCACATAATCCACTTCCAACAAATGAAGATGGCTCTTTAGACACTAAATCTGTAACAGATATATGTATCATTGAAATAGTTGATTATCATTAGAAAAAAATTAAGATTATGAGCAAATTAGCAGATGAACGCGAACTTCTTTCCAAACCTGGAGATACTATATTAGAAACCATTGAACATATTAGAATGAGTCAGGTTGAACTTGCAGAAAGAATGGGTAAAACACCCTCAAAAATAAACGATATTATATCTGGCAAAGAACCTATTACATTAACCACAGCACTTAAATTAGAAAAAGTTCTTGGGATAGATGCACAGTTTTGGCTTAATAGAGAAATGTTATATCGCGAAAAATTATTAAGAATTAACCAAGAGGAAACCTTAGAAAAATATAAAGATTGGTTAAAGATACAGCCTATTAAGGAGCTGAAAGCATATGGTTATCTAAAAACGGAAAAGGTTAGCCCTGTGATGGCTGAAGAATGTTTGAAGTTTTATGGAGTTTCTACACCAGTACAGTGGGAATCTCTGTATGTAAACCGATATGCTACATCTAGCTTTCGGAAAAGTGATGCACATAAAGCTACTTTAGGAGGTTTAGCTGCTTTTTTGAGAATGGGAGAAATCGAAATGAGAAAACTAAAATTGGGTTTATATAGTAAGGATGCATTTAAAGAAATCCTCAAGGAAATCAAAAAAATGATAAGAATTCATCCTGAAGATTTCGCTTTGCGTTTGCAGCAGTACTGTTCTAGAGTCGGAGTTGCTGTTATTTACACCGCAAATATTCCTAAAGCACCTATTAGTGGTGTGGCAAGATGGGTTGGAGGTACCCCTTTAATACAATTAACAGACAGATATAAATCTAATGACCATTTCTGGTTTTCCTTTTTTCATGAAGCAGGACATATTCTTTTACATGGTAAAAAAGATGTTTTTATAGAGGATTTGGAAGAATATGAATTAGATACTAAAAAGGAAATTGAAGCGGATAATTTTGCTAATAAATGGCTATTGCCAGAAAACATTACAGAAGAATTGTCAGATAAAATTTCAGAAAAAGAAATAAGACAATTAGCGCGTAAATATGATACACACCCTGCCATTGTACTTGCACGATTACAGTACCTAGAAATATTACCATATTCATTTGGTAACAAATTAAAACTTAAGGTTGTATTAGATAAATATATCAACAGAAAATAATTATATTTTAAATATAGAAGAATGAATACATCATTAAAATATATGCCAATATTCAGAGTCCGACCACAAGAAACGAAAGTTTTGAAATCGTTTGATTTTGGTGATAGAATATATCCATGTCTTGAAATTGTTAAAGAACTTGATAGGGTAAATTCAAAAAAAAAGAAGGATACTCAAATTTCACTTTTTGGTTCGAGAAAAGAAAAATCCTTTGAAGATGTTTATATTCCGATTATTAAGAGTATTAAGGCTAACAAAGTTTTCATTGATTTACCAGTCCATCTGCCCCAAAGTAGAAACACAAAACCACCTACACTTCTTTTCTTAAGGACAGTCGTGACAAATAGAGAAAAGCGAACAGAATATTTAAAGAAATTAAAACCTATAGCCTCTAAAGTAATTCCCGTAATATCCTCCTATTTGCAGATAAATGGAGAGGGAAATTCTATTTCCTTACAAGAAAAGGAGATTAGAAATGATTTTAAAACTCTTGCTTTTAGGACTTTTATAGAAACTTTCTATCAAGATATTCAACAAATTAAAAAATCTGTAAAACCAAATGATTACATTATAATGGATTTCGAAAACAATGAGTTAGATGAAACTGATGGAGATATTCAAGATATTGTTGAGGAATTTAAAAACCTTAATTGTAATATTGTAATTCATTATAACCAAATACCAGAAGATCTAACTATGACTGGATTAAATCATGGTCACATGATAGATACTATTGATAATAGTCTGCCTTATATATTTAAAAAATTTGCTGGTCATTGTTTTTCAGATTATGTAGGAATTAAAAAAGACAACATTACTAGTGGAGGAGTTATAAGCCCTGGCTTCCTTTTCTATGATGCCGTAACAAATAATTTCTTTGGATTTAGATATAAAAATGGAGGACACAAGAAAGGTGAAACAAAACCAGATTTAATAGAGTTTGAAACAACTATAGTCCCAGCTGTTATTGCGTCTAAGTCATCAGAAAGAATGCAATTAGACTCTTTAGATTATCTCGGTTCCGGGAATAAAGGTTGGGAAATTATTACAAATATCGCATTAGGTATAAATAATGGAGGCGAATCTGGAAAGAGTCCCGCTAAATTTAAACGAATTAGCATGGAACATTATTTATACTGTATGAAGGTTAAAATTTATAATGGAGATTTTGAGTAAAATTTAATGATAATATACATGACAAGGTTCAATATTAGTATTGAAGAAGAATTGTACATCCATTGGAAATATTTCAGTTTTATTTGTCTTCAGAAATTCCCACCGGTTTCGATATCTATCTTTTAAAACTTTTTTAAATCGAGTATTGATATCTTGAGGATTCAAAGAATTTAAAATATTGTTTATTTCACCATTAACTTTAGGGAAAGTACTACTTAATTCTGATTTGGTCAATAATCTTAACTGAGCTTCAGAATCCATTTTTTCATTTAGCAGAGCTTTCCTAAGTTTTTTGTATTTGCCATTTTCATAACTCCAAAGGCCATAAGTTTTGGGTAATATTTTTTTTGCTTTCTCGATATGTTTCTGGTCTATTACTAAATAATTATACTCAAAGACTAACATATAATCAGTCATTTGCTTACTCAATTTAGATAAATTATCTAATTCTGATTTAATTTCAAAGCTAGTGGTGTGCCCATTTATAGTTAAAAAATCTAACCTACTATTGTTTACTTTAATTTCAAAAGCCGCTATAATGCTTTTCTTGTTTATATAACTTTCAAATAATTTGTACTTAAGTATTTCTTCTCCTTTATAATATTGAAAAAGAGTATGGTTAAGAAGTTTATGAAGTTCATACTTAGAAAAATTGTCAAAATTCTCAGTAGGGAAAACATTTTTTAATAAAGTAGATAATTTAACAGAATAATCTAAAGCATTGTAATTTTTGGCTAATGCATTAATAGTTCTTCTGTCTATATTTTTATCTAAAATCATCAAATGTTTTAACCGTTGTAATGTATAAATTATTATGAGCGCAAAATAAAATTATTTTACTGAAATAATGTGAAATATAAAATTAAACTCCATTTTTTTGAAAAAAGTACTTTTTCAATTGCTTAATTTTAAAATATAAAAATATTATAATCTCCTTTAAATTCTTCAAAATCTCAACAAAAAAACTTCTCATATTTTTAGTTTTAAATAATTAACAATTCCCAATAAAATAGTCATAGCTATACCTCTTGTGTTTTTTGGTTTCAAAAAATAGTTAGCCTCATCACTATTGGTTATAAATCCCATTTCAACAAGTACAGCTGAATAATTGCCGGCTTCTCTTAACACTTGAAAGTTGGCAGATTTGACACCTCGTTTTTTAAAATCCAGCTTTTGAGTAGTCTCATTTAATATGGATAGACCTAGACTAATAGAAAATTTCGTTTTCGACCTATTAGAATTATGAATATAGACTTCAATGCCTTTAGCATTTGAATTTTCTGCGCGATTACAATGTAATGATACAAATACATCCACATTTAAAGTTTTTGCTAACCAGTTTCTGTCAGACAATGAAATCAGGGTGTCCTTATACCTGGTCAAATAAATGTCAAGTTTATTCTCTAAAATGGTATTGTTTAGCCTAATAATTTCTTTTGCAACATTCAATGCCACATCTTTTTCTTTAATGTTATTTATACCAATGGCACCGGAATCTATTCCACCATGTCCAGGATCTATAACGATCACATTTTTTTGACCAAAAACAAAACACATTTTTAGCAGTAAAACTAAAAAACTGACGTTTTTGAGCCTATTCCGTTTCCATGCTTTTTGAGTTGTTAACATTGTCCAATCAAATTATCATACAATTTGATGCTAATTCGCATCAAAAAACAATTTTTTATTTTAAATAATATTTTATTAACAAATGTCTGAAAATCAAATAGTTGAATTGTAATATACAGTATTTTTCCCATATCGAAATCAATCACTTTTTAAAACTTTTTTGATATGAAAAAATCAGTCTATTTAACCGCATTGTTGCTCTTTATTACCAATTCCATTTTTGCTCAGATAGGAGGGATTGAAGATTCCGTAAATGATGTATCGGATACAATACGGGCAATTTTTCCGATCATTCTAGGAGTCATCTTTTTAATCGGCTTCCTATTTAATGCAGGACACTTCTTTGGAGAAAATGCAGATTTGAAGAAAGGAATTACTCGTGTATTAGTCTTTGTACTTATCGCGGGTGCAGTGGTTGGAATTTTTACTTACCTCATTGGTATCGTTGTATAATGAAACGGTTTGAGGTATACAAAAACATTAGAAAGGGAGCAGTGATTATGGGACTTCCCATTTCACTGTTTACCCTAATGATGACATCCATAATCGGGTCACTTCTATTTATCATCTTTTCCTTTAGTTTCTCGATAATCATTACAGTCTTGGTTTTTAATGCGGCTCTTTATATCTCACTTACCAATATTAGTAGAAACCCTGCCTTACTACACTTTCAGAAAGTTTTTCCCTCTACAATCAGTAATAAGAAAGAAAGCCAACTAAAATATGAAGAAGATTAATTTATCTAAATACCACCCAATACTTGATATTAAGAACCAAACACTTTATGCTAACAATGGAAACATAGTTCTATGTTACAAAGGTGAATTTCCGGAAATCTATTCACTTTCCGAAGGGGATTTTGAGGACCTGCACAATTTCTGGTTTCAAGCGTTTAAATCACTACCTACCGGAACCGTAATCCATAAACAAGACATCTATCGAAAACAAAACTATTCTGCGGAGCAATTACCAAATAATAGTTTCCTGGAAAAAGCAACCTATGATTATTTTAAAGGTCGCCATTTTACTGAACATTCCTGTTTTTTTTATTTTATTCTCCCTTACAATAAGTCACTTAATGCCTCAAAATTCACAAATCCTTTCCGAAAAGTTGAAAAAGGCATTCACAAGAAATTAGATCACTCGGTTGAAGAATTTATCGCTGCTGTAAATGATGCTGTTTCTTTTATCAATAACAGCCGCAAAGTGTCAATGACTCCCTTAAGCGAAGATGAAATATTAAATCTTACCAATAGCTATTTCAATGGCTTTAATGACGGTTTCGATACTGATATTCAACTTAAAAAAAATGTTATTGAAATAGGGGATAATCATTTTGATATTCTGGCTATTAATAGTGAGCTGTGCTTTGGTGATGTAGTTCAAAGTAGTAAGACCAATGATAAGTTCACTTCAGACGATTTCGTTTTCCATCAAGGTTTTATTGACGGACTAGGATTAAACTTAGGCGAGAACCATATTGTGAATCAAATTATCTATCTGGACGATAAGCATAAATGGCGCAAACTACTTGATAAAAAAATTGAAGAGCTAAATAAAAGCTCAAATTTTGGAACCCAAAATAAAGTCGTTCTTAAAAAGATTAAAGACATCGTTTCCAAGATTAATGAAGACGATTCCTCACGTATCATCAGAGGTCATCTTAATATAGTTTTTTGGGACAATGATGTGTCACAATTAAGCAGAATAGCTTCTAAGATAAAAACGGAGTTTAAAGAGTTAGACATCGTTCCTTATTATCCAAGAGGCGAGGAACGCAAAAACTACTTTTTAAATAGCTATTTCTGTTATACTTCGAATTTTTCTAATGAAGATCTGTATGTAACTGACCTAAAACATGCACTGTGTCTTTACATCAATAACAGCAACTATAAAACGGATGATGTTGGAATCATTTTCAATGATCGGC
Source organism: Flavobacteriaceae bacterium (assembly GCA_030148025.1). Classification (GTDB taxonomy): domain Bacteria; phylum Bacteroidota; class Bacteroidia; order Flavobacteriales; family Flavobacteriaceae; genus JASBUG01. The sequence continues at coordinate 139,602 of JASBUG010000006.1, read as the reverse complement.
AGCATAATATACCTGTTTTAAAAGATGTATGGGATGAAAAAAAGAAGCGCATTAAGGCTCGAAACTTTGCCATTTTTGCTCCAACAGGAGAAGGGAAATCGTTTTTAGCAAACAATATACTTCGCCAGTATTTTGAGCAACAAGTGCGATTGGTCATAATTGATTTAGGAGGGTCTTACTCAAAATTTGCCAAACTCTACCCTGATGACCATATCATCCTACGATACGAACAGGGTAAGAATTTAGGAATTAACCCATTCTACATTTCTAATGAATCCGATCTATCACCGGAACGTCTGGAAGACCTGGCAATATTTCTTTTGGAATTATTAGCAGATAAGGAGCAATCCAAGTCCAAACAGGTTGCGATGAAAAAAGTACTACGCTTTTACTATAAAGAAGTTAGTGTTCGTCATTCCTTGGAATCATTATATAAGTTCATTGATGGCAAAAAGGAATCTCTTATAAATGAACTCAAAATAAGAGAGGAAGATTTTAGCGTCTATAACTTTTTACACATTCTTTCCGAGTATGTTGATGACGGACTATACAGTTTTCTATTCAACGTAGGCGAAGATCAAACTTTTAAGATAGAGGACAAACGAATGATTGTCTTTGAACTGGACGAAGTAAAAGACAACAAGGAAATCCTTTCGGTAATGTTGAAGCTTATAAAGTCCGCAATTCAGCGTACAATATGGCGTAATCGATCAGAACGAGGAATTATCCTTTTTGACGAGTTTGCAAAACAACTCAAATTTGGAAACGTCCTAGAGAGTGTAGAGTTCTACTATCAAGCTATACGTAAACAGAACGGTGCTATTGGAATCATTCTGCAATCTATTAACCAGCTCCCAAACAATTCGACATCGGCTAGTATTTTGGAGAATACCCAAGTCATATACAGTCTTCGCAATGAAAAGGGATATAAAGAGCTAAAAGAAAGACTCAATCTCTCCAGTCACGATTTGAACCAATTAAAGTCTATCCGCAATAATCTCACCGGGGATAGGAAGTACACGGAAATGTTCATCAAAATCGGGAAGGAAAGCAACATTTTTCGCCTTGAAGTCCCTAAAGAGGTTTACGCAGCCTATCTCACGGATGGTAAGGAAAGTGAACAACTTATGCAGCTCTATGAAGAACATAACTCAATGGAAAAAGCCATTCAAATATTTATTAACTCTTAAAACGAAAAATCATGAAAAACACATTCAAAAAATCAATCCTTTCGGTACTACTTATTGTACTGTTTGCAAGTAAAATTTCCGCACAAGGAATGCCGGTGTACGACAACACAAATTTCATAAGCTTTACAAAGTCCTTATTGGAATCAGCTAAACAAACTTCTCAACTTCTTAAAACAGTACAGTTCCTAAAACAGCAAAAAGAAAACATTGAGAAAGTGAACAATGTGATACGTCAACTTAAAGCTGTAAGGGAACTAGCTCGCAACAACCAAAAGTTGTTTAACATTGTTCAAGACGACCTTCGGGAAATTCTAAATTCTCCTTTCATTAAATCTCACGAAGTCAATCGAATTTCTGACTCCTTTAACTCGATCATAGAAAACTCTTTGGACGGCATGAATTATATCGACCAGATCTTATCAAGTAATAGCATGAAAATGACAGATGCAGAGCGTGCAGAGGTACTTAAAGAAATGGAGCTGAAATCCACTGAAATGGTGGCAGAAATTGAAGCAAAGACCAGACGTTATCGCGAGATTATTGCATTTCGTGAAATGCAGGATAAGATCAACAACCGAGAAGCAAAATACTAATGGCTGGGTTTTTCTTGGGTATAGGTTTAGAGTACGTGGACGCTGTTTTTCAGGTTATTAAGGACAGTGAGTTTTCACAGTACACAATTGCTGGAATGAAAACCCTGGCTATCCTATTCTTTTTAATCAATATCCTGAAAAAATATAATGAAGGTATTGCAAATGATGATGGATATACCTGGGGGCTGACACCTGCAGAACTCGCCAAGAATTTTGCAGTGGTTATTCTCGTAATCTTCTCAACACAGGTGTTGAATGTATTTGATGGTATTCTTGTTGCTATTGAATCGCAATACCGAGACACGGCTCCGGCACTCCTCCCGTTACAGATGCAAGATGTAGATTTGGAACAGGATGTGGGTGTCTTGGAAGCCGCCAAAAAGGCAATGGCGATGCTTTATGAAGCGTTGGTTACGCCCCTTTATGGATTGAAGATATTAGCCTTTATTGTAGGAGTATTCCTTTGGTTGTTAGACCTGTTTATTTACCCGCTATTTCTAGCAGAACGGTATTTTCTTTTAGGTATAATGCAAGCCTTTTTTCCTCTGGTAATTAGCCTTGCCGTATTCGAGAAGTTTAGAACCTTGGCGTATAATTTCTTTAAACTTTATGCCGGAGTATATATGCTAGTCCCTGCATTTTTTCTGGTCAATGTTTTTGTAAATAATCTTTATACAGAAGTCAATACCAATTTCTGGAGTAATCTTTTCGGTACTGATTGGGGTAGCTCCTTTTTCGCTCCCTTAATTCAATTGGCTTCAGTGGGTTTTATAGTCTTGCTGAAATTCAAACTTTATCGCAGAGCAACCTCTTTTGTATTCAGACTATTTACTTCCTGATACCTGAACGGTATTTCAATTAATAATCAATTATCAAAATATAAAATCATGAATAAACTTAGAAACAAAGTGACACTAATCGGGAATGTCGGGGAAAAACCGGAAATAACCGAATTGGAAAATGACAATAAAGTGGCTCGTTTGTCATTTGCAACCAATGAGCATTATAAAAATGCCAAAGGTGAAAAAGTCACACGTACCCAATGGCATACTCTTATTGCATGGGGTAAAGTAGCTGGTATTGTAGAAAAATTAGTAAACAAAGGCCAAGAGCTTGCCATAGAAGGGAGACTTACCTATCGAACCTATGAGGATAAAGAAAATGTAAAACGCCAAGTAACGGAGATCGTGCTATCTGAAATATTACTATTGGGAAAGGCTAAAAAAAATCAGGATGAAAACGAAAACGCCTTATAAAAACATTTACGACGTGCTAAAGTTCAATCGTTTTATTGTTCTGACTGTAGTAATAGCCTCCGGGATTTCTATTATTACCTCAAGCATAATATCGAACAAAACGATTAAGGACTTTATGCAGGGGAACTTCGCCATCGGTATTGACGGTGAGGTTATACCATTAAGATGGCATACGCAACAGGAAGACCTTGAAGTTGAAGTTTTGGACCACCTATTATTGTTCCATAACTATTTCTACGGTATCGACGCGGTTAATTATGAAGGTAACATTGAAAAAGCCCTCTGGCTTGGTGACAGTTCTGTAGATAATGTTTACAGGCAAAAAAAAGCGGATGGTGTTTATAACAGAATTGTTCAATATTCCCTTGTACAAAAAATTATCAGTGTTAAATCAGAAATCGATCTGAAAGCTGAACCATATCCTTTTAGAACGGTCACTGTTTTTGAAGTTAATAGGGGAACTACGGTTGACACTTATGAGCTTACAACTTCAGGTGCTCTAATTCATTTGGAAAAGAGAAATTTTCCAAAAAACACACATGGATTATCAATAACAAACTTTTTTGAGAATAAACTAAGAAAAATAGAAAGCTATGAAAGTAGAAAAGAATAAAATAGTATTTGCCCTGGTATTGATTTGCGTAGTGCTATTTATAGGCACTTATGCATTTATGGTGTTGGGGGAAGAAGAAGAACCAACAATTGAAAACAACCAAATACCTGTTCCCGAATTAGGGGAAGAACAAAAGGAATACAAATCTAAGTTGGATGCGTTGGACGACCTGAAGGAAGTTAGGGAAACAAACGCTCCTAGTATTTATGATGAACGACTTTTAGATTCCACAGGGGTTTATGATCCGGATTTATTGGAGAAACAAAAGATGAAGATTATAGACAGTATTTATAATGAGGGTCGTATTAACTACTCTGATGCGTCTTACAGAAAATCTAAAATATCGGAGCCACCTAAGCCTAAAAAAAAGGATTCCATTAAGACAAAGGAAAAGGATGAAACAAGCATATTAGTTAAGGAACTTGCTTTAGAACATCAACTATTCTTTGCATCGAATCCACTAAAGAATGAGGATGTTAAACCTCAAAATACCGATGAATTCATTTATGCACATGTTGATGGCACTCAAACTGTAAGAAAGGATTATAGGCTTCAAATGCGCCTAACAAAAGAAGCTCTTATTAATGATATTGTTTACCCAAGGAACACTCAGCTTTACGGGTTTATAAGTTTCAAGCCCAATCGTACAATTATTACGATTGAGAACATTAACCATAAGCCCATTAAATTAAAGTCATTTGATCTTCAGGATGGCAGTGAGGGTATTAATATCGTGAACAGTTTCAGGGCTGAGGCAACTCAGGAAGTAGTTGGTGATGTAGTTGATGACATCAATATTGTTGGAGTGCCACAAGTTAGTGGTATTAAGAGGATTTTCCAGAGAAATAATCGAAGGGTCAAAGCCACTATTTATAATAACTACAAGCTCATTTTAAAAACAGTTACAACAAATTAAAATCTTATGAAAACATACATTCTAATTTTATTATTTGTCTGTACAAACAGTTTGTTTGCACAGCAGTTGGATAATGTAATTTATGCCAACGATCAAAAAAATGTTGCACTCTTTTTTCCTAGCCCTATTCGTCAGGGTATCCCCGGTAAAAGTAATTTTGTGTTTACATACAATCGTGAAAAACAGCAGTATTTTGGATTATTACAGGCAAAGCCAGGAACCGAAAGTAACCTTTTGGTAGTAACAAGCGACGGTCAGGTGTATTCTTATATTCTCAAATATGCCGAAAAGCTTCCGAGGATGAACTATTTCATTTCAAAAAATGAAAGTATCGGAAATGAGAAGCCAGTAATTATTCCACTTAAAAAAGAAATCGTATCAATTAATCCTTATGCGAATAGGAGAACCTATTTTGAGAAGTTTAGTGCCTATCAGTTGAAAACTAAATATGTACCTATCTCTACAAAACGTAAGAAAGGAGTAAAATTACAATTGCAGAAAATGTCCTATAATGAGGATGAAGTGTATTTGGTCCTGGAGATTAAAAACCGATCTGGAATTGATTTTAAAATCGATTTTATAAATGTATATAGAACTAATGGAAATAAGAAAAAGAAAGCTTCTTATCAACGTTTGGAACAAAGAGTACTCCATAGGCATAATATGCCAGAGATAGTCAAAAATGGACTGTCTTATAGATTGGTGTTAATAGTTCCTAAATTTGTTTTGGGCGACAATGAAAAATTACAAATTGAATTGCAAGAAAAAAAAGGAAGTCGTTCACTATTATTGAATACAACTTTATAAAATTAGAATACCACCTCCTACTTGCTTGCTTAAAGTGGAGGTGGTATCAGGAAATAGATAGATTTGTCTTATTGACAATTTAAAAGTTAACGACACTCTCTAATGCCTCATCTGCATCAGAATGAATAAAGCTAGCTTGATAGTTTATAGTAGTTTTTAAATCACTATGTCTATAGAGCTTTTGAAGTTTTATTGGATGTATTTTATCTTCAGCAATATGCCCAAAACTATGCCTGGCAATATGCATAGTCAATTTCTTTTCAATTTTCGCCTTTTTAGCCAAATTACCTAGGTGTCGATTGATTTTTTTACCTGAAACTCTTATCAGTCTATGCATGTCTTTTGGATCATTAATATTCGCCACTTTTAACTCTGGAAAGATAAAATCGTTGGCATGTCTTTTGTCCTTTTTGTACTGTTCTAAAATGACATATATTTTTGGAGGCGGTTTCAATGAAACTAACTTTTTATTCTTTCCCATTCTGTAATAGTATCTACCATTATTAAAATGACTCCAACGAGATTTTAAAACATCTGAAATTCTTACTCCTGCTAAATTAAAACTGAAAATAAAAAGGTTTCTCGCATGTACCTCTCCAGGACTAAGATCGGATAATTGCTCGAGCAACAAAATTTCCCATTTGTTAAGGCCTATCTTTTGAGTTTCTGGGAATTTAATCTGGACTTTGTCTTTACCAAAAGGGTAAAACTTCCTTTTTACAATTTTGTATTTTATAGCTCTATTAAAAAGTAGCCTAATCAAAACGAAGACATTCATTACCGAAGTTTCATTCAAAGAATGTTCCTTTTTTAAATAAATTTTAAACTTCTTTAAAAATCGTTCATTAATATCCTTAAATTCTAATTCCTCATATTTGTTATATCTACGGATATATGAAATCCAACCAGAATCTGAAGAGTGCCTACCATATTTTTCTGATGCTTTTAGATCGTCTAAATGCTCCTGAGCAAACTTAAAGAAAGAGTCATTTCTTGTAGGGCTATATACCTCTTTTTTGATCTTATATACGTTTGAATCTCTATTTTTTTTCTTTAGAGACTTTAAGCCTTTTTTTACCTTTTTAAGCTCTATATTTATTAAATCATTAATGTATTTAAAATCGGGATTTGAATTCTTTACCAACTTCTTTTTTGCGTTCCAATCCTTTAGAGGTATATATTCGCCTATAAACTTATAAGTTGAACTACGGTCTTTGGTAATTCGAATAGCCAGAGGATATAAACCGGCCTTATTAGGTGTTTTTCGTAATACGATTTTCGTACTTGTAGCCATTACTGTCCTGTTTTGGTAACGAAAGTCAAATCAGGCACAATATCTTTTATATCTTCTTAAAGATAAGGATTATAATCAAATTTATCCCATCTATATCTTTTAAAATTCACCTTGGATCAGAAGGCAATTTTAAGTACAACATATGTACAACATTTTTTAATTTTTGTTGTACTAAGATGATTTTAATTCACATTGAATAAAATTAACTTTGAGCTAAATTGTTGTAAATCAATTAATTTGACTTTGTTCTAGCAAATATAAATCCAACTTAGGATCTAGTGCCGCGAGGCGTGGGGGTTCGACTCCCTTCATCCGCACCAAACAAAAAAGCTTCTCTTTTCGAGAAGCTTTTTTGTTATATTCTTCTTCTAAAAAACACATTATGTTTAAAATTGTTTTAATAATGTTATTTTGCTGATAAACTGTGTGTTTTGTTGAATCGGATCAAATAAGTCTGTCTTAGTGTCATTAAATACGAGGTAAATAAAGGATAGAGGCATATATTCCCAACTAAATCGTGCATTCCAACGTCCTTGTTTATTAAAACTATTGTGTTGATAGAAAGTTGAGAATTGTACTCTTGGATTTAGTGCCAAACGTAGACTGCCTGTATATAAATTGGTATCAATATTTTGATTTAAGATACCTAATCCGTTAATGTTATTGTGTTCGTAATCGAACGTAAAAGCTATATGAGGTAAAGGCGCATATCTTAACCCAGCGGTTAATGTATTGCGAGTGCCATTATAAAAGTTGCCAAAATCATAACGCAATGAAGTTGATAGTTTTTTAGACTGGTCTGTATAATACCGTAAAAAATAACGTGTGTAATGATATCGATCTTGTTCAATTTCTAATCCTAAAGGCGAGAAATTAAAATTAATATTTTGCCAGGTTGGAGTAAAGGATGCTTCAAAAAAACTATTATCCTTAAACCAAAAGTAAATAGGGAAAATATAAAGACTTGCTTGCTGGAATTTTTCTGGATCTGAAGCGTCATGGTTATAATTAACAAAAACACCAGGATCCCATCGTCTTATCCAATTAATGTTTTTGGGACGCCAAATATAATAGCCACCAGGATTATGACGAATCACATTGTTTTGTCTAACAAACCCCATTTTTGGGTTATAATTAGAATCGGTATATTCGGTAACCCAGCCAAAATAATATTTATTTGTCATGTTTCCGGCAAATATCCTTCCAGAAAAGCCGGTTTTACCCGTATGTTCATCTATAGAGCTAGATAACAAGTATTGTATGTCCCATTGACTCGTTGGTCTTATCTGTCCATCAATAGTTATGGTGGTATTATGATTGCTTTGAAAATTTAACTCATCATTAGTTTCATCAAATCGATGAGTAACCATAACTCCAATATTGTTTTCCCGACCGTAGTTATTTAAAAACCTAAATACACCAAAGTTAGCTGCGGCCGAATTGTCTGTCTCTCTTTGTCTTACTAATAAACCTGCTATAGCATTTTTATTTGTACGTTGTGTAAACCTTGTGCCAATATCAATGGGAGCCGGAGTAGCATTGAACTCCCCTTGAAGGCCTATTCTTCTACTAAAAAAAGGTCTGATAGATGTTTGTATACCACCAGCCCAAATCCCTGAATTTTCAAGAAAAAATTGACGTTGTTCAGGAAAAAAGATATTAAACCTTTCAAGATTATTAACAGCGCGATCAACATTTGCTTGCGCAAAATCTGTATTTACAGTCAAATCGATTACGGTTTTAGGATTCATAGCCCATTTCGCATCAAATCCTAATTTTGGCTCACTAAGCTTATCGGTTACAACTTTACCAGTTTTAACTTCATTGTATTGGTATAAGCTATAGGGCTCAACTCTAATATTTGCTGATGGAGGTGGTACTTCTATTCCTGTTAGCTTAGCAGCATAGGTCATACGATTGGTTGAAATGGACTGTGGAATAGCAGGGAAAGAAGATATTTCAACATCTCTTCTAGCATATCTAACCAATGTCATTCCCCACTCAATAGTATTTCCCTGTTCAGGTAAATTATATCGTAATGATTTAAATGGAATTGCCATTTCTACATGATACCCTTTATCTGTGCGTTTGGTTCTAACCTTCCAAAGTGTGTTCCATCCGTTATCATATCCATTACCATTAAAACTCTGAAAGTCGCGTTGGTTTCCATAAGGTGTGGTATGAAACCCTTGGGCATATTGCTTCAAGTTTTGAGGATCTAACGCCACACCAAAAATATCATTATCACCCCATTGAAAATCTCTTCGTAGGTCTTGAATACGGATACCATCAACACCTAAAGAGTCTAAACATATTGCTGCGATATACAGATTCTTTTCATCGTATAAAAAGCGCACTAGCGTTTTATGTTTAACATCTCCTCCTTGGTTTGGTTCACGTCTAAAGAACCCATCTATAATTTGAGCATTTGCCCAACTTTGTTCATCAATATTTCCATCTACCTTTATAATGTCAATTGCCTTTTGAACTTTGATTTCAATAGGGTTTTCTGGTGGAGGAAAATTATCTTTTTCTTGCGCTTGTACAGCGACTACAAATAATAAGAAAACATATAACAATCTCATAACAATTCTGTTTTACGGTTGTTAGGCTTAATGACTAATAAAATTAGTGTTACAAAACTTATAAGTAATAACCCTAAAGCTTTAAAGTATGTGCTTCCAGTTGTGTATTGATATTTAAATTCTGGCAGGTTTTTATAATCACTTTTTTTGAATTCTAAATCTTTAAATAACATTGGAAGGAAAAAATTACGCCATTCCTGAGCAAATATTAAGCTCTGATTTTTAAAATTTTGATATTCCTTTTCTGAAGTACCTGCAATTTGATTTAAAGCATTTTGTACAACTAAAGCAGGTGAAAGCCAACTTGTAGTATTCACGAATTTATGCTGATTGTTTAGCTGAATTTCAAACTCGGTAACTAATGGTTGAATTTTGTCTTGTATTAGCTTTTGAGTTGCCATATATTTTTGATAAAATCCTGGCACTTTTGTACTATCATTAGTTGTCAATTCTGGATGATCTCTTAAGTAGCTATCTAAAATTTCATCTTGCCTTTTAGCTGCTTCTGCTTTTTGAACTCGAATTTCACTAAGCATTTGCATTCTAGATGGAATAGGGTATAGCGTGTTACTTAACTGATTTAACACCGAAGGAGAAAGCATTACAAAAAGAATCCAAAATCCTATTAACGTAATGGCGTTTTTAGCCGAAGTTTTGATCCAAATATTGGTGGCAAAAGCTAATACGAACCAAAAGAATGTGTACGCAATTATGATAGTTAGCAACTCAATCAATACTACAAAATTGGAGCTAAAATCAAAATTAAAAACAGACAATACGATTGTTAGTGTAACTATTATAGAAATTATTAACCAAAAAAAGCGTAATGCTAATTTTTGTAATACCCAAATTCTAATATTTATAGGTTGAGATGCTAATAGTTTTAGTGAACCACTTTCACGCTCAGATGCAAGGATATTAAACGAGAATGCAATAATTAATAGTGGTAATAAATACACAATTACAAAAGCCAGGTCAAAACTTCCAAAAAGCAATTGTATAGGGCTTGTCATTTCTTTAAAATTCAATGTTGAATCATCTTTAGTAACCATTGGTTTTACATAATGTGTAAATAAATCTGATTGTCCTGTGGCAATAAAGGCTGTAGATTTTGGCGGCATGCTTACAATTCTTGGATGCAAGTTACCTGTAACTATAGGGCGTGTAGGCATTAACCAACGTGTAGTTTTTATTTCAAGACCTTTTTCTAATGAATCTAGTTGAGCTAATAATTTAGTTTCTTTAGTTTTAAAACTTTCTACTGCAGATGCAATATTAGTGGTTCTTAGTTCTACCTTTTTAGTTCCGTTGTAAACTGCAAAGCCAAAAAGGATACATAAAAGAAGTGTTAAAACCTGAATCCATCGGTTACGAATTAATAGTAACCATTCATATTTGAAATTATATTTTAACATTTTTAAGAGATTTAGTGATGAAAAATAGTACTATAAACGACCCTGTTAACCAGGCAAATAGTATGAGTATATTGCCTAAGTTATTGTTTAAGGTTTGAGCTAATGTTGGAGGGTTATATTTGAATTTTGGTAATTTTTTCCAAAAATTGGCATCGGCTTTCCATGACCAATCACCATATTTTGAGTTATTTGCAAAATGATCATTTAGAAATTTCTGAGTTGAAATTCGGTAGTTTTCTGCAGCATCTTCAAAGTACCAATGCGTCGAATAATCTGTATTAGCTATAGACATACTTAAAAATCGAGTAGGTAAAAAAGGCGAAATAGACGCTAGTTGTTTATAAACCCTTGATTGTTTAAAGTATTGCTCTTTTAGTTTTTTATAATGTTTAAAATACACTTCAGCTTCATGCTCCTCGCCTTTTTGCATTCTGTAACCATCAAAATTAAAAGGAAGTTGATTTAAACTATCTACCCCATATTCTTTCAAGGTTTCTCTTTCAAATTGTTTAGCCTTCTCACTCCAGGAATCATGACCATTTAGTTGGTCTTCTTTATCCTTAGAAATATTGGCGTAAAATTCTTGCTTAGTTGGATAAGGGTATTTGTATTCTACAATATTGCTAGCTGTTTTTGGGAGTATTAAACAAACAAAAATCCAAATGCTTAATGATAGTACTAATGAAATGCCAGATTTTTTCACCAATGCAGATATAATTAATACTAAATTGATGAATACAGCATAGTAAATTACATAAGTAATAAACAATGCTGTGAGTGATGACCAACTAAAAACACCAAAGCCTGATAAGTTGGATAATATAATTCCTGAAGCTAAAAAGAGTAAAGTAAGTAGAGTTAAAAGTGGTAAAAATATAGCTAACCATTTACCAAAAACTAATTTAAAATTTAACGCACCATAACTGTTTATTAATGTAATAGTGCCCATTTCTCTTTCTTTTGTTAAGTTATTGTACCCAATTAAGATAATGAGTAAAGGAATGATAAATAGTAAAATGAAATCAGGTGTTAAATCACCAAACCTTGCTAATCCTGTTTGGTCTGAAGCGTCATCAAATTGTGCTTCGTTGCGTGCATGTGCTTCTAAAAATATAGATTTTCCAGTGTATTTATCTACACCTTGGTCAATTAAAGCTAATGGAAAATGAGGTTTAAAGGCATATGTACCATAATGTGCTGCTGAATGTGGATTTTTTTCTCCTTGATTGTCCCAGACTTCTCTTTCAGAACTTTTCGCTACATTATGTTCTTCACTTTCCTGTTTATATTTGTGAGCGCTAATTATTACAGCAATTATTGTTAAGATTATGACAGTGATGAATGCTATTCTTATACGACCATCTCTAAGCAGTTCTTTACTTTCTTTTTTTAAGGTGTTTAGTATCATGCGTCCTGTGTTTTATAGTCCATAGTTTTAAGGTATACCTCTTCCAATTCAGAAAGTGAAATTTCATCCACTTTAAATTCGTGTCTTAAAACACCTTCTTTCATTATTCCAATATGTGTAGCGACTTCTTTGGCTCTAAAAATATCGTGTGTAGCCATAAGTGTGGCAACACCTTTAGCACGCAATTTTTGCAATAACAGCCCAAATTCGTAACTAGCTTTTGGGTCTAATCCAGAGGTGGGTTCATCTAACAATAATACTTTAGCATCTTTAGCTAAAGCAATAGCAATACCTACTTTTTGACGCATTCCTTTTGAATATTTTGAAACAGGTTTATTAAATGCATCTTCTTGTAAACCAGCTTCGATTAAGAATGCTCTTAATTCATTTTTACTAAATTTTTTATTAGCAATTCCCGAGAAATAATCAAGATTCTCAATAGCATTTAAACTAGGGTATAGCATTAGGTTTTCTGGTATATAAGCCAAATACTGTTTGCTTTTTTGTGGATGGTCCTGAACATTAATAGTGTTAATGAAGGTGTTGCCAGAGCTAGGCTCTATGAACCCTAATAGCAGATTAATAGTTGTTGTTTTTCCTGCTCCATTTGCACCTAAAAGACAATAGATTTCGCTTTCATTAACTTTTAAATTAAGATCACTTAAGGCAGTAAATTTTTTGTATTTTTTTGTAAGATTGTTTATATGTATCATTATAAAAATAATTAAGGATTAGCATTGAATTAATGCGCTTTTGAAAAGGGATCTCTTTTAAATATTTGAGATCTCTATTTTGCGTTGAACTATACTATTAGTAACTAGTGAATTGGTTATTGGTAAAAGTGATTTTATAGTGAGAGAGCTCAAAAAAATAATGTTTTGATGAACAACAATTCTGAGCTATACTAATCATCAACTTGTACTCAAAAAATGGGTACGACCTTCTGTAGCGTTTATTTCGATGTATGTATAAAATACAATGTGCTTAATAAAAACAATACAATGATTTTAATTGTACCGTTATAAGGTGTAAAGTTTAATAAAAGTTAGTTTGTATAGTATCTATAAAAACCTGTGAGGAGGAGGTCTGCAATAAAAAGAGGATCTAGATAAGTCTTTTTGAATGAGATATGTATACCCTTCAAGGTTATCTTTAGATTCTTTAAGAATCGTTTTTAGTTCGAATGAAATTGAGGACTCCAGGACAGCATGGTGCAATTCACTTTGGGTATGAAAAATACAAAGCTCACAATCAATCGAGTTAGCAGGGTCATCATTATGAGATAAGCCGTGAAGTAGATCGAAACTATTGGATACAGATATAACCGTTAAAAGAAAATAAACAATAAAATTCTTTTTCCAATTAGTTTTCATAAAAGCGAATTTAGATAATTATTTGTTAAGAAAAGTTTAAAAAACTAATTAGAGGTAAAAAAAGCCTCTCATTATGAGAGGCTTTTTGTTTTAGTAATATCAGTTATTCTTTAGAATCATAAGTTGGAATCCCCGAACTTTCAATAGAAATGATTCCATCAAATCGATTTTTGGGTATAAAACGGACTGAACCACCATTTTCTAATTCAAACCCTGTGTTTACTTCAAATATCCAGTTGGTTACAGAAGTGTTTTCTGTGTTTGAAATATCTAGAAAAGGCAAGGTTTTGTTCGTGTTTAAAAATCGCTTTTCAATAGATAGACTATCATCGTTTTTAAACGGCACTGTTTTTCTAGTCCAATGTTGGTAGGCGTCACCTTCATAAGCAAATAGTCCAATAGCATAATAATCATCCTGATACTTTTCTTTAAGATAATGCCCCATGAGCTTTGTGTGGTAATTTACAGGAGCACTATTTTCAATGTGAGCATTATGTGCCCAAACAATTACTTTTTTATTCGGATAAATTTCATCTAATAACCATACCAATGTTTCTGCCATAAGTTCATCTCTTAATTCATAACCTTTATGTCTGTCTTGAAAACTCAAGTTGGTAGATCTAACAAACATTTCTAGTGTTTTTTGAATGATCTTATACGCTTTAATAGATAAAGTTTTTTCTTGTATAAGTTGATTTTTTTTGGACTTGAGTAGATTACTAATATCCTTCGCATTGGTTATATAAATATCACGATGTTTTATATAACCAATAGAATCGTTGTTACGACCTGCTTGAAACATTTTTTGAAATGAATATATCCTGGCAGATAAACTGTCGGATAATGTTTTGTCCAAAGGCTTTAGTAAGCGAACAAGTTTTGTAATTAGATAATTTGATGAAAACTGTGTGTCGTAACCTGTATATATTAAAGGTGATTTTGAAGTACTGGTCGATTTTATATAATTAAATAGAGTATCTACTTCTTTCGCTTTAAAATTTCCAAAAAGAGTATAATCTCTAAGATTTTTAGAAGAAATTGTGTCAATATCTTCATAAGCTAAATTAATATCTCCTGTTCCGCCTTCCATTGCTAAAACCTCATATCCTAGTTCTTTATGCAAATAAATAGCTAAGGCAGCTTTCATTTTATAGAACTCTCCAAGACCATGAGTGCTTTCGCCTAAAGCAACAATGCGTTTGTTTTTTAAAATATCTTTTAGTTGCGAAAAATCGTAATCACCATTAGGTTGTAATTCAATGGAGTTGGTTTTTAACCATTCTGATGGAGTCGTTGGTTTTTGACTACATGCTAATTGAATAAAAGCAGATAGCATAATTAAGGTAATGGTAAGATGTCTCATAACTAATAGGATTTTAATTTTGAGCAAAGATTTGAGTAAGTCGAGATAGAACAAAGTTATAAGAGACTAATAATGTCCAAAAAACCGAATCTTGGACATTTTTACTATTTATTGATACTCTTTTTATATGCAGAAGGTGTTAATCCAGTAACTTTTTTAAATATAGCATTGAAAGACGATTTGGAACTGAATCCAGCTTTTTCAGCTAATGTTACTAAGGTATATTTTGAAGCTTCTTCTGAAGACATTAGCTTTTTAACTTCTTCAACTCGATAATGGTTTATATATTCAGAAAAGTTCATACCTAAAGAATCGTTGAAATGCTTAGACAATTCTTTTGTTGAAACTCCTAAGTTTTTTGACAATTCTGATAAGGTGAGATTAGGATTTAGAAATATTTTTTTGTCTTTCATAACTAGTTTTAACTTTTTAACTAGTTCGTTATTAGTTTCTGTAGTGTTAGAAGTGTATTTAAATACATTAAAAAACCATTTAGGTTTTGTGAATCCCTTAAAACCTATCCAATAAATATAGGCTGCATTAATAATTAAAGTAGCATAATAAAATCCGAAAGACTCCTTACCAGAATGAATTAATAGATCGAATGTGTATAGTAGTATATCTACGGTTGTAATGCCAATAAAAACCCAACAAAATCTTTTTAACCAGCTGATAGCTTGATTAGATTTTGAGGTTACGTTTTCTTCTTGTTTCCTAGTGAAGTTTAAAGATGAAATTCCAATGATCAAGGTAAAAATCAGAAAGAAGTATTCATGAATTCTAAAAAAATTAGATTCCACGACAACTTGTGTGATTCGATAACTATTTTCTTTAACAGCAATAGAGAACCAGTAAGTTCGCAATAATAAATAAATAAAAGCTGGAGCTAGAATATACCATTCCTTTTTATGGTAAGGTGTGCTGTTTTCAGGTTGAGGGAATTGATATTTTATATAAAAATAAAACCCTGCGCCTATTAACCATTTATAAGGAAATGGAAACATGTGCAAAGGGCGATAGTACTTAAAAAGATCCATGTCTAGTAAGGCATAGATCAAATTAAAAAATGACAGTGAGAATAAAAACAGAATAAAAAACTTAACCGATAAGGGGTTAACCTGTTTTTTCTGGTATAAGAACAAGCAAAGAATAAACCCTTGAATGGCTCCAAATAGAATAAGGATGTTAAAAAGATTATAGTCTAAGTTCATTCTTTAACCAAAGATAGTTTTTCTTTTAACTTTTAACGGTTCAAATTATTATTGCGTAAAGAGTTTTTAAAGCTCTTAAATTCTTGATTAAAGTCATTTTATACTACGTTTTTTCTTACTACATTTATAGCTTATGTTGTTAAAAATGAAAAACTTATCGCGCTTCCTTATTCTAGTTTTAGTTGTGTCCTGCTCCAATCACAGCGAAAAAATATTGCCAGAAAAAAAGAATTTAACCGAGGCTGTTTATTCTTCAGTTACAGTGCTTCCGGATAGTTTATACCAAGTGTATTCAAAAGTATCAGGAATATTAGAAAATAATTTGGTAGAAGAAGGTGCTCTTGTGAGCAAAGGAGATGCGGTTTTACAAATCATAAATAATACTCCAAAACTCAATACCGAAAACGCTAAACTAGCATTGAACCTTGCTCGTGAAAATTACAATGGAAGTGCTGCAATTTTAGAAGGTATAAAAGATGAAATAATAGCGGCAGAATTAAAATTCAATAACGATTCTACAAACTATTTCAGACAAAAAAATCTTTGGGATCAGAATATAGGGTCTAAAATAGAATACGACACCAAAGAGCTTAATTATAAGTTGTCTAAAAATAATTTACAGCTTTTAAAAAGCAGATACCATCGTACAGAGAACGAATTGAAAACTACTCTTATTCAGGCTGAAAATAATTACAAAACCTCATTAATAAACACTAAGGATTTTACGGTTGAAAGTAAGGTGAATGGAAAAGTATATGCTTTATACAAAGAAAAAGGAGAAGTAGTCACAGTCACGCAACCGCTAGCATCAATAGGTAGTGCCACCGATTTTATTATTGAAATGTTAGTAGATGAGGTAGATATTGTAAAAATTGAATTGGGTCAGGAAGTGATAATTACCTTAGATGCTTATCAAAATGAAACATTTACAGCCAAAGTTTCTAAGATTTTACCAGAAAAAGATTTAAGAAATCAGACATTTACTATAGAAGCTGTTTTTAATCAACCGCCAAGAAAATTGTACTCAGGTCTTTCGGGGGAAGCTAATATCATCATTAATAAAAAGAGTGATGTGTTAACCATTCCAAAAATTTATTTAAATGACAACTCTGAAGTACAAACTGACGATGGTTTGGTGAAAGTAAAAACAGGATTGCAGAATTTAGAATTTGTAGAAATTTTAGAAGGAATTACCACGGAAACCCATATTTATAAACACGACAATTGACCAATTGGAAAGTCATATTTAGTATTGCAAAAACGCATTTGTTTAGTAGGCTTAAGCAAACCTCTGTTGCTGCTTTAGGTGTAACATTTGGTATTGGCGCATATATTACTTTGGTGTGTTTTATGACAGGGCTTAACAAAATGCTGGATGATCTCATTTTAAATCAAACACCTCATATTCATATTTACAATGAAATAGAACCTTCAAAAAAACAACCACTGGCGCTTTATGATGAAATTGAAAATAGCTTTAAAGTTGTTCATTCCATTAAACCTAAACAAAGTCAGAAGAAAATTCATAATGCCTTACCAATCATTAAATATTTAAATGACAACGAAGCTGTTAGAGGAGCAATTCCCCAAATAAAAACGCAAATATTTTATATAGCTGGCTCTATCGAGATTGGAGGGAATTTAACAGGAATGCATCCTCTGGAAGAGGCGCGATTATTTAATTTTCAAAATTATATCGTTAAAGGAAGTCCGGAAGCTTTACATAAAAATGATGATGGTATTTTAATAGGTGCTGGAATTGCCAAAAAAATGTCGCTCGATATTGGTGATAGAGTACAAATAAGCACTATTAATGGCGATGTGTTTCCGCTTAAAATTGTTGGAATTTATCAAAGCGGTATTGCCGATATTGATGCTATTCAGAGTTTTGCAAATATTAAAACGGTGCAACGTGTTTTAGGTGAAGCCGAAAATTATATTACAGATATTAATGTAAAGTTACACGACATTGCAATTGCATATGGAATGGCTCAGGAAATAGAACGTCAGTTCAATTTAAAAGCGATTGATATTAAAACTGCTAATGCGCAATTTGAGACAGGAACTACCATTAGAAACCTTATTACATATGCTGTTTCAATTACGTTATTGATTGTTGCTGGATTTGGTATCTATAATATTTTGAATATGTTTATTTACGAGAAAATGAATGATATTGCCATTTTAAAAGCAACAGGATTTTCAGGGAGAGATGTACAATATATTTTTATGAGCCAAGCATTAATTATTGGTGTCGTTGGTGGTGTTCTTGGATTGTTTATAGGTTTTGGTTTATCAAACGTTATTGATAATGTCCCGTTTGAAACAGAAGCCTTACCAACTATAAAGACCTTTCCTGTAAACTTCAATCCGTGGTTTTATGTTATAGGTATCACCTTCGCGTTAATTTCCACCTTTTTTGCTGGATATTTACCTTCAAAAAAAGCTAAAAAAATTGATCCAGTAAGAATTATAAGAGGACAGTAATGAGTAAAGTGTTAGAAACAAAAAATATCAATAAATACTTTAGAAAGCCTGTACTTTTTCATGTGCTTAAGGATATAAACATATCTATTACCAAAGGTGAGTTTGCCTCTATTATGGGAAAATCGGGTTGTGGAAAATCTACACTGTTATACATTCTTTCTACGATGGATACCGACTATGAAGGTGAATTATTTTTGAACAACGAATTGGTGACCAATGAAAGTAGTGATAAGTTATCCTACCTGCGAAATAAACATATTGGTTTTGTATTTCAGTTTCATTACTTACTTTCTGAATTTTCTGTGTTAGAAAACGTCATGCTTCCTGCTAAAAAACTAGGCGAAAAAACATTTCAGGAAATTGAGCATGATGCCTTCGAAAAGCTCAAAATTCTTGAAATAGAACATTTAGCTCAAAAAAAAGCGTCGAGAATATCAGGAGGAGAAAAGCAACGTGTGGCAATTGCAAGAGCTTTGATTAATAACCCTTCAATAATAATGGGTGACGAGCCTACCGGAAATTTGGACAGTCATAATTCTGAAAATGTGTTTAATATTTTTAAGCGTTTATGCGACGAACAAGGGCTATCATTACTTATTGTTACTCACGATGAGGATTTTGCTAAAAAAACCGATAGAATTATCACTATGAGTGATGGTATGATTTTATAGGTTTTACTACGTTATGTAACGCTTGTAACCACGACTAATCTTATTATTTGTAAATTTGTATAATCAAAAAACGAAATAATGTCGCAAAAATACTTAGTCGAATCCCCAATGCAAATTAAAATTAGCTTTCATAAGCTAATTGAGAAATACGAGGCCATGGCTAAAAGTGATGATGAATTTTTAGTGATGAAGGCGAATCGTGTTTTGAATATTGCAAACAAGAACCCTTTGCTAAAAGATGGTTTTTCTGATTTTTCATTACTAGAGAAATATGAAAAAGAAATAGGTGTTCTTTTAGAAGACTCATTTAGTGAAGTTCTCACACAAAACGAAATTAAAACAGCTTCAATACCTTTTGAAAATATTATTTTTAATTCTTCTGAAAGGTTTAAAAAAATTATAAGTATTGCTGGTAAAGATTTTAATCCGAAGATTAAAAATATGCCAGACGATCATAAGTATATAATTGCCTGTACTATTATTTTGAAATTTTTATATGGTTACGATCTAAATTTTAAACGCCCGTTTTTTTACGAGATTCCAGATGTAAATGGGATTATGCATTATTACAAAATCTTGTATAATGCCGATTTTACGGAAATAACAGCAACAGATAAGGCAAAGCCAATAACGCAAGATGATTATGAAGAGCTGTTAGATAATTTTGATAACCTTGAACTTTGGAAAGAAAAATTCCCTCCAGACAGTTATGTGTTTAAGGGGTTTGTTATTTCAAATATTTTTGATGTTACAGACGACCAATCAATTTCAAATATAAAATCCAGTTTAATTTCTGAAGCTGAACATAAAGATCAAACCGTATTAGAAGATTTTAATGAAGTATTTAGATCGCTTTTAGGCATTAAAGAATTAAACGTAGGTTTTTCGGTTTATAATAGCGAAGAAGGGGTTTTTGAGAAAGTACATGGCGACAATATTGCAAGTTACTTGTTAAATAGTGAAGATCATTGTAATTGTATTGATACCTTATGTCATGATTCTTATAAATTTCTTTTAGAGGAAAATCGCTTATTTTCAATTTCTGATGTCAATAAGTTTTATAAGCTGTCTAATGGGAAAGCACCACAGCTCAAAATTTTAAAAGACCAAGGAATACAAAGCGCCATATTTGCACCAATTGCAGATGAGAATGGCTTGCTTGGTATTTTAGAATTGGTGTCTGATAAACCAAAGGTTTTAAATAGTGTAAATGCGAACAAATTGGTTGATGTTATGCCTTTTATAGTTGCTGCTGTTCAGCGATCTAAGAAAGAGGAAGACAACTTAATTGAAGCCATTATCCAGCAAAAGTGTACATCAATTCACTCAAGTGTTAAATGGAAGTTTGAAAAAGAAGCAAAGCGATATTTGGCTGAAGATATGCAAGGTAATCAAGTGTCGTTTAATAAAATTGCTTTCGAAAATGTATATCCTCTATATGGACAAATTGATATTAAAGGATCCTCAATTGCAAGAAATAAAGCTACACAGCAAGATTTAACTTTACAGCTTAATGCAGCTAAAAGAATTATTGAAGGTGCTTTGAAGTGGGAGCAATTACCAATTTATGAGCAGATTATTTTTCAGATAAATTCTTTCCTAGAAGATATCGTGCACCACTTTCAAGTGGATAGCGAACAGCAAATATCTAATTTCTTTAAAAATGAAATCACACCATTGTTTGTACATATGCAGAAGTCAAATGTTTTGGTGCAGGAAATTGAAAACTATTTCGAAGCTATAAATGATAATTTAAATATTCTTTATAAACACAGAAAGAATTATGACGATACCATTACATTGATCAATAAAAAAATGGCATCGTTTTTAGATGCTAAACAGGTTGATGCACAACAAATGTATCCTCACTTTTTTGAGCGATTTAAAACCGATGGTGTAGAGCATAATATGTATATAGGTGAATCTATTACAAAGAACGATAGCTTTAATCCAATCTATTTGTATAATTTAAGATTGTGGCAATTACAAGTCATGATCGAGATGGAAAACTCGTATTATCAAATGCAAAGCGAGTTTCCAATATCACTAGATGTAGCATCAATGATATTAGTGTTTAATTCGCCATTAACTATTAGTTTTAGAATGGACGAAAAACAATTTGATGTTGATGGTACTTATAATGCGCGTTATGAGATCGTAAAAAAGCGTGTTGATAAAGCTTATATAAAAGGAACCAAAAAACGTATTACAGAAAAGGGTAAAATAACTATTGTGTACTCTCAACGTGAAGACGAAATAGAATACTTACGATATGTTAAGTTTTTACAGTCTAAAAACTATCTGGGTGATAAGGTCGAAATTTTAGAATTACAAGATCTTCAGGCAGTAACAGGGTTAAAGGCTATTCGTGTAAATATTCTATATCATAAAAGTGAAGAAGATAAGGAGTTCTATACTTATGATGACCTTATGAAAGAAATAAAAGCTTAATCAATTTTAATTTGATGTTTAAGCAATAAGCCAGCAAGATTCTCTTTCGAGAATCTTGCTTTTTTTATATTGTTTATTCCGGGATCAATATTAAAATTATAAGAACTACGAAAATCAGTGTTTTCTAAAGTAGTTTCCGAGAAAACAGCATTTTTTAAATCAGAACCAAGAAAATAACCTTTGCTAATATCTGCTTTTGTAAAATCAACGCCATTTAAATTACAATTTTTGAAGGATGTTCCTTTTAAAGTAAGATCGTAGAATACAGATAATTCAAGATTACAGTTGTCAAAATTCATTGATATGAATAAATCATCGCAATCATTAAAATGTAATCCAAGAAGTTTACAGTCTTTAAAATTGATATCGTTAAAAACGGTATGCTTTGTTTTAACAAGACTTAGATCACATTCAATGAATTCACATTCTCGAAAGGTGATATTTGATAGGTCAGAATTAGAAAAGGTGCAATTAACAAACGTACAGCAATCATACTCGCCTTTCGGCAACCAATTTTCAGTATAGTTTTTGTTTTTAATTTCTTGATCTAAAATCAAAGTGATCTAGTTATAGGTTCGGCAATTCCATAAAATTTAAAAGCAATGGCAAAAGCTATAACTGATACAATAATACCTATCATAAACACTGTATAGGTGAGACGTAGTATTTTATATTTTCTGTCCAGAACTTTTCCTAAAAAGTAAAGGTCTTTTTTCATTGATGAATATAGATAATCTCGATCTTGCATCATCTCTCCCATAGCCCATTCAAAATCCTGTAAACTCATTTTATGAAAATTACCAAAGAACAAAAGATTCACTTTTTTATTTGCCACATCCTCTTTTGTAAACTTTCCACTTGTAACATTTGGTCTGGTAGCTAAAATTGATAGAATAATTGAAATCACTGTGAAAACCACAAAAATAACAGTAGGCCAAATTAAATAATCGTTAGATGGATTATCTAATTTCGATACAAGATTTGAAAGTACTAATGACACAATAATAGCATTTACAGATAGTAAAATGTTGGCTTTAGTATCGGCAATATTACTTAAGGTAATATGGTTTTTTAAGGTAACTCGAAACATGGTTTCAATACCTCTTTCAGGCAACTTAGCTTTGTTTTTCTTTAAGGCAAACTCCTCTTCTTTTTTCTTGTGCTTTTTTTCTTCCTGTTTTTGTTTTTTGAGTGTTTTAAAAAGATTTGCTAAATTTTTATCTTTTGTTGGCTGCCAGTTTTCTAAAGCAAAATCGGTATAAAATCGATGGTATTGCGTAAAGAAGGTTACATTTTCCTGACTCCACTCAATATCTGTAAAGTGCTTGGTCCCTAACTGTTCCCATTCAGCACGTAAAAGATCACAAATCTCTGTATATCCTTTTTTTCCAAAATGAGAATTATCGGCATCATTTATTATTTTTTCTAAATGTGTACTAGGTTGATACCCCATTTTGGTAGACATTATTAGATCAATAATAGCATTGGTCTTGTCCTCTGGATAGTTTTTGTCGTTTAAAAATGTACGTGCCATCTTAGCACTGTTCTCTTCATGATCATCACAACCTTTTATATAACCTATATCGTGAAACCAAGAGGCTATTAGTAAAATCTCTGCGTCATCTTCGGTAACTTGTTCCCCTTCAATTAATTCTTTAGCACTTTTAACAACACGTCTTGTATGTCCTAAATTGTGATAAATAAACGTGTGCGGTAAATCATTTTGAAGTAATGATGAAACATGTTTTTCGACATCTATTAATATGTTTTCCATTTAGTTTAAAAAGAATTATTTTTACTAAAATAGTTATTTATCCATTGTTATGAGATTTAAGCAACCATTCATTTTAATTTTTTCAATGTTATTAATAAGTGCTTGCGCAACTTATAAACCTCAATATAAAGACGTAAACTATCCTAAAACCTTTCCAAACGACAAAGAAATAGAACATTCATTTTATGTAATTGGAGATGCTGGAAATGCTAAAATAAACAAAACAACACTGGCGCTTGAAGCATTTAAAGACGAATTAAACAAAGCTTCAAAAAACAGCACCGCCATTTTTTTAGGAGATAATATATATGAAGCAGGAATGCCAAAAAAAGAGCATGAGCACAGAAAACTTGCAGAACACCGTTTGGATGTTCAAATTGAAGCTGTAAAAGGATTTAAGGGGAAGACAGTTTTTGTGCCAGGGAATCATGATTGGTATTCAGGAATTAAGGGCTTGAAGCGTCAGGAAAGATATATCGAAGATGCTTTAGGTAAAAACACATTTTTACCAGAGAATGGATGCCCAATTGAAAAGGTTAATATTTCAGATGACATAGTATTGATCATTCTTGACTCGCAATGGTATATCACCAATTGGGACAAGCACCCAACCATAAATGATGAATGCGATATTAAAACACGTGCATTATTCTTTGATGAAGTAGAGAGTCAGATTAAGAAAGCTAGAGGAAAAACTACAATTATTGCGGTTCATAATCCGTTATTTACTAATGGAAATCATGGTGGGCAGTATTCATTTAAAAGCCATATGAAGCCGTTACCGGTTTTAGGGACACTAAAAAATGTAATTAGAAAAACTGGAGGTGTTGCCAATGTAGATGATCAAAACAAAGTATATCGCGAGTTTAAAAAACGCTTAATTACCTTATCGCAAGAAAATGACAAGGTCATTTTTGTATCTGGCCACGATCATAATTTACAGTATATAGTTAAAAAGAATATCCCGCAAATTGTGAGTGGGTCTGGAGCAAAACTTACTCCTACTAGAAATATTGATGGCGGTGAGTTTTCATATCGCACACCAGGATATGCCAGATTAGATGTTTTTACCGATGGTTCAACCTATGTTAGATTTTATTCTGCTAAAGAAAATAAAATTGTCTATCAAACTGAAGTAAGACCTGCAACATTAAATAGTGTGAATACTTCTTATTCTACAAAATTTGATGCTTCAAAAAAAGCATCTATATATACCAAAGAAGAAACGCAAAAGAGCGGGTTTTTTAAAGCACTATGGGGTGAACGCTATAGAAAATATTATAGTACTGAAGTCTTAGCACCTACTGTAAATCTAGATACTCTTTTTGGAGGTTTAAAGCCAACGAGAGTTGGTGGAGGTAATCAATCAAGATCTTTACGATTGGAAGATGCAAAAGGAAGGGAATATGTTATGCGGGCACTACGTAAAAACGCCGTACAATATTTGCAAGCAGTAGCGTTTAAAGACCAGTATATTAAAAGCCACTTGAGCGACACTTATACCGAAGGTTTGTTATTGGATGTCTTTACAGGTTCTCACCCTTATGCGCCTTTTACTATTGCAACTTTAGCTAATGCTGTTGGAGTTATGCATACCAACCCTAAATTGTATTATGTTCCCAAACAAAGATCGCTTGGTGATTATAATAGTTTGTTTGGAGATGAATTGTATATGATCGAAGAACGTGCTGCAGATGATCATGGAGATAAGGTTAGTTTTGGATTTTCTAATGAGTTAATTAGTACTCATGACATGCTATTAGAATTGCGAAAAGATGAAGACAATATTGTAGATGAAAAAGCTTATATAAGAGCACGATTATTCGATATGCTTATAGGTGACTGGGATAGGCATGAAGATCAATGGCGTTGGGCAAAGTTTAAAGAAGGGAAAAAAACAGTTTACAGACCCATGCCAAGAGATAGAGATCAGGCATTTTCTATTATGGCGGATGGTACATTATTAAGCTTCGCAACCACAGTGCTACCAGCATTACGTTTAATGAAATCATACGATGAAGAGCTTAAAAGCCCTAAATGGTTTAATTTAGAACCTTATCCTTTAGACGTTGCTTTAATTAACAAATCAAATAGGCAGGAATGGTCAACACAGGCAAAACATATTGTAGATAATTTAACCAATGAAGTTATAGATCAGGCTTTTAAGCACTTTCCTCAAGAGGTTGCCGATAAAACGATTGATGAGATAAGAGCAAAGTTAATTGGTAGGCGTGCAAATCTTCAAAAAATATCTGATCAGTATTTCAAACATGTTAACAAATATGTAATTGTAAGAGGAACCGATAAGGACGATCTGTTTGAAGTTCAAAGACAAGGAAAACAAACAAGAATTTCAGGATTTAGAATTAAAGATGGTAAAAAAGGTGATACCTTTTATGAGCGAACATTTTCTGACTTAGAAACTAAAGAAATATGGATCTATGGATTGGATGACAAAGATGTATTTAAAGTTTCTGGTAAAGGAAGTAATTTAATTAAAGTAAGGCTTATTGGCGGTCAGAATAATGATACCTATAATATTGAAAATGGTCATAAAATAAAAGTGTACGATTACCTTTCTAAGAAAAACACATTTGTAACAGATAAAGGAAGGAAAAAGCTAACAGACGATTATGAGACAAATGTCTATAATTATAAAAAACCAAGTTATAATTCCAATCAATTTATTCCGTCATTAGGTGCCAATCCTGATGATGGCTTTAAATTAGGTTTTGTAAATACGTATAAAACGTACGGTTTTGAGCGAAATCCTTATACGTCAAATCATATAATTTCTGGAGCCTATTATTTTGCAACTAATGGTTTTGAATTAAGCTATATTGGAGATTTTGCAAATGTAATTGGATCATGGAATTTAAATTTAGAAACTGTTTTCACCAGCCCAAATTATAGTGTTAACTTCTTTGGATTTGGTAATAAAACATCAAATCCGGAAGCAGAAGAAAATGACGGGTTAGATGTTGATCTTGATTATAATCGTGTAAAGATCAGGACATTTAAAGTAGCGCCATCTTTGGTTTATCGTGGTGTGCAGGGAGCTAGTTTTAAGGCAGGAATTTTTTATGAAAGTAACGAGGTTCAAGACACACAAGGGCGTTATATTTCAACACCAAATGCCGTGTCAAGTTCTGTGTTTGATAAGCAAGATTTTTATGGCTTAAATGCAAACTATCGTTTTGAAAACAGAGATAATGATGCGTTTCCTACGTTAGGAATGATGTTCGATCTGGAAACAGGATACAAAAACAATGTGAGTACTACCAAAGGCTTTGGTTATGTGATATCTTCATTGGCTTTCGATTATAAATTAATTCCTAGCGGACAATTAGTATTAGCCACAAAAGTTAAAGGACATGTAACTTTAGGTGATGGATTTGAATTTTATCAGGCAGCAAGTTTAGGAGCAGATAACGGATTACGAGGTTACAGAAATCAGCGTTTTACAGGAAAGAATGCATTTTACCAAACAACCGATTTAAGATTAAATTTAAGAAAGTTAAAAACAGGATTACTCCCTTTAAATATTGGATTTTATGGCGGGATCGATTATGGTCGTGTTTGGGTAGAAGGAGATAATTCCAATAAATGGAATAATTCGTTTGGAGGCGGTATCTTTTTTAACGGTGCCAACATGATAACAGGCAATCTTTCTGCATTCAATAGTGATGACGGATTGCGCTTAGCATTTAAACTAGGCTTCGGATTTTAAAATATTTTATGTTAAAACAATTATATAAAAACCGGTTCTCATTTTTCTTTTTTAGCCAATTGGCAATTTTGTTTGGGTCTTTAGTGTTTCCCATGGTGTTTTTTGAAGAAAAATTAATGCCAATTCTTTTTCTTATCAATATTGGTGCTGGAATATTATTAATCGCAAAACATAAATTTTTGTTTTGGATGTATATTATATTATTTGTGGGCTCTCTAATGGTTTATGGGATTGATGCGTTGCAACGTAATCAAATTGAGAATAATATGCTTATACGATTTAGTATGTATTTCTTGTTTTATGTGACAGTATCAATAAGTATAATTAAACAGGTTTGGGATGCTAAAAGAGTAAACCGTAAAGTAATTGTTGGTTTAATGAGCGGTTATGTGTCGCTTGGGTTTATCGCCTTTTTTATGTTTACTTCTATTGAGTTGTATCAGCCTGAATCTTTTCAAGGGGTTCTTATTGAAGGGTATTCATTGCTTGAAAAGCTCGATTCTCTATTGTATTACAGTTATATTACCATGCTTACTATTGGTTATGGCGAAATAGTTCCAGTGACACCTATAGCTCAAAAAGCGGCTATTCTAGTGGGCTTGATAGGGCAGTTTTATACGGTAATTATTACTGCAGTAGTAGTAGAGAAATATATAAGACACAGCGTAAAAGAATAATGTTTATTTTCGCCTCCTCAAAGATACACCATGCACACAGCTCAAGATCTATTAAACATATTAGTACTTCAGGAAATAAATAAAAATCACTTTAATGGCATAAGTAAAACAGTGGGTAGTCCAAATGTTTTTGGAGGCCAAGTATTAGCTCAAGCCTTAAATGCTGCTTATAAGACTATTACTAATAACAGAATTTTGCATTCTATGCATTCTTATTTTTTAGAAGCGGGAAATTTAGAGTTACCTATTACCTATAATGTTAGTATTATTAGAGATGGCGGAAGTTTTTCAACGCGTCGTGTTACAGCACATCAAAACGATAAGATCATCTTTATTTTAGCGGCTTCTTTTCATAAAAGGGAAACTGGTTATGACCATCAAATTGATATAACAACCAAGATCACACAACCTGAAGAACTGTTAAGCTGGGACGATATACTAGAACAATTTGGTGATTTTTTACCTAAAAAAATGAAAAACTTTTTAGAAATACCACGTCCAGTTGAGTTTAAACCTATTGATCCGCCTAACCCATTAGAAGCGAAAGATATGCCTCCTCACTCTAGTATATGGTTTAAATTAAGAGGCGAGGCAAACGGTTTAGATCTGCCAACAAAGCAACAAATACTTACTTATATATCTGATTATAATATTTTAAGTGTAGCATTGCATAGACATGGTAGTAAGGCACATTGGGGTAATACAATGACAGCCAGTTTAGACCACTCAATGTGGTATTTCAGAGATTTCGATTTTGATGATTGGATGTTGTTTTCTATGGAATCACCAAGCACTATGAATGCACGCGGCTTTTGTACAGGTAATATTTATACCAGAACAGGAGAGTTAGTGGCCTCTGTTACTCAGGAAGGATTAATGCGTCCTATGTAATATGTAAAAGACATTATTTTATAGGGAACTCGTAAACATTTCCACCACTTACACCTACAAACTCATCAGCAATATATAAGATGCTATCATTTTTAAAACAAACACTTTCTTTTTGCGATTTGTAATCAAAATCATAACGGTTAACAGCTCCTTTAAAAAAGTTGCTTCCTTCAAAATCGGTAAAAACAAATAGATTATTTTCAGCTAGTAAGGCAATTTTATTTCCAGCCTTGTTAATATCTGCAGATGTTACCCAACAACCAGATTTATTACAAGTATTAAAAGTGTCCAAGTGTTGCGCGTCATATTGTCCTGCTTTGGCAGGCAAGCTATATAAGTTAGTTTTTGATCTTTCCTTTGGTGATCTGCTTTTAGTGAATAAGTATAAACTGTCTTTGTAAAAAAAGAAGGCTTCACAATCAAAATGGCGTTTATTTTTTTTGGGAGGAAATCGTTTTTGGTTAGGATATTTAAACGCAATAACTTCTGGCGTAATAGCACTTTTTGAATTAAGGTCTTTTTTTAAAATCTTTAGGATAGAAAGTTGTTTACTACTGTTACTATTATTGCCAAAATTGCCAATATAAATATTACCCTCTGGATCTGTGGTGAGGTCTTCCCAATCACGATTTTTAGCGTTTATTTTTAGAGCTTTTATTATAGCACCTTTATTATTTAAACCGTATAGAAAGGGTGCATTACCACTATCGTTTACCATCCAGAATATGCTATCACTTACTTCTAATCCAGAGACTTCTTTTAATTCAGAAGGAACATCCATAATAACTTTTAACGATCCTGTACTACAGCAAAAAGTAATAAAACAAATAATTAAGAAAAGTCTTTTCATCAAACCTAAATTATAATGCTAAATTTACGCAGTTTTAATTTATATGAAGCATTACGACGTTATAATAATTGGAGGCGGTGCAGCAGGCTTTTTTGGTGCTATTAACATCGCTCAATTAAACCCTGATTTAAAGGTAGCTATTCTTGAGCGAGGTAAAGAAGTGCTCACAAAAGTGAAAGTTTCTGGAGGAGGAAGGTGTAATGTAACTCATGCCGAATTCGACCCAAGAGAATTGGTGAAATATTACCCTAGAGGTGAAAAAGAATTGTTGGGACCGTTTCATAAGTTTATGACTGGCGATACTATTGGCTGGTTTGAAGAAAGAGGTGTGACCTTAAAAATAGAAGATGATGGCAGAATGTTTCCAGTCACTAATTCTTCTCAAACCATTATTGATTGCTTTTTAAATGAGACTCATAAATTAGGTGTTGAGGTTTTAAAAAATCAAGCTGTTAAGAGTATTGAATTTGAGAATGATATTTGGAATATTGCAACGCAGCAAGACTTGTTTTTTGCAAAGAAGCTTTTGGTAACTTCTGGTAGCAATGTTAAAGTATGGGGCATGCTTCAAAATTTAGGGCATTCCATAGTAAGTCCGGTTCCGTCATTATTTACGTTTAATATTAACGACCAAAGAATTAAGAGTATTCCAGGGGTCGTTGCTAAACATGCCACAGTTAAAGTTTTGGATAGTCAGTTAGAATCTGAAGGACCGTTGCTTGTTACTCATGTTGGAATGAGTGCCCCTTCTATATTAAAACTATCGGCATTTGGAGCATTAGAATTAGCAAGGCGGAATTATAAATTTAAAATTGCGGTTAATTTTATCAGCATTGATAAAGACTCTTGTTTAGAAACTTTGAAAGCATCTAAAGCACAACTTTCAAGAAAAACAATTTACAATTCTGCACAGTTTGAACTACCTAAAAGACTATGGCAACAGTTGGTTTTAGCATCACATATTTCTAAAGAGTTACGATGGGCCGATATAAACAGAGAACAGTTGGAAGGTTTGGTGCAACAATTAACACATGCAGAATTCACGGTTAATGGGAAAAGCACTTTTAAAGAAGAGTTTGTAACTGCGGGAGGTGTTGAGCTTAAAGAAATAGATTTTAAAACCTTTAGAAGCAAACTATACGAAAGTTTATATTTTGCAGGCGAAGTATTAAATATTGATGCTGTTACTGGAGGATTTAATTTTCAGAATGCCTGGACTGGTGCTTATATTGCAGCACAACATATTTCAAAATAAATTGGATATTATTAATTTTAATCGATCTTAAATGATTTGGGTTTATGAAAAAAACCACATTAAAAGACATAGCAAAGCAATGTAATGTTTCGATTTCTACGGTTTCAAAAGCACTTAATAATAGTGATGAAATAAGTGAAGAAACACGATTTAAAATTCAAGAATATGCGCGAAGTGTTAATTATAAGCCTAATCTTAATGCTTTAAGTCTGAAAAATAGTCGTACTCGAACTATCGGGATCTTAATTCCCGATATGCTTAATTATTTTCATGCTCAGGTTTTAAAAGGAATAGAAAAAACAGCTATAGAACATAATTATAAAGTCATTATATGTATTACCAACGATTCGTTCTCTAAAGAAAAAGAAACACTTGAAATGTTATCTAATGGAAGTGTTGATGGCTTTATTGTGTCTTTGGCAGAAGAAACCGAACTGAAACAAGATGTTGGTCATTTTTCAAAAACAATCGATTTTAATTTGCCAGTCGTTATGTTTGATCGAGTCGCAAATGAAATAATGTGTGATAAAGTAATAACCAATAATTTTGAAGCGGCAAAAATAGCAGTAAAACAATTGGTGAATAGCGGTTGTAAATCTATAGCCTTTGCCTCAGCAATATCTCACTTAAAAGTAAGTCAGGATCTGTACAGAGGCTACAAAGAAGGATTGTTAGAAACAGGTCTTATAATTAATGATGCTCTTATTGTAAATACAAGAGTAGATCATTACAGTGGTTATGAGTCTATGTTACAACCCTTGTTTGAACAAGGTTCTATTGATGCCATTTTAGCAACAAACGAAGAGGTAGCTTTAGCGGCAATGAAGATCGCATTGCGTAAAGGGATGAAAATTCCAGAAAATTTCTCTGCGATCGGGTTTACCAATGGAGTGTTAGCAAGACATTCAAATCCTCGACTATCTACCATTAGTCAGCATGGAGAGATAATGGGTGCAACAGCTACAAGTTTATTAATAAATCGCTTAGAAAGCGATAATGAACAGCCTATAAAAATTAAGCTTATTGAAACTCATATTGTAGAAAGAGACACAACCATACCAGTAAAAGTAAGCTCATGAATACCTTTATAATATTACTTCGTGGAATTAATGTTAGCGGGCAGAAAAAAGTGCCAATGGCAGAGCTTAGAGGTCTACTGGAAAAAAATGGATTTCAAGATGTAAAAACATATATTCAAAGTGGTAATGTAGTATTGAGATCTCTTTTTGATGCTGAAGTTACAGCATTGAAAATACAACAGGCTATTGAAAATTATTTCGGGTTTCAAGTATCTGTTTTAGCCAAATCTCCTCAAGAATTTCAACAAATTTTTGATGATTGCCCTTTTGATCAAAATAAGAAAGAGAAAAGTTATTTCACCTTACTTTTTAATGTGCCTAATAAAGAATTAGTTAATACAGTTTCAAAAATAAGCTATCCTAATGAAGAATTTATAATAGATGAAGCATGCATCTATTTTTATTGTTCTACAGGTTATGGCAGAGCAAAATGCAGCAATAACTTCTTTGAGAAAAAATTAAAAACAACAGCAACCTCAAGAAATTATAAAACTATGATGAAGTTGTTATCTTTGTGCTCAGAATATTGACTATGACCCAACCAGATTTTATTCCTGAACCATATACCAGCCAAATAGAAAAAGGCAGTTTTAAATGGTCTTCACCAAGTAATATCGCTTTGGTAAAATATTGGGGAAAGAAAGAACATCAAATACCTGCAAACCCTTCTATTAGTTTTACACTGGATGCTTGCAGAACTACTACGTTACTGTCCTTTGAGAAGAAAGAAGCATCTAATGGATTTTCTTTTGAAGTGTTTTTAGAAGGTGACAAAAAAGATGATTTTAAGCCTAAAATAGAAACCTTTTTTAAGCGAATTGAAGCATATCTTCCATTTTTAAAGGAGTATCATTTTACAATTGACACATCTAATTCCTTTCCACACAGTTCAGGAATAGCGTCTTCTGCATCTGGAATGAGTGCCTTGGCTTTGTGCTTAATGAGTATTGAAAAAGAGTTAGTGCCAGAAATGAATGATGAATTCTTTTTGCAAAAGGCCTCTTTTTTAGCACGATTAGGTTCTGGTAGCGCTTGTAGAAGTTTAGAAGGCGATCTAATTGTGTGGGGAAGTCATCAGGAAATTAATGGTAGTTCAGATTTATTCGGTGTAAAATATCCTTTTGAAGTACATGATAATTTTAAAAATTATCACGATACCATTCTGTTGGTTGATAAAGGAGAAAAGCAGGTAAGTAGCACTGTTGGTCATAATTTAATGCATGATCATCCGTTTGCAGAGCAACGTTTTGAGCAAGCACACGACAACCTTTCGAAGCTTATCAACGTATTTAAAAGTGGAGACATTGATGAATTTATTGCAATTGTTGAAAGTGAAGCATTAACATTGCATGCAATGATGATGACAAGTATGCCGTATTTTATTTTGATGAAACCAAATACTTTGGAGATCATTAATAAGATATGGCAGTTTAGAAAAGAAACAGGATTACATATTTGTTTTACACTTGATGCAGGAGCCAATGTACATATATTGCATCCTGAAAATGAAGCAGAAGCCATTTTTAAATTCATTAATACAGAGTTAGTTGCATATTGCCAAAACGGTCACTATATTTGTGATAGAATTGGATTTGGTGCTAAGCAATTACCAATTTAGATTTATATGAAAGGCCCACTTTTTTACTCAAAAATATTGCTCTTTGGAGAGTACGGTATTATCAAAGACTCTAAAGGGTTATCGATTCCTTATAATTTTTATAATGGTGCGTTGAAGATGGATGAAAATCCCTCTGATGAAGCTTTGGCATCTAATGAAAATCTGAAAGGCTTTGCAGATTATTTGCAAACTATAAACTCAGACTTAGTTGCGTTTGATAGTGAAAAACTACAAGCAGATGTTGCCTCTGGAATGTATTTTGATTCATCCATACCTCAAGGTTATGGCGTTGGTAGTAGTGGTGCTTTAGTAGCTGCTATTTACGATAAGTATGCACAAAACAGAATTACGGTTTTAGAAAACTTAACAAGGGAAAAACTTTTAAAGTTAAAAGAGATTTTCTCGGTTATGGAATCTTTTTTCCATGGGAAATCTTCAGGTTTAGATCCATTAAATAGCTATTTAAGTATTCCAATACTTATCAATTCTAAAGACAATATTGAAGCTACTGGCATTCCTTCTCAAAAGAGTGAAGGAAAAGGCGCTGTGTTCTTATTAGATAGTGGAATTATTGGTGAAACAGCACCAATGGTTGGTATTTTTATGGAAAACATGAAACAAGAAGGTTTCCGTAAAATGCTGAAAGATCAATTTATCAAACATACCGATGCTTGTGTTGAAGATTTCCTAAAAGGCGATATCAAATCACTGTTTAGAAATACCAAGCAATTGTCAAAAGTTGTATTGAATCACTTCAAACCAATGATTCCAAAACAATTTCATGAGCTTTGGAAAAAGGGAATTGAAACCAACGAGTACTATTTAAAATTATGTGGTTCTGGTGGCGGAGGTTATATCCTTGGATTTACCGAAGATATTGATCGTGCAAAAATGTCCTTAAAAGATTATAAATTAGAGGTGGTATATAACTTCTAAGATTTCTCTTTATGCTTTCTCGACGACAAAAACATATTTTACTGAAGTTTTTCAGTATGTTTTCTGTGGTTAGAGGTTATAATGTACTTATTGTAATTATTGCGCAATACTTGTCATCTGTTTACATTCTAGCACATGATAAACCCGTTCGAGACGTTGTATTAGATCTTAATTTACTAATGCTGGTATTAGCATCAGCAGCAACTATAGCTGGAGGATATATCATTAACAACTTTTACGACTCAGAAAAAGATCTTATCAATCGCCCTCAAAAGTCTATGTTAGACCGTTTGGTGAGCCAGAACACAAAACTTGTGTTTTATTTTGTGCTTAATTTTGTGGCGGTTATCATGGCTAGCTATGTGTCATTTAGAGCCGTTGTTTTCTTTTCATTATACATATTTGGTATTTGGTTCTACTCACATAAGCTCAAAAAAATGCCTGTAATAGGTAATTTAACTTCAGCCATACTTACCATTACACCATTCTTTGCAGTATTTATTTATTATAAGAATTTTGAAACAGTCATTTTTGTGCATGCCATGTTTTTGTTCTTGATCATTTCTATGCGTGAACTCATAAAAGATCTAGAAAATATTAAAGGTGATATAGCACTCAATTATAAAACGATCCCTATTGTATATGGTGAAAAATATTCAAAGGGAATGCTTACTATATTGGCAGTATTAACTCTGCTTCCGTCTTATTTATTGATTTATAGATACAATGTGGGTGAGATGAAATATTTCTTTTACTTATGTATGGGATTGCTATTTTTACTCTTACTTTTATTGTGGAAATCTAATTCGAAACCTCACTATTTATTACTTCATAATATTTTGAAAGTAATTATAGTTTTAGGCGTCTTTAGTATAGTATTAATTGATATAGATCTGGTTTTAAAACACATTTATAATGGATAACACCTTAAAAATTGCCATGGCGCAAATTGCACCAGTTTGGTTAAATAAGAAAGAAACAATTGCAAAAATTGAAAATGCGATAATTGATGCTGGAAAAAAGGAGTGTGAACTTATTGTGTTTGGAGAAGCATTGCTTCCTGGATATCCATTTTGGTTGGCCTTAACTGGTGGAGCAGAATGGGATAAAAAGGTGAATAAAGAATTACATGCGCATTATGTGCGTAATTCGATAATGATTGAAACTGGAGAGTTAGACAGTATTTGTAAACTGGCTAAAGAACATAAAATAGCTATTTATTTAGGTATTATGGAACGTGCTCAAAATAGAGGCGGACATTCAATTTATGCATCTTTAGTCTATATTGATCAAGAAGGTGCTATTCAATCAGTACACCGTAAATTACAACCAACTTATGACGAACGCTTAACTTGGTCGCTAGGAGATGGAAATGGATTACGTGTACATTCGCTTAAACAATTTACTGTTGGTGGTTTGAATTGTTGGGAAAATTGGATGCCATTACCTAGAACAGCACTTTATGGACTAGGTGAGAATTTGCATATTGCGGTTTGGCCTGGGAGTGACCATAATACCAAAGATATTACGCGTTTTATTGCTAGAGAATCCAGATCATTTGTAGTATCTGTATCATCATTAATGAGTAGAGCCGATTTTCCAAAAGACACACCTCATTTAGAACAGATATTGGAAAAAGCACCTGAAACTCTAGCAAATGGTGGAAGTTGTATTGCTGGTCCAGATGGTGAATGGATTGTTGAACCTGTTTTACATAAAGACGGATTAATTATTCAAACCATAGATTTTAATCGTGTATTTGAAGAACGTCAAAACTTCGATCCTGTTGGTCATTACTCGCGTCCAGACGTTACTAAGCTCACTGTCAATAGAGAAAGGCAATCTACTGTAGATTATAATAGTTAATGTTAACTATTGTATTACCTTTGCAAAAATTTTAAGCAATGAGTAACCCAAGAGAAAATAAGAGCAAAGGAAAAGCTTCAGGTAAAGGACGCGATAATAATCGTGGACGAAGCTATGCAAAGAAACATACTCCTGCAAAAAAGAAAACACTACAGCAAAAATCGAATCCAGATGAGATTCGGTTAAATAAATATATCGCCAATTCTGGTATGTGTTCGCGTCGTGAAGCTGACCAGCAAATAGCTATTGGTCTAGTAACTGTAAATGGAAAGGTGGTTACCGAAATGGGGTACAAAGTAAAGCTAGATGATGAGGTAAGATATGATGGCGCACGAATTTCTCCTGAAAGAAAAGCCTATGTGTTATTGAACAAACCTAAAGGTTTTGCAACGACTACTAGCGAAGGTAAAGGGCGAACTGTAATGGATTTGGTAGCAAATGCTACAGCTTCAAGAATTAGACCTATAGGACGCTTAGGAAGAAATTCTATGGGATTGTTGTTGTTTACTAACGACGAAAAGATCCATACAAAATTCACCAATTCTAAAACAGGTGTTGCACGTTTGTTTCATGTAGAATTAGACAAGAATTTAAAGTTTGAAGATTTAAAGCAAATTAGAGAAGGTTTCAAAATAGCAGGAAAGGAAATTTCTGTTGAAGATATAAGTTATATTGACGGTTCTCCTAAAAAAGAAGTAGGATTGAAGATCAAAAATACAGGAAACACAATTATTAGAACCATTTTTGAACATTTCAAATACGACATTATTAAACTAGATTGTGTGATGATTGGTGAGCTTACCAAAAAGGATATACCTCGTGGTCACTGGAAACACTTAACAGAACAAGAAGTAAACAATCTTAAGATGTTGTAATTAAATAAAGTATTATAAATAAAAAAGCCTTAGTATTATCTAAGGCTTTTTTATTTATATAATGGCTCTTTATTTTCTTAAGGTTTTAAATACTTTAGAAGTCCCTAGTTCATTAGTGACTTTAACAAAGTAAACACCGGTTGGAGCATTTAAATTAAATGATATCTTGTTAGAATTAATATAGTTATTGGTAAGTATTTTTTGTCCAGACATATTATATACTTCTAAATTAATAGTGTTATAATTTTTGTTAAATAAGATCTCTATGTTATCTGAGTTTAAGTTAGAAACTAATGTAGTTTCATTTTTAAACTCATTTCTCTCATTAGATAGTGGAGGACAAGCAATTTCTATGGTTGAAGAGGTTACGGTATAATCATCTCCAAATCCATTATCTACCGCGTCAGAAAAAGTAATTGTCCAATTGCCAACAGGGTTTTCACCATCAAAGGCACTTAAGGCTTCTTCAGGAATAAAATTTCCATTAGCAGGAACTACATTACTTGGAATAGTGCTTCCTTCATCGTCAAAAATAGTTGTTACAGTAGACCAAGTAGCAAAACCACCAGCATCATAAGTAGCAAATTGAGTATTGTCTCCATTTAATACCCCTTGAACATCATATACAAGATGAACAATTGTACCTTCAGGGCTTTGAATACTAACAGCTATTTCTTCAACAACTTGAAAAGCACCTCCAGTCCAGTCTAAGCTAACATTTAGGTCATGTACAAAATTGCAGTCACTCATATCTCCTGACGAAAAATTAATTACATGAGTGGCAGTATTACCATTTACAGTAACATTAGTAGTATTAGATTTTGACACTTGGGCATTGCCTGATAAACTTGTGATGATTAGAGCAAATAATAAGTTAGGGAAAAGTAGTTTTGTTTTCATTTAAGTTGATTATTATAGTTTGAATTGATTTAGCACGAAAATAATTAAATTCTTACACCAATAGTAGTCTAGTCGAAGAAATCTTGTTTTTAACGGTAATTTAATATTTAAAGAACCTTTTGTACAGATTTGTATGCTTCATTTGTGGATGTAATAATTACACAATGAAACGCCTCATAGTAGATTATAAAAAACTTAACCCAGTTATTCTAAGGTCTTTAATAGAAAAATTTCCTGATGGTTATGGTGATGATGATGTTATTGCCTTTAAAAATCATAAGAATGAAACGATTGAAGCTTTGGAAATTAGAACTAATGATACTATTTATTTAGTAAAGGTAGGATATAGATTAACCGAAGCCATTGAAGAGTTTACTGAAGAGGACGTTGTAGATACCATTGAAGAAGTACCAGTGTCTTCGGAAGAGTTTTTAGATACTTAGGTTGAAACAGGTTTTCTATCCTTTTTTAAGAATAATTCCCAAATTAATACGCCATAAACAATCATATACTCTAGACCAATGATCCATAGGTTTTCCGACTTGTCAGCACTGTTCAAATTTAAATACGATAAATAGCTAAGTATAATAACAAAACTCCAAACCAAAGGAAATTTATACTTAGTGAAAACCGAAAGCAACAATAGTGTAGCAACATACCATGGATGTACAGTGGTAGCTGTGAAATAGTAAAACGATAATGCTATAAGCATAGCAGTAATTAGTTCAATGAGGCTTTTGTTTTTTCTGAAAAAAGTGATTCCTAAAACAAATAAAAAAACAATAACCGCAGTGTATTTTCCAATAATAGCTATTTCATTATAACCTCTAAAGGTATATCCAATTTCTCTAGCGATGTAATATAGACTGGCGTTAAATTCAAAATTCTGAAACCATAAGCCTACGGTTTCAGCATAGTTGGTGACAAACTGAGTAGAATAAAAAGGTAAAAATAAGAGTAGCGTTACAACCCCAATAATACTATAAAACGCTGTTAGTTTTGTCATTCTGAGCGTAGTCGAAGAATCGTTGTCATTATGAGGAGCTTGCGACGTAATAATCCCATGAGATTTCTCACTTCCGTTCGAAATGACATTTTTATTGTCATTCTGAACTTGATTCAGAATCTCAGGATTAGATTTTTTCTTCATAAACCACTGATAAAACAATGGTAAAAAGATAAGCGGAATCAACTTCACAGAAATAGACAGAGCAAATACCACAGCTGCCCATTGCCACTTTCCAGAATACAATAAATACAAACTCCATATTAAAAAGAACAACATCACGCCTTCAAAATGTAAGTTGCCAGTAAGTTCAATAATTATAAACGGATTTAAAATGTACCAAAAAATAAGATGTGCAGGTTTATTGAGTTTTTCTAGAAGACGTTTTCCAAAATAGAGAATTCCAAAATCCGCAGCTATAATGAGTAAACGCATGACCATTACCGAACCTAAAATGCTTTTCCCTGCAAATAGGCCAGCAATTATAAAACATAGCTGATTAATAGGTGGATAATTAGTAAAATGACTCGCATTTAAGTTACCCATGCCATTATATAGTTCTTGAGCTTGCGCTACAGGGAAATCTCCATTTTCAATAAATGAGGCTACAGTGTATAAGTACGGATTGAACCCTTCCAGTATCATACGGCCATCCCATATAAAACGGTAAAAGTCTTGAGATAGGTTAGGGATAGCGAGAATAAATACAGCTCTGAATCCAAATGCAAACCAAGTGAGCAGTTTAATGTTATGTTTGGTTAGTTGTATTAGCTTATAAAACAAAAAGAACAAGCCACCATACAGCCCAATTAATTTAATGTAATCAGTACGTTCAAGGTTATACGCAAATGCCCAATAGAATAGTACGCTAGTTAAGGCTAATAAAAAGTGTGTTTTATATGTTTTAAGAAAAACTGCGTTTATAGGCATGAGCCAAATATAAATATTATTTGTGGGTCGGTTTGTTAGTTATTTGCTTACTTTGGGCTGTGCTAATTTTTATTTTAAAATACTTTAATGATGTCGGTTTCAAACAAATCAAACCTCAAAGAAATAGCTTCATTATTTTTTAAACTAGGTTGCATCGCTTTTGGTGGTCCCGCAGCTCATATTGCCATGATGGAGGATGAGGTGGTGAACAAGCGTAAGTGGATGACCAAGGAGCATTTTCTAGATCTTATTGGAGCTACCAATTTGATTCCCGGACCTAATTCAACCGAAATGACCATGCATTGTGGTCATGAACGCGGTGGCTGGAAAGGATTGTTTGTAGCAGGTTTCTGTTTTATATTTCCAGCGGTTGTAATTACATCAATATTTGCATGGTTATATCAAATGTATGGGCACTTACCCAATGTTGAACCATTTATTTATGGTATTAAACCAGCCGTAATTGCTATTATTTTAATGGCGGCTTATCGACTAGGAAAAAAAGCTATTAAAACTACAGAATTAGCAGTTTTAGGAATCATTACTATTGTGGCTTGCTTGTTAGGTGTTAATGAATTTATTGCTCTTTTTGGGTGTGGTTTTTTAGGATTACTTATTTACTATTCAAGAAAACAATCTAACCTAAACACTTTTGCGCCTTTTCTTTTGGGGATGGCCAAAGTGGGGAGCATGAAAATATTTCTCAGTTTTTTAAAAGTAGGTGCTATTTTATACGGTAGTGGTTATGTATTGTTTGCTTTTTTAAATACCGAGTTGGTAGACAAAGGATGGTTAACACGTCAGGAGTTAATAGATGCTGTGGCGGTTGGACAATTTACACCTGGACCAGTATTATCCACAGCTACCTTTATTGGTTGGCAGATGGATGGTGTGTCTGGAGCAATAGCAGCTACGCTTGGTATATTTTTACCATCATTTCTTTTTGTATTGATATTGAATCCCATTATTCCAAGAATGCGAAAATCGAAAGTGATAGGTGCATTTTTAGATGCTGTAAATGTAGCAGCTGTGGCTTTAATTGTAGCTGTGTGTATTGAAATGGGAAAAAACACTCTTACCGATTGGCGTACTACTGCCATTGCCATTATTAGCTTAGTTGCGGTGTTTGTGTTTAAAAAACTCAATAGTGCATTTATAGTTTTAGGAGGCGCTTTAGGTGGTTTTTTGTTGAGTCTAATCTAACCAGAGCAATGACACTACAAGAGTATTTTCAGAAATTAAAACCAATGTCAGTTGAAAAGGCTGATGAAATAGCTTCATATTTTGTAAAAGAAAAGATTGATAAACAATCGTTAATAATTCAAGAAGGCAAAACAAGCAAAAAATCATACTTTCTTTATCAAGGCATCATTAGGTGTTATACCAACGATACAAATGGTGATGAAGTGACTACCAGACTTTTTTCAGCACCAGATTTTCTTAATGATTCTCTCTCTTTTTTTAAGCAGGAACCTAGCGAAGAAAATTATGAAACGATTACCGATTGTTTAGTGTGGAGTATTAATCATGAAAATATGCAGCATTGCTTTCATAATATTCCAGAATTTAGAGAATGGGGTAGAATGTTGTTAACGATGAATTATGTACAGTTGCATAAGCATATGTTGTCTTTTCATAAACGAACTGCTCAAGAACGATATCTAGATTTGTTAACAGCACACCCTGAGATTATTCAACAGGTTCCGTTAAAGGTAATAGCTTCTTACCTTGGTGTGACTAAATATTCTCTAAGTAGAATTAGAAAAGAAATTACCACCTCTAATTAATTTTTTAAAAGTTGTCATAGGGCAATTCAGAAGTTGTAAATGTAGGCGTTCTTTGTAATAAAAAAAGAACGTATGGACTTAGCTATCACTCAAGTACCAATTTGGTTATCAGTAGTATTTATTATTTCATTTATAAGTATTCCACCATTACTTATTGCCAACGCCGCAAAATCAGCTTTAATTAAAGTTGATGATACTAAAGCGCAGTTTATAAAAAAGAAGATATTAGGATTTTATATAGTGTTTTTTTGCACTGTAGCGTCAGTGTCTTTAACAGGTTTTTTTGTGCCTAATATGTTGCCGCCAAGAATTATAGTAGCTGTAGTAATACCTCTGTTTTTGTTTTATGTGCTTTATGTGCAGCGTCAATTTTGGTTTAAACAAGTATTTGACAATATATCTTTAGAGAGTCTTGTTGGAATTCATTTATTCCGATTTGTAGGTGTGTTTTTCTTTTTAGTCGAAATGTATGATGCATTACCTCTAGTGTTTGCGAGTATTGGCGGTGGTGGTGATATACTTACTGCTGCATTGGCAATACCAGTTATTTATCTGCTTAAAAAAGGTTATAAATATGCTAAGCAAGCTGTTTTAATATGGAATATAATAGGGTTGTTAGATATTCTTTCTGTGCTCACAACTGCAATTATTATTACTAGATCAGCTATAAAATATAACGATGAAGGTGTGGCGTCATTTGGTACTTTTCCTTTTAGTTGGATTCCAGCTTTTGCACCAGCAACCATTATATTTTTACATATAATAACTTTTAGGAAGTTAAAACAAATAAAGAACTAAGCTTTAGAGGTTAACGATTTAAAGAATACAAATCCAAAACCTAAAAATAACATTAAGTGAAAAGGGAACAATCCAAAATCGCCACCTTGATCACCAACCACAAAAGCGCTATACATTCCAAACCCAAAATAGAGCATTAATAGTCCTTCAAAAATAACATTGGTAGAGATATTTTTACTTAGGTACTTATTGTTCTTCCAGCTATCGGTTAAAGAGTTGATGTTGAATTTTGGAGTACGAACAAATTCGCTTCGTTTTCCTAAGTGTCCTTCTAAAACAGCTATAGAATTGTGTAATGAAAAACCCATAGCAATTGAGAAGAATGTGAAAAACATAACAATATACTGTACAAAATTCTTTAAGCTACTGCCATAAGTACGTTTGTACATAAACCAGTAGCATACAAAGAAAATAATAGTACTTAATACAAAGAAACTCATTACATAAAAGTACATTTTAAGATGTGTATACTCGTTTTTAATATACAACATAGGAATACTTAAAATTGCCACTACTAAAATGCTTAAAAACATTGTGCTGTTCAATAAATGTAGTAACCCGTGGAGTTTTGTTTTGGCAGAAATGTTTTCATTTTTTAAAACGCGCCACATCATTTTTCTAAAGTTTTCAGCACCACCTTTATTCCATCTAAATTGTTGTGAACGTGCTGCACTTATTACTACTGGTAATTCAGCAGGTGTTTCTACATCTTCTAGGTATTTGAATTTCCAGTTTTTTAATTGCGCACGATAGCTTAAATCAAGATCTTCAGTAAGGGTGTCTCCTTCCCAATTTCCTGCGTCAATAATACATTGTTTGCGCCAAACACCAGCGGTACCATTAAAATTGATGAAATGCCCTTTACTATTTCTTCCTACTTGCTCTAAAGTAAAATGTGCATCAAGTGCAAACGCCTGAATTCTGGTAAGAATTGAATAATTGCGATTAATATGTCCCCAACGTGTTTGTACAACACCAATGTGTTTGTCTTTAAAATATGGAATAGTACGTTGTAGCCAATCTTTTTGAGGTAAGAAATCGGCATCAAATATAGCAATGAATTCTCCTTTGGCTGTTTTCAATCCTTCTTTTAAAGCACCTGCTTTAAATCCCTCCCGATCATCACGAAGTACGTGTTTTATGTCTAATCCAGTTTTTTGTAATGTTTCAATATGCGCTGCAGTGCTTGCTAACGATTCGTCTGTAGAATCATCTAAAACTTGAATTTCAAGCTTGTCTTTTGGGTATTCAATTTCTGCAATATTATCCAGTAAACGTTCCATAACGTACAACTCGTTATATACTGGAAGTTGAATGGTTACATAAGGAACCTCTT
The DNA here is from genome assembly GCA_030148025.1 of Flavobacteriaceae bacterium. Lineage (GTDB taxonomy): Bacteria > Bacteroidota > Bacteroidia > Flavobacteriales > Flavobacteriaceae > JASBUG01. The sequence continues at coordinate 95,661 of JASBUG010000006.1, read as the reverse complement.
CTGAGTTATTCAAATTGAATGTCTCACAAGATTTATTCTTACGCTGTGCAGACAAATAATTAAACAGTAAATTAAGTTGTGCTAAGGCATACATAAATATTAAGATGAGTGCCAAAGAATAGATAATTATGATGGTTGTTTCTAATATCATTATTTAAAACTGTATTTAAATATCCAACTCAAAATTTTTACGCCAGCAAATATACTTCCTTTTACGGTTCCCGAAACTTTTGAAACACCAATTCTATTTCTATAGTTTACAGGTATTTCAATATAACTCATTTTTTGTTTAAGCACTTTTAATTGCATTTCTACTGTCCAGCCATAAGTTTTGTCAACCATGTTCAGGTCTAATAATTTTTGATACTTTATAGCTCTAAAAGGACCGAGATCTGTAAACCTAGCTCCAAAGAATAACTTCATTAAAAAGCAAGCTAACCAGTTGCCAAATACCTGTTGTGGTGTCATAGAACCTTGTTCACGTAGTCGTTTAACACGTGCGCCAATTACAAAATCGAGATCATCTTTTATAATTGGTTCTACAATTTTGGTAAGTTCTTCGGGATAATCGCTATAATCACCATCTAAAAACACAATAATGTCTGGTTTGGTGCTTTTATTGGCAACATAATCCATCCCTTTTAAACAAGCATATCCATAACCCTTTCGATGTTCTGTAAGTACTGTGGCACCAGCATTTTCTGCATTTGAAACTGTAGCGTCTGTGGAGTTGTTGTTAACCACAATGACTTCGTCTACAATGTCTGGAATGTCATTAATGACATTTGCTATAGAATCTGCTTCATTATAGGCAGGTATGATGACTTTTATGTTGGTCATTTTAGATCTGATAAGTTATTTTCTTTTTTGAAGGACTTCATATCTGTCCATTCTTTTATTTTTTTTCCACTATCGTATTTTTCTGCTTTTATAATTTTCTTGTCACTATACAGAAAACGATAACCATGTTTTTGGTTGCTTTTAAATTGACATTTGTTTTGTGTGTTTCCAATGGAATCATAAAAAATCCACCAGTCATTTTTCATACCGTCTTGAAAATGCCCTTCTAGTTCTTTTTTACCATTTGGGTGATAAAAATACCAATACTTTGTTTCTTTAGCATTAACAAATCGTCCTTCTTTCTTCATAATACCATTGTCGTAATAATACTTCCAGTAATTAATCTCTTTGTCTTTTTCGAATTCACCAGATTTTAAGAGTTGTCCATTAGGATGATAAAACTTCCAATAAGCATTCTTTTTATCCTCTTTAAAAAATCCTTCTTTTTCTTTAGTGCCGTTAGAATAGTAATATTTCCAATATTTAGTACGAAGGTCGTTTGCAAAATGACCTTCCATTTTTAATTGCGAATTGTTGTAATAGTATTTCCAATAATTTATTTGCTTCCCTTCAAGATAATTACCTTCTTGCTCCATTATTCCATTGTTATAGTAGGATTTCCAGTAGTCAATTAAAATACCATCTTGATAATACCCTTCTTTTTTTATTTGTTTATTCTCATGATAGAAGTACCAATACCCATTTTCTTTATTGTTTGCGAAAGCCCCTTTTTTACTCAAAGTACCATTTGGAAAATAGAATTTCCAGTAGTCTACTTTTTGGTCATTTAAAAGCCAACCTTCTTCCTTTAAAGTGCCATTGTTATAATAGTCTTTGAAATAAGTTTTTTGTGCAGTAATGTGTAAACTACATAAAAAGAATAGAAAAATATATCGCATTACTTTTGGTTAATCAAATCCATTAAATCAACATCATTTCCAAGTAATATTTCTGTTGGGTTAATACGCCCTTTTTCTGGTCCGTTTTCAAGCTTTAGAACACCTCTAGGGCAAACAGCACTACAAATGCCACACCCAACACAACTAGCGCGAACAATGTTTTCACCTTTTTGAGCATAGGCTCGAACATCAATTCCTTGTTCGCAGTACGTTGAACAATTTCCGCAAGAAATACATTGCCCACCATTAGTTGTAATTCTAAATCTTGATTTAAAACGTTGTACTAAACCTAAATAAGCAGCTAATGGACAACCAAAACGACACCATACTCTGTTTCCAAATATTGGGTAGAATCCAGTACCAATAACTCCTGCGAAAATAGAGCCAATTAAGAAACCATATATATCTTGAATGGTTTGAGTTTTAAGTCCAATGACTTGTTGCGCTCCTGAAAAATAGGAGTAAAGTGTTAATCCTGTCATGAAAAGCGCAAACACTAAAACACCATGTACCAACCAACGTTCTAGCTTCCATGCTTTTAGAGATTTATCTGATAGTTGCCTATAAGGGTCTCCTAAAGTTTCAGCTAAACCACCACAGCCACATACCCATGAGCAATACCAACGTTTCCCAAAAAAGTAAACCATTAAAGGTACAATGACTAATGTTAACACTATTCCCCAAACTAGAATGAATAATCCTAAACCTCCACTAGCGATAAGCTGATCAAGATTCCAGCTAAAGAAGAAATCATAATCAAGAGGGAACGCATTTTTAAAGTCATACCATGGCTTTTCAAAGCGAACCAATATTTCTGGAATTAAAAATGCAAATACAATTTGAAAGAATAATACTGAGGTTGTTCGTAATATTTGATATTTATTATGGCGGTATTTTATATACATACGAATGGCCATAACAATCATTACTACACAATATAAGAAACCGTATAAAAACCATTGACTGGCAGCATTACCGCTAATGCTTTCACTTATTGGATCTACTAAATAGACCCAATTCACTATATAATCTGGTCGGAAATATAGTAGAATATAAAACCCAACTAGAAAAACAAATGCAAACCAACCAATCCAACCTCTATTTGTTGCTGCGTTTAAATAAATGCCATTGTTTTTTATTCCTGGAGGACCTAAGGTTATAACGTTAGGAACAATGTATAATAAAGCACCAAAAATGCCTAAGCCAAAAGTAAGCCACCAAAATAAGCCTTTGTTCTCTTGAATAAGTCCAGATCCCACTTGTTTTGCTAGTTCAAAGGAGAAGCTGTGAGGTTTATCCCAAATAACCTTGTCCCACTCATTTGCTGCTTTATGTGTGGCATTGGCGGTTTCTAATGCCGAAGTAATTTTGCTTGAAAAAGCAAAAGGATTAGTAAACGTTTTGTCGACTACGTTAGCATTTATATTACTGATAAATAGCTCACTCTTGATGCCTTTATTACTAACAAAAGTTTGAAATAATTCTGAATTAACTTCGTATTTTCCTAGAAATATTAGAGATGTAAATAGTGCTAATCCAACTAAAAACAAGCCTAATCCTATATGTTGTAATTTTTTCATAATTATGCTTGAATGCTAAAAATACGTTTCCAGCTTTTCTTTTTTAATTGAACATTAGTGTTGTTTTCAGTATTGAATTGAGCTACAATATCTTTTTCATGAAGCTTATAAAATTCAGGGTCAAAATTGGCGTCGGCTAAATGTTCTAACACATAAGTTACATCACGCCCTTCGTTTAACCATTTGTCAAAAATTTCATGACGCATGCGTATACCAAAGGTGTTGATTCCTAAAAAAAGATTGGTCGTTTTGTGATATGCTATAGTGATACATTTAGTTCTGTCTTCATGCATCCAGTGAAAGTGTTGTTCGTAATCTGGTTTTCCTTTTTGACCATGTACCCATCCATAAGTTTGATATTCTATATCGAAAAATTTGGCTGAATTAAACCAATGACCTGGTTTGTATTGAATTTTGTTTCCACAAATGGTTTGTGCTACTGTTTCTCCCATCATACGTCCTGTATACCAAACGGCTTCAATTGGTCTACGATTGCCAATGGTCTCGCGTTGTTCTGCACAATCGCCTATTGCGTATACATCTTTTATATTGGTTTCTAAAAAACGATTTACTAGAACACCTCTGTTGGTTTCAATGTTTGACTCTTTAATGAAATTGATGTTTGGAGATACACCAGCTGTGAGTCCAACAAAATCACAAGTAATTTCTTCATCTGTTTCTTCAATGATAACAGATTTTACTTTTCCGTTTTCATCAGAAACTATTTCTTTAAGATTGTTTGAGAGCCTTAAATCAATACCGTTTTTAAGTATTTCTTCATTGATCATTTGCGATTCACCATCAGGAAGTACGCCATTCCAAAAACTGGATTCACGTACTAAAAAGGTTACTGGAATATGACGAGAATGTAGCATTTCAGCCAATTCAATGCCTATAAGGCCTCCACCAACTATTACCGCACGCTTGCAAGTTTTGTTATTTGGCGCATATACTTCTAGATTTTCAAGATCTTGTTTATGATATAATCCTTGAACTCCTTTTAAATCTTGCCCTGGCCAACCAAATTTGTTTGGTTTGCTTCCTGTGGCAATAATAAGTTTGTCATAGATTAATGTATCCTTATCAGCAAAATGTAATGTTTTAGAATTAGTATCTATAGATGATACGAAACCTTTCTTTAAATCAATTCTGTTCTTTTTCCAAAACCAGTTTTCATAAGGTTGCGTATGTTCAAATTTCATATGCCCCATATACACATACATAAGCGCAGTTCTTGAAAAGAAGAAATCAGATTCAGCTGAGACAATGGTGATTTTTTTATCAGATAGCTTACGAATATGTCGAGCGGCTGTTACTCCTGAAATACCATTACCAATAATTACAATATGTTCCATGTAGTTTGCTTGCGATTTCGTGTTATGTCGAAACTAAAGATAATAACTTAATCTTTTTACAAGAATTTAGAACTAATTTAAATTAGGCTAATAATGTAAGGAAGGCATTTTATTTAAGACGTGAAATAAACGAAATATGTTAGCTGCCTAACATTTTATTTGTATTGACACATGTTACTTTGTAGCTATAAAAAAATAATTATGAAAAAATCACTAATAGCATTAACCTTACTATTGTTACCACTTTTTGTCATCGCTCAGGAAGAAGAACAAAGTAATATTAGAACGTATACACCTTCAAAATTGATAAATAAAGGCCAATGGGATATAAAATGGTTTAACAATTTGTATACTGAGCGTAAATTTGCAGATGATAATGGAAACAAACAATCGAAGGATAGACAAAACTTTTTTACCTCTACAATAGAAGCATTCACAGGAGTTTCTGAGAACAATAGACTTAATGTAGGAGCCATTATTGAAATTCGTTCTAATACTACTAATGGAAGAAATGCATTATCTGTTTTTAGTTTTGATGAGCGTTCAGGAATTACATCTATAGCTCCAGCTATTAAATTTCAACCTATAAAAAATGTTGGAAATTTTTCTGTTCAGTCAGCCATTCATATTCCATTGGTTGAAAATGAAACTGAGAATGGTGTATTTTTAGATCAAACGGCTTGGACATTTCAAAATAGGTTTTTTTATGACTATACATTTCCAAGTGACAAATGGCAATTATTCACTGAGTTAAATACAGAATATAATTTTGGTGATGACGATAGTTTTGCAAATAAAACTATGGTATTTGTACCTGGAGTATTTATGAGTTATTTTCCGACTAATAAATCTACAATTTTGGGATTTGTACAACACTTACAACGTTTTGGAGACTTTACGCAAGACTATACAGCATTAGGAGCAGGCGGAAAATATCAATTATCTAAAGTTTTAAATATAGAAGTGCTATATAGCAACTTTGTAAGAGGGACAGATAACGGATTAGGACAAAGTTTTAACATTGGTTTGAGGGCTTTATTTTAAGATATAAATGCTAAATTAGAGTTCTTAAACACTAAAACATAATGAAGTTTATAAGAGTTCTATTAGCTATACTTTTAACCGTTCATTTATTGTCTTGTTCTGGACAATCGGTTAGTTCGAAAATTAATGGTGTGAGTTTTGTAGCCTCCAGAGTTCCTATAGATTCTACGCATGTAGCCCCTGTAATTAATATAAATGCAAATTATGCAGCTATAATGCCTTTTGGATTTATTCGCGATCTGCAGAATCCCGAGATACTATATAATACAGATCGACAGTGGTTTGGTGAGTCTAAGGAAGGGGCTGTTCAATACATTAATGAGCTTAAAAGTAAAGGTGTTCAAATAATGATGAAACCGCAAATTTGGGTTTGGAGAGGAGAGTATACGGGATATATTAAAATGACTAACGAAGAAAACTGGAAGCGATTGGAGCAAACCTATACTAACTTTATTTTAGATTTTGCCAGAGTAGCTCAGGAAACCAAATCAGAAATATTATGTATTGGTACAGAGTTGGAAAAGTTTATCGAAAATAGAGAGGAATTTTGGAATGAATTAATTTTAAAAATAAAAAAGATTTATAAAGGGAAACTTACTTATGCGGCAAATTGGGATGAGTTTAAACGTACGCCGTTTTGGAAGCAGTTAGATTTTATTGGCGTTGATGCCTATTTCCCAGTTAGTGACTCGAAAACACCTACAGTTGAAGAGGCGCTAAAAGGATGGGGTGAACATAAAGAATTAATAAAAAGTCTTTCTATAACCTATGACAAGCCTGTATTATTTACAGAGTTTGGCTATAGAAGTGTTGATTATGCTGGTAGAGAGCCATGGAAATCTGAACGCAGTATGAATGAAGTGAATTTAGATGCCCAAGTTAATACTACACAAGCGCTTTTTGAAACTTTTTGGAAAGAGGACTGGTTTGCTGGAGGGTTTATTTGGAAATGGTTTCATAACCATGAGAGAGTTGGTGGAAAAGATAATTTTATGTTTACACCGCAAAACAAGCCTGTTGAAATGGTGATAAAATCGTATTATTCACAGAAATGAGATATATAGTTTTATGTTTACTATTGATGGGTTTACAACTACAATTAGTAGCGCAGGAGCATATTGTAGCCGATTTAAAAATTCAGGGGAATAAAAAACTTCGGTCTAGTTTTATTAAAAAAATATCGCAGGTTAAAAGTGGCGTTGTACTAGATTCAGCTATAATAGATGCTGATATAAAACGATTAAAACAGCTGCCTTCTGTTTCGCATGCTTACTATCAGGTGTTTTTATCACATGACAATCGTTATAACGTGTTTTATAATATTGAAGAGAATTTTACAATTATTCCATCGGTAAATATATATACCACAAATGATGATGAGTTTGCCTATAGACTTGGATTACAGGAATTCAACTTGTTAGGACGAAATATGATGTTAGGAGGGTTTTACCAAAAAGACATCTATAGTTCGTATGCTTTAAGTTTTAGAGCGCCTAATATATTTTCTAAACAGCTAGGAATTGCTATAAATTATAAAGATCTAACAACGCAAGAGCCCGTTTTTTTCGATGGGACTACTGCAGACTATAAGTATAATAACAAGTCTATAGAAGTACTTGGGTTGTTCGAAATCAATTTTAAAAACAAACTAGAATTAGGGTTTAGTTATTTTACAGAAGACTATCAATACAAAGAGGGAGCCACGAGTCCTGATGTGCCATTAGAGGTGAATGTACACAAGCTACTTTATAAAGCAATTTATGAGTATAATAACTTAGATTATTACTACCAATATGTTTCTGGGTTTAGGAGTATGTTCAATCTTCAATATGTTACTACCACCAATGAAACGCTACCTGGGTTTGTTATTGGGTGGAATGATTTTTATTATTTTAAACGTATAGGAGCTAAAGGTAATTGGGCAAACAGGTTACGTATGGGGTTATCTAGCAATAATAATTCACCATTTGCACCATTTTCTTTAGATAATAATGTGAATGTTCGTGGTGTAGGAAATACCATAGATAGAGGTACTGGGTCTATAGTATTAAATACTGAATACAGACATACCCTTTACGAAAAAGAGTGGTTTATTCTACAAGGAAATGCTTTTATTGATTCTGGCACATGGCGTAATCCCGGAGGAAGTTTTAATGATTTTATAGCATCTGAAAATATACGTATCTACCCAGGTTTGGGACTCAGATTTATGCACAAGAAAGTGTTCAATGCTATCTTTAGAATAGATTATGGCATAGGTATAACCAAAGGTGCTACAAGAGGATTGGTGTTTGGAATAGGACAGTATTTTTAAACAATATGTTTTAAATAATACTGATGTAATTCTTCAGCTGAAGCGCCAAACCATTTTTTTATATAAATGGCCCAGAAATGATACTGCAATTTCCAAATTCCATTTGTTTGATAACGCCTGTCTGAAGTTGTTAGCCAGTTTTGAATAATTGTAAACTGATTGGTCTTGTATAGTTTGTTAATAAGGTCGATATCTTCATAGACTGAAAATTTTTCGTCATAGCCATTTAATGTGTTAAACAGTTTTTTTGTAATAAACAAACTTTGGTCTCCTCCACGGCATGCTCTCCAATTAAACTGTGTTAACCACCCTGCTAATTTTAGCCACCAATGGTTGCTATTAAATCGCATTTTAAAGCAACCCGCAGTATTCCCATTTTCTACTTCATGATAAATTAGTCTGTCAAAAGCATTTGGCGGTAAACAATCTGCGTGTAAAAAATAGAGAATAGAGCCAGTCGCTTTACTGGCTCCAAAATTCATTTGTTTGGCACGCCCTTTTTCTGAAGTAAATACCATGGCTCCAGCTTCCTTTGCAAGAGCAATAGTACGATCGTTACTTCCGCCATCTACAACAATAATTTCTTTAATAATGCTTGTTGTACTCTGCGTTTTTAAATGCCATAGTAAATGAGAAATTATAGCCTCTTCATTATAAGTGGGAATAATAACAGAAATACTATTCATTCAAATTCCAGTTATAGTCTTTAAACTTAACTTTTGCCTTTTTATGAATGGTAACTTTGGTGTAGTTATTTAAAAAGTCGATCAAGGTGCCATCTTGTTTAAAGTCACTTTTAAACCAACTAAACAGTTTTGATATTTCTATTTTTTTCTCAGAAATATTATTCTCGTCAGATTGAATAAAGTTGGTTGTAACCGTATTTAATTGAGTTTCTAAATGCGATGCTGTATAAGCTTTGTTTAATAATTTAGGACAGGAAATAGAGGCGCAATTAATAGCAAAATGAATTCGAGGTTCATTCATTTTTCGAAGAATTTCATGCTCTATATGATTTAAGGATAGTTTTTCATTGCCGATAGTAATGAATTTTTTATCCCAAGGTTGCTTGATGTCTTTAATGCTTTTAATAGGATAATTGTTAATAATCAATTTCACTGTAAAAGCATTATACGCATTAATCCAATAGGCTAGTTTTTGAGACTTACTACTGTTTTCTTTAGGACTGTTTTCTGAAAGGAATTCAAGATAGTTGTCTAGCAGTTTTTCATCTGTTTTAAAACCTTGATAATTTACATTGCCTTTTGAGCTTACATGTTTTTGTAATAATTCATCCCATTTTAAATGGCTATTAGTTTGGGTATTTATAGTGTAACTCAAAACTATTAGCAGAGAAATTAAAAGTGTCTTCAAAATATCTTTTTTTATAAATAAATAATTTGATTCATTAGACAGAAATTTTAACTAATACTTACAAAAAACAGTTATTGTAAATAGATTATTTACAGATTAATTTTAATTAGTTGCTTTTTAATATTTCCTTGACCTAGGATAAAGATATTCTTATTAGTAATGGTAGCCTTATCGGCTTTGAAAATTATATCTGAATCAAAGTTTGATAGTAAAACAGTTGGTGTAATTTTACCTTCTTGATCTATTAAAATATCGTAAAAACTGGTTTTATTAAGTCTTTTATCTTGTTTTACAACGAGCCTGTCTTTGTCCATATTTATATAACCATTCATTAAAATATGTATTTGATCGTTCTTAAAGAATGTAAAATAGGAAGAGTCACGTTTAAGCGAGGTAGACTTTATTTTTTTAGTTTCTTTTAACTCAAGTAGCTTCTCCCAAATAAGTTTGCCTTTTGTATCTATTTTAGCAATCATAATATCGTCGTAAACTTTATATTTATAATGTATAGGATTGTAAGTTATAAAAACGGTACCTGCACCTAATGAGAAAGCTGCTACAGGGAATCCTATTGGCGCCGCTTGCTTACGCAGTTTATAGAATTGACCTACCAAATAAGTGTTTCCAGAAGTATCAACAAAAATATCTCGAATATCGATGTCTCTATTAGATTTAAAAAAGCCTAAAAAATATTTTGATATGTCATCAGACATAAACGGAGAATACTTTTGCTCTAATAACTGAAAATTCACCAAATCAAATTTATAATAGGAGAATCCTTTATAACTCCCTTTTCGTTTTTCAGATACCAAGCCGCTAATAATAAAATTATTGTTGTCTATAGAAGAATTTACGATCTCGTAAAAGTCATGCTCTACTGGAATAATTAATTCATTATTAGCATCGTTGTCATTAATTTTTATTAATTGATAGAATTTTTTATCAGATTCATCTTTGTAATTGAAAAGAAGAAATGTCAAGTTGTTATGGATAAAACTATTTAAAAAAGTGATTCTTTTTGCAGGAATATCACTTTTGGGATAGATCTTGCGTTCTAAGGTTTTATTGAAGTTCTTGTTAAAGAGGTATACTTGAGTTGCCAGTTTTTTATCTTCAACCAAGGGGAAAGAAATCAGGAAGTTATTAGATATATCTAGATAAACATTAGCATCGTTTTTTAAAGATTTATAGGCTTCTGGATTTTCTTTTTTGTTAATGTTGATAAGCTTTTTCCTTAAAACCTCTCTAGTGTTGAGGTCAATGAGGTCAAAACGTAACGACACTTCTTTCTTTGCAAGTTCTTTTATTAAAACATGGACTTTGTTTTTGCGAATAAAAACTTTTAAAATTTCGGTTTTATTCTCAGTTTCAACTTTTACTCTAGAATCAAAGTTAAGCTCATCAAAAAACTCTATATAATAGTTTCTTAATGTGCCATTGATACGGTGTGGTCTAATAGAAATAAAATTACCATTATCGTCAATTGTAGAAATTTCATTTTTATCAATTAAAAACTGGCGATCTTTTATAATATCGCCTTTAGAGAAGTTTGCTTGCTGACTATACATTACACTAGAAAAAGCAAAGCATAAAAAAGAAATAAGTAAGTTTTTCATTTAGCTCAAAAAGTTATGAGTTAAAATTACAAAAACTTACTTATTTTATAAGGATTATCTTATCTAACAGCAGCCTCCACCATCATAATGATAGGTAGATTCGCTAATAAAAATATCATCTCTATTTAGTGCTGCTAGTGCTCCAGCAGTTTTATCACAAATGGCTAAAGGCTGATTTTTTAGTAAAATATGACCAGCATTGTCATCAACGTAATCGTCTTCACCAAAATAAATAGCGGCTTTTCCAGTAAACACACATGGACCATCTGCAGGCATTGGGTCTTTTATTGCTGCGACCTCAATAGATTCTATGTAAATTAACTCTTCAGTGTCATAGTGCTTTGGGTCTAATATTCTATAGGGTTTTCTAGCTCTAATTTCTATAGTACCAAAACCAGCATCCGTCAGCATTTTCACATACTCCTTAATTGGTAAGCTTCCGCTTAAACATAAAGCACGCAAACGTTCATCATTACGCAAATTATCATTCATTGGTTGTTCACAAGTAGGGTCACTCATGACTAAACGACCATGAGGCTTCAAGACACGATACATTTCATCAATAGCTTTCTTTAATTCTTCTGCCTTGAAAATATTAAACAAACAGTTTTGAGCAGCCACATCTATACTGTTGTCTTCTACTGGAAGGTTAAGCGCATCGCCTTTTTTTAATTCTACAAAATCACTTTTAAACCATGGGTTTTGCGCTTCAGCTTCTATGAAATTTTTACGTGATGCTTCTAACATTTCGTCAACCACATCAACACCTATAACACCACCTTTTTGTCGGTTGAAATAAGCAAATTGTAATAGTTCCATACCGCCACCAACGCCTACATAAAGCATTTTAGGATTATTGGTTAAATCACGAGCATGTACAGTACTACCACAACCATAATTCATTTCTTGCATGATCTTTGGTATTTTCAATCCAGGTAATTCCCAAATAGGATTGGTTGTACAACATAAGCCTACATCTGGAGTTAATGCTGCTTCTTTATAGACATCTTTCGTAGTTTCTAAATAGCTCATAGTTTACAAATTCTTTATAATTTCTTTAAAAAGTGTGATCATATTTGGTTCTGCTTTAGTTGCCATTTCAATAATTTCGGCAATGTTCACAGGTTTTAGATTATCTGGGTCGCACTCATCTGTCAAAACTGACACAGCTGCTACTTTTAATTTTAAATGATTAGCTACAATAACTTCAGGAACAGTACTCATACCCACAGCATCAGCACCAATCGTTTTAAGCATTCTATACTCTGCTCGTGTTTCTAATTGAGGGCCAACCACACTAGCATATACACCTTCATGAAGGGTAATGTTATTTGCTTGTGCAATTTTTTTAAATGCTTCGTTTATTTGAGGATTATATGGAGCGCTCATGTCAACAAAACGTTCCCCTAATTTTTCTACGCCTTTAAAGGCTAGTGGTGAGCTTCCTTGTAAATTAATATGATCATCAATTAACATCAGTTCTCCTTTTTTGAAGTTTGTATTAATAGCGCCCGAAGCATTAGAAACTAATAAGGTTTTAATTCCTAGTTTTTCCATAATGCGAACAGGATAGGTTACATCCTGAAGTGAATAACCTTCATAAACATGAAAGCGGCCTTGCATTACAATTACTTTCTTGCCTTCTAATGATCCGTAGATTAATTTTCCTTTATGAAATTCAACTGTAGCAGTTGGAAAGTTTGGAATGTGGTTATAACTAACCTCTTTTATAATTTCTATTTCATTTAAAAGCTGACCTAAGCCTGTGCCTAAAATGATTCCTATTTCAGGATTGTCAAATCCTTTTTCTTGTAAATATTCGGTAGTTTCTTCTATGTATTTTATCATATTAAGAAATGAGTTTTAAAAATTCGGGATATTGTTTTAGATCTTCAAAAGTATCAATATCATTTAAAGTTTGTATTAAGGAAACATCAATGTTATTCTGTTTCAATTCCTCTAAGGTAATATTTAATAAGCTATTGGTGCTCCAAGGCTTATTTTCAAATATAGAAGAGTGTAATTTAGATAGCCCGATGAGGTAGTAACCGCCATCTTCGGCTGGACCAAAAACGACTTCTTTCTGATTTAATTTATGAAATGCTTCTTCAATTATTGATGCTGAAATTTCAGGTAAATCTGAACCAATGAGCACAATTTGCTCATAGCCTTTTTCGAATCCATTTTTAAATGCATTTAGCATTCGTTCGCCTAGATCATTGCCATTTTGAGTCGTTTTATAATGATTAGGCCATTTGGTGTCAATCACCATATCCGAAAAGTAAATATGCTTGTCAATTTGCAAGGCATTTGTAGCTTTTTCGGTGGTTTCAACAAGGGCTTTATAAATGGTGAAAGCATTCTCGTTACCAACAGTTTTAGCGAGTCGCGTTTTTACTTTGCCAAGCTTGATGTTCTTGACAAAAACTATGAGTAGTGTTTTTTGCATAAATTTAAGCTACAGTTCCTTGACAACTACTACCTGCACCAGCTGTACAGCCATAACAATGTTGAGAAATAATAATGTTTCTGTTTTGAAGCAATTCTTCGTTATACTCACTTATATGCTTGATTTTAGAGGCTACTTTTAGATCGAGCATTTGATTAAAATCACAATCGTATAGCCAACCATCCCAACTTATTGAAATGGTATTTGTACACATAACATTTGCCACTGCAGCTGGGTTATAAGCCTCTACTAAAGCATACATATAATCTTCATAGTTGTCTGAGGCAATTAAATAATCTAAAAACCTAGAAATAGGAAGGTTAGTAATTGCAAAGAGATTATGAAACTGAATGTTGAAATCCTCTAAAAGCGCTTTTTTAAAATCGGTTTCCATAGCCGCTTGATCACTAGGTAAAAATGCTCCTGATGGATTATAAACCAAATCAAGTTTTAAGTTGCTATTTGGCATTCCATAACCAACATCGTTCAACATTTTTAGCGCTTCAATAGATTTGTTAAACACACCTTCACCACGTTGCTTATCAGTTTTTCCACGTGTCCAGTGAGGCATAGATGATACTACATGAATATTGTATTTTTTAAAGAATTCAGGTAAATCGTAATACTTTTTATTAGCTCGAATTATGGTGAGGTTGGAGCGAACAATAAAATCTTTAACACCAACTTTTGCAGCTTCTTCCACAAACCATCTAAAATTTGGATTCATCTCTGGCGCACCTCCTGTAAGATCTAGAGTATGTGCTCCTGTTGTTTTAATGACTTCCAAACATTGCTGCATAGTGTCTCTAGTCATAATTTCCTTCCTATCAGGACCAGCATCAACATGGCAGTGTTCACAAACCTGATTGCACATATAACCAACATTGATCTGTAAGATCTCGAGTTTTTTGGGTTTCAACGGAAACTGACCTATCTCTGCAATTTTATCTTTAAAGGTTGGGAGTTCGCCATTTTTAAAAATGCCATTAGATAGGATTTCTAATTGTCTATTAGAATTAGCTAATTCGTTCTCTCTTTTTTTTAGTGAGCTTGTTGCCATTAATTACATTGATAATTTGTTGTACTTATTCATCATTTGAACACCATGTACAAGTGTTGCTCCACTTTCTATTGCTGCGCCTGCATGCACTGCTTCCATCATTTCTTCTTTTGTAATACCGCGTTGTAAACCATCTTTTGTGTAAGCGTCAATACAATATGGGCATTTTACAACATGAGATACAGCAAGGGCAATTAGGGATTTTTCTCTTGCAGAAAGCGCTCCTTCTTCAAATACTTTTCCGTAGTAATCAAAGAATTTTTTTCCTAGTTCTTCACTCCATTCTGTAATGTTCCCAAATTTTCTAAGATCAGCAGGATCATAATATGTTTTAGACATGTAATTGATTTTTATAAGATTAGTATAATGCCTTAGCATTAGGACGGAAAAATATACAAAAGTTTACAGGATTGTTGTTAAAAGTATGCGAATAAAAATAGATGGCTAGCTGTTTGTAAGTCAAAAAGTAAATTATTGAGTTTAAAGTTGTAGATATTTGTTTTGCATATTCTAGCTATATGCTTTACAATTTTTAATGCCAAAAAAATCTAAATTCTGATACGATGAGTTGATACATCGACTCAAAAGGAGGAGGTAGAAACTCTAATTGAAATCTATAATTTTATATTTAGTAACTATTATTATTTCTTCGTGTGTTTTTTTTAAAAATAAAGAAGTTTAAGAAGGACTTATACAGGATGCTTTTTGTGGACTTGTGGTAGAATAATAAAAGGTTATAAATCTTACGAAATTGTATTCAAATCAAAAAAAATAATAACATAAAGTTAAAAAATAGAGTTCATCAATAGCGCATTCCTTTTAATGCGTTATTTTTGAAATGAATTAATAATATAATGATGATGAAAAGAATAATTTTATTAGCTGTCTTGCTCGTGTCTGTAATTAATGTGTCAGCTCAAATATTAGAACCAGTGAAATGGTCAACAAACGTCAATAAAATTTCTGATACAGAATATGAGTTGGTCGCTATTGCAACCATAGATTCTGGATGGCATTTATACTCTCAAAATGTTCCTGAAGGAGGACCAATTGCTACCAGTTTTTCATATGAAGGTAACGGCAATTACCTTAAAAAAGGAAATACAAAAGAAGGTCAAGGCGTAACAGTTGATGACCCAATCTTTAATATGAGAATTAAATATTTTAGTGATAAAGCAACATTTAAACAAAGAATTAAACTAAAAACTAAAGAAGCCTTTAAGGTAAAAGCTTCGGTAGAGTTTATGGTTTGTGATGATAAAAGATGTCTGCCTCCAACAGAAGAAGATTTACTATTTGAGGTAAAATAGTATTTTAGCACAATAAAGATGTCCCTATGCGCAAAATAATAGTTCTTCTATCACTACTTTTTAGTTGTTTTTATACAACAGCTCAAATATTAGAACCAGTTAAATGGTCGACAAGTGTAAACAAGATTTCTGATACAGAATTCGAATTAGTTGTCAAAGCAACTATGGATGATGGGTGGTATTTATACTCACAAACTATTCCAGAAGGAGGGCCCATTGCAACAACATTTACCTATGATGATGCTAATGGTGCTTTTAAAATAAAAGGAAATACCACAGAACCTAAGGGTAAAGTTAAATATACTGAATTGTTTGGTGATGGAGGTATGGAAATTAAAACATTTAGTGGGGTAGCTAATTTTAAACAACAAATAGAAGTATTAGGAGAAGAAAGAATTCTCATTGCTTATGTTGAGTTTCAAACTTGTGATGATGAAAAATGTTTAATGCCTCAAGAGGTTGAGCTGTCTTTTAACATTGATGAAGCAGTAGCAATTGATGCCTCTGAAATAGGTAATAACCAAAGTTCTTCCAATACTGATGTCGCTGAAAGTTCTGAGAAGGCATCAGAAAGTAAAAATAACTCAGGTGCATCTGAATCTAAAAAAGGACTTTGGGGAATTTTTCTTATTGCATTTTTGTCAGGATTTGCAGCATTATTGACACCATGTGTGTTTCCAATGATTCCTCTAACAGTAAGCTTTTTTACCAAGCAAAGCCAGAATAAAGCACAAGGTATTAGAAATGCTATTTTTTATGGAATATCTATTATTGTAATTTATGTTTTATTAGGAACAGCTGTAACTGCTATTTTTGGGGCAGATGCATTAAATGCTTTAGCGTCTAACCCTTGGTTTAATGTTATATTCTTCTTGATATTAATCATTTTCGCAGTATCCTTCTTAGGAGCTTTCGAAATTACTTTACCACAATCTTGGGCTAATAAAGTAGATGCTCAATCTAATCGTAGTGGTTTGATAGGTATCTTTTTTATGGCATTAGCGTTGGCAATTGTGTCATTTTCATGTACAGGGCCAATTGTAGGTACGCTTTTAGTTGAAGCAGCTTCTAAAGGAGGAACTGCGCCAATAATTGGAATGCTAGGATTTTCATTAGCTATTGCAATTCCATTTGCATTATTCGCAGCCTTCCCAGGTTGGATGAACTCACTTCCTAAATCTGGTGGATGGTTAAATACAGTAAAAGTAGTATTAGGATTTTTAGAGCTAGCTTTAGCTTTCAAATTCTTATCAAATGCAGATTACGTATTGCAATTGCATTTGTTTGAGCGAGAAGTTTTTATAGCTGTATGGATAGCAGTGTTTGGTACGTTGACATTTTATCTTTTTGGAAAAATTCAGTTACCACATGACTCGCCGTTAACACACATTTCAGTTGGTAGATTAAGTTTAGGATTAATTACATTAACGTTTACTATTTATATGATTCCTGGTTTATGGGGAGCACCGCTTAATTTAATTAGTGCGTTCCCTCCTCCACACGATTATGCAGAGTCACCTTATGGTGTTGGTTATACAAGAAGTGGTGGAAGTATTGGAGGTCATGTCGAAGCTATCCCAGAAGGAGCTCATTTAATGGCTCCTCATAATATCATGGCTTTTAAAGACTATGATAAAGGTTTGGCTTATGCCAAACAAGTTGGGAAACCCGTAATGATAGATTTTACAGGTTATACATGTGTAAACTGCCGAAAAATGGAACAAAATGTTTGGGTAAAACCAAAAGTATTAGAAATATTAAAGAATGATGTTGTTTTAATTTCACTTTATGTAGACGATCCTAAACCATTACCAGAGGATGAAATAAGAGAATATACTCTTAAACCTGGAAAATACTGGAAAGACTATGGAGATAAGTGGGGAGATTTACAAGCTTCAAGATATAATGCCAATACACAACCAATGTACGTTTTAATGGATCATAATGAAGAGAATTTGAATAATCCTGTGGCATATACTCCAAATGTAGATGAATATCATGCATGGTTAAAAGACGGAATTTCGAAATTTAAGAACTAAAGGTTTTTATTTTTTATTGATATGAAATTGAATCGTTTGAAAGTTAATTAAGGCAATTCTTTTCACTATTTTTGTCAAGCTAAATCAAAAACAAGATGACAACCGACTTAGAACAGTATTTCCAAAAATTTAGAGAAAATATTATTGGAATTGACCAAACTTTTGAATCGCCTTACGGGAATCAAAAATTAGTATACGCAGACTGGACTGCTAGTGGACGTATGTATCGAACCATTGAAGATAAAATGTTAAATGAGTTCGGCCCTTTTGTGGCAAATACCCATACCGAAACTTCCACATCTGGAGCAGCTATGACTCTAGCTTACCACGAAGCTAGAAATATTATTAAGCGACATGTAAATGCGTCGGAAGACGATGTGTTAATTACTGAAGGCTCTGGAATGACCGGAGTAGTAAATAAGTTTCAACGTATTCTAGGATTAAAAGTTTCAGAAAACTTAAAAGCACATACCGACATTCCTGAAGATGAACGACCAATAGTATTTGTGAGTCATATGGAACATCATTCCAACCAAACATCTTGGTTAGAAACTATTGCAAGGGTAGAAGTAATTCCTTGTGATGAAAAAGGACTTATATGTTTAAAAAGTTTTAAAGAACTATTAGAACAATATAAAGATAAGCCTTTAAAGATTGCTTCAGTAACAGGATGCTCTAATGTAACGGGAATAAAAACGAACTATCATAAAATAGCAAGTATGATTCATGAATACAATGGATTGTGTTTTGTTGATTTTGCATGTTCAGCACCTTATGTAGATATCGATATGCATCCTGAAAAAGAAGATGAATACTTAGATGCCATATTCTTTTCGCCTCATAAATTTTTAGGAGGACCTGGAAGTTCAGGTGTCCTGATCTTTAATAAAAGATTGTATAAAAATACCATTCCAGATAACCCTGGAGGAGGAACAGTTTCATATACTAATCCATGGGGAGAACATGATTATTTTGACGATGTTGAAACACGTGAAGATGGTGGTACTCCCGCTTTTTTACAAACAATAAGAGTTGCATTGTCAATTCAGTTAAAAGAGCAAATGCAAACGAGTAAGATTAAAGAAAGAGAAGATGAAATTAACAAAGTCATCTTTGAAACTTTAGATAATCTAGAAGGGGTTAAAATATTAGCGCCTAGACATAAAGAAAGATTGAGTATATTTTCGTTCTATTTTGAAAGATACCATTTTAACTTAGTAGTTAAGTTACTAAACGATAGATTTGGAATTCAAACAAGAGGAGGTTGTTCATGTGCAGGGACATATGGACATTTTTTATTGAATGTTGATGAGGAAACTTCTCATAAAATTAAAGATCAAATTTCTGAAGGATGTAGTACTGAAAAACCAGGTTGGGTACGTATGTCAGTTCATCCTACAATTACCGACGAAGAAGTAAATTATATTTGTGAATCGTTAAAATCATTAGCAAGTAATATTGATGAATGGTCACAAGATTATAGATATGATGCCATTAAAAACGATTATGTTCATAAATCTTGGGAGCCGATAGAAAGACAACTTGTTAAAACATGGTTTGATAATTAAAAATTAAAATATGTCAGATACAATTGAACACGTAAAATGTTTAATCATAGGTTCGGGACCTGCTGGATATACAGCAGCAATCTATGCAGCAAGAGCTAATATGAGTCCTGTGTTATATCAAGGAACACAACCAGGAGGTCAGCTTACCACAACAAATGAAGTAGAGAATTTTCCAGGATACCCTGAGGGTGTTACTGGTCCTGAGATGATGATTCAGTTACAGCAACAAGCAGAGCGTTTTGATACCGATGTGAGAGACGGCTGGATCACTAAAGTAGATTTTTCAGGCGATATACATAAGGTATGGGTTAATGGCGAAAAAGAAATTCATTGTGATACTGTAATTATTTCAACAGGAGCATCTGCCAAGTATTTAGGTCTAGAGTCTGAGCAAAAATATTTAAAGCTGGGTGGAGGTGTATCTGCCTGTGCCGTTTGTGATGGATTTTTCTATAGAAATCAGGAAGTAGTAATCGTAGGAGCTGGAGATTCAGCATGCGAAGAAGCGCATTATTTATCAAAGTTGTGCACTAAGGTAACCATGCTTGTAAGAAGAGATGAGTTTAGAGCATCAAAAATAATGGCAGCAAGAGTGAGAAATACTGAGAATATTGAAATACTTCACAATACAGAAACTGATGAGGTTTTAGGTGATGGTCAGGTAGTAACTGGTGTTAGAGTGTTTAATAACAAAACAGGAGAAAAACATGAAATTCCTGCAACAGGATTTTTTGTAGCAATTGGTCATAAGCCAAATACAGATATTTTTAAAGAGTATTTAGATCTTGATGAAACCGGTTATATTATTAATCAACCAGGAAGTTCTAAAACAAATGTAGAAGGTGTGTTTGTTAGTGGCGATGCTGCAGATCACGTATACCGTCAGGCAGTAACAGCTGCTGGAACAGGATGTATGGCAGCGTTAGATGCTGAGCGATATTTAGCAGCTAAAGAAGCGACTGTAGAGGTTTAAGTACCAATACATAATAATGTATAGAAGCTGAAGTTTTTAAACTTCAGCTTTTTTTATTAAAAAAATTTGTAAAAATATAATGAGCGGTATAATTTGTAGCAAAAAACGGATATGAAATTTAAAAACAGCGTTTTACCACTTGTTTTATGTGTTGTTATAGTCTGCTTGACACAGTCTTGTAGTTCAAAAGATAGTAACGATAATCAAGAAGCAGAAAAAAATAATGTGAATGCCTGTGGCGAATACCCTAACTGGGAAACTTCTCCTTATGTATTACCATTTCCAGTAGGAAATGTATTCAGAATTTCACAGGGTAACTGTACTATACATAGTCATAAATCTACTTTGCGTTATGCCTACGATATCGAGATGCCTTTTGGAAGTTATGTAACGGCTGCAAGAGATGGTGTAGTACATGCTATAAGAATGGAACAACCAGATGGTTCAACAGGACTTACAGCTTCAAACTGGATTCAAATACGCCACCTAGACGATATGAAAAGTGAGTATGTACACTTAAAGCAATTTAGTAATTATGTAAATGTTGGCGATGTGGTTAAAAAGGGTGATACATTAGCATTAACTGGAAATAGTGGTGATGTAGGGACGTATCCACATTTGCATTTCGATATAAGCCCCTGCGGAAATAATTTGACCTGTGGGACAGAACCTGTTACTTTTAGTAACACAGTAGCTAACCCAACAGGGTTAAAACAAAATGCTAATTATGAAGCTTTTGATTATTAATTAAAATCAAAAAAAGGATCACCATAAAATGGTGATCCTTTCACTACTGTACACAAGGTTGAAGTATTTTTATTCAAAAATGTAAATTAGTCTAATCTACCATAAAAATTGTCTTTGTGTCAATAGAAGTAACGCTTTCACGTTATTTCCAGTTCAACAAGCATTGCATCATCATTATTTCTTAAAGAATTTAAATCTTTAGATTTATGGATTTAACGATTAACAATTTCTTTAAACTGATAGAAAAAGCGTTCAATAAGACGTAAATCTTCGGTAATAATTTCTGCTGTTCCTCGCATTTCTTGTTTAAAGTCAATTTCTTTGTTGTATGAAGTAATTAATTTTTCAGGGAGTTCTACATCAACATAATATAAACCTTCGGAGTCTGGAATTAATGATATGTTTTTAACAGTTCCGTCGAGTACACCAAATTCGGTATCAGGGTAATTTTCTAACTTAATATTTACTTTCTGACCCACTTTAATCTTACCAGAGTTTTGAGAAGGTGTTTTTAATTTGGCTACAAACGATGTATTTTCACTGGGAATAATGGTAAATACCAAATCGCCTTGATTTACGGTTTGGTTTACATTCCAATAGTTTAAAAAAGAAACGTTACCATTAATATTTGATTTTAATACATATAAACGCTCCCAATCTTTAATAGCTTTTTTAAGTTGATTAGAGGATTGTATTACACCTTTTAGCAAAGTCATTTCTTCTTTTACTCTATTTATTTCTGTGCCTTTAGAAGTCATACGAGCAGTACTTATGGCTTCTCTTATTTGTGATATAGAGGTTTCAAAGTTCTTGTAGTTCCGTTCAGCTTGGGCATACTGTAATTGTTTGTTTTCATAATCTTGTGCAGAGACAACGCCTTTTTCAAATAAGGATTTTTGTCGATTAAGGTCTTTTTGAGTAAACTCAAGTTCTGTTCTGTTAATATCACGTTGAGATTTTAAACTTTGTAAACGCCTATTCAGTTCAGATATAGAATAGCGATTGGCTAATGCTTCATTTGAAAATGGTTGTAATTCTTTGTTTAATTTGTACTGAATGTAACTGTTTTCAAAAAGCGAAAATTGTGATTCTATATCGCCTAAAAACAAAATAGGCAAACTATCAATAGGAAAGCTAAAAGATTGGCTATTTACAGTTATAGTATCAATTACAGATTTCAATTTATAAACATCTTTGTAATTGGCTGTATTCTCCAATATTGCTAATGGTTCATTTCTTTGAACAGCTTGATTATCTTGAACTAAAATTGCATCAATATTACCAGTGATTTGTGCATACTCTTTTTGTGGTGGTATTTGTGTTGTAATTGTAGCTTCAGATGGAATGATGTCGGGGTATTTTACAAACCAAGATATTAGCAATAACATTAAGATTAAAGCTAAAAACAAGACGTTTCCCCAACGAATCATCCAATGAGGTGCTTTGGTTAATATTTCTTGCACTTCTTCACTACGAAGCTCTATATGGTCTAAACTATTATTTGGCATCTATTTTCCTAATTCTAATTGATTTTTAACCAAATTATAATAATTCCCTTTTTGGCTTACTAATTCTTGATGATTACCTACTTCTACTATTTTACCTTTATCCAATACCACAATTTGATGTGCATTTTTTACTGTACTCAATCGATGTGCAATAATCACAACTGTTTTATTTTCAAAAAAGGTATTTAATTTTTCCATTATCACTTTTTCATTATTTGCATCTAAAGCCGAAGTAGCTTCATCAAAGAACAAAAAATTTGGATTTTTATATACCGCTCTTGCTATTAACAAGCGTTGCTTTTGTCCTGTGCTTATACCAACACCTTCCATGCCTATTTTGGTGTTATATGATAATGGTAAAGATTCAATAAATTCTTTAATATTAGCCACATCTACTGCGTGGGCTAATTTTTTCTTATTGACGTAATCTTCACCAACCGCAATGTTGTTTGCAATAGTATCATTAAAAATATACCCCTCTTGCATTACCACACCGCATTCATGGCGCCATGCTTTTTGAGATACGTTTTGTAAGTTATAATTCCCTAATTGAATTTGTCCGTTGTTTGGGTCATAGAACTTTAAAAACAATTTCATTAAGGTGGTTTTTCCACTACCACTTACACCAACTATAGCGGTTACTTTATTAGAAGGAATCGTTAAATCCAAATCCTTTAAAACGAGTTGGTCTGAACCGATATATCGAAATGACACTTTAGACAATTCAATATTAGCATCTAACAAAATTTCTGTTATTTTCTCAACATCTTGTTGCTCTTCATCCTCTTTGTTATGAATTTCCGAAAGCCTGTTTAAAGATATTTTAGCATCTTGTACTTCACGAATAAAATTAATAAGTTGTGCTATTGGCGAATTAAGTTGTCCGACTATATAACTTATAGCTAACATCATACCAAGGGTAATTTCGCCATCTATTACTAATTTTGCAGACAAAACTGTAATTAAAATATTCTTTAATTCGTTAATAAAGCCTGAACCTACACCTTGATACTGTTCTAATGCTAATCCTTCAATAGATACTTTAAACAAACGTGCCTGTACAAATTCCCAAGACCAACGTTTTTGTTTTTCGGCATTGTGTAGCTTTATTTCTTGCATCCCATTGATAAGTTCTATCACTTTGCTTTGTTCTTGACTCACTTCAGAAAAACGTTTGTAATCTAAATCCCTTCGCTTTTTTAGAAATATGACAATCCATAAAAAATAAAAGAAACTACCTAAAAGAAAAATGCCAAATAGCATTAAGTTATAATAAACAAGTACCAGGCTAAAAACTACCAAATTAACCATTGAAAACAAAACACTTAACGAAGATGTTGTTAAAATACGTTCTATACGTTTATGGTCATTGATTCGCTGTAAAATATCGCCAGTCATCCGAGTATCAAAAAAGGCAATCGGTAAGTTCATTAGTTTTATAAAGAAATCTGATACTAATGATATATTTATTCTTGTACTTAAATGTAATAATATCCAACTACGAATAACCTCTATTGCTGTCCGCCCAATAAAAAGTGCTAATTGGGCAAAAAGTATTAAATATATAAAATGAATATCTTGGTTTTTGATACCAACATCTACAACGCTCTGCGTTAAAAATGGAAAAATGAGTTGTAATAAACTGGCAGCTATCAAACCAATAACTAACTGCCATAAAAAAGCCTTGTATTTAAAGATATACCTTGATAAAAATTTAAAACCAAAGTCAGGTTTATCTTTATCAAAATCGGAATCGTAAAACTTTGCCGTTGGTTCTAGTAATAAAGCAATTCCTTCTTCTGTTTCTTCTGTTGCATTATTACCTATCCAATGTTTTAGAAATTCTTCTTTATTATATTTTAATAATCCGTGTGCAGGGTCTGAAACGAAAAATGTATTTTTTTTTATTTTATATAAAACCACATAATGGTTTTTGTTCCAATGCAAGATGCATGGTAAAGGAGCTTCTACGAGACGGTTTAATGTAATTTTAACACCTAAACTTCTAAACCCTATTTTTTCCGATGCTTCGCTTAAACCTAATAGACTGCTTCCTTCTCTTGTAGTTTCACTAATATTACGAAGATGTTGTATTGAGATTATTTTTTTATAATATTTTCCAATTATTTTTAAACAAGTAGCTCCGCAATCTTTAAAATCAACTTGTTTGTAATGAGGGAATTTTTTAATCATTCTTTTTTTACCAATTCTTGCATCCTATAATATTCAATGATTTTTTGTTTTAATGGATTTGTACTCCATTCTTGCCACTCATTTGTATGAGGGTTATAGCCACATTTTAAAGGTTTTGAATAATAATCTTCTGGAATATCTATATAAGCTCTACAATCAGTACATATATGCCTAAATTCACAACTCTTACAACTATGTATTTGGCTTTTATTTATTGTCCAATATTTTCTATAGCTATCATTATCAATTACTTTACTCAAAGATGTAGATTTAATATTACCATAACTTTCTTTCATTGAAGGGCAATTCCTAATTTCACCATTAATATCTATAGCTATTTTTTTATTTAGGCATGTATTATAAACTAATGATTCTGTATAATGCTCCATAGTCGATGAAAAGAATGACTTATTAATGTTTCCACAAAAAGATGAGTTATAAATGCACTTATTTATATAAATAATTTTTGTTAAATTATGCGTTATATCTACTCTATCATCTTCACAAGAATGTATTAAAATTTTAATTAATCTTAAATTTTTACTACAAAGTTCTTTTAAATAATTAATACCTTTAGTTTTGTCGAACTTAAAAATTAGTCCTATATTTTTGATTGATTTTTTAATAAAAATATTAAGTAATTCATTTAAGAAATCATTTTGCACTTCTTTATAGAAAATAAGCTCAACATATTCACATCCCAAAGAATCCAACTCGGAAACAATTTTGTTAAAACTTTTTAATTCTCTTGGTTCTTCAATAACACAATTATTTATATTTTTTGGATTATTAAATGTTAAATCCAAATCTGGAAACAAATGTCTGTCTGTATCATCACAATAAAAGCCTAATTCATTTTGAGTCAAAAAATTAAAATAATTATCTAATGTATCTTTATTATCCGCACCATACTCTAAATAAATTTGAGAAACCATAATCTGCTTTGCTTTAATTATAATTTCATATAAATCATTAGGTATTATGTAAGTCTTATTTCTTTGAAAATCCGTGATAGTACTTCTCTTTAAGCCTTTTGTTAATTGGCAATTTGAGAAAATTAAAAAAAAATTATTCATGAGGAAATCGTACAACAAATTTATAATATGATGATAAAGAGAAATGTGTTGTTCCATATTTTGGCATCGATACTCTTTTCCCTTCAACAACTTTTTTCTCTAGTTCACTTATTAAAGAATTATTTAATATAATTGGTGTCTCGCTAGTATGTTTTTGTAGTTTTTTCTTAATTTCTTTCATAAATATTTTCCTTAAAATATTTAGCAATTTCTTTGTGTAGATTATAATTACATGGATTTGAAACCATTCCAAATTGACCAACGGGATTCACCTCTAAAAAAACATAATCATTATTTTTTGTATAAATCATATCAATTGAACCAGAGTTTAAATTAATTCTATTCATAAGTTTAATCAGTTTACTTTTAATTTTGTTTGGTAAATTAAATGGTACATTCCTATTTGGAAAATCGTGATTATAATTTCTAAAATCAATTTTTGTGCTTGGGTCATTTTGAGAAAAAATAGCCATTGTCCAAAAATTTCTTTCAATAAAAAATATTCTCAACTCAAATTTCTTATCAATATAGCTTTGAACTAAAGAGGGGAAAAAATTAGTTGAAAATTTATCTTTCTTATGGATTTTTTTAGTCAATAATTCTATATAAAATTTTTCTGAACTAATAAATCCACTGCCTGATATAGATTTAGTACAAAAATCATTATTCTCATCCAATAAATTATTTAAAGTCTCTTTGTTAGAAACAATGTATTCTTTAGGTGTTTTGAGGTTATAAAATCTTGCCAAATCATTAACTATGAGTTTATTCACATCTGACGCTTCAAATCTATTGATATGAGGCAGCTTAGATAGTTTGTAATAAATAAGTTGCTTGATTTTTTCAAGTTCAACTTTTCTGAAATTGTCAATATTGGGTTCATCAAATAGATTATCATTCAGTTTAAAATTTAGTTTACCTCTTCTATACCATACACCTTCAATTTCTGAAAACAAAAATGAGAATGAGTTATATTGGAATTTTATATCAGTTTTATAAAACTCCAATTCAGCATAATCATTCTCATTTATTCTTATCCAATTTATTTTATAAAAATTCAACCAATCTATAACAATATTAGTTGAATAATCACTTACATTAGATAATATTAAAATCATAACAATTTAACACTCTTCATCAACATAAGTGCAAGTAGACCATATTAAATCGCCGTCACAATAATGAGACCATGATCTATCTTCTCTGCCATTATCACAAGTAACATCATAATAATTACATCTAGATGAAGATTCTAATCTCCCGCCAAAAACAACAGATTCGTTTTCAGAGTTCATCGCTTCTTGATGAAAACTTTCTAATTTTCTCATAATATTTATTTTTTAAAGTTTAACATTCCATACAAGATCTTGACAATTCTGTATATGTTGAGGTTGTAGACCCATCATCATAATCTCTATCTACAGTTGCGCCACAATCTTCAGAACCATTATTGCAGGTTGATTCAAAACATGTTGATTTTGACATTAATCTTTTCATACCAACAATCATATTAAGCTGACTGTCGTTAATAAAATTACTCTCCTTCAAAGAATTTTTGAAATCTTCTAGTTTTCTCATAATAAAAAATATTTAATAATTAATTTAAAATTCTTCAGTTATGCCATATATCATCATCATTCGCCATTTATCATAGCCATAATTTGGTAAACCAATACTCTCTCTTCTATTATTTAACTCTTTAATAGGTACTGAAATAGGTTTTCTTGTTGTATAAGTGCCATAATACTGCTCTTGGTCATTATACAATAAATACTGGTCTTTCATTACACCATAAATGTAAGGGGATGCTTTACCTTCTTTGATATAGCTTAATACTTTTGGCATGAAATAATTTATTCTAATGGAATCATCAGTATGCAATAACAGAGTCTTAATAGAAACATTGTTTGAAATGGAATTTTTACCTACTAAATGGTGAGAAGGGTATCCAAACTGATTAAATATCTTCTTGAGTTCTTTTTCATGAATTAAATCTATAGAGTCCATTTTTTGTTGACTAAAATTATTTTTACGAACCCACTGATCTATCTCTTTCAAATAAAGAATTTTCTTGATTAATTCTTTATTTAAAGATGAATAATATTGTTTAGATAATTTAGAATAGTCCCTATTGAAACGTTCTTTAACATTTAAGTAATACTTATTAAGTATACTATCCTTTGTTAAAAAATCAAAGCTATAACCGTACTTTGATACTAAATCAGTATAATCTTTATAATTGATTTTTTCCTTTAACACTATTTTTAACTTTAAATATGTAACCATCTCATCATATTGCTCCATATTCAAAGGTGTAAATTTACTAAAGGTACTATTTAATAATTTGTAGCTATTTTCATAATCTTCAATTATGAAGAGACTATCTGCCTTGTATATATTTTTATAATAACCTTCGTCGAGATAGTTAGCAAATTTATCGGCACTCGTTTTACAACTCATGAAAAAAATTAAAATAAAAAATAATTTATAAAATACACCTTTATTCATCTTGTTAGAAATCTACCGTTTTGTATATAAAAATTATTGAGTTACATTCTGTTTAATTTGGCTCCAAGTTATTGGCTCATAACCACGCCACTTATCAGCAAATACTTTAGTAGAAGTATCAATATGTTCTTCAAATATTGGAGTTAAAGATTTTGAAGAGTAATCGTCTATGGATTTTATATAAATACGTTTAACTTGATGTTTATTAGAAAGTTCTACTGCTATCACTGCCTTTTTCTTTTTACCATCATAGTTTCTACCTTGTTTTCCATCTTCTTTCTCGCCAATAGTGAATTTATCAACATGAACTAACTCTGATAAGGGATACTTCTCAGAACTTTCCATAGCTTTACGAACCTTTTGCATAAAAAACCGCATTGTGGTTTGACTTATACCATAACGTTCTGCCAATTGTACGCTTGATAAACTTTTACTACTAGTAGTCATTTCAAAAACAACACAAAATGATTTTTGTAATCCAAATTTAACCTTATGAAATAGTGTATTGGCAGTTGCACTTTCTACGTGATGACAACTATAACGATGGTATTTAAATCCCTTTTTCATACAGCCAGCAGCACCTCTACATTTTGGGCAAACAAAACCATTATGCCATTTATATTTGGCTAAGTACTCCTTATATTTATTATCATTCGGTAGTTCTTTCATAAAGTTTAGTATATTTTACCTTTAGATTGTATCATATCATAATGTTTTAAAGTTATAAGACACGGAATTTATATTAATAAGTCAAAATATTTTTATTGTTGCCTATTCTATTAGCTTTTCGGCTTTCGCTATTAATTTTTCATAAATAAACAAAAAAGTTGCCTAATAGACAACTTTTAATGTAAAAAAGTCTATATACCTAATTTTTAGGTAAGTCATAGATTGTATTATTACCATTGATATTTTCCTTTTACCTTAGTAAGTGCTACTAATCAAATTTGTACGTGAATTCATTATATATAGAGAGTCTAATAGAAACCATTGGACAACGAATACATGATTTAAGGGAATCTAAAAATTTATCACAAAAAGAAGTGATAGAAAAATGTGGACTCCACAAAGGTAGTTATAGTAAAATTGAGTCTGGTAGCCGGTGCCCATCGCTCAGAACTCTTCTTAAAATTGCTATAGCATTAGAAGTACCCCCTTCTAGTTTCTTTGATGATGAGCGATTTCACATGCTTTTGAAAGAACACAAAAAAGATTAGGTGTTATAAATACTTCACTCAATATTAATTTATCCGTTGCTAGAATCATTTTCTTAAAATTTAAACACACACACATTTATTAATTATATGACTATAATTAATGCTTAATCATAAAAAGTTTTTTAAAGCGAATGTGCCTTGATTAAAATTCCGCGAAATTTTGACCTCGTTTTGTGATAAAAAGAGCAATCATTTTTAAAGCAACCACTTAATTCATTTTAAGTGATTTTTATATTTTCTAAAAGCTCTCTTTTACCATCTCTAAATTCTTTTTCCTTTGACCATTTATTTATTTTCAAAACTAAAATTCCTGTTGGCTCATATTTAAAGTTTGTATAACTATTATCTGAGCGAACTCTTTTATTAGTTTCTCACAAGTAAACTTCTATTGCAATTCCAAAAACTATGCTTTGTGTTCCATTATACTCGTGCTGAATTATTTGATGTTCCCTTTTTTCTAATAGTTTCAACAAGGAATCCATAAACCTTAAGGCACGCCTTTCATTATTTTTGTAACATTAATTAAAAGACTTCTATTTCCTAATCTATAATCTCTCCTCTTGAGATTATCCCAATGATTTATGGTAGTCGAAACAAGGGAATGAGGTCTTCTTAATTTATTAGAGACTATAATTAAATTTGGATGCTTTTCCTGTATTTCATTAGATAACTTTTGTAACGGTGTTAACTTTTCTTCATTTTTAAGTCCTATCTTTTTACCTGAAGTTTCCTTGTCAGGAATAGGAGCTTTAATAACTTGCTTATTAAACTTAAGTTTTTGCCAATATCCCATTTCTGGGATTGGGATATTATTCTCTTCGCATAGTAATTTTAGCTCTTGATTTGTAATAACCGTACATAAATCGTACAAATATAAATAATAAAAATCCGTAAACAATTAGAAGTCAATTGTATTACGGATTTTATATGTACTCAAGGTGGGATATACCTGCGGTGTTCCCCAAAGCGACGCTTTGAAAATCAAAAAATCACAAAAACAAAAAAGCAAGCTTTATGTTTTCGCTTGCTTTTTGATTTATTCGTACTCAAGGTGGGAATCGAACCCACACTTCCGAAGAAACTGGATTTTGAATCCAGCGCGTCTACCAATTCCGCCACTTGAGCAAAACGGATTGCAAAAATATAAAATATATTACTGTAGCCAATTAAAAATAGTGTCTTTTATGCTTTTGCAGTTCAAATAAATTCCTAAATTTGCACCTCATTTACAGAAACGCAGTTTAAATAGTTATAAAACAGTAAACTAAAATGCCTAACGCAGTTCTAGAACCTAAAATTTTTGCATGCTCTCAAAGTATTGAGGTAGCTGAAAAAATCGCTAAATCGTTTGGTGCAGATTTAGGTAATGTCATTACATCAACCTATAGCGATGGTGAGTTTCAACCATCATTCGAAGAATCGATTCGCGGGACTAGAATTTTTCTAATAGGATCTACAAATCCTAGTTCAGAAAATTTAATGGAATTACTGTTAATGATAGATGCTGCTAAACGAGCTTCTGCTAGACATATCACAGCTGTAATACCTTATTTTGGTTGGGCTAGGCAAGATAGAAAAGACAAGCCTAGAGTTCCTATTGCTGCTAAATTAGTAGCTAAAATGCTAGAAGCTGCTGGAGCAACTAGAATTATTACTATGGATTTGCATGCAGACCAAATACAAGGGTTCTTTGAAAAACCAGTAGATCATTTATTTGCATCAACAATTTTCTTACCGTATTTAAAAGAATTAGGGTTAGAAAACTTAACAATAGCATCGCCAGATATGGGAGGTTCTAAAAGAGCTTATGCTTATTCTAAAGCTTTAGAGAGCGATGTGGTTATTTGTTATAAACAACGTGCCAAAGCAAATGTGATATCGCACATGGAGCTTATTGGTGATGTAACTGGTAAAAATGTAGTGCTTGTAGATGATATGGTAGATACTGCTGGAACACTTACTAAAGCTGCCGATTTGATGATGGAAAGAGGAGCACTAAGTGTAAGAGCAATTTGTACGCACCCAATTTTATCGGGAAGTGCTTACGAGCGTTTAGAAAATTCTAAACTTGAAGAATTGATCGTTACAGATTCAATTCCGTTATCAGGTAAAAGTGATAAAATAAAAGTATTGAGTTGTGCAAATTTGTTTGCAGATGTAATGCACCGCGTTCATCATAATCAATCAATCAGCTCAAAATTTGTAATGTAAACAATTATATTAATATAAATTTTAAAATGAAATCAATTACAATCAACGGATCTCAAAGAGAAAGCGTGGGCAAGAAGTCAACAAAGGCCTTACGTAATGCTGGACAGGTTCCTTGCGTATTATACGGAGGAGACAAGCCAGTACATTTCTCAGCAAACGAATTGGCATTCTCTAAACTGGTTTATACGCCTAATGCGCATACAGTTGTGATTGCTTTAGAAGGTGGTGATAACTACAATGCGGTGTTACAAGACATCCAGTTTCACCCAGTAACAGATAAAATATTACATATCGATTTCTATCAGTTATTTGAAGATAAAGAAATTGCTATGGATATTCCTGTAACAGTTGTTGGAAACGCTCCAGGTGTTATGGCTGGTGGTACTTTAAGAAAGAACAAACGTAAACTTAGAGTAAAAGCATTACCTACAAATCTTCCAGATTTTATCGAAGCAGATATTTCTAAATTAAAAATCGGTAATAAGCTATATATTACTGAATTAGAAAATGAAGCTTACAAATTCTTACATCCAGACAACACTGTAGTATGTCAAGTGAAGCGTTCTAGAGCTTCAATGAGTGCGACTATGGATATGGATGAAGATGAGGATGAAACTACAGAAGAAACAGCTGAAGCAGCTCAGGAATAATACAATATAAGTTATTATAATTAAAAGCATTCTGTTAATTCAGGATGCTTTTTTATTTTTACATAGATGCAATTGTAATGTGTAAATTTTTAAATATATTTTTTAAAAGAAAATTAAGACCTATAGATGAAGGTCAAGATTATATGAAGAAATTTTTAATAGTAGGTTTAGGAAATATTGGAGTTGAATATTGTAATACCAGGCATAATATTGGGTTTAAAATTCTAGATTATTTTGCTAAAAAGGAAGAAGTGTCTTTTGAAACAGTAAAATTAGGAGATAAAGCGGTTTATAAGTTTAAAGGAAGAACGTTCGTTTTTATAAAGCCAAGTACGTATATGAATTTGAGTGGTAAGGCTGTAAAGTATTGGCTTGAAAAAGAAAAAATCCCTTTAGAAAATTTATTGATAATAACAGACGATTTGAATTTACCTTTTGGAAGTCTTAGATTAAAAACAAAAGGCAGTGATGGAGGACATAACGGACTTAAAGACATTCAAGACAAGTTGAATACTACAAAGTACAATCGCTTTCGATTTGGTATTAGTAACACCTTTAGTAAAGGAAGGCAAGTTGATTATGTTTTAGGTGAATGGAGTGATGAAGAAAATGCTAAACTAGAAGAACGATTAGAGAAAAGCATAGAGATAATCAAGTCTTTTGCGTTGTCTGGTGTGAATAACACGATGAACAACTTTAATGGGAAATAAAAAAATCCTTAAATTTATCAACGCTATTAATTTAATTTAACCTAGTAAATTATGGACTTTAAAAAATACAAGATATTTTTTCTTTTCCTTTCACTTATCTTAACCAGCGGAATCTTATCTGCTCAAGAGGAAGAGTATATTCGTTGTGCCTCAGATGAATACAATAAAGAGCTTTTAAAAAGCAACCCACAAATGATGGGTAGCGAAAAGTTTGAAGAAAAAATAGCAAAACACATTAAAGCAAATAAACTAAAAGCATCTCAAAGAGGTGTAGCAGTGGTATACACGATTCCTGTTGTAGTACATGTGATTCATAATGGCGAACCTATAGGAACAGGAACAAACATATCGGATGCGCAAGTGCTATCGCAAATACAAGTTTTAAACGAAGATTTTAGAAGATTGACTGGAACAAGAGGATTTAATTCACATGCCTCAGGAGCAGATGTTGAAGTAGAGTTTTGCTTAGCTAGACGTACACCAGACAATTGCACAACAAATGGTATTAACAGAATAGACATGTCTGCTACTAGCACTAGTTGGTCAGGACCATCGGGTAATACAGACACAGTATTAAAACCTGCTACTATTTGGGATCCTTCAAAATATATGAATATTTGGACAGTTCAATTTGCTTCTGGTTCATTACTTGGGTATGCCCAATTTCCTAATGGAACTGCCAATACAGATGGGGTTGTTGTAAATTATCAAAACTTTGGAACAGATGACGATCCAAGTGTTACAATTGGCGGTAATTTTAATTTAGGCCGTACACTAACCCATGAGGTAGGTCATTATCTAGGTTTATACCATACGTTTCATGGAAATAGTTGTACAGGTACAAATGACTTATGTGATGATACACCTGCTATTGCAGAATCTAACTCAGGATGTCCTACAGGAATAGATAGCTGCCCAGCACAACCAGGAATAGATATGATCGAAAACTACATGGATTACACTTATGATTCCTGTATGAATGTATTCACTAACGATCAAAAAGCAAGAATGAGAGCTGCTATTGAAACGGCTCCTAACAGACCTACTACAAATACATCTAACGTTTGTACACCTTTTGCAGCAGTTAACGATGACGGGGACCTAAAGATTGAAAAGGTCGCTATTGAAGATTGTGGTCAAAATGCAATGCCATCTGTAATTGTAAGTAACTGGGGAACACAAACTTTAACATCAGCAACTATTACTTATGATATTGACGGAGGAACTCCATCAAACTATAATTGGACAGGAACCTTAAGTAATGGTCAATACGAAGTAGTAAGTTTACCAAGTATACTTTTGCCATCGGGTGATCATACTTTAAATGTTTCTATCAATAATCCTAACGGAAATACAGACCAAAGAAGCTGTAATAATACTGCTAGTTCTACTTTTAATATAGTGTCTACATACCCAACGACAAGTCAGGTACACTTAGAATTAACTGCAGACAATTTTGGTTTAGAGATTTCATGGGAATTTAGAGATAGTAATAATACATTATTGTATAGTGGTGGCTCTCAGTTAGATAACTCAACTATTAATGAGTCGTTCGATGTTGTTGTCGATGAGTGTTATACGTTTACCATTTTTGACTCAGCTAATGATGGAATTTGTTGTGGTGCAAATGGAAATGGATCGTATACCTTAAGAACAGATGATAATACTGTAATTGCTACTGGAGGTGAATTTGCTGCTTCAGAATCTGTCAAGATATCAACAATTACCTTAAGTACTGATGAGTATTTTGTAAATAATAAAGTAACACTTTATCCTAACCCAACAAGTAATATTTTAAATATTAAACTGGCTAATAATGCAATGCCAGATAGTTATAAAATATATAACATGTTAGGGCAGTTAATAAGCACAACTGAAGTAAAAAATGTATCTCAATTAGAGATAAATACTAGTGCATTAAGTAATGGGATGTATTTTATTAAACTATTTAAAGAGGGTAGTACTACCTCATTACCATTTATAAAAGAATAAGTTCTAAAATATAAAGTTTTAAAAGAGGGTTCATAGTAGCCCTCTTTTTTTATAATGTTATTATATCTAATTTTGTAAAAAGTAGTTTCGTTGAAAATTAAAAGCACTTTAAATTCATATTCTGGAAAAGATTCGGTTGTAACAATTGGAACCTTTGATGGTGTACACATCGGGCACCAAAAAATTGTAAAACGACTGGTTAAAATAGCTAAGAAAAAAGAACTTACCTCTGTGGTATTGACATTTTTTCCGCACCCAAGAATGGTACTGCAATCTGATACGTCTATTAAGCTCATCAATACCATTGATGAGAAATCAAGTCTTCTGGAAACCTATGGAGTTGATCACCTAGTAATTAAAGAATTTACTAAAGATTTTTCAAGACTAACAGCATTAGAATTTGTTAGAGATATTTTAGTAAACAAGCTAAAAGCAAAACATGTCATTCTTGGTTACGACCATCGTTTTGGTCGAAATAGAGCTGCAAATATAGAGGACCTTAAAGAGTTTGGAGAGATTTATGGATTTGAAATCACAGAAATTTCAGCTCAGGAAATTGATGAGGTTAAAGTGAGTTCAACCAAAATTAGAAAGGCACTAGGCGAGGGAGATATTACTACTGCAAATACTTATTTAGGGTATAATTACATGTTATCGGGCACTGTCGTTAAAGGTAAGAACCTAGGTGAGAAAATAGGGTTCCCTACGGCAAATATTGCTATTGAAGAAGTGTATAAATTAATACCACAAAGTGGGTCGTATATTGTTAGTTCTACAATAGACGATACAGTCGTGTTTGGTATGATGAACATTGGGCATAATCCTACTGTTAATGGAACACACCAATCTATAGAAGTACATTTTTTTGATTTTGATGAGGATATTTATGGAAAAAATATTGAGATACAAATCTTAGAGCGTTTAAGAGATGAGAAAAAATTTGAATCTATAGACATGCTTAAATTACAGCTTGAAAAAGATAGAGAGACCTCTTTAAACTTTATAAAGCATCATGTTTAATCAACTATTGTTTAAACAAATTGATAACAGTGCTCTTATTGTATTTAGGGTGTTCTTTGGATTGCTTATTACCTTAGAGTCTTTTGGAGCTATCTTAACAGGCTGGGTTAAAACTGTTCTTATCGACCCGCAATTTACCTTTACTTTTATTGGCTTCGAGTGGCTGCAGCCACTACCAGGATTTTGGATGTATGCATACTATGCTGTAATGGGAATTTTTGGCGTGTTTGTAATGCTAGGATATAGATATAGAATCAGCATTATTATGTTTGCTATCATGTGGACGATCACCTACCTAATGCAAAAATCGTCATATAACAATCATTACTATTTACTTATTTTTTTAAGCGTATTTATGGCATTGGTGCCAGCAAATAAGTATCATTCTATTGATGCCAAAAGAAATCCTGATATAATTAGTAATAGTATGCCACAATGGTGTAGCTTATTGTTTGTGTTTCAAATGGCTATTGTTTATACCTATGCTTCTGTTGCAAAAATGTATCCAGACTGGATGGATACTACAGTAGTTGAATTATTAATGAAAACCAAAGCACACTATTATATAATTGGAGATTTTTTGCAACAAAAATGGCTTCACTTTTTCATAGCCTATGCTGGCATAATTTTCGATCTCTTGGTGGTGCCTTTACTCCTGTTTAAAAAAACCAGAAAATATGCATTTTTTGCCTCGGTGTTTTTTCATATGTTTAATTCTATTGTGTTTCAGGTAGGAGTGTTTCCGTATATGTCTTTGGCGCTATGTCTGTTCTTTTTTGAGCCTAAAACGATCAAGAATATATTTCTAAAAAAGAAAGAGCTATATCAAAAAGGAGAGCTTATTGTTCCTAAACAACACAATGTGTATGTATTGGCTTTTTGTACATATTTTATTATTCAAATACTATTACCATTGCGTCATTGGGCTATTAAAGATAATGTACTATGGACAGAAGAAGGACATAGATTATCATGGAGAATGATGCTTCGTATACGCTCTGGAAGAACCAATTTTAAAGTTGTAAATAAGGAAACTGGCAAACAAATTCCTATTCGTGTAGAGAACTTTGTGTCGAATAAACAAAGAGGAAACATAAGCAGTAAGCCAGATTTTATGTGGCAGTTTTCGCAATTCTTAAAGAAAAAATTTAAAGACGAACAAAATATGGATGTCGCAGTTTATGTTGACAGTAGAGTTGGCATAAATGGAAATGCGTTACAACCATTTATAGATCCTAGTGTAGATCTGGCTTCAGTAAAATGGAATGCTTTTGCGCATTCCGATTGGATTTTACCTTCAAAACACGATTGATTTATCTTGTAATTCCGTAAATTTGTCGCTTAAATTTTTTAATCAATGTTACAAGTACCT
Organism: Flavobacteriaceae bacterium; assembly: GCA_030148025.1. GTDB lineage: Bacteria > Bacteroidota > Bacteroidia > Flavobacteriales > Flavobacteriaceae > JASBUG01. Next base: position 58,036 of record JASBUG010000006.1, on the reverse strand, counting down.
TTTATTAGAGATAATCAGGATTTGGTAATAACTCGTTTAGCAAAACGAAATATTGATGCCAAACAAATGATTGCCGATGTTATTACCCTTGATGAAGAGCGTAGAAGCTTACAAGCACAACTCGATAATACTTTGGCTGAATCTAATTCCTTATCTAAAGAAATAGGTATGCTTTTTAAATCTGGAGAAGTTGAGAAGGCAAATATCCTTAAGCAAAAAACAACAAGCTTAAAAGATGAGAGTAAGTCATTGACTGAAAGTTTAAATACAAAGGTAGAAGCATTACAAGAACTGTTGTACAAAATACCTAACGTACCACATGAATCTGTTCCTGAGGGAAACACCGATGAAGATAATGAAGAAGTCTTTAAAGAAGGTGAAGTACCAGACTTAGGTGAAAATGCTCTGCCACACTGGGAGTTAGCAAAAAAATATGATATTATAGATTTTGAGCTTGGTAATAAAATTACAGGAGCAGGATTCCCCGTATATAAAGGAAAAGGAGCAAGACTACAGCGTGCTTTAATAAACTATTTTCTAGATAAAAATACGGCCGCTGGCTATAACGAAGTGCAGGTGCCTCATTTAGTTAATGAAGCATCTGGATTTGGTACTGGACAATTACCTGATAAAGAAGGACAAATGTATCATGTTACAGGAGATAATTTGTATTTGATTCCTACTGCCGAAGTTCCAGCTACAAATATTTTTAGAGGCGATTTATTATCACAAGCAGAATTACCAAAAGCACTTACTGGTTATACACCATGTTTTAGACGTGAAGCTGGTAGTTATGGAGCCCATGTAAGAGGGTTAAATAGACTGCATCAATTTGATAAAGTTGAAATTTTAAGAGTAGAACACCCTTCTAGATCGTATGAGGCTTTAGATGAAATGGTAACTCATGTGAAAACTATTCTGAAAGAATTAAAATTGCCTTACCGTATTTTAAGACTTTGCGGAGGCGATTTAGGATTTACATCGGCCTTAACTTATGATTTTGAAGTATTCTCAACAGCTCAGGATAGATGGTTAGAAATATCATCTGTATCTAACTTTGAAACATTTCAGGCAAACCGTTTGAAACTACGTTTTAAAAACGCTGAAGGTAAGAGTGAACTAGCACATACTTTAAACGGTAGTTCATTAGCATTACCAAGAGTATTGGCTGGTATTTTAGAGAATTATCAAACAGAAAACGGAATCGTGATTCCAGAGGTTTTAGTGCCATATACTGGGTTTACGATCATCGATTAAGCGTAGGAAAAAGCTTTGGTTTAAAATGTTAAAAATTAACATTTAACTCGGTAAAACGCTAAAAAACGACGTTGTTTGACGATTTTTAGTGAAAATTCTTTGTTTTTTCAAAAAAAATGCGGAAGTTTATATCACCAAATCTATTAAACCAACGGTTATGAAAAACTTTAAAAGAATATTTCTACTAGTAGCACTTGTTGTACTGGTAGTTAAAGTAGTATTTAATTAAGAATTAAAGCGTATAACCCCGATCGAGACACTATTTTCCCATAAGATATATAAAATACCAAAACAGGATAATTGAATCATTTTATAAAATATGATTAATAGCACATTTATTTTGGATGGTTATGCCTGAACCTTGGTTCAGGCATTTTTTTATTAAAACATTCACAGTTACTAACAAGCACATTTATTATATTTACAAAGCTATGAAGAGTGTGATTTACATATTGGCTTTATTGTGTTGTTTAACCGTTACTTCTCAAAGCGACGAAATGCTTGCTAAAAGTTATTTCGATCGTGGAGAGTTTGAAAAGGCACTTATTTCATACCAAAAATTATATGCCGAAAAAAAAGGCAATGCCAATTATTTCTTTAAAATTATTCAAATTCATCAACAGCTGGAGCAGTACGATATTTCAGAAAAGTTGTTATTAGAACAAATAGAAACGCAACGTAATCCGCAATACATTGTAGAATTAGGATATAATTATCAGCTAAAAAATAATAAGGAAAAGGCTGAAGAATGTTTTAATAAGGCTATGGGCAAAATTGAAGTAGAGCCTGTTTATGCCTACTATGTAGCACGGCGTTTCGAAGAGCATGCCCTTATTGATATGGCTGCTAAAGTATATGAGCGTGCTATGGAATTGCGACCACAATCTAATTATCATATTCAGCTAGCGAGAATTTATGGAGAGCAGGGAAAGGTTGAAAAAATGTTTGCCAGCTATATCAACTTCATAGAAAAAAACAGAACTTATGTAGGGCAGGCAAAAAGAGCTTTTAGTCAATATATTACCGAAAATGGAGATAGCGAAAATAATATACTTTTAAGAAGGGTCTTGCTACGTAAAATTCAAACCCAACCAGATTTACTTTGGAATCAGTTATTAAGCTGGTTATTTGTACAACAACAAGATTATAATAAAGCCTTTGCACAGGAAAAAGCTATATATAAACGTAATCCAGAGTCGCTAAGAGGAATTAAAGATTTGGCGCGTATAACTTTTGAAGCTGATGATGTAGAAGTAGCGAATACCATTTTAACCTATTTAGTAGAAAATGCTCTTGATCCTGCCACGGTTTTAGAAGCCCACAGAAATTTATTAGAGTTAGAGACCAAGCATGCTTTAAAAGATCAGTATTCTAATATCGACGCTAAGTACAAGCAATTACTAGAGCAATTTGGAAGAGCTCCTCAAACTATAGATTTGCAATTGTCTTATGGACATTTTATAGCATTTTATTTAAATGATACAGATAGAGCTACTGCATTTTTAAAAGAAGCTTTACAACACCGATTACCAAGAATACAAGAAGCTAGAATAAAATTAAAGCTGGGAGATATATTGGTATTACAGGAAAAATTTAATGAAGCATTAATTTATTTTTCTCAAATTCAAACAAACTTAAAGAACAGTACAATTTCGCAACAAGCACGATTTAGAGTAGCCAAGGCGAGTTACTATAAAGGTGATTTTAAATGGGCAGAATCACAGCTGAAAATTTTAAAATCTTCAGCATCGCAATTAATTGCAAATGATGCGTTAGATCTGAAACTTTTAATATCAGATAATAAATTTGATGATTCTACGCATACAGCTTTAAAACTATATGCAAAAGCCGACCTATTGGCCTTTCAAAATAAAACTACAGAAGCAATATCAGTGCTTGGTACTATTCTCGAAAATCATAAAACCGAGTCAATTATTGATCAGGCATTGTATCAGCAAGCACAATTACTAGAAAAGAAAAAAGAATATGCTTTGGCTGAGGCAAACTACCTAAAGATCATTGATGATTATAAAGAAGATATTCTTGCCGATGATGCCTATTATGCTTTAGCTGAACTTTATGCGAATCATCTAGATCAACCAGATAAAGCAAAAGAACTATACGAACAAATCATCTTTAATCATGCCGATAGTATCTATTTTGTAGAATCTCGTAAAAAATATAGAGCCTTACGTGGCGACTCTATTAATTAAGAGATTATGGATAATAGTTTGAGTCATTTTAAACAGGCACTTTTCCGAAGAAAGAAAAGAAAGGAAAAGCAAAAGACTAAATTCAATAAAAAGAACTTGGATTATATAGCAGAGAGAATTAAAAATGAATCTAACTTTCCTAAACTAACTGAAGCCGAGATGAAAATTCTCAAGTTAAAAATTAGAAAAGACGCTAGGAGACATAAACTTAAGGAGCTATTAATTTATATGTTTTTGATGATTTTAATTTTTACGTTGCTTTTAACCTTATTTTAGAAAATATGCCAATAGCAGAAACAGAACGTCTAATTATAGCAAAGGTTACTTTAGATGATGCCGCTTTCTTTTTAGAGCTAATGAACACACCACACTGGTTGAAATATATTGGTGATAGAAATGTAAAAACATTAGAAGCTGCTAGAGAACATTTAAAAAAAGGCATCCTAAAAAGTTATAAAACCGATGGGTTCGGTTTTTATAAACTACTCTTAAAATCAGAAAACAATAAAGTCATAGGTATCTCAGGGCTTGTTAAACGCCAACAATTAGACCATGTAGATATAGGATTTGGCTTTTTGCCAGAATACGAAGGGTATGGTTTTGGCTATGAATCGTCAGTGGCTGTAATGAGTTTGGCAAAAGACACTTTTAAACTTGATAAGATTGTAGCAATAACCGACCCGATTAACAAAAATTCTATTAAATTATTAGAAAAATTGGGTTTAAAACTAGAAAAGAAGGTAGATCCCTTTGATACTGGTAAAGAACTCCTGTTATTTGCAAAAGATTTATAACATCATGTTATTTCGAGCAATGCTGGAAATCTCATAACAGTTTTCAAAATATGATAATATATAATGTAACGGTCAATGTCGATGAGAGTATTCATCAAGAATGGTTAAACTGGATAAAAGTACATATCCCGCAAGTACTGGCAACAGGGAAATTTACCGAAGCTAAACTTACAAAAGTACTTGTAGAGGAAGAGATGGGAGGCGTTACCTATTCGGTTCAGTATAGAGCTAAATCTCGCGAGCACCTAGATAGTTATTACAAAAATGATGCAGAGCGTTTAAGAGGCGATGGGCTAAAACGATTTGCCGATAAGATGTTGGCATTTAGAACTGAGCTTGAAGTGATCGATGAATATTCAGTAACTTTTAATTAGAAAACAAAAGTGTCGGTTAAGGCTAAAAAACATTTAGGACAACATTTTCTACGCGATGAAAATATTGCTAAGAAAATAGCAGATACTCTAACACTTATCGGGTACAAAAAGGTGCTTGAAATTGGTCCTGGAATGGGTGTGCTAACAAAGTATCTCTTGGAAAAAGATGTCACTACTTATGTTATAGAAATTGATACAGAATCGGTTGAATATCTTCAGAATAACTATTTAAACTTAGCACCAAGGATTATCGAAAAAGACTTTTTAAAGTACGATCTTAATGAAGTGTTTAAAGGTGAGCCTTTAGCTATTATTGGTAATTTCCCATATAATATTTCATCTCAAATAGTGTTTAAAACACTGGAGTTACGTAATCAAATTCCTGAGTTTTCAGGCATGTTTCAAAAAGAAGTAGCAAAGCGCATTTGCGAAAAAGAAGGTAGTAAAACCTACGGAATTCTATCTGTGTTAACACAAGCATTTTATCATGCTGAGTATTTATTTACAGTACCACCTTCAGTGTTTAATCCACCACCAAAAGTTGATTCAGGAGTTCTTAGACTTATAAGAAAAGAGAATTATAGTTTACCATGCGACGAAAAATTATTTTTTAAAGTGGTAAAGCAGGCATTTCAACAACGACGTAAAACAATTCGTAACAGTTTAAAAACTTTCAATCTTTCCGATAATTTAAAAGCAAATGTTATCTTTGGCAAGCGTCCGGAGCAATTAAGCGTTGATGCGTTTATAGAGCTTACGTCGCTTATAGAAAATGACCAAGGATAATTCATTTGGAAGAAAACAAAGAACATATCACTTTTGAAATTAGCGAAGAGTTAATAGCTCGAGTTGAACATATTGTTGACACAGAAAATGATGCGGAAGCCTTAGAACTGTTCAACGACTTGCACTATGCTGATATTGCTGAAATTCTGGATGAACTGAGTCTAGATCAGGCTACCTACATTATTAAATTACTTGATAGTGAAAAGACCTCTGATATTCTTTCAGAATTAGACGAAGATGTAAGTAGCAAGATTTTAAGAAATCTTTCTGCTAAAGAAATTGCAGAAGAGATAGAAGAACTTGATACTGATGATGCTGCAGACTTAATTGCTGAGCTTCCAGAAGATAGGCAGAAGGAAGTTATTGATAAGATTGAAGATGAAGAACATAAAGCAGAGATTGAAGAACTCTTAACCTATGATGAACATTCTGCTGGTGGATTAATGGCAAAAGAATTGGTGAAGGTTTATGAAACCTGGACAGTTGCTGGTTGTCTTCGAAAAATACGTTCACAAGCAAAGTATGTAAAACGAGTACATTCTATTTACGTAGTTGATAAGCAAGAAAAACTAATTGGGCGTTTATCTTTAAAAGATCTACTAATTGCAAAAAACGAAAGTAAAATTGCAGATATCTATATTCCCAAAGTAGATTATGTTCATGTAAATGATGATGCTGAGGAAATTGCAAAAGTAATGGCAAAATATGACCTTGAAGCAGTTCCTGTAGTAGATGATGAAAAAACGCTTTTAGGTAGAATTACCATTGATGATATTGTAGATGTTATTAAAGAAGAAGCTGAAAAAGATTATCAATTAGCAGCTGGTATTACACAAGATGTTGATGCCGAAGATAGTATCTTCGATCTTACCAAGGCAAGATTGCCTTGGTTGTTTTTAGGCTTAGTTGGTGGAGTTGGAGCCTTTATAATAATGGAAGGTTTCAAAGAGTTTTTTGAAAGCTATGTAGTACTATTTCTATTTACGCCATTAATTGCGGCAATGGCAGGAAATGTTGGTGTACAATCTAGTGCAATTATTGTACAAGGTTTAGCTAATGATGATGTAAAGGGAAGTATCAATAACAGGCTATTTAAAGAAATGCTTTTAGCTATTTTGAATGGTGTGATTTTAGCAATTTTTCTGTTCTTATTTGTGTGGTGGTGGGAAAATAACGAAATGACAGCTTTAGCTATCTCGACGTCCTTAATAGTAGTAATTGTAGTAGCTGGTTTAATTGGAACCTTTATTCCTTTGTTTTTAGATAAAAGAGGAATAGATCCAGCAATTGCTACAGGACCTTTTATTACAACCAGTAATGATATATTCGGAATTCTTATTTACTTCTGGATAGCGAAACTTATTCTGGGTATTTAATTAATACTTTTATTGAACTTGTTTCAGTATTCCATAATCTCTATTTTTATCTTATGAATACAATTAATATAAAAGAGAAACTTACTAAGTTTTCTCAAAACTGGCATCCGCATCAAATTGGTGTTGTAGATGATATGCAAGTATTATTGGCTAAAATAAAAAACGAATTTGTTTGGCATAAGCACGAAGATGAAGATGAATTATTTCAGGTTGTAAAAGGAACGCTTTATATGCAATTTCGCGACCGTACAGAAGTAGTAAACGAAGGCGAAATAATTATTGTGCCAAAAGGTGTTGAGCATAACCCAATGACCAAAGATGGGGAAGAAGTGCATGTGTTGTTATTTGAAAAATTATCAACAGCCCATACAGGAAATGTAGTGCATGAAAAAACACAAACCAATTACCCTAAAATTTAGTAAATGAATGTCACACTGAGCGCAGTCGAAGTGTCTTATACTTATGAAAATACTCCATTTAGATACAAATCATCCTTTACTAATACAACAATTAGGCGACTTAGGCTTTACTAATCATGAAGATTATTCATCTTCGAAAGCTGACGTAGAAGCTAAAATCCATGAATATGACGGTTTTATCATTCGTAGTCGCTTTAAGATCGATAAGCAATTTTTAGATAAAGCTACTAACTTAAAGTTTATTGGTCGCGTTGGTGCTGGTTTAGAAAATATAGATTGTGACTATGCAGAATCTAAAGGTATACAACTCATTTCGGCTCCAGAAGGAAATAGAAATGCAGTTGGTGAACACGCTTTAGGAATGCTGTTATCTCTTTTCAATAAATTAAATTCTGCAGATGCTGAGGTAAGAAGCGGAAAGTGGCTTCGTGAAGAAAATAGAGGTGTAGAGCTCGATGGAAAAACGGTTGGACTCATTGGTTATGGTAACATGGGAAAAGCCTTTGCTAAAAAACTAAGAGGTTTTGATGTTGAGGTAATATGCTATGATATAAAAGAAAATGTTGGTGACGAAAATGCTAAGCAAATATCGCTTAGCGATCTTCAAAAAAAAGCTGATGTTTTGAGTTTACATACACCAGAAACACCATTAACAACGAATATGATTAATGAGGCTTTTATAAATAGTTTTGAAAAGCCGTTTTGGTTAATTAATACGGCTAGAGGTAAAAGTGTAGTAACTACAGATCTGGTTAAGGCATTACAATCTGGAAAAATATTAGGAGCTGGATTAGATGTTTTGGAATATGAGAAATCTTCTTTTGAAGATATGTTTACAGATAATCAATTACCACAAGCATTCCAATACTTAATTTCTGCTAAAAATGTGTTACTAACACCTCATGTTGCAGGATGGACAGTGGAAAGTAAAATTAAATTAGCCCAAACTATTGTAGATAAAATTAAAGCTAGTTTTTGCTAAATTTAATGCATGAAGCGAACCATAGTAGTTTTTAGTGCTCTAATTCTTGCGTTACTTTTATTATTCCAAATTAGTAAATATGCTATTATTTCAGGAGATCTTTCTATTGAAATTGCTATTGCTGTTATTGCTATTATCTTTTTTATAATAGGTGTTTATATAAATAAAAGAAGCCTTAATAAGGAAAGGACAGTAGCGATAGATCATAAAAAAATTGAAGACTTAGAAATCAGTAAACGAGAATACGAAGTACTTCAACAAATTGCTTTGGGACTCTCAAACAAAGAAATTGCAGAAAAACTGTTCCTATCTGAAAGTACAATTAAAACGCATGTATCAAATTTATTGGTTAAGTTAAATGCTAAGCGACGAACACAGGCAATTCAAATAGCAAAAGCTGAAAACTTGATATAAATTAGTATCTTGAACTAAAGTATGAGCATTTTGGTACTTTAGTATGAGTCCAAATTTGCGCCTCCAAATTACTTTTGATCAATAACTTTTTTAATCATTAAAATTATGAAACCAACAGTTTTAAAGTATGGAGGCTACGGACTTTTAGCAGGAATTATTATTTTTTCCATTCACTTATCTTTTCTAAATACATTTGATTATTCTACAAATGAGATATTAGGTTACATCTCAATTTTCTTGTGTTTATCATTTGTGTTTTTTGGTATTAAACATTACCGTGATAAAGAAAATAATGGCATGGTGTCTCTAGGAAAAGGTATTGCAATTGGTGTTTTGATCTCAATTTTTGTAGCACTAGGGATTGCTATAGTCGATTTTATATACACTAAATTTATCGATCCAGATTTCTTTAAGAATTACGAGCAAATGCTTATTGATCAAGGTAGGCAAGATGAGATCATGGAAATGACTAGTACAACTGCAGCAATTTTTATGTTTGTTCTAGTTACCATTATTGGGTTTATTATATCTTTAATTTCAGCATTAATTCTTCAACGTAAAAACTAAATTTCATGCAATCAGACGTAACATCACCAAAACAATATTTAGAAGAACTTCCAGAAGATAGAAAAGAACCTATCCTAAAATTACGTCAGCAAATTTTAGACAATTTACCAAAAGGCGTAGAAGAAACAATGGGTTATGGCATGTTAGGTTATGTTATTCCACATTCAGTATATCCTGACGGTTATCATTGTACACCCGAAAAGCCGTTGCCATTTATGAATCTAGCATCTCAAAAGAATTTTATAGGAGTGTACAGCATGGTATTATATGCTAAAAAGGATTTATACGATTGGTTTGTGAGTGAATATGCTAAACGTTGTAAATACAAATTAGACATGGGAAAAAGCTGTATCAGATTAAAGAAAATGAACGATATTCCTTATGATCTTATCGGCGAACTTGCTGGGAAAGTATCAGCTCAGGAATGGATTCAATTATATGAAGATAGTTTTAAGAAGAAAAAATAGTTGTGTAACAAAAAAATTAAATTGAATACTAATTAATTGAGTACTATGAAAAAAAGAGTCACTGGTTTAGGTGGATTTTTCTTCAAAACCAAAGATCCAAATAAAGTAAAAGAATGGTATGGTAAACACTTAGGACTTCCTGTAGATGATTACGGATGGACGTTCTGGTGGAAAGACAAAGATGGGAAAGATTGCTCAACCCAATGGTCACCATTTAAAGAAGATACGTCTTATTTTCAACCAAGTGAAAAACAATTCATGATGAATTTTAGAGTTGAAAATTTACATGAACTATTACAAACACTAAAAGAAGAAGGTGTAACCGTAGTTGGTGAAGTAGAAGAATATGACTATGGTAAGTTTGGATGGATATTAGATCCAGAAGGAAACAAAATAGAGCTTTGGGAACCAGTAGATAGTGCTTTTCAATAACAGATTCTTTTTATAAATTTAAGTACAACTAAAAAACATTAAAATCATGTCTGACGAAAAAAAATTAAGTGACGACCTAAATGAAATGTTAGGTGATGCCAAAGAAGAAGTTAAAAAAGCAGCCGATAGGGTTGGTAAAAAAGCAAGTGAATTTGCAGAAGAAGCAAAGGAAGCATTAGGAGGAGCAAGAGAAAAAGCTGAGGAGTTTGCTGGAGAAGCAAAAGACAAAGCTGGTGAGTTTGCTGACGATGCTAAAGAAGCTTTTGATAGAGCAACCGGAAGTAATAAGAAGGTGTTAGCTGGAATTTTAGCCATATTTTTTGGAGGCTTTGGTATACACAAATTTGTTCTAGGGTATAATAAAGAAGGTGTTATTTTATTAGTAGCTACTATTGCGATCACTTTATTTAGTTTTGGACTATTGTCATTTTTAGTTTGGTTATTTACTTTAATTGAAGCCATTATCTATTTAACCAAAACAGATGAAGAATTTTATAACACCTATCAGGTTGGAAAAAAACCTTGGTTTTAATATATAAATAAAAAAGATCGGATAAGTATCTGGTCTTTTTTTAAATATTTATTATCGTAATATTGCAATAATACAATTTAATTGTATATTTGTATCGTAAAATTACGATTATGGGAGCATCTAGAACAGATATTTATACCGAAGAGATTAATGAAATTGCCGACATGGCCAAAGTATTTGCGCATCCTGCAAGAGTTGCTATTTTGCAATATATAAGCACACAAGAATCTTGTATATGTAACGATATTGTTGATGAAATTGGATTAGCGCAAGCTACAATTTCGCAGCATTTAAAAGTTATTAATGATGCAGGATTGTTAAAGGGAGACTTTCAAGGAAAAAGTATTTGTTATTGCTTAAATATTGACCGCTTCCAAAAGTTTCAAACCCTGCTAAACTCATTTTTTAATAAAACCAAGTCTAATTGCTGTTAGTATACAGCAAAATATAACACATTATGAAAACAAACGAATTATTATCATTGTTAAAAGATCACCAAGGGCGATCATTGTTATTTGAATATCAACCCAACGCATTTGTGAAAGCAAATTATCATATAACTGAAGTAAAGCATTTAAAAATAGATTCAGTTGATTGCGGTTCTGGAACCGATGCTTGGAATGAAACTATTATTCAATTATGGGAAAGCCCTAAGGAAATTGGAAAAACAGAGTTTATGTCTGTTTATAAAGCTTTAAGCATTTTAAACAAAGTTGGTAAAATGAAGCCTTATGATCTTGCTGCTGAGGTAAAATTTGAGTATAGTAATGATACATTTCATACGGCACAACTATTTGTTAACGATTTTGAAATAAAGGAAAACAATTTGATTATTAAATTAGCAATTGAAAAAACAGATTGTAAAGCCAAAGAGGTTTGTGGTGTGCCAGAAGAGAACGAAGTCATGGCAGAAGAACCATGTTGTACACCAGACGGTAACTGTTGTTAGTCAATCAAAGATAACTACCAATCTGTTTTTATGATAGAAAGCATCACAATAAGACCATTTATAAAAGAAGATTGGACTTCGGTTTCAAAAATTTATGCTGAAGGGATAGCCACAGGCATTGCTACATTTGAAACCGAAGTACCAACTTGGAAGCAATGGCATAAAAAGTTTATAGAAACTTGCAGGCTTGTTGCAATACATAAAAATGAGGTTGTTGGTTTTGCAATGTTATCATTAGTATCAAAACGAGAAGTTTATAAAGGCGTAGCAGAAGTAAGCATTTATATTACCTCTCAACAACAAGGAAAGGGTGTTGGTAAAGTATTGCTTGAAGCATTGATAAATGCTAGTGAAACACATGAATTCTGGACCTTGCAGGCGGGAATATTTACAGAGAATGAAGCTAGTATAGCATTGCATCAGGCATGTGGATTTAGGCGTATTGGAAAACGGGAAAAAATAGGGCAGTTATACGGACAGTGGAAAGATAATATATTGCTTGAAAGACGATCAAAAAAAATAAATTACAAATAAAAACTTCTCATTAGTTAGAGAGAATAAAATGAAAAATATTCTAGTATTATGTACAGGAAACTCCTGTAGAAGCCAAATGGCACACGGTTATTTAAATCAATTTGCAAACGAAAAGGCAAAAGTTTATAGTGCAGGAATTGAAACACATGGTTTAAACCCTAGAGCGGTTGCTATTATGAAAGAGGATGGGATAGATATCACACATCACACATCAAATCACGTAGATGAATATGCCAAAATTGATTTCGATTTTATTATTACAGTATGCGATCATGCTAACGAAAATTGTCCGTTTATACCAAGTAAAAATGCAGTGCGATTGCATCATAACTTCTTCGATCCTTCAAAAGTAGAAGGCACAGATAATGAAAAACATGCAGCTTTTTTAAAGGCCAGAAATGAGATTAAAGAGTATTGTTTAAATTTTGTAGAATCTAAGCTTTAAAGCTTATAATCTAAAGGCAAAAGGTCGCCTATACGGCGATATCCCATATTGCCACTAAAAACTACTCCTAAAACAGGAGAGTGATTGCCATAGTGGTCAATAAAAAACTCAGGAATATTAACATGTAAGGTAGATTGACTATGACCATATTTTATGACAATGTCCTGACGAACCTTTACACGTTTTAGGTTTTGTGTTTCTGTGTCTTCAACAGTTATAAAATGCCAGGGATTTACAGGTAAGCCTTTAAAGATAATTTGATATCCTTCTTTTTTAAGGTTTTTATTATATAGAGCCCTCATAAAATGCAGGTAGGAACCCTCATAGGCCAAATCGCGGTTTTTTATGATGCGTTTGGTATTATGGTTTTTTAAGTTTTCGTAAAATGTAGTACCGCGATAAGTGATACCTTTTACATTAAAAATATCACGTTTAGGATTTACATGACTAAAATCGACTCTAAAATCTGCAATGTCATAAAGAATCTTATACTGTAAACTTCTGTTATTAATAACAACTGGAGCAATAGCGCTGGCTGTTAACGAGTTTTCTTTCTTATTGTAGTATAATATTAAATCATCTTCGTTTTCAATTTTACACGATCTTGCAAATTTTGAAAACCCTAAGAACTGTCTTCTAAAAATATTAAGCTTTTGTTTTCTGGTTAACCCGTCGTCAGCATTTACTAAAACTTCATCCAGAGTATTAATAGCTTCATGTAGTTTAATGGTAAGCTCGTTTATAGTTCTATAATTAGAAATAATTTTTTGCTGGTATCCTAAATAAGAAATGACCAAATTAGATTGAATAGCATCTGTATACGAAATCGAAAATTCACCTTCAACATTAGTAGTAGTACCCACTGTTGTATTGTCAAAATAAATAGAAACCGATTCTAAAGGTTCTCCAGTTTTAGCATCCAGAACTAATCCAGTAATCTGTTGAGAATACACATTAGAGAAAAGAATTGAGAAAAGTAAGATGGTTAATTTACGAATCATTAGAATGGTTTTATTTACTGTAAAATAGTAAATAAAATAGCACAAAACAAGAGCGTATTATTGCATTAAGAGTTCTCCATGAACTTACGTTCAAGCTCTGCTTGAAACTCTTCCATAACAGGACGCACAGTACTATCTGGTAAATCTGAAATTTTAATATACATTAACCCATCAACGGCATTATTAAAAAGAGGGTCAACATTAAAAGCTACCAAGCGCGCATTTTGCTTAATATATTTTTTTAGTAATACAGGTAATCGTAAGGCACCTGGCTCTACCTCGTCAATAATTTTATCAAATTTATTTAAATCGGCTTCTGTAGCATCAAAAACAAAATCCTTATCAGCGTCATTTAATTTTACTTTAAATTCCTTTTTTGGATGCACATATTGTGCTATATATGGATCGTAATAATGCGATTTCATAAACTCGATCATCAAAGACTTAGAGAAGTTTGAAAACTGATTACTTATACTAACACCACCTATTAAATATTTGTGCTCAGGAAAACGAAGTGTAGTATGTACAATACCTTTCCAGAGCAAAAATAAAGGCATTGGTTTTTGTTGAAACTCTTTAATAATAAAAGCACGCCCTAACTCAATTGATTGACTCATCATTTTGTAAAGCTCAGGCTCAAACCTAAAAAGATCTTGTAAATAAAAGCCGTCAATACCATATTTTTCAAAAATCTTGGCACCTAAGCCCATTCTGTAAGCTCCTGCTAACATTTTCTTTTCATCATCCCATAAAAACATATGGTGGTAATAGGTGTCAAATTTATCCAAATCTATAGCTTCGTTAGTCCCTTCACCTACTTCTCTAAAGGTTATTTCACGTAAACGGCCAATTTCTCTTAGAATATTAGGAAGCTTTATAGCGGGCGCTAAATACACTTCGTAGTTCTTGCTCTTAAGTAGCCTGTAATCACCTTCCTTAAGATCTTCAATTTCTTTTATCATTACTTCTGTTTTTACAGGAGTAACTATTTTTTTAGGAATCTTTGGAACCTTAAGCGTAGACGAAATTGTTTCCAAACGTTTTGGTTTATCTTCAAAAGCATTAGAAAGCATATAGGTTTTCTTTCTTATAAAATCTGAAAAATCAGCTAAAGATGTATGCTCTTTTTGATCCTTAACAGAAATGGCTTTTCCAATCCTTACTTTAATAACACGTTTTTTTTGTGTTAGTAATTCAGATGGAAGTTTAGCAGTTCTAAACGTATCACTAATTTTAGAGAGTTTATAAAACAAGCGGCTATTTTTAGCATGAAAATAAATTGGTACAATTGGCACTTGTGCTTTTTGAGCAAGTTTCATAGCAGCCTCTTCCCAGGGTTTGTCTACAACCAGTTTCCCATCTCGGTAAGTGGAAACTTCACCAGCAGGAAAAACACCTAATGGGTGCCCGTCTTTTAAATGCAATAAAGAATTTTTAAAACCAGTGATGCTAGATTTTACATCCTTTCTATCTTCAAAAGGGTTTACAGGCATTATATAAGGTTTCAAAGGCTCTATTCGGTGTAAAAGAAAATTGGCAATGATCTTAAAGTCTGGACGCTGTTCAAGCATTAATTTAAGCAAGAGTATGCCGTCAATACCTCCTAAGGGATGATTAGATATGGTAATGTATGCTCCATCTTTTGGGAGACGTTTTAAATCTTCTTCAGGAATTTCAAACTTTATTTGAAATTCGTCTAATATGCCGTTTAAAAATTCAAGATCACTTAAGTGCTTGTTACGATTGTAGATTTTATTAAGGGTAGAGATCTTTAGTAGTTTCATTAGTAGCCATCCCAAAAAAGTGCCAATAAAACCATACTTGTTAATCTTTACAGCTTTTGCGACTTCTTTAGCGGTTACTAATCCCATGTAAAAAATTTAATAATGAATTACAAATATACTTCAAAAACGGTTAATGAAAATCACCAATTATTGAGTAACAATTTGAACGGTTTCCTGATAGATTTGTTTTAATAACACCGTTTTATTTTGTTCTAAATTTTTAATCGACTTTTCGTCATAATGCCGTATGGTATAAAGAGATACATTCTCATGAAATGTTACATTAAATTTCGCTTTTAGTTGCTGCAGTAACTTTTCCAGATTGTTATAGTTATTATCAATACATACAGAAAAGCTAATAGCAGAATTCTGTATAACGTCTACTTTCATTTTACATTGATGTAATAAATTGAAAATGTCACTAATATTTTCTTCAACAATAAACGAAAAATCAAGAGACGATAACGATATTAAAACCTGGTTCTTTTTTACTATAAAACATGGAATTTCAGGATCTAAATTTACCCCCTTACTAACACGTGTACCATCGTTTTTAGGATTTAAAAATGATTTTACAAAAAGGGGAATTTCTTTTCGTTGTAAAGGTTGTAAAGTTTTAGGGTGAATTACTGAAGCACCATAGAATGCCAGTTCTATAGCTTCTCGATACGAGATGTTATTTAGTAACTGGGCATTTTCAAAATATCTAGGATCTGCATTTAAAACCCCAGGAACATCTTTCCAGATGGTAACACTATTAGCATTTAGGCAATATGCGAATATAGCAGCCGTATAATCACTTCCCTCTCGACCAAGCGTTGTCGTAAAATTGTTATTGTCACTCCCTAAAAAACCTTGTGTAATGTTTAGTACAGACGTATCAATGTTTTGTGTAATGTTTTGCTGAGTAGTTTCCCAATTTACTTTAGCTCTTCTATAAAAATTATTGGTTTTAATAAACTCTCTAACATCCAGCCAATTGTTTTTAATGTTCTGATCGTTGAGGTAATTACTAATTATGGTTGTTGCTACTAACTCACCATAACCAACTACTTGATCATAAACAAAATTATAATTAGGAGATTTATTCCTTTCAAAGAATAGGTTTAACTCTTTAAACAGGTCTGTAATTTTTTTGAAGATAGGATGGTTCTCATTTTCAAAAAGATCGAGTAAAATAGCAATATGATATTTCTTTACTTCTTGTATAGAACTTTGAAGTTCTTTTTTGTTATTGAAGTAATTGTGTAAAACCTTTTCTAATGCATTGGTAGTTTTTCCCATTGCAGATACAATAACTAGTGTGTTATCGTGCCCTACAGTTTGTAAAACCTTAACCAAATTTTTCACACCTTCTGCATCTTTAACCGATGCACCACCAAACTTAAATACTTGCATTAACTTATATTGGCTATATAATTTTCAATTCCTTGTTGATCTAAATGTACAACATCCCAATCTCTTAAAACCTTAGCGCCTTTAGATTCGTATAATTTAATAGCACCTGTGTTCCAGTCAAGTACTTCCCAATTTATACGCTTTACGCCTAAATCATACCCATGTTTCACAACGCGATCTAATAGTGCAGAACCGATGCCTTTACCTCTCATTTTTTGGCTTACAACTAGGTCTTCAAGGTGTAATATACGGCCTTTCCATGTTGAAAATCTATTAAACACGATGGCAGTTCCCACAACCGTATTATCAATTTCAGCGACAAAACACATAAAGGCTGGATTTTCTCCAAAACCATCATTTTCTAATTCGTTAACAGTCACTTCTACAGCATGCTCTTCTTTTTCAAAAAGTGCTAATTCCTTGATTAAACCTAATACACTAGGCATGTCTTCTTTTCTGGCGTTTCTTATTGTAAAATTCATGTACTAAAAAATAAAAATCAAAGATAGTTTAAAGTTAATTAGGTTGTTCATATAATAAATAACAAAACCAAATTTGTTTGTTAAAAAATGCGATATTTGCGCTAAGAAAACACACAACTTAATATGTCTCAAAAAAATAAAACCTTAGGCGAGTTTATTATAGAAAATCAAACCTCGTTTAAGTATACTTCTGGAGAATTGTCTAGATTAATAAACTCAATCAGGCTTGCAGCAAAGGTTGTTAATCACGAGGTGAATAAAGCAGGGTTAGTCGATATTATTGGAGCAGCAGGAGATACCAATGTTCAAGGTGAAGATCAACAAAAGCTAGATGTGTATGCAAATGAAAAATTTATTCAGACACTTACCAATAGAAATATTGTTTGTGGTATTGCTAGTGAAGAGGAGGACGATTTTATTACCATAAATAGTCAGGATGAAAACAACCAGAATAAATATGTGGTTTTAATAGATCCATTAGATGGATCTTCTAATATAGACGTTAATGTTTCGGTTGGAACAATTTTTTCAATTTATAGACGTGTAACACCAGTTGGAACTCCTGTAACACTAGAAGATTTTTTACAAAGAGGAAGCGAACAAGTTGCAGCGGGTTATGTAATTTATGGAACTTCAACAATGTTGGTATATACTACTGGTGATGGTGTTAACGGGTTTACGTTAAATCCAGCTATAGGAACATTTTATTTATCGCATCCTAATATGAAATTTCCAGAAGATGGAAAGATCTATTCGGTTAACGAAGGTAATTATATTCACTTCCCTCAAGGGGTGAAAGATTATATTAAGTATTGCCAAATGGAAGAAGGAGACAGACCATATACCTCAAGATATATTGGTTCTTTGGTATCCGATTTTCATAGAAACATGATTAAAGGTGGCATTTATATGTACCCTAAAAGCTCAAAGAATTCTAATGGGAAATTGCGTTTGCTTTACGAATGTAACCCTATGGCATTTTTAGCAGAACAAGCCAATGGAAAGGCAAGTGACGGGTTTACCAGGACTATGGATGTGCAACCTACAGAACTGCATCAACGTGTTCCGTTTTTCTGTGGTAGCAAAAATATGGTTGAAAAAGCAGAAGAGTTCATGAGAAACGCGAAATAAAAAAGATTAATAATAAAAAAGGCAAACCACATGGTTTGCCTTTTTTATTATTAAGGAATAGTACTATCTATTCATGTTTTTTATTTCAGTAATAAAATCATCTAGGTCATAACCTTCATCAACTAAAGTAAGTGCCTTATCCACAATATACTTTACATTCTCTGGAGAAAATCCTAATCCGATAGAAATTTTACGTAAAACCAATTCTTCATGATCACCTTGAATATGATCTACATGAACCATTCTTGCCAAGTCAAATAAACGCTCTAGACGTCTGTTATAAGATGTTGGAGGATTTATTGGATGCGTTTTATAATCTTTTAGAATTTGTTTATAATCCTTTTCTGAGATATCAAGTTTTTCAGCTAATCTGTCTAAAAATGCTTGCTCTTCTTCTGAAATAATACCATCATCTTTTGCTATACGAACTATTGCTGCAAAATGATCTTGATTACGTCTTCTAAATCCAATATCGAATAAATCTTTAATTGACATGAGTTTTATTGTTTTTTTGTGATGCAAATATAATATTAATAACCCTTTTAAAACCAATAAAAAAGTAAAATTCTAATAAACTATTATTATATATTTGTGTCAAAATTTTCTTCGTGAGTAAATCTACTATCTCGCAAGCTTATTCACAGTCTTTGCAACAGCAAAAACTGCAGATTGCTATTGCCCAAACCGAAAACAGAACACATTTAAAAGGACTCATTGGTTCATCATTTTCATTTGTAATTGCTAATGCTTTTAAAGATGCAGAAAAACCTTTTTTATTGGTTTTTAATGATAAAGAAGAAGCGGCATATTACCTTAATGATCTGGAACAATTACTAGACGAAAAGCATGTATTGTTTTATCCTGGTAGTTATCGTAGACCTTATCAAATTGAAGAGACAGATAATGCTAATGTATTACTTAGAGCAGAAGTTTTAAATAGAATTAACTCCAGAAAAAAGCCTGCGGTAATTGTAACTTATCCTGATGCCTTATTTGAAAAGGTAGTGACAAGACGAGAATTAGAAAAAAATACATTAAAAATTGCCAATGGTGATAATTTGTCGATCGACTTTGTCAATGAAGTGTTATTTGAATACCAATTCAGGCGAGTTGATTTTGTGACAGAACCTGGAGAGTTTTCAGTAAGAGGAGGCATTGTTGATGTATTCTCTTTTTCGCATGACGAACCTTATAGAATTGAATTTTTTGGTGACGAAGTAGATAGTATTAGAACCTTTGATGTTGAAACACAACTCTCAACAGAAAAAATAAAGAAAATTAATATTATTCCTAATGTCGCTAATAAATTTTTAGAAGAGAGTAGGCAAAGTTTTCTAAAGTATGTTGCATCAAAGACTGTTGTTGGGGTTAAAAATGCTGAATTGTTATTTTCAAGAATTGATGACTTTTTTGAAAAAGCTAAAGATGCATTTTCTACATTATCATCTGATATAAAACATGATACACCTGAAGAATTGTTTTGTAATTCTGAACTTTTAAAAAAACAGCTTCTCAATTTTAATTTAATCGAATTTGAGAATACGTCGTTTTTTAATTCTTCTGCCGAAAATGAAATAGTTTTTAATACTACGCCGCAACCAGCTTTTAATAAACAATTTGAACTCTTAATAGAAAATTTAAATGGCAATCACGATAAAGGTTATACTAATTATATAAGCTGTGTTAGCGAGCAACAAGCAAAACGCTTTGCCGATATTTTTGAAGATGTTGAGCAAGAAGTTCATTATAAAACAATGGTATTATCGTTATATCAAGGGTTTATTGATCATGAAAACAAAATAGTTTGTTATACAGATCATCAAATTTTTGAACGTTATCATAAGTTTCATTTAAAAAATGGCTATTCAAAAAAGCAGGCTATAACCCTTAAAGAGCTAACAAATCTTGATGTTGGGGATTATGTAACACATATTGACCACGGAATTGGAAGATTTGGTGGTTTAAAGAAAATAGATGTTGAAGGTAAAAAACAAGAGGCTATAAAATTGATCTATGGCGAACGTGATGTATTGTATTTAAGCATTCACTCGTTACATAAAATCACAAAATTTAATGGTAAAGATGGAAAGCCTCCTAAAATTTACAAGCTAGGAAGCAAAGCATGGAAAACATTAAAGCAAAAAACAAAATCCAGAGTTAAGGAGATTGCTTTCAATTTGATCAAGCTTTATGCCAAGCGAAAAATGAAAACAGGGCATCGATATAACCCTGATAGCTATATGCAGCATGAGTTAGAAGCCTCATTTATTTATGAAGATACACCAGATCAAATTACAGCTACAGCCGATATCAAGGCAGATATGGAAAGCGAGCAACCTATGGATCGTCTAGTATGTGGCGATGTAGGTTTTGGTAAAACCGAAGTTGCTATTCGTGCGGCTTTTAAAGCTGTGGACAATGGAAAGCAAGTTGCTATTTTAGTGCCAACTACAATATTGGCGTTTCAACATGCAAAAACCTTTAGGCAACGACTTAAAGATTTTCCGGTAACGGTTGATTATATAAATAGGTTTAGAACCGCTAAGCAAAAACGTGAAACTCTCGAGAGTCTTGAAAAAGGAGGTGTAGATATTATAATAGGAACACATCAATTAGTAAATCCTAAAGTTAAGTTTAAAGACCTGGGATTGCTTATTGTTGATGAAGAACAAAAATTTGGTGTAGCAGTAAAGGAAAAATTAAAGACAATAAAAGAAAACGTAGATGTATTAACCTTAACGGCAACACCAATTCCTCGTACACTACAATTTAGTTTAATGGCTGCCAGAGATCTCTCGGTTATTACAACACCACCTCCCAATCGTTACCCTATAGAGAGTCAGGTTATAAGATTTAATGAAGAAATCGTCAGAGATGCCGTAAGTTACGAAATCCAGCGTGGTGGTCAGGTGTTTTTTATTCATAATCGTATAGAGAATATTAAGGAAGTTGCTGGAATGATTCAGCGTCTTGTGCCAGATGCTAAAATAGGAATTGGACATGGGCAAATGGAAGGTAAAAAACTGGAGAAATTGATGCTGGCATTTATGAATGGTGAGTTTGATGTTTTAGTGAGTACAACAATTGTTGAAAGCGGCTTAGATGTGCCAAATGCGAATACTATTTTTATTAATAATGCTAATAATTTTGGGCTTAGTGATCTTCATCAAATGCGCGGCCGTGTTGGAAGAAGCAATAAAAAAGCATTCTGTTATTTTATAACACCAGAATATTCTGCAATGACCGATGATGCCAGAAAGCGTATTACAGCTCTTGAACAGCATACAGAGCTAGGTAGTGGATTTAATATTGCCATGAAAGATCTTGAAATTCGCGGTGCAGGAGATCTATTAGGTGGAGAACAAAGTGGTTTTATTAATGAAATAGGCTTTGATACTTATCAAAAGATACTGAATGAAGCTATTGAAGAACTAAAAGAGAATGAATTTAGGGAGCTTTATAAAGATGAGCAAAAAGATAAAACCTATGTAAAAGATCTGACTATCGATACTGATTTTGAACTTTTGTTTCCAGATGATTATGTAAATAATATTACCGAACGTTTAAATTTGTACACCAAGCTAAACGAACTTAAAACTGAAGAAGAATTGTTGCAGTTTGAGTCTGATATAACTGATCGATTTGGTGACATGCCAGCTCAAGTAATTGACTTGTTAAGTAGTGTGCGTATTAAATGGATTGGAGCCAAACTTGGCTTTGAAAAAGTAATTATGAAGCAAGGTAAATTTGTAGGGTATTTTATTAGTGATCAACAAAGTAATTTTTATAAAAGCACAATATTTACGAAGGTTTTACAGTTTGTTCAAACAAACCCAAAATCTTGTAAAATGAAAGAGAAAGAAACGCGTAAAGGTTTACGATTATTGCTTACTTTTGATAATGTAAAAACGGTTGATGATGCTGTGCAACAAATAAGTGAAATTTTAGCGTAAAAATGGAGTTTTTTAGAATTATAGATACAACTACAACTCAAGAGCAAATTCAAGAAAAAATTGTACCAGAAGTGGTTAATGATTTTGCAGAAACCATGTTATTTTTAGAAAGTAACGGAACTAATTTTATTGGCACTACTCTTTGGGGAGATTTCGATATAAGTTATAACAAGGTTAAAGGAGGTGTTAGGTTTGCATTATTGAGCTGCCCTAATGCATTATGTTGGACCATAACTACAGGCTATCCTCCAGAAGCTGGTAAGATAGTGTTACATTGTACAATAAATAGGACAGAAAAAGAGGCCGAGTTTATTGAAGAGGTTCATGAGTTTTTAGATGAATGGGAAGAAGGCCTTCAATCTTTATAAAATGAAAAACTAAAGCCTGATTTTGGCAAGATTGTTGAAATAGAAAATGTGACCAAAAGACGAATTATAGGTCAAATGAAAAAAGAGAAATTTATGTTTAAAAAAATTGCATTTGTATTAGCGCTAATCCCGTTGTCGCTAATAGCCCAAAATACTATTAAAGGTACGTTTACTCCTGCCGAAGATTTTAAGTATGCAATTTTATATAAGGTCACACCTACAGCAACTAATTATGTGGCGAATACCGAAATTGATAAAGATGGAAATTTTGAATTTTTAATGGATTCTACCAGTACACAAGGTATGTATAAACTAGTATATGCGTTACCTCAAGAAGAATTCAATTTTGATATTATCTATAACGGGAAAGAAGATATTGCTTTAACCTTTAACACTGAAACTGGTGTTCAATATAAATCGTCCTTAGAGAATACACTGGTGAGTTCGTATACAAATAGCATGTCTTTAATTAGTCAGAGTATTGGTAATTTCTTCAGACAACAGAGTACAGATAGTCTTGCATTAGCTTCAATTTTTAAAACACAACTAGAAACACAAAACGAATACGAAAAAGCTGCCGAAGGCACTATTGCCTTAAACTTTATTAAAGCAAATAAGCCGTATATACCTGAAACTTTTGAAGATCTTAGTACTTATATAGAAAATTTGAAGTTACACTTTTTTGATCATGTAGATTTTAATAATGAAACTCTACAGAGTTCAAACTTTTTAATTGAACGTATTCTTAATTATGTGTTTGGTATGACTGCCAAAGAAGGAGATGATGAATTAGGAAACTATAAAAAGAATATCGATGAGGTGGTTGCATCTATGAAAGATGCCAATCTAGACGTTAAGGCTAGATTATTAGAGATTCTTTGGCAACAACTAGTAGATGCAAATATGGAAGGTATTGCTAACCATATTGCCGATAGCTATTTGCTAGAGATGGCACGTTCGTTAAATGATAATGAGCTGGTAACAGGACTTGAGTTATTCAAAAGATTATCTCTGGGGAATAAAGCACCAGAATTTAATGTAGACATTGAGAAAAATGGTAAAAAAGAATCAGTGTCTTTATACGATTTAGATGATGCTTCTCAATACATAATTGTGTTTTGGAGCAGTACTTGTGGACATTGTTTGGAAGAGATTCCACAATTACAAGCCTATTTAAAAGATAAGGGTAAAGAGATAAAGGTTATTGCGATTGGTCTGGAAGATGAAGAAACGCTATGGAAAACTGAATCTGCCAAATATCCAGAGTTTACACATGTCTTAGGATTAGGAAAATGGAACAATCCTATTGGTGCAAGTTATAATGTTACTGCAACACCAAGTTACTATGTGCTGGATGCTGAAAAAAAGATTATAGCAAAACCATATGATTTTGCTGCTTTTAAAAAGTGGATGGATAAGTAGTATACTTCCTGTTCTAAAAAGAAAATTTCCTTATATTGTTGTTTCTTAAATAGTTGCGACAATGAAGTCCTCAAAAGTTATCAACCTAGGTTTATTGGAGCTTATCCTAAGAATTATCATAGCATGCTGTGTTCTTTACTATGGTATAAGTAAAGTGACCCAATTTGAAGGAGCCAAAATAGTTCATAGCACAGTAAGAGAAGCTTCAAATTTTGAAATGATGTGGGCTTTTTTTGGAACCACAAAGGAGTACCCAATTTTTATAGGCTGTATTCAAGCTATAGGAGCTATATTGTTAGTCTTTAGAAAAACAAAACTATTAGCAGCTCTTTTATTAACTCCTGTTTTTCTCAATATAATCATATTAGATATTTTATATGAAGTACCATATGCTGCCCTAACTATTGCGATAGTAATTCAAAGTGTATTACTCTTAATTATAATTCAACAGAGAAAGAAAATTACTGAAGCTTTTCAGGTGTTGTTAATCAAAAATGGTAGCGCAACGATTTCAAAAAGTGCAATAACTAGAGATTCTATAGTAATTATTATTGGAATTGCTCTATGGTTTGCAATATCAATGTCTATTGGACTTCTTCGAATTTAACAAAAATTAAAAATGATAAAATGCATTTTCTAAATGCTCGATATCAAAGCCACTATTGTTTTTTACAATAGCAATAATGTCAAATCGAATTTCAACATCAAGATCATTAACCGTCACATATTCATCAACAGCTTTAACTAAACGCTGTATTTGTTTTGGCTTTACAAAATCTTGCGGATTTCCAAATTCATTGGTCGATCTGGTTTTAACTTCAATAATGGCTAGTGTACTTTCTTTTTGAGCAATAATATCTACTTCAGCTTTATCAAAACGGTAATTACGCTCAACAATATTATAGCCATTTTTAGTTAAATACTCTACTGCTAACGTTTCCCCTTTTTTACCAAGCTCGTTGTGTTGTGCCATTTTATTCCTGCGAAAGCAGGAATCTCCTGCTTATTATATGATTTATAATATTGTGTCATTCTGAGCATAGCGAAGAATCTATACTATTAAAATTAAGATTCTTCATATCGTTTTACTCATTCAGAGTGACAAGTTAATTTTTAAAAATAACTTTACCCTTTTCACTATTCACTTCTAACTTAATGTCACTACCCAAAATCAATGCTCTATTGTCTTTTTCATGTCCTGCGGGAAATCCAAATAAAATAGGGAAATTATATTCTTGTAACGCATCTAGAATTAATTGTTCAATCGAGCTTCCCCAAGGTGTCGTGTTTTTTCGCATCTTACTCATGTCGCCAACAATTAAACCAGCACAACTTTCAAAGTAACCAGCGCGTTTTAAACTTTGCAACATGCGGTCGATATGGTATTTATACTCCCCAATTTCTTCAATAAAAAGAATTTTTCCATTAGTATCTATGCTAGTTTCAGAGCCTAACATGGTGTGAAGTAGAGTTAAGTTTCCACCAACTAACTGACCTGAAGCAGAACCCATTTTATTGTATTTACTGCCATCAACAGTATACGTTAGATTATCACCAAATAGTGCTTTTTTAAAGGAGTTAACAGTTTCTTGAATTTCAGAAAGATCATCTGTCAAACTTGTACACATCATAGCATGTATAGTTTGTATACCTTCATTATGAATTTGGTTATGTAAAGCCGTAATATCAGAGTAGCCAATAACCCATTTCGGATTATTTTTAAACTCAGAATAATTCAATTTATCTAAAACACGAACAGTTCCGTAACCACCTCTTGCACTCCAAATGGCTTTAATGTTTGGATTGTCTAAGGCTTTTTGAAAATCGTCAGCACGCTCATCATCAGTTCCGGCAAAATGGTTGGCCTTATTAAAAACATGGTCACCAATAACCACATGTAGTCCCCAGCTTTTAAGTAAATCTCTTGCTTGGTTTACTTCTTTTTCACGATGATTTAAGACTCCTGAAGGGGCAACAATAGCAACAGTATCACCTGCTTTTAAAAATGGTGGTTGAATCAATTCTTTAGACATAGTTTTGTGAGCATTGACAGCATTATCCGATTGCGAGAATGTTTGACTAAAACAAAGTAAAGCAACTACAAGCGAACGATACATAAAAGGTTTAAAAAACATAACAAAGGCTTTTTGTAAATATAACGAGTTTCTTAGTATTTCCTTTTCTAAATGCATGCCAAAATGTGTATTTTTGTGGCTTATTTTAATAAATATTCTTTGTCATTCTGAACGAAGTGAAGAATCTTAACTAAGTAAGATGTTTCGACTGCGCTCAATATGACAATAAAAAGAGAAATCTATGTCTAAACGAATTACTATAACAGCAGCTTTACCTTATACTAACGGACCAATTCATATTGGACACTTAGCTGGAGTATATGTGCCTGCTGATATTTATGCACGTTACTTACGTTTGCAAGGGAATGATGTTGCTTTTATTTGCGGGAGTGATGAACACGGTGTGCCTATTACTATTAAAGCTAAAAAAGAAGGTGTGACACCGCAAGATATAGTAGATAAATACGATGCTATTATTAGAAAATCGTTTAGTGATTTTGGTATTACGTTTGACAATTATTCTCGTACTTCTGCTGAAATTCATCATAAAACAGCGTCAGATTTTTTTAAAAATTTATATGATAAAGGAGAATTTATTGAAGAAGTTACAGAGCAATTATACGATGCTGAGGCAAATCAGTTTTTAGCAGATAGATTTGTAGTTGGTACTTGCCCTAAATGTGGTAATGAAGAAAGTTATGGCGATCAGTGTGAAGTATGCGGAACCAGTCATAATGCTACAGATTTAATTGACCCTAAATCTGCAATTACTGGAGCAACTCCTGTTTTAAAAGAAACCAAACATTGGTTTTTACCACTTGATAAGCACGAGGCGTTTTTAAAAGAATGGATTATTGAAGGTCATAAAAAAGATTGGAAACCAAATGTGTATGGACAATGTAAATCTTGGATCGATGATGGCTTACGTCCACGTGCTGTAACTCGTGATCTGGATTGGGGAATTCCAGTTCCTGTAGAAGGTGGAGAAGGAAAAGTGCTTTACGTTTGGTTTGATGCGCCAATTGGTTATATCTCATCTACTAAAGAATGGGCAGAACGAGAAGGAAAAGATTGGGAGCCTTATTGGAAAGATGAAGATACTAAGTTAGTACACTTTATAGGAAAAGATAATATAGTTTTCCATTGTATCATTTTTCCATCTATGTTAAAGGCACATGGAGATTATGTGTTGCCAGAAAATGTACCAGCAAACGAGTTCTTGAATTTAGAAGGCAACAAACTATCAACCTCTAAAAATTGGGCAGTTTGGTTGCATGAGTATTTAGAAGAGTTTCCAGAGAAACAGGATGTGTTGCGTTATGTGTTAACCGCAAATGCACCAGAAACTAAGGATAACGATTTTACATGGAAAGATTTTCAAGCTAGAAATAATAATGAATTGGTAGCCATATTTGGAAACTTTATAAACCGTGTTGTAGTGCTTACTAACAAGTATTATGAAGGTGTAGTTCCTACTCCAGGTGAATTAACCGAAGTTGATAAAGAAACTTTAGCTGCTGTAAAAGCCTATCCAGAAGTAATTGCGAGTTCTATTGAGCGTTATCGTTTTAGAGAAGCGAGTCAGGAGTTAATGAATCTAGCTAGATTAGGTAATAAGTATTTAGCAGATGAAGAACCTTGGAAAGTAATTAAGGAAGACGAAGCTCGTACAAAAACTATTATGTATGTAGCACTTCAAATAGCGTCTGCTTTAGCAATTGTAAGTGAACCATTTTTACCATTTACTTCTAAAAAATTAAAAAAGATTCTTCGTTTGACTCAGAATGGCAATGTCATTCCGACAGAGCAAGGAACGAGCGACGAGGAATCTCTAACATGGAATACTGTATCTGAAGGTGCTGAATTACTTCCAGCTAATCACCAAATAGGAAAACAAGAATTATTATTCACCAAG
This sequence comes from Flavobacteriaceae bacterium, assembly GCA_030148025.1. Lineage (GTDB taxonomy): Bacteria > Bacteroidota > Bacteroidia > Flavobacteriales > Flavobacteriaceae > JASBUG01. The sequence continues at coordinate 29,966 of JASBUG010000006.1, read as the reverse complement.
GTAGAAGATAAAGAAGTTCAAGCACAGTTAGATAAACTTGAAGCAAGTAAAAAAGCAAATGAAGCAGCGAATAAAACTGTAGAACCTCAAAAAGAGGAAATAACTTGGGAAGACTTTTCTAAGTTAGACATACGTGTTGGAACTATTATTGAAGCCGAAAAAATGCCGAAAGCTAAAAAACTTTTAGTATTAAAAGTAGATACTGGAATTGATGTTAGAACTATTGTATCTGGTATTGCTGAAAGTTTTACTGCTGAAGAAGTAGTTGGGAAAAAAGTAACAGTTTTGGTTAATCTTGCTCCTAGAAAACTTCGAGGAGTAGAGAGTGAAGGAATGATATTAATGACTGAAACTGCCGAAGGACAATTGGTGTTTGTAAATCCTGATGAAAAAGAACAGGTAGCTAATGGATTGACGATTAGTTAATATGATCGAATTTATTTTATCTAAAACGGAGCTGTCTAGAGAGAGTGTGAAAAGCACTATTAAACTTCTGGAAGAAGATTGCACTATTCCGTTTATTTCTCGATATAGAAAAGAGCTTACCGGAAATTTAGATGAAGTTCAAATTGGTGAGATAGTTAAGTATAAAGAACAATTTGAAGCTTTAGAAAAACGAAAAACTACTATTTTGAAAGCTTTAGAAGAAGACAATGTTTTAACGTCTGAGTTACAAGAAAAGATAAATAGAGCACAAGATCTAACAGTGCTTGAGGATATCTATCTGCCTTATAAAAAGAAACGTAAAACCAAAGCAGAAACTGCAAGAAAGAATGGATTAGAACCATTAGCGAAGATCATTATGAGTCAGAATGCTAATGATGTTGAGTCTATTGCATATAGATACGTAAAAGGTGATGTTAATTCGGTTGAAGATGCTTTGGAAGGTGCACGACATATTATTGCAGAATGGATCAACGAACGTACAGATATAAGAAATAACATTCGTTACCAGTTAGAGCGTTTTGCAACCATTAACACTAAAGTGGTAAAAGCAAAGTTAGAAGATGAGAAAGCGCAAAAATTCAGAGATTATTTTGATTGGAGTGAGTCTTTAAATCGAATTCCATCTCATCGTTTATTGGCAATTTTACGAGCAGAACAAGAAGGTTTTATTAGAGTAAAGATCGAAATTGATGACGAAAGAGCTTTAGTAAAAATAGAAGATAGAATTATTCGATCAAATAATGCTTGTTCAGATCAAATAGAACAGGCGATAAAAGATGCATATAAGCGTTTATTATTACCTTCATTATCGAATGAAGCATTACAAAATGCGAAAGCAAAAGCAGATGATGCTGCAATAACAGTATTTGCGAAAAATTTAAAGCAGTTACTTTTAGGTTCTCCAGTTGGCGAGAAACGCGTATTAGCGATTGATCCTGGTTATAGAACAGGTTGTAAAGTGGTCTGTTTAGATGCTAAAGGTGATTTAAAATATAACGAAACCATTTATCCGCATCCTCCAAAAAATGATCGCGTTGGGGCGATGAAAAAAATAAGCTCTTTAGCTGATGCATATAAAATTGAAGCTATTGCTATTGGAAACGGCACAGCGTCAAGAGAAACGGAAGCGTTGATTCGTAAAATTCATTTTAAGAATGATATTGAGGTGTATGTGGTAAGCGAAGCAGGAGCAAGTATTTATTCGGCATCAAAAATAGCTAGGGACGAATTCCCAAATTACGATGTTACCGTTAGAGGTTCGGTATCTATTGGTAGACGTTTACAAGATCCGTTAGCTGAATTGGTGAAGATTGACGCCAAATCAATTGGTGTAGGTCAGTACCAACATGATGTAGATCAAGCAAAGCTTAGATCTAGTTTAGATACTGTTGTAGAAAGTTGTGTAAATGCTGTTGGTGTAAACATAAATACAGCTAGTAAATCGTTGTTGAGTTATGTGTCTGGAATTGGACCTAAGCTTGCTGAAAATATTGTAGCCCATAGAAATGAAAATGGTGCATTTTCATCGAGGAACGATATTAAAAAAGTAGCTCGATTAGGAAATAAAGCATTCGAACAAGGTGCTGCATTTTTAAGAATTAAAGACGCAGATAATCCTTTAGACGATTCTGCAGTACATCCTGAAAGATATAATTTGGTGAAGCAAATTGCTAAAGATGAAGGTAAAGCAATTTCAGAGTTGATAGGAAATTCTCAGGTGCTTAAAAAGATCGACCTTAAGAAATATATAAATGACGAGGTTGGACTCCCAACCTTAGAGGATATTATTTCTGAATTAGAGAAGCCAGGGTTAGATATTAGAGAAAAAGCAAAGGTGTTTACTTTTAATCAAGAATTAAAAACGATCAGCGATTTACGAGAGGGGCAATTACTTCCTGGTATAGTAAATAACATTACAAATTTTGGCTGTTTTGTTGATGTTGGAATTAAAGAAAGCGGCTTAATTCATATCTCAAATCTTGCAGATGGTTATGTGAGTGATGTAAATGAGCATGTGAGTTTACATCAGCAAATAATCGTAAAAGTGTTGGAAGTTGATTTATCTAGGAAACGCATTCAATTTAAACTTCATAAATAGTTTTTTACACTGTTAATAAACTTTTTAATAACTCTATTTTAATGAGTTAAAATAGAGTATTGTTGTAGTGTATTTTTATAGAAGATAAAATAGTCTTTTATTAAAATGCATTGCCACGATTTTCAAGTTGTTCTTCAAGAAGTTCCAGGAGAAGTTAGTTTATGCTTCTCTATTTCTGGATGTCCATTTCGTTGTAAAGGTTGCCATTCACCATTTTTATGGAAAGAAGGTAACGGAACACCTTTGTCTGTAGATTGGTATAAAGATATTCTGGAGCAATATAGTTCATTAGCCTCGTGTGTGCTGTTTATGGGAGGAGAATGGCATGAAAAACAACTTATAGAGTTTCTTCAAATTGCTAATAAATCTAGCTATAAAACCTGTTTGTATACGGGAGCTGAAAATGTATCACAAACTATTTTGAATGAGCTTCATTGGGTGAAAACTGGAAGTTGGAATGCAAGTTTAGGTGGGCTCAATAGTCTTAAAACAAATCAAAAATTTATACATGTAAAATCAAATACAATTCTTAATCACTTATTTACTAAAAACCAAAACCTATGATCAGACTAACCAATGCCCAAGTAACTAAAAAGATCAATTTTATAGATCAATATATTTGTTCGTCTAATGCTGCTGATGGCTCAAAAGTTGATGCTAATGCTAACGTGACTTCAAAGAACATTGCAACTATGGAAGCCGAACTAAACAAGGATATAAATATTCAAGTTAATCGTGCTTTGGTAAAGCGTAAAATTCAAACACTGTTTGGCGATGATCTAGCAGAAGAATACACGCGACAAATAGAATCACACGAAATTTATGTACATGATGAAACGTCATTAAAGCCCTATTGTGTTTCTATTAGTATGTATCCATTCTTGTTTGACGGACTTACAAAATTGGGTGGAGAAAGTAGAGCGCCACAGCATTTAGAGAGTTTTTGCGGTGAATTTGTAAACCTCGTATTTGCTGTAAGTTCGCAGTTTGCTGGTGCATTGGCCACCGTTGAATTTTTAATGTATTTTGATCATTTTGCAGCCAAAGACTATGGAGAAGACTATTTAAATACCAACGAAAAACTAATTGCCAACCATTTACAACATGTGGTATATGCCATTAATCAACCAGCAGCTGCCAGAGGATATCAGTCGGTATTTTGGAATATTTCTTTATATGATGAAGCCTATTTTAACAGTATGTTTGGCGATTTCGTATTTCCAGATATGACCAAGCCAAAATGGGAAAATGTTAAACGTCTTCAATCATTTTTTATGAAATGGTTTAATGAAGAACGAAATAAAGCAATACTAACATTTCCAGTGGTTACTGCGGCCATGTTGGTGAAAGATGGTCGTCCGGTAGATAGTGAGTTTACCAATATGTGTGCTCAGGAATTAAGTGAAGGGAATTCGTTTTTTATATATCAGTCTGAAAATGCCGATAGTCTCGCTTCTTGTTGTAGACTAAGAAATGAGATAAGCGATAACACGTTTAGCTACTCTTTAGGCGCAGGTGGTGTAGCTACAGGATCTATTAATGTCATTACTTTAAACATGAATAGATTGATCCAAAAAGGAGCTGATATTGTAGAAGAGGTCCAAAAGATTCATAAATACCAGGTTGCCTATAGAACTTTAATAAATGAATATGAAGAAGCAGGTTTGTTACCTGTATATAAGGCTGGATTTATTTCTTTAGATAAACAGTTTTTAACCATTGGCATAAATGGTATGGTTGAAGCTGCCGAGAGTCAGGGAGTTAATGTAGGAAACAATCAAGAATATAAAGCGTTTGTAAATAAGCATCTAAAGGCTATCTATAATGAAAACAAAAAAGCCAAAAAGCAATATGGTTTTATGTTTAATACCGAATTTGTTCCTGCTGAAAATTTAGGTGTAAAAAATGCTAAATGGGATAGAGAAGATGGTTTATTTGTGCCTAGAGATTGCTATAATTCCTATTTCTATAAGGTAGAAGATCGAAGTACAAATACCTTAGATAAAATTATATTACATGGGAAAGAAACTATTAAATATTTAGACGGTGGTTCGGCACTTCATTTAAATCTTGAAGAAGCACCTAATAAAGAAGGGTTTATAAAACTTATTCATGCTACAGCAAAAGCTGGCTGTAATTACTTCTGTTTTAATATTAAAATCACTATTTGTAATGATTGCGAACATATTGATAAAGAAACAAATTATAGTTGTAGTAAATGCAAATCACAAAATGTAGATCATGGAACCAGAGTTATAGGATATTTAAAACGTGTATCTAGTTTTAGCTCTGGAAGGCAAAAAGAACATGGCTTGAGGCATTACCATACACAATATGCAAAACTAAGAATGTCTAGTAAACGAGCAGATATGCTTAATGAACGTTTAGAAAATGTGGCGACTACTAATATTTGTGTTAATTGATATTGGTATTAAGAGTCTAAAATTTCAAAATCCTTTAAAGAGATAACTTTGTTTGACGCTTTTATCTCCTCGGCAAACTCTACAATGGTTTTGTCTTTAAAGTCACTCATAATCTTGTCTTTAAAGGGTTTTACTGTAAAATGAACAGGACAAGGATTCTTATCGTCACAGGTAGAAAGGCCTAAAAAACATTGGTCGAATCTTTGGCTGCCATCAATACAAATAATAATATCCCAGACTGTTTTTTTGGCATTTTTATCATCAATAAAGAAGCCACCTCGAGGACCTTTGGTAGACGATACTATTTCAGACTTGTTTAACTTTTGAAGTAGTTTTGCTAAAAACGGTTGAGGTATTTCAAGCGATTCTGCAATTTGTTTAACACCAATTTTAGTGGTTTTGTTAGAAAACATGGCGAGGTAAAGAATGGCTCTTATGGCATTTTTGCAGGCGTTTGTAAGCATATAGGTGTTTGATTATATCTCAAATATAGCAATTCTAATTTTAGAAGTTCAATAACATAAAAAAAGCTCTCAATTTGAGAGCTTTTTTTAATGACCGACATAATTTTATTTACCCAACATCAATAGTTCGTTACATACTACTTCGGTTATATAACGTTTGTTTCCATCTTTATCGTCGTAACTTCTTGAAGTTAATTTTCCTTCAATAGCAACTTCTTTTCCTTTAGTTACATACTTTTCAATAATCTCTGCGGTCTTTCCCCAAGCCACTATATTGTGCCATTGCGTATCTGTTACCTTCTCTCCGTTCGAGTTTTTGTAACTCTCATTAGTTGCAATGGTAAATTTAGCTAATGTTTTACCTGATTCTAAATTGATAATTTCTGGATCATTTCCAAGATTTCCAATCAACTGTACTTTGTTTCTAAGCGTGTTCATAATTTTAATTTTTTCGTGTTAAACAGTTAATACTATGTCCTGAATTTAGTTCAGGATCTTTTTACGTTATATCAAACTTTAAAAACATTTCGACTGTGCTCAATGTGACTAATAATTCGACAATGCAAAGATGAGACGATAAACAAATAGTATTCGGTAGTTACGCATTTAATATCGTTTGTAAACGTTTGTAGTCGTTTGTAAACGAATATTTTGTATATTGCTAACCTTATGAAATATAACATTAGCAAGGCTTTAGAGATTTTAGAACGTACACCAAGAATTCTAAAAACATATTTAGAAGATCTGTCAAACGATTGGGTGTTTTGTAATGAAGGTGACAATACTTGGAGTGCTTTTGATATTGTTGGGCATCTTATTCATGGTGAAAAAACCGATTGGATAGAGCGTTTAAAAATTGTTTTAAGTGATTCAGAAAATAAAACCTTTAAACCATTTGATAGGTTTGCGCAGTTTGAAAATTCAAAAGGGAAAACACTTAACGAATTGTTGGAAGAGTTTTCAGTTTTAAGAATGCAAAACATAGAAGCTTTGAAGTCTTTAAATATCACCGAAGCTGATTTGACTAAAAAAGCAATGCACCCAGAATTAGGAGAAGTTTCCGCAAGTGAATTATTGGCAACTTGGGTTACTCATGATCTAGGTCACATTGCTCAAATTTCACGAGTAATGGCAAAACAATATAAAGATGAAGTTGGTCCGTGGACAGCTTATATTTCAATTTTAAATAATTAATATGATTAAACTTATTGGAGTTCCTTACGACGAGAACTCAACCTTTGCAAAAGGACCAGCATTAGCACCACCAAAAATTAGGCAAATGGATACTGGTGGTTCAGCAAATCGTTTTTGCGAAATGGGAATAGAAATAGCCGATGGTGTAAATTATAATGACCTTGGTGATATAGAATTTACATCGCTAGACAGTGAAAAAGCCTATGAGCAAATAAAACAAACTATTTTAGATGAGTTGTCTAGTGAAGGAAAGATTATTTCTTTGGGTGGTGATCATTCAGTATCGTTTCCTTTAATAGAAGCGCATACTCAAAAATATGAAAACCTTAATGTGTTGCATTTTGATGCGCATGCCGATTTGTATGATGACTTTGAAGGTAATCCATACTCACATGCGTCGCCTTTTGCGCGTTTAATGGAAAAAGGAATTTTAGGATCATTAACACAAGTTGGAATTAGAACTTTAAATACGCATCAGCAAGAACAGGCAGATAAATTTGGAGTAAAAGTTATAGAGATGAAAGACTTCAATTTTGATTTTATTTCAGATTTAAAGGGACCACTTTATATATCATTAGATTTGGATGTTCTAGATCCTGCATTTGCTCCTGGGATTTCTCATCATGAACCTGGAGGAATGTCTACAAGACAACTAATTTCAGCAATACAGCAAATAAATGTTCCAATTGTAGGAGCAGATATTGTTGAGCTAAACCCAACAAGAGATATTAACGATGCAACTGCAATGGTAGCCTATAAGCTATTTAAAGAAATTGCATATAAAATGATTGACTAAAAATGAAAATATTTATTGAAACCGATAGATTAATACTTCGCGAAATGGTACCAACTGATGTTGACGGAATGTTTGAGTTAGACTCAGATCCTTTGGTGCACAAATACCTTGGAAACAATCCTGTGACCTCTAAAGAACAGGTGATGAAATATATCAATTTTATACGAGAGCAATATGAAAAAAGAGGTATAGGACGTTTTGCAGCTATTGAAAAAGCATCAGGAGATTTTATTGGTTGGAGTGGAATAAAACTCAACACGGGAGAAAAAGAAACGCTTAACGGCAATGATCATTTTTACGATATAGGTTATCGCTTTATTCCAAGATATTGGGGTAAAGGTTATGCTACAGAATCTTCAATTGCAACCTTAAAATACGGTTTTGAAGAGTTAGGAATTGAAACCATGTGTGGCGCAGCAGAAGTAGAGAATATAGCCTCTAATAAAGTACTTCAAAAAATAGGTTTGAAGTTTATTAATGAATTTACGTATGATGATATAAAATGTTATTGGTATGAATTAAATAGAGAGGATTATGGAAAAACAATGTCCTGAATGTGGTGATAAGATTGTAGGTCGCATCGATAAGAAGTTCTGTAGTGATGGTTGTCGTAACTCCTATAACAATAGGGTGAATAAAGATAGTAAGAACCTTATTAGAAACGTTAATAACCGATTGCGAAAAAACTGGCGTATCCTAGAGGAATTAAATCCAGAGCAGAAAACAAAAACCTCAAGAGCAAAACTTATAGAAAAAGGTTTCGACTTTAATTATTTTACAAGTATTTATACTACCAAAAAAGGAACCGTGTACTATTTTGTGTATGATCAAGGTTATTTAAAACTGGATGATGGTTATTACGCTTTAGTAAAACGTGATAGTTAAATAAAAAAATGACATATTTTTTAAAAATGGATGATCCTTGGATCTTTATACTTATATCCATAGCGTTTACAGTATCAATTGTTTATAGTGTTTTCTTTAACAAAGAAAAATTGATTATAAGGAAACTTAAAAAAATTAATTCTAGATCAATTTCTCAGTTACAATCTAATGAATTAGCTAAAGTAAGTGGTAAAGCCTTACATGTTAAAGAACCATTAATAGCACCTTTTAGTAAGCGAAAATGTGTAGCACATATTATTAAAATTGAGCAACAAAAAAGCTCAGGAAAAAGTAATTATTGGAAAGAACTTGTCAATCAAGAACATTTTCAAGAGTTCTTTCTTGAGAAGGGAGGTGATGTACTCATAGTTAAGCCTCGAAAAGTGCCTAAAAATTATATTACTCATTTAGTTGAAGATAGAACTATTTCTTCAGGTTTTTTAAATGATCCTTCTCCAGAGTTTCAAAAGGTGTTGAGGTATTACGGAATTGACTCAGAAACTTTGTTAGGGTTTAATAAAACATTACGTTACTCTGAACGAATTATAGAAGTTGGAGAATATATAACAGTAGCAGGAAAAGTTAAATGGAAAGAAATAGATCCAGATGTTTTCCCTGAATATAGATATTCAAGAATAGCAGCTTTAGAAAGTGATGAAAATCAAAAACTAATTATTACTGATATGATTGAAGCTTCAGATAAACGAACTACTTCCAGTTCTGTCCTTTAAGCTTTAAGGCTGCTTTTAAGATGTCTTTTTGGCTTATTTGTCCAACCAGTTTACCATCTTCAACTATAGGGAAACGTCTACGTTTAGCGTCTAAAAATTTATTAGCTGCGTCAAAAACATTCATATTTCCACTAATGGTCTCAACATCTTTTACCATACATTGTTCAATAGTTCTATGTGCCATAGGCATGTTGTAGTAGCGACTATCACTTATTTGCTTAATACAATCACCTTCGCTAATAATACCAACCAATTCATTTTGGTCATTAACCACAGGACCACCAGATATTTTATTGTTTATAAGTGTTTCAATAACAGCTTCAACAGACTGCTCTGGTTTGAAGGTTATTAAATTGGTAGTCATATAGTCTTTAACCTGTATAGGTGTTTCATCAGTGTCTTGCGACACTCTTCTCGCTCCTTGAAAACTCTTAATACCCATAATATTTAGTTTAGTGTTGTTCTTTAAAGTTACTCAATTTTAGTGGCTTAGCCTAAATATTAATTTTAGTATTTTTAACAAAAACAATCTAACCTTCTAAAAATGATCAAAAAAGCAATAACCTTATTATTGTTAATTCTTGCCGTATATTGGAGCTTTTTGGCAATGATGCCAAGCAAAATTAGCGATGTTAATACCGCCGAAAATAAATTTTCAACCGAAAGAGCTTTAGTGCACCTAAAAGAGATTTCTAAAGCACCACATTACGTGGGAAGTGAAGAACATACTCAGGTAAGACAATATATTATTAACGAGTTGAAAGCTTTAGGACTTCAGGTGGAATTGCAAGAAACATTTTCGTTAACGGGTTTTGGGAACCTTTCAAAACCAAAAAATATTATTGCGAGAATACCTGGGAGTAATAACTCGAAGTCGTTGGTATTGTTATCGCATTATGATAGTGCACCGCAAGCTTCATTAGGAGCTAGTGATGCAGGTTCTGGAGTGGTAACAATCATAGAAGGTATACGAGCGTATTTAAGTGAAGGGAAAACACCTAAAAATGATATCATCATTGTAATTACCGATTCTGAAGAGTTAGGGTTAAACGGGGCTGATACTTTTGTAAATAAACATCCATGGGCAAAAGACGTAGGTTTGGTGTTGAATTTTGAGGCAAGAGGAAGTGGCGGACCAAGTTATATGTTAATGGAAACCAACAAAGGAAATGCTAACCTAATGAAAGCATTTGTTGCAGCAGACCCAGAATACCCAGTTGCCAATTCTTTGGTTTATAGTATATACAAAATGTTGCCTAATGATACCGATCTTACCATTTTTAGAGAAGATGGCGACATTGAAGGATTCAATTTTGCATTTATTGATGATCATTATGATTATCACACTATTAAAGATAATTATGAGCGATTAGATAGAAATACACTGGAACATCAAGGGTCGTATTTAATGCCATTATTACATTATTTCTCTGAAGCAGATTTAAGTAATTTAAAAACCGAGGTAGATTATGTTTACTTTAATATGCCAATGTTTAAAATGGTAATGTATCCGTTTGCATGGATTTGGCCAATGTTTATTGTGGCTGTAATTATATTTGTAGCACTTATTGTTTACGGCGTGAAAAAGGAACGTTTGCATGTAAAAGAAATGCTATTAGGCTTTTTGCCTTTTTTATCTGGGATCATAGCAAGCGGATTTGCTATTTATGCGTTATGGCAGTTAATGTTATGGATGTATCCGCAATACAATGATATGTTGCATGGGTTCACCTATAATGGACATACCTATATATCTGCATTTGTGTTTTTAATGTTAGGATTGTGTTTTTGGTTTTATCACAGATTTTATAAAACTAACAATACCTCTAGTTTATTAGTCGCACCAATATTCTTTTGGTTGATTATTTGTGGCCTGGTAGCTGCCAAGTTACAAGGTGCTAGCTTTTTCATCATTCCTGTATATGGTGCTTTGCTTGCGCTGTTTGTTTTAATTCGCCAAAAGGAGCCTAATCTAGTATTATTGGGAATACTCTGTGCTCCAATGCTATTAATTTTAGCTCCGTTTATAACTATGCTACCTATAGGTTTAGGACTAAAAATGCTATTTATAGTAGGAGTACTTGGGGCGTTAATGTTTGGATTACTTATTCCTGTGTTTGGGTTTTATAAGCATAAAAACAGACTGTCTTATGTGTCGTTAGGGATAAGTCTAGTGATGTTGATTTCTGCACATTTTAAATCTGGATTTAATGAAGATAATGCTAAACCTAATAGTTTAGTATATGTGCTTAATGAAGATAATAATACAGCAAAATGGGCAACTTACGATAAGGTGCTTGATGACTGGACCAAAAACTTTTTAGGAGATAACCCCACAGATGCAACAACAGCTTCTGATAATACATTTGCTAGCAAATATGGATCTCGCTATTCTTATGTCAAAGAGGCACCATTAAAAAAACTGGAATCACCAAAGATAAATTTTCAAAGAGATACTGTTATTGGCGATTTTAGATATATCTCTATGAGTATTGTACAACAACGTCAAATAAACAGGTTGGATTTGTATGCAGATAAAACACATACGTTTAAAGATTTTACCGTTAATGGTGTAGAAGTAGAGAAAAAGAATGACTTTGCATTTAAAGATAGAAATAGAAGCCGATTGTTTACTTATTATATTTCTGATAATGATTCATTAAACTTAGAATTCTCAGTGCCTAAAGAACAAAAAACAAAATTCCAGATGTTTGAATCATCATTCGACCTGCTAACAAACGAGATGTTTACTGTTCCTGAAAGGGAAGCAGACATGATTCCTAAACCATTTATTTTAAATGATGCAATTATTATCACGAAAAGTATCGATATTAACTAAAATTTAGTTTCTGGTATAACTATTGTTTCAGTTAAATGTTTAGTTTTGAAATCTTAAATACAAAATGATGAAAAAAATTACGGCAATTTTAATGTTGATAGTGGCATTTCAGGGAGAAGCTCAAAGCAATGCCAATTTGCTTAAGCACTATGAAGCTTATTATAAACAAATGCAAAAACAAGGAGATGTACAAGGGGTTATTAATGCATTAACGCATTTAAATGTTCTGGAACCAAATCAAGCAAGAATAGACACTTTAGCTGTTTTGTATATGAATGGTGGTAATCATATTCAAGCATTAAATACCATTGGTATTGAGAAAAATGCAGACGATTCAGATATGGCTGTAGAGGTTAAAGCAGTTTGTCTGCAAGCCATAAATCAACCTAAAAGATCGATAGAGCATTTTGAAGAATTATTTAAGCGTAATCCTAATGTTTTAGTAGCTTATGAGTTGGCAGACATGAAAATTCAATTAAATGATTTTGCTGGAGCAACGGTAAATATTTCATATGGAATTGCCAATTCTAAAGACGAATTACAGCGTACTTTTTATGAAACTCAACAACCCTATCAAGTATCTGTAAAAGCTGCATTTTTATATTTAAAAGGGTTATTGACCTTTAAAGAAAACAATGAAGCAAATATAGACTCTGCTATTGGTTATATGGATGAAGCCTTAAAACTTGCACCTCATTTTAACATGGCGCAATTAAGCAAACAAGCTTTAGAAGCTAGGAAGAATCCTCCAAAGAAAGATTAAGTAAAAAATAATAGAAATAAAAAAAGCGGCTTACAGCCGCTTTTTTTATTATTTCAAATATGGTATTACCAAATTCTAACACGCTTTTCTGGAGCTAACCACATTTTATCACCCTCTTTAATACCAAAAGCTTCGTAGAAAGCATCGATGTTTTTTAAAGGTTGTGTTGCTCTATACATTCCTGGAGTATGAGGATCTGTCTTTACTTGTGTTCTTAAAGCATCTTCTCTTGTTAGAGTTCTCCAAACAGTAGCCCAAGACATAAAGAAACGTTGTTCAGCAGTAAAGCCGTCAATATCTTCTGGACGTCCATTTTCTTCAAAGAAAAGTTGAAGACCATCATATGCACCTAAAACTCCTCCAAGGTCTCCAATATTTTCACCTAAGGTAAATTTTCCATTTACATAAACACTGTCTAAAACCTCTATAGCATCATACTGTTCAGCTAATTGATTTCCTCTTTTTGTAAATTCCTCTAAGTCTTCAGGAGTCCACCAGTTGTTTACGTTTCCGTCTCCGTCAAAGCGAGCGCCAGAATCATCAAAGGCATGAGAAATTTCATGACCGATAACTGCACCTATACCACCATAGTTTACAGCTTCATCTGCAGTATAATTATAAAAAGGTGGTTGTAAAATAGCTGCTGGAAATACAATTTCGTTATTTAAAGGATTAAAATATGCGTTAACAGTTTGAGGTGCCATTCCCCATTCTTTTTTATCTACAGGTTCTCCTATTTCTGAAATACTATTCTTTAAATTCCAATCACTGATAGCTAGTATGTTTTCAGCATAATTGTTTCCATCCTTAACCATTAATTCTGAATAGTCTTCCCACTCATCTGGGTAAGCAATCTTTACAGTAAACTTATCAAGCTTTTCAATAGCCTTTGCTTTAGTGTCTTCAGTCATCCAATCAAGATTTTTAATTCTATTCTGAAAAGCTTTAATAACATTAGCAATCATTTTTTCAGCTTTAGCTTTAGCTTCTGGAGGGAACTTTGCTTCAACGTATAATTTTCCAATGGCTTCTCCAACAGTTCCATTTACCGTACCTAAAGCACGCTCTTCAGCAGTTCGCATTGCTTTCGAACCGTTTAATGTTTTACTGTAAAATTCCCAATTGGCCTTTTCCATTTCAGTGGTTAACCAACCTGCAGCACCTCTTACAGTACTCCAGTGCATCATGGTTTTTATATCGTCAATACTTGTAGATGTTAAAATGTCTTGAAGCGCAACCATATATTTTGGTTGTAGCACCATGATTGTATCTAACTTTTTAGTTACTCCATAATCTGCAATAAATTTATTCCAGTCAATAGAAGGTGTCATTTTGGTTAGGTCATCAATAGAACGAGGGTTATTAAAGTTACGCACATCTCTACTTTGAACTTTATCTAACCTAGGTTCGGCTAGTTTGGTTTCTAAAGCTAGGATCATTTCAGCTGCTTTTCGTGCATCAGCTTCACTATAATCAATGTATTGAAGCATTCTTGCAATATGATCGGTGTACTGACCTCTAATTTCTTTAGACTTGTCATCCTGATCTAAATAGAAGTCCCTGTCTGGTAATCCAAGACCTCCTGAGCTAATATAAGCAGCATTCATACTACTATCGTTTAGGTCTGGAAATACAGCTAAACTTGCAAATGGAGCGCCTACACCTACAGTTTTGGCATAAACCGTTTGCATATCTTTTATACTTTGAATACTGTTAATTGCATCAAGTAATGGTTGAAGTGGCTTTATGCCCGCTTCGTTTCGAGCAATAGTATCTAATTCAGATTCAAAAACTAATAGTGCTTTCTTTTGATCCGAACCTTCTTCGTATGTACCAAGTTCTTTAGATGTTTTGATTATTTCAAGAACATCGTTTCTTGTTGATTTACGTAGTACTCCAAACCCTCCCCAACGAGATTCTTCATCAGGAATAGTATTGGTTCTTACCCAATTTCCGTTAACATAGTTGTAGAAATCATCCTTTGGACTCACATTAGTATCCATGTTTTCCAGCACAATTCCTGGAATCTTTTCCGCTTCTGCAGTTTCTTTTTTAGTGTCGTCTTTACATGCAACAAGCCCTATTAGGGCAGCAGCACTTAATAATGACACTCTTTTTACATTGAGTTTCATTTTTTGTTGAAGTGTTTTTTATTTTCGATTGTACAATTTACTTATTATTTAGAAGCCTCAAAACTGATTTTGTTACATCTTAACATAAAATTATCATAAAAAACAAAAAAAGCGATTAAAATATTTATTCTAATCGCTTTTTAATGAGTTGTTTATGTGTTAATCTACTCTAAATTCAAATATTTCAGATTGTGAATTATTTCCTTCAGCATCTGTTGTAATAACACGCCAGTAATAAACATTACCTGCAGCTACTGTTGCATTTGCGGTAGTGGCTGTTTGGTCATCGCTTATTTGAGCTGTTGGAGGTGATACGGTGTCGAAATATACATCATAGTGAGCAATGTCATCGTCAACATCACTTCCTGTCCATTCTAAAGTAACCGATGTTACTCCAGTTAAATTTGCTCCCATTGTAGGAGCAACCAATGTAGCTGGGAATGGTGCATATGATGTAATACCATCACCTGCATTATAAAACTTCCACGTATCGCTAGTAGCTGTTTCTGTTGTTCCAGTTGCTTTAGATACAACATACCAAGAATAAGGTGTTGCCTTATCTAATATAATTTCTTTTTGATTTGTATCTGCACCTAATGTAACTGTAACATCGCTATCAAGGTTTTTCAATACAACATCGTAAGAGGTAGCATTTGTAGCAGCTTGCCATGTAAATGTTACAGAACTTTGTGTTGAGTTAATTGAAGTACCTTGGTTACATTCCTGATTATTTTCAGGAAATGTTAAGGTAGCAGCACTGGGTGGCTGTGGAGTAGGAGGGTCTGTAGGACCATCATCACTACCACTGCTACAGTTAAACAATAAAGCTAGTACGAATATTAAACTTAATTTTTTCATTTTCTTTTATTTTTTAATCACTTTAAAGTTTGTTGTTTTTGCTCCATCGTTAATATCTAAGATGTAAACACCTTTAGAAATACTCGGAATATCGATAGTTATTCTTCCATTTTGTAATGAGTAGTCTTTAGATAAAATAACTTTTCCAACAATTGAATATAACTTTATGTGAACCATTTCTAATGACGAGTTAGACATGTTAACCGTAAGTCTGTTGTCATTATTTATTGGATTTGGATGAATTTTAATTGTACCTGAATTATTAATTGTTTCATGGTAAGTGCCTTGACAATCTTTGTCTGTAAATACTTTTAATGTGTTTACACCATTTGCAAGGTCAAGTTCTACTTCAGTTTCAGTTGTAGAAATTGTATTACCATTAAGTTCTATGAAATAAACATTTCCACCACTTAGGTCTAATGAAATAGTATTAGCTACACTACTTACCCTAGAGGCTACAGCAAGATCTTCAGGCTCGGTTATAGTAACATTAAAACATTGTTCGTAGTCTGGTTGCGTATCTATAGTGATACAAACTGTATAGTCTCCAGCATTTAGATTGTTAAACGTTGTTGAACTTGTAAATACAGGACTTGTAGTATCTACACCTGTTCCAGTTAACTGAGCTGTATAATTTAAATTCTCTACAGCAGTAATTTCAATGGAACCATTATTGCTAGTTCTACAAGTTTCACTTGTTATTTCTAATCTGAAATTGTTTGATGGCAATGTAAAGGTAGTACATCCGTTTGCATCAACAACATCACCAGCAGGTGTGTCATTACAGTTGTCGTTTGCATTTGGTACACCATCATTATCTATATCGTCATCACAAACATCACCTATACCATCGTTGTCAAAATCGGCTTGATCAGTATTAGCAATATCAGGACAGTTATCGTCATCGTTCAGAATAGTGTCATTATCAGTATCGCACACGTTACCAATACCATCTCCATTGTCGTCTGCCTGATCTGGGTTAGCTGTGAATTGACAGTTATCTACTGTGTCTAATATACCATCATTGTCATCGTCATCATCACAAACATCACCGATGCCATCGTTATCGTTATCTGCTTGATCAGGATTTGGCGTATTAACACAATTATCAATATTGTCACCAACACCATCACCATCTGCATCAGGAGTTACGCCATCTACATAGAAATCATCAATAATAACACCTTCATCATTAGTATTGTCATCAGAATGGAATACAATTCTAAAGATCATACTAGACTCTGAAGCAAAAGCAGCAAGATCATAGCTATATTCTGTCATTGTTGTATTGGTTCCTGTCCATTGACCACCAACACAGTTATAACAGTTATTAGCAACGCCGTCGCCAGCTATTCTTGAGCTGTTATACCAGTTAGGGTCAGATGAGCTGCCTAAAAGTGACCAAGAATCACCTTGATTTGTAGAATATTCAACATAGGCTAAATCCCAGTCTGGTTCTATGGCAAAGGCCATTTTAAACTTTAGAACTGGAGAAATAATACCGCTAAGATCATAGCATGGTGATACTAAGAACGCTTTGGTTTTATCGGCATGATTACCATCTAGATTAGTGGCATATACTTGAGTACCTGAAGCTGCAGTGTTTAGGTTTGCGCCGGTTGGCACACCTCTTTCCCACATAGGAGTTCCTCCAGCAGCATTAAATGTTATTAATGCATCGTCTTCAGATTCAAAAGTGTTTATTTGTTCAGAAACACCAATACCATTTCTGTAAAAATTAATACTTGCATTATTATTATTTGCAAAAGCATCATTTGTAATATTGGTTGTTATTTCAATACTATGAGCTCCAATTGATAACCCTGATAATACTGGAAGATCTATAGTTGTAGATGCTTCAGAGGCTAATGGACCATTCCAAGTAAAACTGCTTGGAGTTCCATCATCTAAGGTATAGTTAATGTCTATACTGTTAATGACATTATTACCGTTATTTTTTACTGTTATTTGTGGTGTTACATCTCCACAAGCGATGTCACTATTGTTAGGAGCGATAACCGATACTAATTTAACATCATCATCTGCTAACTGCTGTGGCGGTAAATCTGTTCTCCAAACACCACGACCATATGTTGCAGCAGTAATATTATTATCAACTAAATTGATAGCAAGGTCTCTTACCGACGTGTTTGGTAAATTAACCTCGAATGGTTGCCAATCACCTATATTATCATCATACCTGTAAACCCCAATACTTGTTCCTAAGTATAACGGATTAGAAGGGTTTTCAGCTTGATGCTTGATAATGTTTTTTGTTAAATTAGGTAAAGAACCTGTCATATCTGTAAAGGTGTTTCCTCCATCTGTAGACTTAAATACTTTTCCGTTCGAACCAAATGTGGTTACATAAACAATGCTACTATCATTATTATTTACTTCAATAGAGGAAATACTTGTAGGGAAAGATTGTGTTTGAGTAAAACTAACACCCTTATCTGTACTTTTTCTTAAAGTATTGTTTATAGCAACATAAATATTATCTGGATTCCCGTTATCTATTTCTAAAACGTCAATGTTGGTTCCAAAAGAAGGAGAAATAGCAGTCCATGTACCTCCTTCAAATTGGTATAATCTATCATATCCAGCAAAAACTTCACTATTACTATTTAGTGCTAATGGAGTGATCCAGTTTCCTTGTGCAGGGCCTGAAAAGCTTTGATTACCACTTTGTCCAGAATCTGAAGAAACAAATAGGTTTTGTCCTCTTTGCATGAAGCCATAATAGAAGTTATCGTCATTAGGGTCTACTACACCTTCCATACCGTCACCTCCATGATAATTATTCCATGTGCCGCCAGCATAACCGAATCCACCATTATCTTGTAAACCACCTACAATTTTTCCAGAGGTTTGCTTTGATACTGAAATTCTATAAAACTGACTAATTTCCATGCCTTCTGTAAGATCTGTAAAAGTGGTTCCACCATCATTACTTTTAAAGAACCCACCGTCTGTTCCTGCATATAATTCGCCATTGTAAAAGCGAAGTAAATGAATATCAGCATGAGTATATGAAGGTGTGTGTTGGAACCATGAATTTATTTGAGTAAATGAATCTCCACCGTTTGTAGATTTAAAAATATCAAGTACACCAACATATACTTCGTTCTCATCGGTATCAGAAACAGCTAATGCTAAATCGTACCAAGACTGAGTACTTCCACCAAAAATATCGGCAGTGTTATTTGTTTTTGCAAAGGTAGATCCGCTATCTGTAGACTTATAAAGACCTTGATAAGAATCATCTGTTTTAGCACTAATCACATACACTATTGCATCGTTAGCAGGAGTAACATCTATTACTAATCTTGCAGAGTTAGCAGGAAGTCCAGTAGTAATTTCTGTAAAACTATCTCCTGCATCTGTAGATTTATAAAAACTAGATGAAGATACAGCATAAATAGTATTAGTATCTCCTGGTTTAATTTTAATATCTCTAATGTTTCCAGATAATGTATTTGTCCAGTTTACACCAGCATCTGTAGTTTTAAATACACCGTTTGAAGTAGCAACCCATAATATATTAGAGTTTGTTGGGTGAATATAGATGTCATTCATTCTGTTAGGTGAATTGGTTGGATTCAGACCAGTTTGATTCCATGTCGTACCACCATCAGTAGATTTCCAGACACCAACACTGTAAGAGTCTCCAGCATCATCATCACCAGTTGCTATATATACTATATTAGAATTGTTATAATCTATAGCAATACCAGAAACACCTATTTGAGGTAATTCATCAATTAATGGTGTCCATCGTGATCCAGCGTCAGTAGATTTCCAAATACCTCCAGCAGGTGCTCCAGAGTAGTAAGTATTAGGATTGTTTGGATCTACAATAATAGAGTTTACACGACCTATATTGGCTGTTGAGGTTGCTCTGTTTTTAAAGTCTGTTGGACCTAAAGATATCCAGTTACTCTCGTCAACTGAAGCTCCAAAACTTTCTGCATGTGCTTTTTTCTCTAACCAAGTATTCCATAGATCGGCAGATGTAGGAAGCAGTCCATCTTCATTTACAAAGTTACGCCAGTAATTTTCCCAGCGTTTAAACGGTTTATAACCGCTACCTTTTTTATCTGTATCTCGAGTTTTCCAATAGTTGTTGAAAGCATCAACAATATCATCAAATTTAAGAGGAGTTGAGGTTCTTGCAGTTTCATTAAGCCCTTTCATCCAAGGAGCTCCAGAGAACTCTTGAGCATTAATGAATGTGCATGAGAAAACTGTAACTAGCAGTAGTAGTGTCTTTTTCATATTTTTTTCGATTTGGGGATCTAATTTATGACATTTCTTAAAAAAATTAACATTTTTTTAAAAAAAAATATAAAAATAATCGAAAAGCGCAGGTAGTTTTTTAGCTACAAGTTATTGAGGTTTAACGATATTAATGGCGTCTTTCTCGGTTTTTTTGTTAATCTGAAAAACCAAATTATTGAAGGATATAAGAACAGATTCAATATTTTTTATGACAGTCTCCTTAGAAGAATTATTTAAATTATAGGCTTCTTCAAGCTTGTATAAAGCTGTTTCCAGCACTGTTAATCTAACTTTAATAGAGCTACTATCAAGGTTTTTTGGGATTTCTTTTTTAAGGTCATTAATAAAACCTGTCAAAATATCTTTATCTTCTGTAAAAAATAAAAGATTGCCTTTTTTTAGATTGTCGATTTCTTGCTGCAAGGTTTTAAACTTTAACCAATCTTTTGTTTTTTCAATAGATAAGTCACTTAATGCGTATTCCACATAAGTAATTTGCTCTAGGTCATTAGTAGTTAGTGACTGTTCTTTTTTATGATCGATCTCTATGGTGTCTGTTATATTGCTTGAGTCTTTACAATGTAAAAGAAGCCCTAAAAGTAAGAAACAAGTAATATGAGAAAAGATTGTTTTTAATTGTTGCATGAAAATAAAACTAATATGTCTACAAATATATTATATAAGCTATCTATAGGAATAAAGTTTAGGATTATTTTTATTACTAAACTCTAAAATCTTCCTATTTTTGAAGACCAAAAAATATTTTCTTAATGACATCAAAAGTATTAATTATTGGAGCTGGAGGGCAAATAGGATCTGAGTTAACCTATACATTAAGGCAAAAGATAGGGGTAGATAATGTTATCGCCAGTGATATTAACAAGAATAATCTGGAATTAGTGAATTCTGGAGCTTTTGAATTAATAGATGCCAAAGATTTTGATGCTATTAAGAATTGTGTTGAAAAGCATAATATAGATACCGTATATTTAATGGCGGCGATGTTAAGTGCAACTGGTGAAAAATATCCTGAAGCAGCCTGGGATTTAAATATGACATCGCTTTTTAATGTATTGAATCTTGCAAAGGAAAAAATAATTAAAAAGGTATTTTGGCCATCAAGCATTGCTGTGTTTGGTCCAACAACACCAAAAACTAATACTCCTCAACACACCATAATGGAGCCTACAACGGTATATGGAATTACCAAACAAGTAGGTGAAAGATGGTGTGAGTACTATCATAAAAATTATAATGTAGATGTTAGAAGTGTGCGTTACCCAGGAATCATTAGCTGGAAAACACTTCCTGGAGGAGGAACTACAGACTATGCTATTGATATTTTTCATCAGGCCATAGCTAATAAAACCTATGAATGTTTCATTAATGCAGACACCGAGCTTCCAATGATGTTTATGGATGATGCGGTAAGAGCGACTATCGATTTGATGGAGGCTAAAGGTGATGACTTAAGTATAAGATCATCATATAATCTTGCAGGTATAAGTTTTACACCAACAGAGATTGCTCAAACTATTAAAACACACATTTCTGAGTTTCAAATAACGTATAAGCCCGATTTTAGACAGCAAATAGCTGATACTTGGCCAAAATCGATCAATGATTCTGTGGCTAGAAAGGATTGGGGATGGGAGCATAACTTTGATCTTGAACAAATCACTAATGAAATGCTTACGCAGTTAATAAAAACTGTAACATCATAGAGAAGTAAGAAAACATATAAAAATAAAAAAACCGAACAATTGTTCGGTTTTTTTGTAGTGCCTTCATGAGTTTTAGATGCTGCATTTATAGTAAAAATAAATATCAATTTTAAAGTTAAGCTAAGTTCGAAATATCACAATTATTAATACTAGTGTAAACCATTTGTGAAAAGTTTATTAATTGAAGACTGAATCTTATTTTTTGAATACCATCTCCCCTGTGCTATAACTCCTTCTATAGATTTTGTATTAGAAATATTAACTAAAGGGTTTTTCTTTAATAAAACCAAATCAGCAATCATGCCTTCTTTTATTGCGCCAATTTCATCATCTTTATTTAGAAAAGAAGCTGCATTACTGGTTGCTGTTTCTAGGGCATAGTAAGGACTTAGTCCTGCTTTTACCAGATTTCTTAATTCGTCGTGTATAGAAAACCCAGGAACCATTCCAAGGTTGGGAGTGTCGGTTCCTGCTAGAAGAGGTATATTCATGTCAAATAATAACTTAGTGAGTTTTAATTGAAAATTATAGAAATCTTTATATTTCTTATTTAATGAAGGACTATTATTTTGAGGTGTAGTTTGACTTTTCCACCATTTCATTATTTCAGAATCTACAAAAACCATTTCAGGATTTTCTAACTTCTTTAAAAACTCGTCATGACTATTCAAATAATAGTTTTCTTGTAGAGCCAAGGTAGGACAAACAGAAGTGCTGGATAATTTTATCATTTCTGAAACCTCTTTCGCTTTTGCATAATCATATTCACTTCCAAAGTAGTCTTTTACTATTTTTTCAATATGTTCAATAGAAGCCTGTCCAGCATTTAGAATTCCTGCCAAACCTACCTCTTTAGGAATATGTCCAACGACCTTTATATTTTGCTTTCTAGCCTCTTTTATTAGGGCATGATAAATTTCATTTGTTAGTCCATCGTAAACCTTTATAAAATCATAGCCCAACTCTTTCTGAGACTTTACAATACCTCTTACATCTTCTGGAGAATTTGGGACTGCTTTTATCTTCCACTTTGTGTCTGCTCCACTTATCAAAGGACCTGAGGTGTAAATCTTAGGGCCAAGAATTTCTCCCTGAGCTACTTTTCTTCTTAATTCTAAGTAGGTTTCATCTCCATTTAAATTTCTTACAGTGGTAATGCCATTAGCCAAAAAGAGTTGCAAATCAGATTCCTCTAAATGAACATGCATGTCCATGAGACCAGGTATCAAATATTTGTTTCTTCCGTCTATTATTTGAGTGTTCTCAGGGATTTTAACTATAGAAGATGGACCGATTTTAACAATTTTAGCTTTCTCAATGATAATGGTTTGAGTCTCCAGAATTCTTTCAGAATCCATTGGAATGATATTTACATTAACAATTGTCAACGTCTCATTATTAGAAGTCTTACTACAGCTACTGACTAAAACAACTAAGAATAAAAATAAACAGATTATTACTCGGTTAATGATGATGTTTTTAGGTATGTACATTTTGACTTCTAGTTCTTGGTGTTAATAGTTATATTGCCATTTAGGCTTTTAAATGAAATATTACTTCCACCTCCATTAACTACTCCTTCTAGCCACTCTTCAACATTTATTCTATTTGTATTTGAATGTACTGTTTTACTAATAGCTGGTTTTTTTCTTATTTTTAAATTGGTATATACTTCGCCATTATCTGCTTTAGCCCTAATATTAGCTTGAAGATTTTTTGGGAATGTGATATCAAGATTTCCATTTAGACTACTAAAAGCCATTGGGTTATTAGCTACTTCAATAAAGTTAACTGTGATGTCTTCATTTATGGTATCTACAATTGCTGAGCCGCTAATGTTTATCAAAGAAATTTTACCATTTTCGTTACTTATTTCAAACTCACCGTTGACTCCCTCTACATAAATATCTCCATAGTTTAATAGTCTTAAGTTTAAAGAACATTTCTTAGGAACTTTTATTTCAAAATCAGTTATTATAGAAGATTCGTTCATTTCAACAACTACTTTATTATTATTCTCTGTTACCTCAAACTCTAAGGAGTCATTGTTATTAAATGCTGTTGTAGTTTTTAATTCTCGTTTTTGAGCATTAATAACTACATTGCTTCTCTCGTGAGTCGTGATGTGTATCTTTCCAGAAATTAAATCGAGAGAAAATATCCCTGGTTGATCTGGATTACTTAATGGAACAACAATTGTTTTTTGGGGATTGTTTTGAGCAGAGGTTTCTGCAATTACTATCACAAAAACACTTACTAAAACCAGAACAGTTTTTATAATTGAATATCTCATCTTTCTTTTTTTATGCAATATTTATTTTGAAATACTCTATAATAAATATTGGATTGATTGACTAATTTTTTGTTTTGCAGTTTCGTTAACTTCCTTTTTATTCAGAAGTTGCTTAAATGAGTCTATCGATTTTTTTTCATCTATAGCAACCATTAAATCAGCTAAAGCTATTTGAACCAAAGGAGATTTTTGTTTGATAATTGATTTTACTAACCCTTCTCTAACAGTTGGAAGATTAACATAATTACTTAGAGATTCGACGGTAGCTAACCTAACGTTTGTATTTGGATCATTATTCAGTGTTTTAAAAAGAGCATTAATGACAATTTCTTCAACTTCAACTAATTTGTTAGCCTCGTCTACAGCTTGCAGTCGTTTATTTGCAGAAGGTTGCTCTAATAATGCTAGAACTAATTGAGATCTTACTTCTTCCACTTCTGAATTGTGATTTTCACTATTTTGAATACCATTAAAAATGTTACTGTCAATTTTGTTGCCAAGAAACATTCCAATAAACAGTACTATAACTCCGTATGTCAATTTCCCTGAAATGGCGTTTAAATCTGGAAAAATTAAAAGTGACTTAACATACTTTATTATTGAGGGGTTTCTTTTTGTTGCTCTTTCAGAATCTAAAAAACTATAAAATTTTTCGTCCATTTTTATACTTGGCTCAGGCGAATCTAATTCATCTGTGGTTTTCCAAATACTTCTTAAATGATCAATCTCTTTTAAGCTTTCAGGGTTAGTATTTATAAAATGTTCAAATTCTACTCTCTTTTCTTCATTTAATTTCCCTGTGACGTAATCCATCATTAACTCTTTGTATTCTTTAATGTCCATGGCTTTATCTTTTTTCTAGTTTAAAAAAAATGATCTTTAATTTGTTTAGTGCTCTATGAGCTCTTATTCTTGCAGACCCTTCACTGCAACCAATTATTTCTCCTATTTCGCTGTATTTTAGCTCTTTTAGTTTGCTTAATGTTAATATTTCACGCTCTTCAAAGGTTAGCTTTTGCATTGCGATTTTAAGAGTTGTTACGTCTTCTTTGGTGGCAAATTTTTCTTCAAAATTATTAATGCTGTCTATTTTATAAGTAATTTTTTCTAAATCAATGTTGTTTTGCTTATTCTTAGATTTATTAAAATTATCATAGCTTAGGTTTCTAGCAATTTGAAAGATCCATGCTAAAAACTTCCGTTCGTCTGTATATGTATCCTTATATTTTAGGATCTTAATAAACACGTTTTGAACTAAATCTTCACTTATGGCTGCATTGTGATTCATCTGAAAAAAAAAGCTAAATAATCTTTTCTTATAACGTTCGTAAAGTAATCCGAGCTTTTCTATATCGCCTGATTTTACTTTTAGCATAAGTGCTGAATCTGATAAACTATCCAATTTTTTCTATCTATTTAATATTACAATTAGAAAGAGATTATTTTTTACTGAGTGTTACTAATTTTATATGCATAAACTCATTCAGCCTTATTTTTTCGACCTAATCATCTTGTCGAATAATATTTTTTCATTGCCTTTTTTTCTTGATAAATAGATCTCATCTGAAAATTGATCAAAGTTTAATCCTGCTTTGGATGCAATGTCTTCTATATTTAATACGTCATTCTTTCCATAAATATATTTTTTAAAAAACTCTGTAAAATCCTCTCCACTTACTTCGTTAACAGCCTCCATAATACTTGCTGTTGTGATTTTTATTTGATTATCTCCATATTTGGTTTTCATCAATAACATAACATCATCCAAGCTTTTGCTATTGTTTGTAAGAGTTCTAATTTCAATATCTAATGCTAAAGCCATTGTTGCGCCTCCACCATAAAGCAAAAGCCAATTTTTATGTTTTTCTTTACCGGCTTCAACTAAGCTTAATTGGTCTACAGGCCACATTTTTTTAGTAATAATATAGCGAGAGAGAAAACGCTCCATTTTTTTTAGGTATATATTTTCAGGAACAACACCTGTTCTCATTAGTGATAAACCTGAATAATACTCTGTAAACCCTTCTGTAAACCAATATGTGTCTTTAGGGTTTTCCCCAGAAATATAATTTCCATTCCAATAATGAAACATTTCATGTGCCATGGTGTTAGCCCATACTATATAACGATCTTCTATTCTATTGTCTATAATAACTTGATTAAAGCTACCCTCAAACGCTTCTCCATCATCTTCATTAGCTTTTCTAATCGCTATTAAATAATTTCTATTAGGGGTTCCTCCAAATATTTTGCTAAATGCATTTAACTGTTTTTGCATTAAGTCTATAAATCGCTGCTTATATTTACTAAGGTTTTTATCAATGGCAAACACTAAGTTCATCTGTCCGTTAGTCACAATCTTTTTATCAAAGTT
The DNA here is from genome assembly GCA_030148025.1 of Flavobacteriaceae bacterium. Classification (GTDB taxonomy): domain Bacteria; phylum Bacteroidota; class Bacteroidia; order Flavobacteriales; family Flavobacteriaceae; genus JASBUG01. The sequence goes on along the minus strand of JASBUG010000006.1, from coordinate 3,664 downwards.
TCCTAATACTAGTGCATTATTTACCAGGCTAATCCATGAATCAGCAAAATAAACCCCTTTTTTATTCTTTTTCCAGCTGGTTGCTATTTCCCAATTTGAAGGAATATTAAATTTAATTTTAGCATTCTTTACTCCTGGAGAATATATAAACAAAGCTTTGCTCACTAAGAATAATGCATCTTCGGTAATCTCTGGCCTTGAATCTATGCCTCCTGCGGGGTTCCAATCATAGTCTTTATGGTTGAAATGAACTTCATAACTAAGTTTTAATCTTGTACCATTAGCTGCAGAAACTTTCCATTTTCCCCAAGCTTTATTTTTCACCAAGGAAAAGGGAACTTCTTTACCATCCTCTGTTTTTACAGACAATTTCTTAACAAAAGTTGCCCATCCGTCTTCTAACCAGGGGTGACCCCATGCTACCATTCTAATAGTACTATCTTTTAAAGTAAGGGCTGCTTCTACCCTTGCAATGTCTTTGGAGTTTTTTTCAACCTTAATTTTATATGTGTTGGTAATCTCACTTTTATTAGATTGTCCATTAACAGTATAGCATACTACTAATAGAAATATGATTATTATTTTTTGATTGATGTTTTTTAAGTTCATAATGCTTTTTGTAATTAATGTTTCAATTAAGTTCTGATACAAGGGTAAACAGCGATTTTATGAAAACGTTACAAAAAGTTTTGAAGAAAATGTTTTACTGAGCTCCATACATGCCTAAAGAGGGTATTTTATTTGCAGAAACGTTTCCCGGTAGTAGTATGAAAGGTGAATTTTATTCCATTTGGATAACGTTGGATGTTTGTAAAATACTATCATTAAGTATCCTAATTGTCACCTTTATTTATAGTTTTATTAAATATTTAATTGCGGCTTTTTAAGCCTAACTGGAGAACATTAGTTTTAAACCAACATCTAGACTAAGTGTAAACTTTGTTTAAAATTTATAATGAAGAAAAATTGACTGTTAGTCTAGAAGGTTAAGTTAACCGATAGAATTATCAAAACCTTTTTCCTGTAATGTTTTTTGAAATGCTCTTGGCGACATAGATGTTTCCTTTTTAAAAGCATGATAAAAAGTAGAGGTAGTGTTAAAGCCTACATCATGAGCCAGATCTTCAATTTTTTCGTTTGCATAGTTCGGTTGAGACAATTTTTTTGTAATTGCCTTAATTCTAAAACTATTAATTACTTCAGGGAAGCTCTTGTTATATAGATGCTTTGTGGCTTTAGATACTAGATAAGTAGGTGTGTCAATTGCTTCAGAAAATTGAGCTAAAGTAATTGCAGGCTGTAAGTATATATTATCATCTTCTAATGCTGAGGTTATCTTTTGTAACAAAGATTTAGGTAATGCCTTATGAGCTTTTTTGATTACAGCTGGAGACTGTAAAACATAGAAAAATAAAAAGTACATCACTAATGATGATAAAGCAATGCCAATGGCATACCTATTAATGGTAGTTCCCCCTAAAAGCTGAAAAAAGAAAATTAACGATAAAATAACTAAAGCATAAAAAAGAGCCTTGTGCCATTTAGATAACTCGGCAGCTTTAGAGTTAAATATAAATTGACTAGCAATAAAACCTAAGTATACTGCTAAACTTATATTAGCTAAAAAATATAAATTGTAGGTTAAATCACGGTCAAACATAATAATTATAGCTCCAATAATTGGAAAGATAAGATGTAATAACTGCACAGGTTTTAATTGACTAAAATTAGATTGAAAAATAGAATAATAGGTTAACGCTAAAGGACCAATACACGCAAACCCTAAAAAACCTAAACTGACTCCACCTGCTGAAATTTCTTCAAATCCAAAATAAAAAATAGATTTTGTAATTCTTAATGCAATGGCAATAAAAAGTAATCCTAGAATATAGTCTTTTAATTTGTCATCTTTTTTAATAAAGATAAAATAGCTTGCTAAAAAAACACATGAAGTAACTGCAATACTAGAAAAAATAAATAAAGTTAGGAAAGAGGTATTCATCTATTATGGTTTCTACAAATATAGTAGTAAATGCAATGTAAGGTTTGTTAAAATGCTCTTAAATCTATTTCCGAATTCCTGTAATTAGGATAGAATTGATGAATTCTTGAGGTAGGTTTGTCCCATAATTACAATATGGAAAAATAGAAATTATGAAAAAAAACCTATCAGTCATTTCATTGTTCTTGTTGAAGAAAATATTTGTTAATGTACATTTTCATACAATGAATTTTCTACAGTCTAGCCCAAAGGTTAAAGTGTATCAAAGTTTAGGAATTAGAGGTATCACTCCTCAAGAAGCTAATTAGAATAATTTATTACAATAAATCGGGGGCGATATTAAAGAGGTTGATGGTTTTCCTCTTTATAAAAATGGAGTTAGTTGCTCCCGATTTTCTCTACTCTCAAAATAATTAAAAGAAAATAAAAATGAAAAAAATAAAATACATAGGCGTAGCAATACTATTACTAATCATTCAAAACTCTTTAGAGGCACAAACTTTAAAAAGATCGGGAATGCTTGGTATTATGATGCAAACACTTAACGATAGTATTGCTAAAGCTAATGATTTAAAGGTAAATGAAGGAGTTCATATAACTACTGTCATGCCTAATACAACATTTTCAAATTTGGGAATAAAGCAAGGCGATGTTTTGATTAAGTTAAATGGTACTAAAGTAAATACAATACAAGATGTATTGTCAATTACTAGACCACTCTATGAAGGTGATGAAATTAAAGCTGAGTATTATTCTAAAAATAAAAGAGAGAATAAAACAACTTCTTTATTAGGAAGACCAATAGAAGCTTTTGAAAATGGAAATGTAGTTTATGATGAAGTAGTGTATGAAGGTAATGTTCTTAGAACAATACTTGTGACACCTAAAAACAAAGTAAATGCACCTGTTGTATATTTTTTACAAGGATACACTTGCGGGACGGTGGAAGTTTCTTCAGATGATAATCCAGCAAAAAAACTTTTTAAGGATTGGCTTAATGCTGGATTTGCTGTCTACAGAATAGAAAAACCAGGAGTAGGAGATAGTAAAAGTAAAAAGCATTGTTCTGAGATTAATTTTGATGAAGAGTTACAAGCGTTTAAGGAAGGTTATAAAGATCTATTACAAAAAGAAAATATCGATACTGAAAACATCTTTATGTTCGGTCACTCTATGGGAGGTGTTATTGCTCCACTTTTAAATCAAATGAAATCACCACGAGGGATTTTAACTTATGGTAGTATTGGTAATAATTGGTATGACTATATGATAGATTTATATACCATTCAACCTAAGTATTTTGGAGTGTCTGATGCACAAATAAAAGAAAACAATAAAGTCAACTTAAAGTTTAATGATGATTTTTTAATTAAAAAACTTTCAGGTGAAGAGATGCTTAAAAATAAGGCTTATACAAATTTTTTTAATCAAGGTGATTTTAAAAACAATCAATATCTAGGGCGTCATTTTAAGTTTTGGCAAAGTTTAGTTGATATTAATATTCCTGAAGCATGGACAAAAGTCAAAACAAATGTTTTGGCAATGCATGGAGAGTTCGACATACAGGCAATTAACCCAAAAGGTGCGCAAAAAATAGCTGAGATAGTGAATAATAATGGAGGAAAAGGAGACTTCATTTTAGTTAAAAAAGCAGATCATGGA